>DAOUCB010000139.1:0-125851 GCA_034432495.1 Anaerolineae bacterium | reverse complement strand
CGCTGGGAGTCGGTCACACGGATGCGCTACGCCGAACTTGAACACATGCGAGCTTATGTGCGCGAGAAGGGCTGTCTGATGCGCTTCATTGCGCTGGCGCTCGACGATCCGGACCCGGTAGAGCGCTGCGGTCGCTGCAAAAACTGTACGGGCGCAGAAAGTAAATTTCAACCCGATGGCGCGGCGGTCGGTCGGGCGCAGCAGTTTTTGCGGCATGGAAAAGCGCTGACGTTTGAACCGCGCCGCCGCTGGCCGTCGGGACTGCCGGGAATCGCGAAAACGACCGATATTCGCGTTAATCAGGTCGGCTTAGCGCTGTGCAGCTACTACGATGAAGGCTGGGGAGCACTCGTTCGCGCAGGTCGAACCCACGAGATAGCTTACGATCTGGCACTTATCGACGCCTCGGTGCAGGCGCTGCTGGCGCACTGGAAATCGGGATCGCCACGTCCGCAGGTCATCGTTCCGGTTCCCTCGCTGCGCCGCCCGAAGCTGGTCGCGGATTTCGCGGCACGGGTGGCGCAAGGGGTCAATTTGCCGCTGATCAACGTGCTTGAGCAGGTCGATCAGCACCCCCCACAGGCGGAGATGCGCAACAGTTTTCAGCAGGCCATAAATGTGCGGGATCGCTTTGAAGTGTTGACAGCGCTCAGCGGGGAAACGATTTTGCTGGTCGATGATGTCGCTGATTCGAAATGGACACTGACCGTTCTGGGCGATTTATTGCAGCGCAAGGGAAGCGGCATGGTCTATCCGTTCGCCCTGGCGGTCACGAATACGTCGGACTAATTTCACATCCTTCGCGATGCGCGCATAAATAAACATAACCGCAGATTCTTCGCGCGTCCCTTTGCAGCGATACTATAATGAAATCATGCAATCGCGCCGGAGTATATTCGTTTCTGGTGTTTGGCAGATCCAATTTAACGTTGATTTGGAAAGATGATGGCACGACCGCAGGAATTCGATACCGAGCAGGCGCTGAATCAGGCCGTCGAGCTATTTTGGCGCAATGGTTATGGGCGCACATCGCTCAATGACCTGCTGGCGCAGATGCACATTCGGCGCTCCAGCTTTTACAATACCTTTGGCGACAAGCACACGCTGTTTGTGCAGGCGCTCGCCAGGTATCTGCAAGTGGCTAACGATGATTTCATCGTCGCTCGGCTCAATGCTCAGGCTTCCGGCCTGGAAGGCATTCGTCAGGTATTGCGTGGGATTGTCGGGAGTCTCACGAGCGATCCTGAGCGTAAAGGCTGCCTGATGGTGAATACGCAGACTGAAGTCGCGCGTTCCGATGAGACCATCCGGCAGATGATCGGTCAGAGTTTAGATAGAATGCAAACGGCGCTGACGGCAGCGCTGAAACGATCACAGGCGGCGGGCGAAATCCGAGCCGAACTTGATGCCGAAAGCGCCGCCAAATTCCTCGTGAGTACCATCGTCAGTTTGCGAGCGATGGGATGCTACAGCAACAACCCTCAGGATTTGGAACCCATCGCTGCGATGGCGCTGGCGTTGATCGACCGATAAACCGCGCGTAAAAACAATCTTCTCTCCTTGACGTAAGAGGCATGGGGAATGCGCCGTCTGTAGCTCCAGCCTGATTATGGACTGATTGGTACAAAATAAAAAATTGGAATACCAACCAACATCGGGCTGCATTCTGTTTATCGACCCTACTCAACAAGGAGAGCTATCGGTTATGGCAGATCAACCTCAGATCAGTACAAGTTTGCAGGCACAGATCGACGCATTTCGCGCTGAGCGTGCCAGCAAAGGGCCAGCGAATCCTGAAGTCGCCGCCGCTTACGCCCAAATGCTGGAAACCCTGATGCAAAGCGATGCCGCGAAGGACAGCCTGAAAGCAGGTATGCAAGCGCCTGATTTTTCACTCCCGAACGTGGATGGCACGACCGTCACCCTTTCGACCTTGTTACAGTCCGACGCAGTGGTTGTGACGTTTTACCGAGGGGATTGGTGCCCTTACTGCAATTTTACGCTGCGCGCTTACGAACGTATCCTGCCGCAGATTCAGGCGGCGGGCGCTGCCCTGATTGCGATTTCCCCGCAAACTCCTGATTACTCAATCCTGACAGCCGAGAATAAAGCGCTGACCTATCCGGTTTTGAGCGATGTTGGCAACAAAGCAGCGCGAAAGTTTGGGCTGGTTTTCAGTGTTCCTGAAGTTGTGCGTCCATATTCGGCTAATCTCGCGCAGTACAATGGCGATGGTTCGTGGGAACTGCCCATTCCTGGAACATTCGTGATTGACCGCTCCGGGGAAATTACCTTCGCTTCGGTGAACCCGAATTACATGCAGCGTCTGGAGCCGCAAACTATTCTGGATGAACTGGGTAAACTGCATCCTGTTGGTTGAGATCTTCAGCAATCCCTGTTTAAAAACAGAGGGATGTCCACTTATGGGCATCCCTCTGTTTTTGATAGACCGTGCTGTGTGGGTTACTACGGCGTTGGCGCTGCGACCCTGCGAGCAATTTCGGCGCGCACGACGGGGGCAATCTTTGTGCCAAGCAGTTCAATCGCGTGCATCAGCTTGTCGTGGGGCATGGTGCCGACGCTCAATTGCAGCAGCAGGCGCTCATGATTGAAGATCGAATGCTGGTAGAGGATTTTCTCGATGATGTCGTCGGGACTGCCGACGAAGTTCGCACCGCGCAGCGTCGCCGAGGCTTCGTACTGTTCACGGCGCATGGGTGACCAGCCGCGCTCGCGTCCAATCTTGTTCATCGAAGTCGCCACTGCTGGGAAGGACTCGTCAATGGCCTGCTGGCGGGTGTCGGCGATAAAGCCGTGCGAGTTGATGCTGATTGGCGGCACGGGGTCGAAATGATATTGCGCGGCAACCTGACGATACAACTGGACAAACGGTGCGAACTGCTCCGGTAGGCCGCCGATAATCGCCAGCGCCATGGGCAGCCCTCGGCTGGCGGCGCGCACGACCGACTCCGGTGTGCCGCCAACGCCAACCCAAACGGGCAGCGGGTCTTGCACAGGACGCGGATAGACGCCCAGATTATCAATTGGGGCGCGATGCTGTCCGCTCCAGGTTACGCGAGTGGCTTCGCATAGCTGCACGAGTAAATCCAGCTTTTCGCTGAACAGGTCGTCGTAATCGTGCAGGTCGTAGCCAAACAGGGGAAACGATTCGATGAACGAGCCGCGCCCCGCCATGATTTCGGCGCGCCCATTCGAAACCAGATCGAGACTGGCGAAGCGCTGGAAGACGCGCACGGGATCGTCGGAGCTGAGCACGGTGACGGCGCTTGTCAGGCGGATGTTTTTGGTGCGCGCGGCGGCTGCCGCCAGCAGCACTTCGGGCGCAGACGAGACAAAATCTTCGCGGTGATGCTCACCGAGGCCGTAAACATCCAGCCCGACCTGATCGGCGAGTTCGATTTCTTCTAACAGATCGTGAATGCGCTCGGCGGGGCTAAGTTTCTGCCCCGTTTGGGCGTTCGGTGTGACTTCGGCGAAAGAATAGAGGCCAATTTCGAAAGGTCGATTCGATACAGGTGATGTGCTCTGAACCATGTGCAGTTTCTCCTCTGGAAGCTATCACGCAAAACAGCATGATAGAAATGGTTGTGTTTGAAGGGTCTTTGTTTTAGACGCAGCGAGAGGAGCCTAAATTACGCGCAAGGGAAATGCGCTGCTCATGCTTATATTCAAGTGATGGAAATCGCTGGGGCACAGACTCCGTAGTGAAATCTGCGCCCCAGCGATGGTTTTGCGATACAGAGGGGAACTTACACGGTCTAACTCACGCCGAGGACGTATTTGTTCATCCACGCTAAAAGTTCTTCGTTCTGGGTTTTCTGGACGATGAGCGGCCCATTGATCGACGCGACGTGCGGCATACCGGGCAGGCGCACCATTTCGGTGATGCAGCCGTTGGCTTTGAGGTGGGTGTAGAACTGCTCCCCCTGACCGACCGGACAGCGATAGTCGGACTCGCCCTGCACGAGCAGGGTCGGCGTGGTGCAGAGATGGGCGTAGGTGATGGGAGAACTGCGCCTGTAGACTTCGGGGATTTCGTGCGGTTTGCCGCCCAGTTCGCTCAGCGACCCCCAGGGACCCATATCTGCGGTTCCGTAGCGACTGACCAGATCAGTGATGGGGTTTTCGGCGACCGCTGCTTTGAATCGGCGCGTCTGACCGACGGTGAAGCAGGTCATGAAGCCGCCATAGGACAGGCCGCAGACGCCGAGGCGATCCGGGTCGGCATAGCCTTTTTCAATGACGTAATCGACGCCTGCCATCAGATCTTTGTAGTCCATCACACCCCAGTTGCCGGAGAGGGCGGTGGTGAAGTCATCGCCATAGCCGCGTGAGCCGCGCGGGTTGGTGAATAAGACAGCGTAGCCCGCCCCAGCGAGCATCTGGAAATCGGTGGCATACTGGAAACCGTAAGCGCCGTGTGGCCCGCCGTGAATGTAGAGAATGGTTGGATAGGGCGCTTCGCCCTGATTTGGGAGCATGAGCCAGCCCGCGACTTCGACGCCTTCACTCTGAAAATGGATGTGCTCGACTTTGGGGAAAGCAATCTCGTCCATAAACGCGCCGTTGACGTTGGTGATCTGGCGCTCGTCGGAGCCATCAAGATTGGCGATACAGAGTTCGCCGGGGTTTTCGATGCTGCCCGACAGAAACAGCATCTTGCTGTCATTGCTGTCGTGAAGCGCTGCCGACCGCTGTCCGCCGACAAGTTCCTGCCAATGCGGTTCTCCGGTCAGCGAGACGGAGTAAATCGTGGTCGTGCCTTCCTTCATAATGCTCATGAGGGTGGTGTCGGCGTTGAGTACCTTGCCAAAGCCGTCGTAAACCGCGCCCCACTTCAGGTCTTGGGTGCGATTTTCGGGCGTACCATTTTTGCGATCCATGATCCACAGATCGATTTTCGCCGCCATTGGAAACTCGCCAGAGGGCGCGACGAACACGATTTTGCTGCCGTCGGGCGTCCAGTTGGCATTCCATGACCCGCCCCAGATACGCATCACGAAAACGCCGGAGTCGAGGCCGAGGATTTCCTCAATCTCACCGTCGAGATTGACGATGCGCAGCTTGGCGAAGAACAGATCGGGGCGATCCGGATCATGGGAAGCGCCGTAGAGGATTTCCTTACTATCGGGTGACCAGCGCATGGCGTGATTGAGATGCTCGTCAAAGGTAAGCTGCTTTGGTTCTCCGCCGCTGACGGGCTGGACGAAGATATTCTGCACCGCGCCATCGAGATAGCCGATGCCGTCGAAACGGTAGATAAAGCGCGTGACACGGTAGGGCTTGGTCGGGTCAGGCGGTTCAATGTCCCGGCCTGCTGTGAAGGCCAGATATTGTCCATCTGGTGACCAGGCTGGGCCGCGACCGACGCCCTGCTTCATGTCCGTCAGCTTGATCGCTTCGCCGCCGTCGCTGGGCATGACGTAAATCTGCTGTTTGCCGTCGCGGGTGGAGAGGAAAGCGATCTGCTTGCCGTCTGGTGACCATTCCGGCGAAGTGCTGTTCGTATTGCCGTGCGTGAGGCGGGTGTTTTCGCCCGTTTCCAGGTTGACGCGCCAGAGCGAAGTGATGATCTCGTCTTTTTCGAGATCATTTTGCGTGAGTTCGTAAATGGCCCACTTGCTATCCGGCGAAAGTCTCGCGCTGCCGATGTGGGCATAACCCAGTTCGTCCAGCGGTTCAAAATTGCGTTTTTGCGTGCTGTCTGCCATTTATCTTCGTCCCCTCCAAGCAAAAGAGCTAAACCTTCACCTGCTCGTTTATCAACTGACTGCCGCAGGCGGCGTCCCTGGCGCATCCCCGACAACACCTTTGACAAACCAGTTCATCTGCGTGTTGAGATAGTCAGCGTCGAATTTTTTGCCACGTGCCAGCACGAGATCGCCATTCTGAGCGTAGAGCGGGCCATCGAAAACATCTTTGGTCGTTTCAACGAAGCGCGCGCGCCACTTCATGGGTGGGGCTTCGATGATCTGCGGAATTTGGTCATAGGTGTAGGGGGCGAGATCGATGATGCCTTCGCCGAAGTTCTTGTAAGAGGTTTCGCCGTCGTAGGCTTCGCCTTTCCAGGAACCGTCATTCAGCGCGTTCACACGTCGGACGAAGTACCAGCCCCAGTTCCAGACGAGACTGGTCTGGTTCATGGTCGGCGCGAACTCGCGCATGTCAAAGCCGTAGCCAAACGACATGACGCCCTTTTCCTCGGCGACTTTCTGGACTTCGGGGCTGTAGACGTGCTGGACGAGCACGTCCGCGCCGTCGGCAATCAGATCAAGAGCAGCCTGCCGTTCGGCAGCAGGATCGTTCCACGAGCCTGTCCATTTGACTTCGATCGAAATCTTCTCATTGGTGCGGACGAGCAGAGTCGTCAGCGCAAGCGCGTTGATGTCGCGGATGACTTCGACGGTGGGTTCTGGCGCAACAATGCCCACGATTCCCGAAACTGTTCGCTCGCCGGTATAACCGCCAGCAACGTAGAAAATCTGATACATACGCCCATCATAGGTGGCGACGTTGTCGGCTGTGGCGCTTCCGCGTGCAACCTCGAAGCGTACGTTGGGGAAATCGGGCGCAACCTTGAGGACGGCATCGCTGTATTCGGGCGCGGTCGCGAAAATCAGCTTGTTGCTGGCGGCGAGATCGCGCAGGGTTTGCTCGACTTTATCGACGGCAACATCTTCGACGTAAGACGTTTTGACGTCGGGCAGTTCTTTCATCAGATACTGGCGACCCGCTTCCTGAAGATAGCTCCAGTTGTAGTCGGCAATCTTGTCCTTGTAAATAAAGGCGATCCCATCGCCAGAGCTAGCCGCCTGATCTGCTGGCTGATCGGCTGGCGCGGCAGGCTGACCGCCGCAGCTTACGACCAGCAGCGAAAACAGGGTAAGGGTAATGAATAACGTGTAACGGCGATTGCGCAACCTGACCACTGAATTTCCCCTCTCTTTACGCAGGGTGCGCCTCAACTGAGCCTGTTGGAAGGGGTGGGTTGACGGCGACCCTCATATTTTTCAAGACGAGTTACTGCTGATGGATGCCTGAGCGAATGGAGCAGATGCATCACGACCAGGCTGCTGAGAGCCTGGTCGTGAGCGTTTGATGCTATCTAGGGCTGAAAACCAGCAGCATGTCGCCTACTTTTCGTCTTCAGCAATCCAGACATTGTGATCGTCGGTGACCAGATTCAATGTCCATTCGCCGCCCTGGAAGTCTTTCACATAGGAGCGCTTGACGGTGAAGATGTTAAAGAAGCCGAAGGACGACTGCCAGTAGAGTTCAGCGATCCGCGTCGTGGCGTTTTGCAGTTCGGTTTCACGAGCTGCTTCGTCCGTAGCGACTGCTGCCTGCGCGAGCCAGTCGAAAATCTGCTGATCCTTGTAGCCGAGCGGGGATGCGAAGCCATTTTCGCCCCAGAGCGAATTCGTGCCGCCTTCACCGCACCAGCCGGCTTCCATGTACATCCCGAACTCATCGTTGTTGCGGGATGCGCTGTAGGTACCGAAGTCGGTGATTTTCGGTTCGATCTTGAGGCCGACTTTCGCGCCCGCATCGACCAACGCCGCGACGTAATCGGGGAAGGGATCGTTATTGGCGCTGTACAGCGGGAGGACGAGGTTTTCGCCGTTGAATTCGCGGAAACCGTCGCCGTCGGAGTCAACGATGCCGGCTTTGTCCAGCAAAGTCTTGGCGAGTTCAGGATCATACGGATAGTACTTGTCACCCAGGTCGGCGACGTAACCGGCGACGCCGGGGCCAGCAGTCCCCGCACCATCGACGTGGGTGCTTCCGCGCAATGCCGCATTGATGGCTTTGCCATCGCGCATGACCGACAGGGCATGACGGAAATCAATGTTGTCGAACGGCGCTTTGTCTATGGAGAAAGTGGTGCGAGTCTCAACCGGGCAGCCAAAGTTGATGATCTGGAAGCGATCATCCGGCGCGAAGCGATCATAGTCGTCGCCGGGCAGAACGGAACCCCACCAGTCGATGTCGCCCGCTTCGAGCGCGATCATCGCTGCCGAAACATCGGGCATGACCTTGACGGTTACGCCAGCGAGGCATGGCTTGATGTAGTAATCCTCGTTCGCTTTCAGGACGACTTCATCATCCGGGCTGTAGGAGACGAATTCGAAGGGGCCGGAACCAATCGGATGCAGACCGAAATCAGCACCATAAAAATCGACGGCTTCTTTCGGGATGATCGGGGTCATGGTCAGACCACGCGCCTTGTCGTAGATGATGGCATCGGGCGCAGTGAGGGTCAGCACGACGGTGTAATCGTCGGTTGCCTCAATCGACTTGTAGACCTGACGCATGTCGGCGGGCAGCATGGAACCCGGATCATCGACGCTGCGGGTGAGCGAATAGACCACGTCACTGGCGACGACTTCACGGCTCTTGCCTTCAGGGAAGACATCGTTGCCGTCCTGCCACATCATGCCATGACGCAAATGCCAGGTGTAGACGGTGCCATCGTCGCTGATGTCCCACGACTCTGCCAGGTCTGGCACAGGTTGTCCCGATTCAATGCGGAACAACATGCTGAAGACGTTGGTGATGACGTAGTACGACCAGTCACTGTTGGACGTGAGCGGGTCAAACGGGATCATACTGTCAACACCAAAGGTAAACGTGCTGCCCGTCTGGGGGCAGGCCGAGTCATCCTGCGCTGCGAGGGGCGCAACCGTCACGAACAGGGCAAGTACCAACAGGCATAACACCAACACGTACCGACGTTTCATGTCTCACTCCTTTTTAGGTGAAGTTCCATCACTTGCTGAAACCTGGCTGTCGTTCGGTTTTATTACTGTGTGTGGTGTTAGCTTATAGGCTCCCTTCTTTCCTTACGCTGCGGGATATATCCGATCTATGTTTGCAGGACGCAGAGCCAATGAAGCGGGTTCGCCGCTTGCGCACCCTGCAATGACCCTGTAAGACGCTGGAAATGCTGCGCGTCTCTTCCGTTCGTGAAATGGTTAATTTTTCAAACGGCACTTAAGAAAGTCATGTTTAATAATTTAAGGAGACGAACGGAAACGACTGATCTTCGGCTGCGTTTCCGCTCGTCCTGCTTGCTGTTTACGCGTTCACTGGCGCAGGGTGGGATCGAGCGCGTCGCGCAGCGCATCGCCGATGAAATTGATTGCCAGCACGGTAATCATGATGGCGACACCGGGCGCAATCGACATCACCGGGAGGATACGCATAAATTCCTTCGCGTTGCTGAGCATCGCGCCCCATTCAGCGGTGGGAGGCTGCGTCCCCAGACCGAGATAGCTCAGCGCGGCAGAGGCGAGAATGGCTTCGGCGACACTGAACGAAGCCTGGACGACGACGACACCTAGAACATTGGGGAGCAGATGGCGGAAGATAATCGACACGCCCGACGCACCTAAGGCGCGCGCCGCGACGATGAAATCCGACTCGCGCAAAGACAGCACCATGCCGCGCACGAGACGCGTGTACCAGATCCAGGTGACGCAGCCTAAAACGAGCATCATATTGAGGAGGCCGGGGCCGATGACGGCGACCATCGCGATGGCTAAAACGATAAATGGGAAGGCCATTAGAATATCGACAATACGCATGATGATCATGTCGGAAAGGCCGCCGTAGAAACCGGCAATGGCTCCCAGCGGGACGCCGATGGACATAGCAATTGCCACGACACCGAGGCCGATCAGCAGGGACGTTTGTGATCCATAAATCAGGCGGCTGAAGACATCGCGCCCCAGTTCATCGACGCCGAGTGGGTGTTCGACACTCGGCGGTTTTTTCACGCTGGCGTAATCGGTTTCATACGGGTTATACGGCGCAATAATTGGCGCGGAAACGGCGACAATCAGCAGAAAGGTGAGGATAACCGTTCCCAGAATGGCGAGTCGATTTTTCCTGATCTGTCGCCAGATAATTGCGGCTAAGGACTCAGAACCATTTTTTGCCCGTCGTTCTTCCTGGGTGTACAGGCTAATAACTTTTTCCGCCATAATCGCCTCTTATTGCAGCCGAACACGTGGATCAATCAGCGAGTAAAAAACATCCGTCGCCAGGTTGATAATGATGACCATCGCCGAAAAGACCAAGACCGCACCCGTCACGACCTGATAATCGCGCCGAAAAACTGCTGTCGTCGTCAGGCGACCGATACCAGGCCAGCCAAAGACCGTTTCGATGACCACGACGCCGCCTAATAAGCTGCCCACCTGCCCGGTGAATACGGTCAGGATGGGGATCATGGCATTGGAGAGGGCGTGTCGGATCACGACGGCCTGATTACTGAGTCCTTTGGCGCGTGCGGTGCGGATGTAGTCCTTGTTGAGCACTTCCAACATGCTGGAACGTACCATACGGGTCGCCAGGCCCAGCAGCACCATGCTCAGCGTGATTGAGGGCAGAATCAGCGATTTCACATATTCAATCGGTGTCTTCCCTTGTCCGACACTCGGCAGCCAACCGAGTTGCAGGCTGAAGAGCAGCATCAACATGATGCCAAACCAGAACGCTGGCATCGAGACACCAATCAAAGCTGCGGTCATGGCAATCGTGTCAATCCATGTGCCGCGTTTCAATGCTGAGATCATGCCAATCGGCAGCGCCAGCGCGACCACAATCGCCATTGCGCTGATGGTCAGCACCAGCGTGTCGGGTAGCCGTGAGCTAATTTCGTAGCTCACGGGAGAACGGGATGCAATGGAAATTCCCATATCCCCTTTGAACAGATTGGTGATGTAGCGCACGTATTGAACTGGGATAGGATCGTTAAGCCCGAGCGATTCGGCAATACGATTTCTTTCTTCCGGGGTAAGCTGTCGAGACTGCTCACCCGCAAGCACCGATATAGGATCGCCGGGGATGGCGTGGATCATGACAAACGTGAGGGTACCGACGCCAAAGACTATGGGAATGAGTAGTAACAGCCTGCGAACGATAAATGCCTTCACGTATAGCTCCTTAAAACCTGGGCTAGGCTCGCAATAAGCGCTTATCTAATTTTGTTCGATAATTTATGCGGTTTCTGCGTGAGCTGATTCACAGCGTGTGTGCGACGTTTGACTACTACCAGTACAGGCACGAAAAAATCTTAATAGTCACTGCGAGCGAGCAAGCGATAAATCGATATTAAGAAGGTATTTGTAATGCGATTACAATGATTGTGGGAAGAATACGCACTTTATATTCAGAGCATCTGAGATTATGACAGTGAATAAAAAAGATGACGATGTATGGAATTATCGGAAAAATGAGGCTGAATATATCAAACTTGACCTTGCAATTTAAAAATTATGAGTTAGAAGACACAAGACTATCCAATAAAATTCTGCCGCAAACATTTCATACTTTACCGGTGAAACACACCTAATTCATCGTTGCTGCGGGCAAACGAATACTGAATTCGCTTCCTTCGCCCAAGCGACTCTGAACATCAATCGTCCCCGCATGGCGATCAACAATCG
This sequence comes from Anaerolineae bacterium, assembly GCA_034432495.1. Taxonomy (GTDB): domain Bacteria; phylum Chloroflexota; class Anaerolineae; order Aggregatilineales; family Phototrophicaceae; genus Flexifilum. The sequence continues at coordinate 114,377 of DAOUCB010000139.1, read as the reverse complement.
TTTTGGTAATGCTTAAACCGAGACCCAGCCCACCATTCTGCGTTCCTCGCGCATCATCAACACGATAAAAGCGCTCGAAAATATGGTTCAAATCCTCTGGGGTGATCCCAATCCCACTGTCGTGGACACGAATAATCACCTGATTTTCGTCTCGCAGCGTGGAAATCGTGATTTCGCCATGTGGTGTACTGTAAATCGCGTTGACAACCACATTTGAAAGCGCCAGTGAGAGTTCTTCCCGATTTGCCAGGATAGGGGGTAAATCCTTACCAGGGTTGAAGTGAAGATGCGCCCCTCGTGTACACGCTAATTTTTCATTACGCACCAGGGCATAGCCAACCAGCTCGTTGACATCGATCTTAAATAAGCTGCCAAGTTCTTCCTCCTCCAGCCGTAGCAGGGTCAACATACTTTCTACCATTTCAATCAGACGTTCCGTTTGCTCATCCAGAGATTCGAGACGGTCTGAAAACTGCCCAGCCAGTTCTTTGCGCAGAATATACTGGCTGACTTTCATGCTGGCTAAAGGGGTACGAAGATCGTGCGACATATGGCTGATAAACTGCTGCAAAAGACGCACACGCTCCCGTTCCATTGCAAGCGCCAGCGTCTGCTGTTCAATCTGTTTGCGCTCGGTAATGTCGTAAAACATAATCAGCCGCCCGGATTGTTCGCCGTGATAGTTGCGAAGGGGCGCGATCTGTAATTCGTAATACCGCCCGGTTTCCATGAGGGCGATTTCCGTCTTAATTTCCTGAACATCCCTGAACTCTTGAATGATGTGTTGCTGGTTGGGGAAGGCGTCGCCCATCGTTTTCCCGCGCGCATCTCTTTCGCTGGAACCGAGAATTTGCTCCGCCGCCTGGTTCATTTCGACGACCCGTCCTTTGATGTCGATAACAATGAAGCCGCTTTTCACGTTTTCGAAAATCAGATCGTAGGCGACCGGGATAATGTCCATGAAACGAAACCGAGTCATCGCTAGCAGCATTACCACTCCGGCAAACACCATCGCGAAAGCAATGGGATAAAAAGGCGCAGGCAGGTTCAGGCCGACGACCTGGGCCGTGTAAATCAAGAGCGGCGCTGCTGAAGCCAGAATGACCAACCAAATCTGATTGCGGAACATGGCATGGGATCGAAGTGCAGCGCGCAGAAGCAGCAGCCAACTGCCGATAAACACCAGATAGCTGTAACTAATCCAGACCCAGAAGGCCGGGCCATACGCCGCAACCCTGCCGATGATCAGGCCGTTTATGTGGACGAATTCATACTCGCGATACAGCAGGGTGTGTTGTTCAGCAAAGAGCGCCAGACACAGCGTGAAAACTGGGACGACCGCTAGAAGCGCTACCGTAAATCGGTTGAGGAAGCGTGCCTGATTGCTGTATTGGATCGCAAAAATGCCCCAGAAGAAGATAAATCCGGTTGTGCCGATATAAATCACACGATTCATTGCCAGTTTCAGGACGGGGATGGCGAAGGCAATTTCCAGACAGGTGCCGACGGCGTAAAATCCGCAGAAGAGCATGGTCATCGACCAGGCGGTTGCTCCACGTGCGGGACGAAGCGTCCAGGTGCGCAGCGACAAATAGAACATCAAGGCGGCAACGAGCGCATACACCGGAACAATGGGGGTATATTGGAAAAGCATCCGATGAGAGTCCTCTCACCTTGCAGGCTACAGCGTCGATACGAGGCAACGATGCTATTTTCTGTATAATCGTTGTTCCTAAATTCAGTATATCATCGCATCGCGGTTGTCTTAATTCATGTGATTTGGACGGGGCTGCACTGACCTAAGCAAATGTTCGCGCTGCCGTGAGCAGAGTTTATACGGCAGCGCGAGGCGAAAAATTGCTTAGGATGTCGGGGCAGGCGTAGCGCCTTGAGGATGCAGCGATGAGCGTAATCGCTTTGAAATCAGCTTAGCCTGAGCGTCTTGAAAGCCTCGACTTGACCGCGAATGGCGCGTTCGGTCGGTAGGCGTTCGATGCTGGACGCACCAAAGAACCCGCCGATCCCCGGCATTCGGAGCAGCGCCGCGCCGACAGCATCGGGTTCGTCGAAGGGGCCGCCGTGACAGATAACGGGAATGTCTGCCCGAACCGTGCGGGCGGCGTCGGCAATCGAAAGCACCAGCGCAATTGCTTCATCAAGTGAGAAGGCAACACCCGCGCCAATGGTTCCCGCCGTTGTTAAACCGACATGAGCAACGAGAATGTCCGCGCCCGCCTGCGCCATTGCCTTCGCCTGTTCAGGATCAAAGACGTAGGGCGAGGTGAACAGATCAAGCTCATGTGCCTGTTGAATCATGGCGATTTCTTTGTCGTAGCCCATGCCTGTGCTTTCGAGGTTGGCGCGGAAATTACCATCGATCAACCCAACCGTTGGGAAATTCTGGACGCCGGAAAAGCCCATGTCCTTCAGTTGTTTGAGAAAAACGGGCAGCAAGCGGAACGGATCTGTTCCGCAAACCCCCGCAAGCACAGGCGTATCCTTGACGACAGGGAGCACTTCCGACGCCATCTCGACGACGATCTGATTGGCATCGCCGTAGGGCATCATTCCCGCGAGCGAACCGCGTCCCGCCATGCGATAGCGCCCGGAATTGTAGATAATGATCAGGTCAGCGCCGCCTGCTTCCGCCAGCTTGGCGGAAATACCCGTGCCCGCGCCGCAGCCAACAATCGGTTTGCCTGCGGCGCTTTGAGCTTGTAAGCGCGCCACGATCTCTGCACGAGGAATCGACATGAAATTCTTCCTCTCGAATGAATTCTCTGTGAAATAAGCTACGGGTTCAGCATTCCCAATAAGACATGAGCGACTGCGTCGGCAAACTCTGGATCATTGATGTTCAGGTCGAGTTCGTGAACCGGAATGTCGCTGCGCAGGTTCTGTTTGATGGCATTGTAACAGGCTGCATCCGCATCGGGATCCCAAAATCTGCCACCCTCACTGTCAAGCATTGAAATGCCGCGCAGCGGAAGCACAATCGCAACCGGAGCCGTTGCCATATTCGCAGCGGCGGCGATCATCTCGCCGATTTGTGTGTTTTCGGCGACGTTGGTGCGCAGCAGCGTGACATTGGGGTTCCACTGATAAAGGTTGCGCCCTTTATATTTTTCGGGGACAGTTTCGATAGAGTCGAAATTCGCCATATCGACGCAGCCTGGGACAATCACGGCGGGAACGCCAGCCCGCGAAGCCGCCATGCAGCGTTCAGCACCCGCGTTGAAAACGCCGTCGCAGACATAATCCGCGAGTTCTGTCGTGGTCATGTCGAGCGAACCGGCGACGTAACCATCGGCAATCAGACTTTCCATCGTTTTGCCGCCGACGCCCGTTGCGTGGAATACGAGAACCTCGTAGCCTTTGGCTTCCATCGCTGCACGCGCGCGATCCACCGCTGCGGTCGTGTTGCCGAACATCGAGGCAGTGATGAGTGGTTTTTGTTCGCCGGGTGCGGGCGCTTCTATTTTGACCATTCCGGCAATCGCTCCAGCGGCGTTGCTGAAAATGGCTCGGCTGATGCTGTTGATACCGGAAACATCGACAATCGACGGGATGAAGACAATATCCTTGCTGCCTGCATAGGCGCTCACATCGCCACCCGCGACGGTCGAAACCAGCACTTTCGGCACGCCAACGGGTAATGTTCGCATGGCGGTCGCGGCAATGGATGTGCCGCCTGTACCGCCCATACCGATGATGCCTTGCAGCTTGCCTTCGTCGTAGAGGCGGCGCACGATCTTCGCCAACCCCTGTGCCATCGTCTGCATGGCCTCGTCTTTATGATCGCCGGAGGAGAGATATTCCAGGCTACCCCCTGCGGCAGCGGCGACTTCGTCACGCCCAATCTGAGGCTCGAACGCAGGCACACCCATCACGCCGAAATCGACCGTGAGCGTGTCCAGCCCCTGCGCTTCGATAAGCGCCTTGACGAAAGCAAATTCCTGACCTTTGGTGTCGAGCGCACCGATCAAGACGACTGTTTTTGACATAAGGTTACTCCTGACTAATTTATTTAAAATTCACCCTCAGTCTGTCGTTCCGGTGCTGAGAAGGCAATCATCATGACCGCTGTCTCTGAACCCACGTTGCGGGCATTGTGCATCAAGTTTGGCGGAATGACGACGGTATCTCCCGGCCCCATTTCGAACGAATCGTCTTCGAGCGAATGGGCAATCGTGCCACTGATGACGTAGAGGATTTCTTCGCAATTGGGATGCAGATGGCGGGGATTTTCGCAGCCCGGTTTGATGACACATTGCCCCAATGTCATCTCGCCCGAATTGCCCAGCTTCCCGTTTGCGAACCAGTGGAGCTGTCCCCAGTCAAACTCCTGGACAACCGCCTCATTGGCTTTCACAACGGGTTTGTTGAGGGGTTTATTGCTCATAGTTTCTCCTAAAATGCTTCCACAGCTAAGGCGCTGATGAACCTCGTAGCCACTTCCAGCTTGGTAGCCGTAGTCTACCTGAGCCTCTAAAATTATACAATATACCAAGCATTTATTTGGTATATTGCATTCCAAACATTGTTTGGTATATTCTATCTTATGGACTGAAAGCGGATGGCTATAGAGCAAAAGGAGACAGAAGCGAAACCAGGCCAGCGCACTAAATTTTGCCAAAACTCATTTTTGAAAGGGACTGATGTGAGCAACAAAAAATTATCACGTCGTGATTTTCTGAAAGCAGCCGCTGCAAGCGCCGCTGTCGCGCCAACCTTCAGCATCCCAGGGCTAAAGTCGCTGCGCGCTCCTGAGTCTCAGGACGTCGTTAACCTGCGCATGATGGCCTGGGGAAGCCCGCTGGAAAAAGCCAATATTGAAACGGGATTGGCGGCGTTCATGGCGGAGAATCCTGGCATCACCGTTGAGTACATTCACACGCCCGACCGTTACGACGAAATCCTGCAAACGATGATCGCAGGCGATACCGCGCCGGATGTTTTCAAGGTTGGCAATCCGTATACCGATCTGGCGGTTCGCGGCGCATTGATGGACATCACTGATCGCGTGAAAAGCGACCCTGTGCTGGGAGCGCCCGACTATTTCTTCCCCTTCGAAGAAGAGCGCAGCACGCTCGACGGAAAATGGTACGGCATTGGCTCGACATTTCAGTGGCGAATGCTCTATTACAACAAAGCCATGCTCGAAAGCGCAGGCATCGAACCGCCGAGCACAGATCCGGCAGAAGCATGGACGTGGGATCATTTCCTCGAAGTCACTACCGCATTGACTCTCGACAGCGCGGGCAAGCACCCCGGCGAAGACGGCTTCGACCCCGAAGACGTGCAGCAGTGGGGCTTGTTTGGCGATGATACGATGTATGACAACTTCATCTTCTCGAACGGCGGGAAGATCATCGACCCCGACACGCTTCAGTACGTCCTCGACCAGCCGGAAGCCTACGAAGGCATTCAGGCATACGCCGATTTACGGCTTACCAATCATGTCGCTGGACAGTCGGCGGTACTCACGCAGATGGGCATGAGTTCGTGGCAGATGCTGGCCTCCGGGCGTGTTGCCATGATCATGGATGGCAACTGGGCGCTTCAGGACATTGCTAAGATGGGCTTCGACTTTGGCGTGGGCGTGCTGCCAGAAATCATGCAGCCCGCGACCGTCGCCAGTTCGTCGCGCACCAGCATCTACTCCAAGACGGCGCACCCGGATGAAGCGTGGCAGTTGTTCCGCTACCTGAACATGGATGAGTATCAGGCTGGCCTAATCAAAGTGGGACTGTGGGGCGTTAGCCACCAGACGCTGCTCACGCCTGATGGCGTCAAGCAGTGGATGACTCCCGGCGTTCACCCCGATAACTGGCTGCCGCTGGAAACTGACTATAAACTCAACTTCGGGCATGTTGTCCCGAATGTCGTCGGCATGACCAAGACAGCGACCATGATCACGCAGGCGCTGGCGGATGTGTGGACAGGCGCACGTACGGCTCAGGACGTTTTCACCGAACTGAACCCGATGCTCAACCAGACGCTGGCTGACGAGCAGGCACGAGCCTAAATTTTCAGGGGTGCGTCGAGGCTCGATGCACCCCCATTCTTTCTTTCGTTCACACATCAGGCCAACAAACAGCTTATGATCCTGCGATCACGCAAACGCCTGACCCTCGCTCAGCGTGAGGAGATTGTTGGCTGGCTGTTCATTTTGCCAGCCGTGCTCGGTTTTCTGATCTGGGTAGCAGGCCCGATGCTCTATTCGGGCTGGTTGAGCCTGACCGATTACGATTTGATTGGAACTCCGCGCTTCATCGGTCTGGCGAATTTCACACGCATGTTCAACGACCCTCTCTTTTATAAGTCGCTGGGGGTGACAGTCGTCTATACCGTGTTTCATGTTCCGCTGACGCTGATGCTGGCGTTCGGCGTCGCGCTGCTGCTGAACACCAAAATCCCGCGCATGGCGATTTTTCGGACGCTGTATTATCTGCCGAGCATCGTTCCGGCGGTCGCCAGCGCAGTGCTGTGGGTCTGGATTTTCAACTCGGAATTCGGGCTGCTCAATCTGCTGCTGAAATCGCTCGGCCTCAAGAAAGTCCTCTGGTTGCAAGACCCGCACACGGCGCTCGCGGCGTTGATCATTATGAGCCTGTGGAACATGGGTGGCGTGATGATCATCTTTCTGGCGGGGCTGAACGGCATCCCGGAGGAAATGTACGAAGCTGCCAAAATTGACGGGGCGGGCAGCACAGCAAGCTTCCGCTTCATCACCATCCCGATGATGACGCCGATCATCTTCTTCAATCTCATTCTGGAGATCATCAACGCCTTTCAGGTGTTCACAGCAGGCTTTCTGGTCACGCAGGGTGGCCCGAACTATGCCACCAATTTCTACGTGCTCAACCTGTTCAACAACGCCTTCACCTATTTCGACATGGGCTACGCTTCGGCGCAAGCCTGGGTGCTGTTCTTCATCGTCCTGATTTTCTCGCTGATTATCTTCCGCAGCGGTGGGCGCTGGGTGTATGAGGCGGACGATGCCAGTTAAACCACTTCCTCGGAGGACGCCATCATGACCGAGATAACTCGCGATTTCGTCGTCGCGCCCAAGCAGCGCAGCCGCCCGCTGCGCCTGCGTTACTGGATCGGGCGCACGCTGATCCTGGCGACCCTGACCTTTGGTGCGATCATTTTCGCCGCGCCGTTTCTGTGGCTGGTGTCCAGTTCGCTCAAGGAACCTGCCAAAATCTGGCTGTTTCCGCCCCAGTGGATACCGAATCCGGTTCGCTGGGCGAATTACACCGAAGCGCTCAACGCCGCGCCCTTCGCTCGCTACACGCTCAACACGGTCATCATCGTCATCGGCAATGAACTTGGGACGCTGCTGACCTGTTCGCTTGCGGCTTACGGCTTCGCCAAGATGCGCTTTCGTGGGCGCGGACTGGTCTTTACGATCCTGCTGTCTACCATCATGCTGCCCTGGATGGTGACAATGATCCCCAAGTACATTATGTTCCGCTATCTGGGCTGGCTCGACAGTTTTCTGCCGCTGATTGTGCCAAGCTGGTTCGCAGCGGGGCCGAGTTCGGTCTTTTACATCTTTCTGCTGCGGCAGTTCTTCCGTACCATTCCCAAAGATTTCATCGACGCGGCGCGGATTGATGGCGCGCATGAATTCGCAATCTTCTGGCGCATTATGATCCCGCTGGTCAAGCCCGCGCTGACGGTCGTCGCCATTTTCACTTTCCTGTATCACTGGAACGACTTTCTCGCGCCGCTCATCTATTTGACCTCGCCGCAGAATTATACAATTTCGGTCGGGTTAGCTGCTTTCAAGGGGCTGTACCAGACTGACTGGAATTATCTGATGGCGGCTTCGACGGTGGCGGTTATTCCAGTGCTGGTTTTGTTTTTCGCCGCTCAGCGCTATTTTATTCAGGGTGTTGTGCTGTCTGGACTCAAAGGATAAATCACTGTGTATCGAATCGGAATCGTTGGCTGTGGGCGCATTTCCCATCAGCATTTGAAAGCCTGTCAGGCGCTCGAACCGCGCGCCAAAATCGTCGCGGCGTGCGAAATGGATCGCGCCCTGCTCGACAAGACCTGCGACGAATTCAACATCGGCTTGCGCTTCCAGAACGTGGCTGATCTGGCAGCCAGCAGCGAAGTCGATGTTGTAATTGTCATCACGCCACCACACGTGCGGCTGAGCATTGCTAAGCCGCTGCTCGAAGGCGGGAAACACCTGCTCATCGAGAAGCCGTTCGCGGAAAGCATCGACGAAGCGCGAGCGATTGTCGAACTGGGCGAACAGCTCAACCGCAAGATCGCCATCAACCAGAATTATCGCTGGTACGACGGCGCGCTGAGTATGCGCCAGCAGATTCTCGACGGGAAGATTGGCACGCCGAGCTACGCCATCATCAACGACTGCGGCTGGCGCGACGAAGTCAGCGGCTGGCGCAGAGACACGAATCGCCTCGCGTTGGCGGTGATGGGCGTTCACTGGTTGGATCGCTTCCGCTGGCTGCTGAACGACGAGCCAATTGCCGTCAGTTCGATTACTGCCAGCCGCCCGACGCTGGCAAGCCAGGGCGAAAACGAAACCACCTCGATCATCGAGTTCCGCAACGGCGCGATGGCAACCCTGACTCACTCTTGGTCATCGCATTCGCGCGGCCTGACCAACTTTCAGCAGTTCGACGGGTCGCTCGGCAGTCTGATTCTGCACGGCGAAACCGATGTGACTCTGCGCAGCAGCGCCGGGGATGAAAACAGCAAATACGAATACAACTTCACGCGCTCGTTCGGCGAATCGCTGACGCGCCTGCTCGATGCCGTCGAAAATAACACGGAGCCGCCGCACAGCGCCCGTGATAACCTGATGACGATGGCCTTACTGGAAGCCTGTTACCAATCGGCTGCGGAGAAACGGCGCGTCGAGATCGCGCTAGAAGGAGTCCATTCATGATCGGTACCGTGATTACCGCCTTATTCAATTGGGATCTGGACAAGACTATCAACTATGTGGCGGACACCGGCTTTAACGCCATTGTCCTGAACGCACACCGCAATTCGCCCTGGGATTTGCGCAAACTGGACATCGCTAAAGTGTCCGATCAACTGGCGGCGCGCAACTGCGGCATCACGTCAGTAGCGGACATGAGCCTCAATCTGCTGCAAGCGGACGATGCCGAGCGCAACGACAGCATCGCCTACACCTACAAGCTCATTGACCTGAGCGCCAAGCTGGGTGTGAATCTGGTCAGCATGTTCGGCGGGCGCGAGTTAGAAAAAAGCGTCGAGGACAACATCCCGCGCTTCCGTGAAGTCTTCACGCCGCTGGCAGCCTATGCAAGCGAAAAAGGTGTCAAAATCGCCTTCGAGAACTGCCCGCTGTTCGAGGAATTTCCCTATCGAGGCCGCAATATCGCCTATGCGCCTGCCGTCTGGGATATGATGTTCGAGGCAGTGCCTTCGGATGCGCTGGGGATCGAACTCGATACCGCCCATGCTGTCTGGCTTCAGCAGGATTTGGAGCGCATGGTCAGGGATTACGCCGACCGGATTTTCCACATTCACCTGAAAGACTGCCATGTTGACCACGATCAACTGCACAAGCAGAGCATCTACGGGCATGGCTGGTGGACGTATGAAACGCCCGGTGATGGCGATGTCGATTGGGAAGGCTTCTTCGAGTCGCTGCGCCAGATCGACTACCGGGGCGACTGGACTTTCGATCTCAAGGGCGACACGCGCCTGACGGAACTGCCACGCGGATTGGCTTTCGTGCGCCCGCTGCTGAATCGCATGTTTGCCCATGCCTGACGATCTCTGTCCCCTCACTGCGATGTGTAGGTGAGGGGACTGTTTTATCTTATAGGACTGACTAAAACTTCATAAATCTGACCTGTTGACGGATCCGGTATATTGTATAATCATGGGATTGCGCAGGTAACCTTCAATTATTTTCACATAACCACTGCCTGTTTGCGGATGTCCCGGTTATATGATCGATTATGCAAGAGAGATGCGCCACGAATGACGAAACTCACCCACAGCACACTCAATCAAAAAGCCTACGTGCGCCTGCGCGAAATGATCCTCAACGGCTCAATCGCCAGAGGCGAGCAAATTGACGAACGGCGGCTCGCCGCAGAACTCGACGTGAGCCGCACGCCGCTGCGTGAGGCGATTGGTCAACTGGTGACCGAAGGCATCATCGAATATCGTCCCTATAAAGGCACATCGGTGCGCACCTTTACCGCCAAGCAGGTCAATGATCTGTATCAGGTGCGTAAAGCGCTGGAAGCATTGGCGATTCGTCTGGCAATTCCCAAACTCTCACAGGAGCATATCGAGACCATTCGCAAAATCCTCGATGATGTGCAGCAGGCGCTTGACCGCGATGATATTGAAACGTATAACGCGGCGGATCGGCGCTTTCACGATGCGATTGTCGAGATCACTGACAACGAGATGCTGGTCGATTCGCTCAATCGCCTGGGCGCGCAAATTCAAATGGTGCGGACGTTTGCCAACCGCGATCCGCACGTTGTTGAGCGCACGGCGCGGGAACGTCCTCTCATTCTGGCGGCGCTGGAAGCGCGTGATGCTGATGCCGCTGCGCGGCTAATGGAAGAGCACATCGACGGCGTGCGGCGTGCAGTGGTGAGCCAAATCGAGCAGCTTGAACAACAGTCAGCCTAAACGAGTGCGTCTACCTCTCCGATGATAGATTCCGCACTTTAACGCGGCATCGGGTATTGTTTGTCAGAGGTGTTCATTTGAACGTGTTGATGAACATTCCCAAATTCGGCAAAGACACCTCTGAGGCCGCTTCTCGCAAATCCCCGTTTGATAAGCTATAACGGACAAACATTCCCTCCATGCTTCGCAGAGAAGCTCAGGGTATTCCCTCGCACTCGTTTTGAAGGAGTCTGCATGAGTCAAATGCTGCGCATTGCCACCGCTTCCGTTACATTTATCGCGCGCATGGAGGAAGAACAGGCTCCACAAACGTGTGCTGCATTCAGGCAGCTATTGCCTTATCATCAGCAGTTGATTCACGCGCGCTGGAGCGGCGAGGCGTGTTGGATTCCGCTGGGCGATTTCAAACTGAATGTCGATTATGAGAACCTGACAAGTTACCCTGCGCGCGGCGAAATTCTGTTTTATCCGGGCGGGCTGAGCGAGACCGAAATCCTCTTTCCCTATGGCAGTACCCGCTTTGCCAGCAAAGTGGGACAATTGGCTGGTAATCACTTTTTGACGATCATTGAAGGCATTGAGCAGCTTCCGGCATTGGGGCACGTTTGTCTGTGGCAGGGCGCTCAACCGATTGTATTCGAGGCGATTTAGAAGATGTTGGAGATCAACGGTCAGCGCTTGTTGCAAGACCTCGACGCTCTGGGGCAAATTGGGTGGACAGAGCAGGGCGGCCTCTCCCGGTTGGCAATGTCCGCTGCCGATGTCGAAGGCCGGGCATGGTTTCGACGGCGCATCGAGGATGCTGACCTTCGGTTTTGTTCGGATGGAGCGGGCAATCTGTCCGCAGTTCTGCCGTCCACGGTGCAGAGCGGTGCACCAACGCTGCTGATCGGCTCCCATCTCGATACGGTGCGAAATGGCGGGCGCTTCGACGGCGCGTTAGGCGTTCTCGCTGGGCTGGAAGTGCTGCGAACCCTCCGTGAAGCAGAACTCGCGCTGCCATTTCAGCTTGAAATTATCTCGTTCACGGACGAGGAAGGTTCGGTTGTGCCCTTGCTTGGCAGTCGTGCCGCCGCAGGCATTTTGACGCGCGCTGATTTGGAACATCCACGCGCTGGTGAAGACGCATTCGTCGCTGGAATGGAGCGGCTCAGAATCACCCCTGAATCGCTCTTCCAGTCGCGCAGAAACGATCTTTATGGCTATCTGGAACTTCACATTGAGCAGGGGGCAATCCTCGAAGACTCCGGTTTCGAGATTGGCGTGGTAACGTCGATTGTGGGCGTGCGTGCCTACTGGTTGCACTTCATCGGTGAAGCTGCACACGCTGGAACCCGGCCTATGCGGCAGCGCGCTGATGCACTCTGGGGAGCAGCCGAGTTTATCCGCGCTGCTCGTGACCGTGTGCTGCGCGATTTTTCACCCGGTGTCATGAACGTTGGGCAAATCTCGGTGCAGCCCGGCGCTTTTAATATTGTGCCTGCCGAGGCGAAACTGGCTTTTGAATTTCGCCATTCGACCCCAGAGTATCTCGAAAGCATGACGGAGACGCTGCTGACGCTGGCGCAGCAAACTGCCGACCAGTTCAAACTCACACTCGAAATTGAAGCAGTGGCGCAGGTTGCTCCGGCACTGATGGATGACACGCTGATGACTCATCTGGAGAAGGCAGCGGATCAGCTTGGATTGAAGCACACACGGACGTTGAGTTTTGCTGGACACGACGCTCAGTCCATGCGGGCGCAGGTTCCGGCAGCGATGCTTTTTGTGCCCTCAATCAACGGCATCAGTCATCATCCGGCAGAATTCACGCCGCCCGAAGCGGTCGTTAATGGCGCGAATGTTCTGTTGCATACCGTTCTCAGTCTGGGGGAAACCGGGTTAGCCTGATGATCTGAAGCCCACGATTTAGCCTGTAACGACACTTTCGCTTTCCTTTCATAGATCAGCAGCACACACTTACCGTCGCTCACAATCCAGCCTACCTATCCTAATTCGTGTCACCGCGCAGATGTTTATTCGCGCTTCACAGCGTTTCGATCTAAAGTACCCGCAAATCAGGGATGTCCTTTGCTGAATGAGTAGTTTCGGGGGCTGGGTGATGCCAGATAAAAAGTCGGAGTCACGTTTTAATGGGCTGCTGAAAGGGCGCTGCATCGGGCCGTTTCGCGGCGGTCGAGTGGTGGCGGTTGCTGGAGACACAACCAACCCTGCCGTATTTTACTTTGGCGCGGTGGCGGGCGGCGTTTGGAAGACGAAGGATGCCGGTACTTACTGGGAATGTGTCTCGGATGGCTATTTCCAGACAGCTTCGGTGGGAGCACTCGCCGTCGCTAAATCTGACCCCAATGTGATCTACGCGGGAACAGGCGAGACGACCATCCGTATCGACGTCTCGCACGGAGACGGCGTTTATAAGTCCACTGATGCGGGCAGGAGTTGGTCGCACATCGGTCTGGAAGATACTCGTCACATCGCCAAAATCCGTATTCATCCTGATAATCCCGATTGGGTTTATGTGGCGGCGTTGGGTCATGCTTTCGGCGAAAACAAAGAACGCGGCGTCTATCGTTCCAAAGACGGGGGCAAGACCTGGGAGCAGGTTCTGTTCCGCAGCTCGAAAGCAGGCGCGATTGACCTGACCGTTGATGAACACAACCCCCGTATTTTATACGCTGCCACCTGGGAGGCATATCGCAGTTTCTGGCAGATTTCCAGCGGTGGACCTGGCAGCGCGATCTACCAGTCGATGGATGGCGGGGATACCTGGACGGACATCAGCGAACACAAGGGGCTGCCGCAGGGTATCAAAGGCAAAATTGGGCTGGTGGCTTCCCCCGCTGTGAGTGGGCGGGTCTGGGCGCTGATCGAACACAAGGACGGCGGCCTCTATCGGTCGGACGATTACGGGCAGACGTGGGAAAAAGTCAGCAGCAAAGACACGCTCTGGACGCGCTCATGGTACTACATGCATGTCGTTGCCGATCCTCTGGATGCCGATACTGTCTATGTCATGAATTACGACCTCTGGAAATCGACGGACGGCGGACGGAATTTCAGCCAGATTAATACCCCGCATGGCGATAATCATGACCTGTGGATTGACCCGCAGAATTCGCAGCGGATGATTGAAGGTAACGATGGCGGAGCCATTGTGTCCCTGAACGGCGGTGACTCCTGGTCAAGCCCCTATAACCAACCAACGGGGCAGTTTTATCATGTGACAACCGATAATCAGTTTCCTTATCGTGTCTACGGTACGCAGCAGGATAACAGCAGCATTAGCGTGCCGAGTCTGAGTCCGCACGGGGCAATTAGCTGGCAGGATTGTTATCTGGCAGGGACAGGTGAGAGCGGGCATATCGCGGTTCACCCCCAGGACTCGAATCTCGTGTTTGTCGGCGCGATAGGGAGTTCGCCCGGTGGCGGCGGTGCGTTGCAGCGTTATGATCACCGCACCGGGCAAATCCGTCTTGTGAACGTCTGGCCGGAATTGACGTCGGGACGCGGAGCGCAAGACCATAAATATCGCTTCCACTGGACATTCCCGATTGCCTTTTCGCCGCATGACGCGAATGTGCTCTACACGACCGGGAATATGGTCTTTCGCTCGACCGATGAAGGTTCCTCGTGGCAGGCAATCAGCCCTGATTTAACACGCGCTGACCCCGCCACTCTTCAACCGTCCGGCGGGCCAGTCAACCGCGATGCTATCGGCGCGGAAACCTACGCGACGGTGTTCGCGTTTGCTGAGTCGCCGCTGGAAAAAGGACTGCTGTGGGCGGGTTCCGATGATGGCTTGCTACATGTTTCGCGCGACAGCGGAAAATCGTGGACGAATGTCACTCCGAAGGCGCTGCCGGAATGGACACAGGTGAACATGATTGAGCCATCGCCGTTCCACGCCGGGACGGCATACTTCGCAGGGGTGCGTTATAAGCTGGACGACTATCAGCCTTACCTGTATAAGACCAGCGATTACGGCAAAACCTGGACACAAATTACCAGCGGCCTGCCTGCGGGCGATTTCACTCGTGTCGTCCGTGCTGATCCGGCGCGTGAAGGCTTACTTTACGCGGGAACGGAAACCGGATTATACGTCTCGCTGGACGATGGCGCTCACTGGGAGTCATTCCAGTTGAATCTGCCTGTGTCGCCGATTCACGATCTGGTGCTAAAAGATACCAGTCTCGTAGTGGGGACGCATGGGCGTGCGATCTGGATTCTGGATGATCTGACACCGCTGGATCAGTTTAGCGACAGCATCCCGAAATCTGCCGCGCATTTGTTTCAGCCGCGCGCGATGCCACGTATTGCCCCGGCGCTGTTCGAGCCGTTTGTCGAGTCTGTACCCGGTAAAAACTACTCAGTTGGGCTAGGCAACCTAACGACCTACACTGAAACGAAGACTCCAGAAAACGCTGTCGTGCGCAAATTCATCGACGTCGGCGAAAATCCTCCCAGAGCGGTTGTCGTCGCTTATCACCTGAAGAAGCAGCCTAAAGATAAGATTAGCCTCGCATTTCTGGATGCACAGGGTAGCCTGATCAAGGAATTCTTCAGCAAGCCAGAGCCGCCCAAAGATGAGTCGTCGGCGAACATTCTGTCGGATCAACCTGAGCCAACGCCTGAAGAGAAGGCCGAACTGCGCATTACGGCGAACGCAGGCTGGAATCGCTTTCTGTGGGATATGCGCTATGCCGATAGCAGTAAAATGGAGGGCGAAGATGTTTCGGCGGCATTTGTGCCGGGGCCGGTGGTCGCGCCGGGGACGTATCAGGTGCAGTTGAAGCTGGGTAAACAGACGCTCACCCAGAGCTTTGATGTGCTGAAAGACCCACGCGTGACCACCTCGCAGGCGGATTTCGAAGCCCAGCGTGATTTGCTGCTGCAAATCCGCGACAAAATGTCGGAGACCAACCACACAATCAACCAGCTTCAATATCTGAAAGCACAGGCCGACGAATGGACGAAGCGCTTCGAGGGTCATCCCGACGTCGACCAAATCAAGGAAGCTGCTAAAGCCTTGAAGGACAGCTTAAATTCGGTCGAAGAGCCGCTGATCGTGCCGGGCTTGAAGTCGCAGCATCATGTTCTCAATTATGGAGCACGTCTGGCGAGCAAATTGGCAGCGCTGGCTCCTGTGATTAGCAGCGCCGATTTTGCGCCCACCCAGCAGTCCCGCGAGGTGTTCGTGTTTCTGTCGAGCGAGATTGATGCGCAAATCAATGCACTGAACCAGGTGATGGAAGACGATGTGGCGCGTTTCAATGACCTGATCTGGAAAGCAGAAATCGCGCCGTTGGTCTTGAAGCCAAAGAAATAGATAGAGAATCACTGTCGTGTCTGCATACGCTGGCACGACAGTTTCTCCATTTGCATCGGTAGGCGCGACTTGTTTGAGTCGCGCCTATGTGTGTTTAAGCGGCAGCAGTTCTCGCTCGACGCCATTCATAGCGTGCGAGACCGAACAACACGACCGTGACGATCAACAGGACGCTGACGATCAACCACTCCAGCGATCCGTTCCCACCGTCGGGATCGACGTGAAAAACGATCTCGATCCACTCATTCCAGACGAATGTGACCACGAACAGGATGCCTGTCAGTGTAGCCAGTCCCAGTTCCAGCCAGAAGCGAAACCGAGTTTTGTTTTTCATATCGAATCCCCTTTTTTCCTCAATCGACACTGTACGTTGCTTGGCTCGATTATGGGGACGTTTCAAGACCTGTCAAAATTTCTGTTGCAGATGCCTAAGTCGGCGAAAAGCCTTGCAGACAAGCCCAGGCGTCTCCACGTTCCGTGTGAACCCATAGTGGCAAACTCAGATAGCCGTGCTGCTCGCGAATCCAGAAATTTCCCTGACGAACTTCGCCGGTTAGCAGATTGCGCCAGTCTCCCGGCGGCAGATAATACGAAACATTGCCCTGCGGATTGAAAATCGGCGCGACCAGCAGCGCCGAACCGAACATATACTGCATGTCGAGATGGCGGCAGTTGAAGTCATCCGGAAATTCGAGCGCCATAGTACGCAAAACCGGCCAGCCGTGATCGTGGGCTTCACGGGCGACATCGAGGACATAGGGCATCAGGTGGGTTTTGAGGCGATTGAAGAAACGCAGCACATCGACTGCTTCATCGTCAAACAGCCAGGGCATCCGCGCGCTGGTGTTGCCATGCAGGCGACTGTGTGACGAGAGCAGGCCAAAGGCTACCCAGCGTTTGTACAGATCAGGCGTGGCAGTATCGTTGAACCCGCTGATGTCATGGCTCCAGAAGCCGAAGCCGGTCATGCCCAGTGATAATCCGCCGCGCAGTGTTTCCGCCATCGACGGGTAGGTCGAATTATTATCGCCACCCCAGTGCGCGGGGAATTTCTGACTGCCCGCTGTCGCGGAGCGGGCAAAAACGACCGCTTCGCCTTCACCTTTGACCTGCCGAAGCAGATTAAAGACGGTCTGATTATACAGATAGGTATAATAGTTGTGCATTCGCTCCGGGTCAGCGCCGTCGAAGTAGCGGACATCAGTCGGGATGCGCTCGCCAAAATCAGTCTTGAAGCAGTCCACTCCCATGTCGAGCAGCAGCTTGAGTTTCCCCGCATACCAGTCACATGCAGCCGGATTGGTAAAATCGACAAAGCCTTGCCCCGGCTGCCAGAAATCTGCCTGATAAGTGCCACCATCGAGGTCGTGCAGCAGATAGCCCTGTGCTGCGCCTTCGTCAAACAAAGGCGAGGCTTCGGCGATATAGGGATTGATCCACATGCAGATTTTGATACCTCTGGCTTTGATGCGCTGAAGCATGGCGGGTGGATCCGGGAAGTTGCGTTCATCCCACAACAGGCTGCACCACGTCAGTTCTTTCATCCAGAAGCAGTCGAAATGGAAGACGCTGATCGGAATTCCCAGCGATTCCATCCGCTCGATATTGGCGAGGATGGCGCGTTCGTCGTAGTTGGTCGTGAAGGATGTGGAAAGCCACAGGCCAAACGACCATTCCGGTGGCAAGGCCGGACGTCCGCTCAATGCGCTGTATTGCTCCAGCGCTTCCTTCATGCTCGCGCCGCCAAACAGATAGTAGTCGAGGCTGTGACCTTCAACGCTGAACTGCACCCGCTCAATGTTGTGCGAAGCGACCTCGAAGGCGACATTTCCGGGGTGATTGACGAGAATGCCATAGCCGCTGCTGGTCAGGTAGAACGGGACGTTTTTGTAGCCGTATTCCGAATTCGTGCCGCTGTCCTCGTTCCACAAGTCGAGCGCCTGCCCGTTCTTGACCAGCGGCCCGAAATGTTCGCCCAGGCCGTAAACCAGTTCATCCGGTTGCAGCGAAAGCTGTTCGCGCAGATAGGTTTTGCCTTCGTGGGTGAACAAACCGATGGCGCGCGGTTCACTGCTTGTCAGCGGCAGACCGTCGCGCTGGTAATCGACACGCCAGTCGCCGGAGGTGGGGACAACGACCTCCAGACTGCCGCTTTTCAACCAGGCGTGATCAGCATCCTGCCCGATAGCAACGTCAGCATTGGTCAGGCTGTAGTCGAGATCGAAGTCGGGCACACGCTTGCGCCGTCCCTTGAAGTGCGTAATCTGCACGCGAATGACACCCGACATCGGTGAGGTGAAACGCGCTGTGATGCTCCTGCCGTCAAGGTAACTCCAACGTCCCTGAATCGGACGGTCATACCCTGTGACAATGAGCGCATCAGGTTCGATCTGAATATCGACAACGGTGACAGGATAGAGCACTTCCATGCCGGGACGTAAGCGCCAAGCGCCTTGATCAAATTTCATGAAATAATCCTTTGCCTGAACGTGTTTTGTGTGTGGCGCAAACGATATACGATGCGCCGCGAATTCTCTGAAACCAAATCTTAATCGTTGAGTCATTTTCCGCAAATTTGCGTGGGAACACACTGCCTTCCTGAATGGGCAGCATCAGGTGACTTGGGCAGCGCGGGAAACTGCTGGCAGAAACTCGCTTTCGCCCGATGACTGGTATAGAAAGCCATCTGCTCCCAGAATGGGAGCGAGTTTCGGTGACTTCAGGGCGGAATAAGATGAGAACCGGAAGCCTGATTGGTTTATGATGGCTTATACTCGCGGCTTACTTCCTTTGCTATCGCCCAGATCTGAATTCAGAGTGAATATCTCGGAGTAGGTGATTGACTGACATCACATTTTTCGCATTCGCGCTAGTTTTTCTGGTCGCAGTCCTCATCTCCGGGCGGGCAGAACGCACGTTTCTCTCAACAGCGGTGGTTTTTCTGATTGGCGGTTTTCTGGTTGGTCCGGGCGTTCTGAAGCTGAGCAGTCCTCATCTTCAGGAGGGCGTGGAATCGACCCTGGTGCAGCTTGCGCTGGTTGTGAGCCTGTTCAGCGATGGGATGAAACTTGAAGTCAGGGAGCTGCGGCAAAGCGGAGGATTGGCGGTGCGGGCACTGCTGCTGGGAATGCCCCTCACCTTCCTCCTGATCGCAGGTGCGACGCGGTTGCTGTTCCATCTTCCCTGGCTGGAAGCACTCCTGATCGGTGCGGTGCTCAGTCCAACCGATCCCGTGTTCGCGTCACTGATCATCGAACGCGAGGTGATTCCGCTGCGCCTGCGCCGCTTGCTCAACGTCGAAAGCGGCCTGAATGATGGGCTGGCACTACCTATCATCCTGATTCTGCTGCGCGTGATCGGCTCCGACAAGATTGAGCCGCTCAGTCTGGCGGGAGAACTGCTGGGGGGTGTGCTGATCGGCATCGCGATCCCCTGGCTGGTAATCCGGCTGGAAAGCAACCGCTTCTTTGCCGCCACCGCGATTTACGAAGTGTTGACAGCCTTCGCCATCGGCATCCTTGTACTGGCGCTGTGTACGCTGCTGAACACGAATGTTTTTCTGGCGATGTACAGCGCTGGCATTACTATCGCGACGCTGAGTGATCGCTTTCGAGAAGCCTTCGAATCGTTTGGTGAACTGCTGGCGGAAGTGCTTAAAGGGGTCGCCCTGTTTCTGTTCGGGATGCTGATTACGCTCCCCTTGTTTCGCGAAAACGGCTTTGTAGGCTACGTTTTCGCAGCTTTTGTGCTGTTTATCGCCCGCCCGCTGCCGATTTTTCTGGTGCTTCTCAATCAGAAGCTCACGCGGCTGGAAATGACGACGGCTGCCTGGTTTGGCCCGAAAGGTTTTTCATCGATCTTTTACGCGCTCCTCCTGTTGAGATCGACGATTCTCAATGCCAGTCAACTCTTCGACATTCTCGCCCTGACAATCATTGTTTCGATTGTTTTACATTCCTCGACTGATATTTTCTTTGCGCGCTGGTTTAGCGAAGACACGAAGAGCGCTGCTTAACGACACTCGACTCCAATTGGAGGCTGTCATGAAAATCAGCGCTTTGCTGCGGGCTTCGACTGGGCATTTACAATGATGCGCGTTTGCCGAAGTATTCACATATCTATCACTCAGCGACCTCGACTGCTTTCGCTGCCTTTGCGCCAGACGCTGCAAATTACGACAAAACAATTGATAAACGAGAGACCGCCAATCGCCTGAATTTCTTCAATAAAAAACGCCGTCAAGAGACACCCCGACGGCGTTTCGCTGCTGCTGATATTATGAGTGAAGCGATGCGCAGTGCGGCGTTTCATATTTCCAGAAAGACAAAACCCCTTCGCAGCAGTTCATGTGCCCGCTTGCACTTTCTCTGGAGTGACGTTGACAGCGCTACGCCATTTCCGGGACAGGCATCGGATAGTTGATGCGTCGGAAGTAAGTCTGTTCTGCCGTTACCACGACCAGCGTAAAGCCAGGATTTGGCTCGTGATGCAGCCCCTGAGCGTTCAATCCGCCGGGGATCAACACAGGCTGAGAAATTGGCGACTGGACGCAGGAATAGTACACGCCATCGCGCACCATATCCACGACCTGATGAATATGACCGAAGAATACACCTTGCAGGCGCGGCGCAGCACTTTTGAAAACGTCATGCACCTGCGCGCCGTTTGTGACGCCGAAGAAATCCATCATATCGCTGCCCAACAGCAGTGGTGGGTGATGAATCGCCGCCAGCAGTGGTTTTTCCGGCTCCGCTGCTAACTGCGCTGACAGCCATTCGAGCTGGTCGTCGCTCAGCCGTCCGCCGTGATCGACACCGTTGGTTGCGCTGTCTACGCAGACGACGCGCACCCCATTGTGTTCAATCACGTAATCGAGCGTATCTTTTGCCGTCTCGATAGGTGGCATCAGCGTGCGCAGGCCATCACTGTGGTCATGATTGCCGCGCAGGTAGTACACAGGCGCACGAAAGCTCTGCATGATGGATTGAACTGCGCCGTATTGCGAGGCATCGGCGGCATCGGTCATCACGTCGCCCGTGTGCAGCACGAAATCAATTGGGAACGGCAGCGCATTGACGGCATCGACTAATGCCTGATTCGCCACTTCCGCTGAAACCGAAGCACGATGGGCTGCCCCTAAATCGACCCCCAGTGCACTCAGCTTCTGGAAAAATTCCACCATGCGCGGCGAGCCGTAAGCGGTCTTCTGGTCGAGGCGAACAGCAGGTTCAAAGTGTGTATCGCTGATGTGAACAAAGGTCAGCAGAATTTCAGACATGCGAAGTCTCCTCATAAGGTTGAACCAGGCGATTACGTAACAGGTCACGGTCGGCAGGCGAGAAACCGATCCGGTCGAGAAAGGTGTCAATCCCGCCGTGCTGGCTATCGAAATACTCGAAGAATTCAATGAGCAGCTCAGGGTCGCTGGCGAGCAGCTTTTCGACATGCGCGAGGACTTCCGGTGACATCGTGGAATTGCTCAGAAGCTGCGGGCGCAGGCGTTTCATGCCTTCGGTCGTCAGCGCGTAGTCCTCGATAATGAACTCACGCGGAACGCCGACCGCACTCAGCGCTAACGCGGTCAAAATTCCCGTGCGGTCTTTGCCTGCTGAACAATGGATGAGAACGCCGCCTTCCGGCGCTTGAGCAATCGCTTGCAAGGCTCGCAGCAGCGCTCCTTGACACGAATCCACCATAAAGCGATAGATCGTCGGCAGGTCATCCACGACACCGGTAGTATCCGCTTGGTCTGGGAAAATGGGCAGAGAATGGTAAACAACTACGTCTGACTCGGCAAAGACGTTGGCGGCGACACTGACCTCCTGAGCGTGCCGCAGGTCGATCACGGTGCGCAGGCCGCGCGCCAGCAAAACATCCTGGTCAGCTTGCGTCAATTTATGGAGACTATCAGCACGCAGCAGCGCGTTGGGGCGCGTCGTGCCGCCGTCAGCGGGATAGTTCCCTGTATCGCGCACGTTGAAAGCCCCTTCGAGCGCGATCCAGTGCGGATTGATCATGGTTTCGGTCATTTAGCGTAATCCTGATTTAACGAACGAGTCGATTACTTGTCGCTGTAACAGCAGATAAACGATAAAGATCGGAAGCGCTGTCAGCGTGGCGGCAGCCATCATTGGCCCCCACAGATTGCCTTCCTGCGTGAAGAACGCCTGTAAGCCAAGCTGAAGCACCCCTGTTTCGACACGGTTGCTCACCAGCAGGGGCCAGAAATAATCGTTCCATGCGCCGATAAACTGCAAAATCACCAGCGAGGCAATCATCGCCCGCAGATTCGGAACGATCACTCGCCACAGAATCATCCAGCTTGTCCCGCCATCCACGCGCGCCGCATCGATCAAATCGCGCGGGAAGCCCTTGATTTGCTGGAAGAGCAGGAACAGGGAAAAGGTTGAAACCATCGAGGGAACGATTAGCCCTGCCAGCGTATTCAGCCAGCCCAACTGCGATACCAGCACGTAATTGGGGATCATCGTCACCTGCTGCGGAACCAGCCAGGTGAACGTAAACAGCGCGAACAGAATGCGCTTGCCCACGAAATCCCAGCGCGCGAAGGCATAGGCAGCGAACAGCGCCGTCAATACCTGCGCGATGGTACGTGCTGCCGACATGACCAGCGTGTTGCCGAATAAATTCGCGACGGGCAGATTGCCCAGCACGTATGCGTAATGCTCCAGCGTGAGCGCGCTGGGAAACAGGGATGGTTTGAAAAAATCACCCGCTGGTCGCATGGACGTGACGATCATCCAGTAGAGCGGAAACACGATGAGCAGACACAGTCCAATCATCAGCGCGTGACCGAACAGCTTTGGCACGGTTGGTTTCTTTTGCAGACCGATCATGTCCGCTCCTTTACGAGTCGTAAAACGAGAAGCGGTTTTGCAGCCACAGAAACACCACCGCAACCGCGCCGAACCCCACGAACATCAGTACGGCGGCGGCGGAACTCACGCCGACATTGAAGGACTTAAAGCCGAAGTCGTAGAGCACAGTGTAAATATTGCTGGTTGTGCCACGATAACCGCTCGCCGTGAGGACGTTGATATGCACAAACGTCCACTGTGACGAAAACAACACCGTTAACAGCGTGACAAACAAAATCGACGGCGAGAGCAGCGGCAGCATGATATGGCGCACTGTCTGCCAGTAAGTCGCTCCATCAATTGCCGCCGCTTCCAGGTAGTCCCGGCTGACATTCGTCAACGCTGCCGCAAAAATCAGCGTACAGAACCCTATCAGGCCCCATCCGGTGATGAAGACAATCGTCAAAATCATCAGATTCGGGTCGCCTGTGAACATGACAGGGCGGATGTGCAGCAGATTTTGCAGCGCGACGTTCACAACGCCGCTGTAGGGGTCGAGTACCCAACGCCACAGTACCGTCACAACGACTGGGGCAATGATGAACGGCGTGAAGATGATCGCCCGGTAAATGCCGCTGATCCGCCCGCGCATCCCGTAGGTGAAAATGGCGATGATCACGGGGATGATCAACGAGAACGGCAGCAGCCCCGCTGTATAGATCACAGTGTTTGTCAGCGCGCGCTGTATTTCTGGCAGCCCCAGCACCTGCTGATAATTTGCCCAGCCGACCGGAAGTTTTGGGGAAGTCGGCAGCAGATTCCACTGATGGAAGCTGAGATTGACAATTTCAATCAGTGGGCGGTAGACCCAGATGAAGACCAGCGCGAGAGCGGGCAGCAGATACAGGTACGGCTGTAGACGTTCTGGATTCAAACGGAGTCGCGGATGCTGCGTCACCTGCACCGACTCGGTGTGTTTCAGGCTGCGCGCAATTGGCAGTTCATTTGCCATAGACAGCTTTCCTCTTATAAATCTATCGTGCTGTCGTACAGGAAATTGGTGTGCCCGCCTTCCGTCTATGCGTAACCAGACGGAAGGCGGGATGATTGCTTTTCAGCGCAGTCGTTACGGCGGCGTGCTTATTGCGGCATTAACGCCTGAGCGCGCGCCTGCGCATCTGCCAGCGTGCTTGGGTCGGCGTTGGTGAAGATGACGGCGTTCTGGGCATCGGTGATGATCTGTTCGATCTGGCGATAATTCTGACCGGGGAACGAGACCCAGGGCGTGAGCGAGTCCAACTGTTCGAGATTGGGTAGGAACAGCGGGTTGGCCTTGATCCAGTCACCCAAATACTGCGGATCATTGACAATCGCGGGACGCAGCGGCAGATAACCGATCTTGCTGGTGATGATGGTGTAGCCGCGTTCACTGGTCACGAACTTGATGAAATCCCAGGCAGCACGCTGCTTGACCGGGTCGTGCGACAGGATAAACAGGGCGCTGCCGCTGTTGATCGGGACGGTTGGTTTGTCGCCATAAGCGGGCATCTTGCCAATATTCAACACCTGACCGCTCTGGGCGAACGTGCCCTGAACATAGTTCAAAAGCGCGGTTGTGTTGAGCATCATGCCCAGTTGACCGCTGAGGAACGCCTGAACCGGTTCGACGCCCTGCGGAATGTGTGCGCCGCTGTTGACCATCTCTTGTAGTCGCGCCATCGCATCCTGACCTTCGGCATCGCCAAACATCAGGGTCTTGCGGTCTTCGCTGAGCATCCGACCGCCATCGCTCATGACGAGTGCCTGGGCGATCCAGCTTGGCGAATAAATCGAAAGCCCGTTTTTGCCCGTGTTCTTGACGATTTGAAGCGCAAGCGCTTCAGCTTCATCCCAGGTCGTTGGAACGGTCGCCGGGTCGATCCCCGCTTCTTCAAAGAGGGTCGTGTTAATGTAGAGGACAGGTGTACTGAAGGTGTAGGCCATGCCGTAGGTCTTGTCGTTCAACTGTCCCAGCGCCAACCCGCGCGGGTGGAAACCTTCGATATGCGCAGCCCATTCATCTGCGGGGACAATATCTTCCATCGGCGTCGCATTGAAGTTGTTGACAATAAAATCGAGGTCATTGAAGATTAACTGCGCGACATCCGGCGGGTTACCAGCGGCAAGGTCGGCCTGGGTGCGTGACATAATCTCAGTCGAGGGCGAACCGATGCCGTCAACGGTGATGTTTGGGTGCAGTGCCTCAAATTCGGAGATAAGCTGTTTCGTGCCATCAGCCCCAATACCCGCCGAAGCGAGGTTATAGCTGTAAAACGTGATCGTGACGTTCTGGTCTGCGCTCAACTCCGGCAATCCATCCTGAGCGCTAACGGTGGTTGTGACGAGCAAAAGTGTGCCAGCGGCAAGGGCGAGCAAACGCTTGTGCAGCATTCAATTGTCCTTTGTTTAATTGGTCTACCGCTGCGAATCTACTGCACTCAGTTTAAAGCACGAGACGCGGAGGTTAAAAATGTGGAAGGGTATCGTTAAGTTATGGCTTCATAGTGAGGAGATTTCCATAGTATGGGATCATCTTCTCTTATGAATTGACTTGTGCTGATGGTGACTTCGCTGCGTGGAGAATCGACCGTATTGTAGATACGTGTTGGATAGCGACCGCGCCGTATCTGCTCCTTGAGGCAGACATGCAGTTTTGGCGCGAACAGTCAAAGTTGAATATGCCTGTACATCACTTCAGATTGCGCGCACAGAGAATGCAGATTGGTGAGGCTGGTTTGACGACGTTCGCGTCGTCACCTAACCTCACCGGCGAAACTTGTCTGTTGGATTAATCTGCTCTGCGGCGCAGGCGTGGTTCCAGTACCGGTTTCCAGAACAGCCAGTAAGCAATCTGCGAACCTGCGTAGGCGGTTGAGCTGTCGATGATCAGGGCGACCAGTCGTTCGGGAAGATCGCCGAACTGCTCACCAACGATTGCGCTTCCCACGAAACCGACAATGACAGAAATGACGAAGATGGCGACAAATTTCATCTGCCCCGACCACTTTTGTGGAAGCGCGAACATCACCAACGGAGGAATAATCACCAGACCAAGCAGGAAAGGAAGTAACTCACGGACGAATTCCATTGTTCTCAGCCCCTTGAATACGCTGCCTACTGCGCCTATTCTGGCGCAGTATTCCAAGATCAAAAATATCCGATTATGTCAGATGGGCAATCTCAAGCCCCGCTGCTCGTACTGCCGTATTGAACTCATCGACTTTTTCGGCCAGGTCTGTTCTGATTTGTGACAGATACTGGTCTAGCTCATTGGATAGCTGCTGCATAACCTCATGTGCCTGCTGGGGCGGGGCATAGTCGGCACTATCCACCGAATCGAACAGGGCGTTAAATTTTTCATGCAGCCCGCTGGGGTAAAGCTGTGACTCACTGATGCCGGTGTTAATCAACGCTGGCAACAGATCGTTCACGTCAGCAACTATCGTCGTAATCGCCGCTTGAACAGTCGGATTGTCGGTGCGGTCTCTCCAGGCGGTTACCTGGTTCCGCAGCGCCACAAGTTTATTGATAAGTTGATTGTTTTGAGCGAGACGATCCAAAATTTCGATCAGCAGAGTGCGCTGCTGGTCAAGATCGCTCGGACTGCTTTCAATACGCGGATCAACGCGCACTTCGAATGGCTGGGTAAAGGTTTCGCCCGCCACGACAAGCTCGACAACATAGTTTCCCGGTGTCACCAGCGGGCCATCAGGCCGTGACCAGGATGCCAGCGAGCTGTCAACGTCCACAACACCGCCGGAGCGCAGATTCCAGTAAAGTCGGTTGAGTCCCGATGCGGCGCTCAATTCAGCAGCCGTGCCGTCAGGCTGTATCTGGCTGCTGAAAGCGCGGATAAGTTCGCCGGTGCTGCTGCGGATGTTCAGGATAAGCGGCTCATCGGGGGGTGCTGTCAGGATGTAGTGAAAGACAATGCCTGAAAATGGATTCTGTCCGGCATTCAGAAGTTGAGGATAACCACCGGACTTCGGCAGTAGAGCCGCTAAGCTTGTGCCGATATTACTGTAGTTGACCACGCCGTTGGGTTGGAGTGTACTGCTCGAACGCTCGAAATGCCCATAGTCGCGCATTCGTACTTTCGGCGCTGTCGGCAGCAGATAAGCACGCTGCTCTGGTAGCCCGTTTTGTACGTGATACAGGGGTGACAGATCATCGAGAATCCAGAAGGAACGTCCGTGCGTCGCAACGACAAGATCACGGTTCTTGATCACCAGATCATGAATCGGTACAACGGGCAGATTACCACCCATCCGCTGCCAGTTTGCGCCGTCATCCAGCGAGATGTAGACGCCAGTCTCAGTCCCGGCATAGAGCAAACCGCGCTGGTTTGGGTCTTCGCGGATAACGCGCGTGAAGTCGTCGTCCGGGATGCCGTTGGTGATTCGTGTCCAGCTTTGACCGTAATCGGACGTTTTGTACAGATAGGGACGGGTGTCGCCAAGTTTGTAACGGGTGGCTGCCAGATAGGCCACGCTGGCTTGATGTGGCGAGGGATCGATAATGCTAATCATCGCCCATTCCGGGAGGTCAGCGGGAGTCACATTCTGCCAGTTTTCCCCGGAGTCCTGCGAGACATGCACCAGTCCATCGTCAGAGCCAGCCCACAATACACCTTCGTCTCGCGGAGACTCGGCTAACGCAAAAATAGTGCAGTAGATTTCTGCGCCTGTATTGTCCAGCGTGATCGGCCCGCCCGACGCTTTGAGTTTATCGGGATCATTTCGGGTAAGGTCGGGGCTGATGATTTCAAAGCTTGCGCCGTCGGTGCTAGAGCGGTGCAGGTAGTTACTGGCGACATAGAGTACATCAGGGTGGTGTTGGGAATACAGGATGGGGAACGTCCACTGAAAACGGTACTTCAAACGCTCTGCACCGACGCCCCAGCCATAAAGTTCCGGCCAGACCGTGATATTCCATTTCTGCCCGGTGCGCTGGTTGTAGTGCGTCATGATGTCGTTGTAAGCGCGTTGTCCCTGCGGCCCCGAAGCGATGACAATCGCCGGATCGCTGGGTTTGATGGCGATATAGCCGCTCTCACCGCCGCCCGGCGCATACCAGTCGCGTTCGTGAATGGCTCCATCGACGCTGGCGCTGGGAAGGCTGATGGCAGTGTTATCCTGCTGCGAGCCGTAAACCCGATATGGAAACTGATTGTCAGTGCAGACGTGATACAACTGCGCAGTCGGCTGATTAAACCCGGTAGTCCAGCTCATGCCGCCATTGAACGATACACTGGCACCGCCATCATCGCCTTTGATCATGCGTTGATGGTTGTGCGAGTCGATCCAGAGCGCGTGTTCGTCACCATGCGGTGTTGGGGTGCGCTCAAACGACTTGCCGCCGTCGATGGACTTCCACAAGCCGTAATTCTGCACCCAGACCGTATCCGCGTCCTGCGTATCGGCGGTGATGTGCATGTAGTACCAGGGGCGTGTCCGCAGCAGCGATTGCTCACTCAGGCGAATCCAGGTTTCACCATAATTGTCGGAGCGAAAAACAGCGCCGTCTTTTGCTTCGATGACTGCCCAGACCCGTCCTGGCTTTACGGGCGAAGTGACCACCCCAATCTTGCCGAGCAAGCCGGTTGGCAGCCCCGGATTGCGCGATATGTCTTGCCAGGTCGTGCCCGCGTCGGTGCTGCGCCAGAGGCCGCATTCGGGGCCGCCGCTTTCGAGCTTATGCGGGTAGCGCTGTGCCTGCCAGATCGACGCATAGAGGATACGCGGATTGTTGATGTCCATTGTCACATCATGGGAGCCAGCGTGGTCACTTTTGTAGAGCACCTTCTGCCAATGAGCGCCACCGTCCATCGAACGGAAAACGCCACGTTCCTCGTTTGGCGCAAAGGCATTCCCCAGTGCCGCGACATAAACAATGTCGGGGTTTTGGGGGTGTATCTGAATCTTGCCGATATGGCGCGTTGCTTCGAGTCCCATGTGCTGCCAGCTTCGTCCGGCATCGACCGATTTGTATACCCCGTCCCCATGCGATACATTGCCGCGAATCGAAGTTTCGCCCATCCCCACATACAAGACATTCGGATCGGCGGTCGAAGCGGCGATAGCACCCACCGCCGCCGTGTTGAAAAAGCCGTCCGAGATATTCTGCCAGTACAGGCCGCCGTCCGTCGTTTTCCAGACGCCGCCCGCGCAGGCACCGAAATAGAACGTCATCGGGTCGGATACATCCCCTGTGACGGCGACGACTCGCCCTCCGCGATGTGGGCCAATGCAGCGCCACTCCAGATTATTGAGAAGCTGCTGCCGGAGTGCCTGTGTTTGAGTCATGGATAATTCGGACATAATGCTGCGCTTTCCTTGCTATCCGCGAAAGTCAGATTGAATATGGTAGCCTGTTGGTGGCTGTATTCCGAGCAGGTGCTTCACAAAATAATCCCAGCGCCGACGGATAAAGTAGGCATGATTGGTACAGGCGTGAGGCTGGTTCGGCATGATCAGCAGATCAAAGTCTTTGTCTGCCTTGATTAATGCGTCGACGACGACCATTGTGGATGAAACATGAACGTTCTCATCCATCTCGCCGTGAATGAGCAGCAGCTTGCCTTTGAGATTGTGAGCGCTTGTTTGATTAGCTTGCTGGCGATAATGATCCCCGACCGGGAAGCCCATGTAGCGTTCGACCCAACTGGCTTTGTCGAGGCGGTGATCGTGGTTGCCCGCCGACGAAACGCAGACTTTGTAAAAATCGGGATACGTGAAAATCGCATGGGCTGAGGCGTAACCACCTGCGGAGTGACCGAAAATACCCACGCGCGTCAGGTCAAGATAGGGGTAACGGTCGCCAAGCTGGCGCAGCGCGACGATGTGATCCTGTAGTCCGGCATCACCCAGATCATGGGAACTGACATCATGATAGGCTTTTGAACGCCCCGGCATTCCCAATCCATCGATCATAATGACCACGAACCCCAACTCGGCAAGCGCTTGCGCCTGCCAGATGGTATCCTGGCGCTCACGCGCCGAATCGGCGAAGGAAACGGGTGCCTGATTGGTTTGTGGGCCTGCATAGATGCTGTCGATCACCGGATAACGCTGGGTGGAGTCCAGGTTGGATGGGCGAAAAATGACTCCATACACGTCCGTGACGCCATCGCGCGCCTTCGCCCGAAAACGTTCTGGTGCTTGCCAGCCCGTCGCCAGAAGCGCCGTAATATCTGCTTGTTCGAGATCACACAGCTTGCGCCCATCGGCGGCGCGAAGCACGGTGACAGGCGCTGTGTCAACGGTTGAATAGGTATCGATGAAATACTGACCTTCCGGCGCAAAAATAATCGTATGGTCGGCATCCTCCGGCGTGAGGAGTTCGGGGTCTCCTCCCGTAAAACTCACCCGATAAAGATGGGCATAGTAAGGATCGCGCTCGGCTTCACGACCCAGCGCGGTAAAGTAGAGCATTCCTGCCTTTTCGTCCACATAGGCGATTTCGTCTACGGCATAACTACCAGAGGTGAGCTGGCACAGAAGCACACCTGTATCGGCAGCATAGAGGTAAAGGTGTCCCCAGCCGTCGCGCTGCGAGTACCAGATCACCCGCGAACCATCGCCAAAAACACGAATATTCGTGTTCGCCCATTCGACAGACACATCGATACCGCGTTGGCTGTGCTCGGTAACAACAACGAGCGTGCTGCCGCTTTTCGCGTCAATAGCGATGAGGTCACTGCCGAGGTAGCCACGCTCGCGCCGCAAAAGAAAAATGGACTGAGAATCGGCTGTCCACCAGATCCGATCAGGGCTAAGCGGCGCGCCATGATACAGCAGCGGCAGCGGTTCGAGGTTGACGCTGACCAGCGCGCCATTATTCACATCTGCGATGAATAGCTGTGCGGTGGGCAGCTTTTCGTCGCCGGGGAGGGGATAGGCATAGGAGTGCAAAACGGGACGTATGCTCCCATTTTTGGGCACCGACTGCACCAGATGGAATTGAAGCGCCTCGCGTTGGTCAACGCGACAGAACAGTATTCGTTGACTGTCAGGTGACCAAAAAATGGTCGGTGGCGGTGGTGGCAAAATCCCTGCCGAGGTGAGTGGCGAAAGCATTGGCTCACCATAACTATAATTTTCGATGCCGTCTTCGGAAACAGGCCGTGCCACTCCGTCCGAAACCGAGCGAAGCCAGACATTGTGATCCTGTACGAATGCTTCCCAGAGTCCATCGGGAGAGCGCACAACATCAGTGGACGGGGCAGGCTGATCTTCTATATGAGTACAAGTGTATGACTCCAGATTGCAAGTCCAGCGCGAACGGTGACCCTCTTCTAGCGGCGGAACCTCAAGATCGACAGCGATTGCTTTGCCGCTGTCGATAAATTCAATCGCTGCGAAGGGAAGCTGATCGGCAGAATATGCCATGCCAGTTGCCCGACTCAGCGAAGCCGCCAGCCGATCATGATCAAAAGCCACTGTGCGTGATTCGGTTGCGGGGTCTACCAGAACAAATTCGGTCCCCTTGCCATGCCTCACCCGATACCAGAAGCGATCCCCCGAATCGATCCAGCAGGGTTTGATGGCGAGATCCGAAGTCAGCAGGGCGGCATTCCAGGGCAGAAAGCGCTCAGCGCGGACATATGCCTCCCACATGGGCACGGCTTCAGCGGGTGTTTGCTCATCATCGTGATTCATACAGGTTATATGGGCAACCTTCTGCCGTCAGACAGAAAGTGAAAATCCCACTCCTTCCTTATTCTCAATGTCATCAAATATTGGGCGTTCTCTTTTGCCAGCCGTGTCTCGATGCTTTTCACGAGGATCTATTGATAAAGCTCTACACTCACGCTAATTCGTTGACTGAATGTGCGGGTCGAGCGCATCTCGCAGCGCATCTCCGATCAAATTAATCGAGATTACAGTCAGGAAGATAAGCAGTCCGGGGTAGATCATCAGGAGCGGCGCTCTCCGCAGATAGACCCGTCCGTTGCTGAGTATCGATCCCCATTCTGGTGTTGGCGGCTGCACTCCCAACCCCAGAAAACCCAGAGCGGCTGCCGTCAAAATAGCACCCGCGACACTCAGGGTCGTGTAAACGATGATAGGTGCCAGTGTGTTGGGCAGCACGTGAATGAACATAATGCGCAGGCGGCTGGCACCCAAAGCACGCGCCGCTTCAACATAGTTTTCGGACATGAGCGAGAGGACGTTGCTGCGCACAATCCGTGATAGCGAGGGTATGGAGAAGATTGCCAGCACGATGATCAGGTTGAAGATTCCTGGCCCCATCACAGCAACGACCAGGATCGCCAGCAATATGCCCGGAAAGGCGTACATAATATCGATCACCCGCATAACGACGTTGTCCGTCCAGCCGCCAAAGAACCCGGCGACCAGCCCAATCAGCGTGCCACACAAAACGCCTGCTGCCGTCCCGACAATGCCAATGAAGAGGGATATTCTGGCACCATAGACTAGGCGTGAATAGAAGTCACGACCGAGTTCGTCTGTGCCAAACCAGTGTTCGGGCGAGGGCGGGTCGAGTCGCTCTTCCAGCACCTGGACGTTGGGGTCATGGGTCGCGACAATTGGGGCGAGAATCGCCATCGCCGAGATAAACAGGATAAAGATCATCCCAGCCAGTGCCAGCCGGTTGCGCCGAAATTCATTCCAGGCACGGTTCGTTCTTGAGATTTGGCGCGCCTGGTTTTCGCTGGTTTGCAGCGAGACCGGTGTAGAGTCCCCCGTAGGGCGCTGGATGACCCCTGGATTCTGTTCCACGTTCAAACCACTGCTCCCGTGCTTAACCATCAGTCATAACGAATTCGAGGGTCAACGTAAACAAGAAGCAAATCGGTCGCAATATTGCCAACTATGAAACCGGTTGCAATAAGCAGAACGGATGCCTGCACAACCGGGAAATCGCGGCCATTCACGCCGTCAACCAAATAAAGTCCGATACCCGGCCATGCGAAAACCGTTTCTACAATGACCGATCCGCTGAGTACAAAGCCCAGGTTGATACCAAGCAGGGTGACTATCGGGATCAACCCGTTACGCAAGGCATGATTCAATATGACCTTCAGTTCGGAAAGCCCTTTAGCGCGTGCCGTGCGCACATAATCGTTGTTGATGACCTCCAACAAACTTGACCGGGTATAGCGAGCCAGCCCTCCGGCGGTCGTCAGGCCGAGCACCAGTACGGGCATTACCATATGCTCCGGGCCACCCAATCCCGATGGAGGCAGCCACCCAAGTTGAAGGGAAAAGAGCAGCATGAGCATATACGCAAACCAGAAACTTGGAATGGAGACTCCGGCAAGGCCAAAAACCATCAGTGCGCTGTCAATCCAGGTTGCCCGTCTGATTGCGGCGATAATCCCCACCGGGAGTCCTACCACAACCGAGAGCAGGAATCCGGCAATCCCAAGTTCAAGCGTGTGGGGTAATCGGCGGGCAAGGTCATCGATTACGGGACGCTGTGTTCGCAGGGAATTTCCAAAATCAAGCGCCAGCATGTTCTCCAGATAGCGCACATATTGAACCGGCAGCGGATCGTTAAAGCCGTATTTCTCGTTGATTTTTTCCAGGAAAGCAGCAGCGTCCGGCCCCTGAAGGTTTGGCGGGACGAACAAGAGGGCGGGATCTCCCGGCGCGAGGCGTATTGCAAAGAACACGAGTGTAATCGCGCCGAAGAGGGTTGGAATTGCCAGCAGCATTCGTTTGACAATGTAATTCCGCATGACTCATCCTTCGCCCCTGAAGCAACAACCTGCCACAATGCGAGGCTCATTCCAGACAATGACTTTACGAAGGTGACAGGCAGACGAGCAGCGGATGCTGTATAGCATCCGCCGCTCCTTTGTGCCATCCAATCAGTGCGACAGTCAGGCTAGCTTTCGATCCATGCCTGGTCGAACTGCGGAATTCTTTCACCGTATGTCCAGTGGATACCCTGAACGCGGTTGTTGTAGCCCAGGAACCAGGGCGAATGCCATCCCCAGACTGAGAGCTGCTGTTCCATGAAGATCTTCTGAGCTTCGTGAGCAATGGCCTTGCGCTCATCAAGATCGACGGCGGACACAAATTTGTCGGCGAGGTCTTGAAGCTGTGCGCGCACCTCGACCAGATCAGGGGCGGTAGCGTCATCGAGCTGGTCAATCGTCCAGAAGTCTTTGGGTTTCCAGGAGGATTCGATGGCACACTGAACGGCGAACGGGCATCCCTGAGCATGATGTCCCATATTCCAGTTGCCCTGGTTATCACGCCATTCAGTCAGCATGGCGTTCCACTCCATCGTCTTAATCGGGGCGTCGATGCCGATTTCTGTGAGCGCCTGTTGATAAATCACGTTGTTCGGCCCCCAGTCGGCAAAATCCGTCGAAATGATGTTGACGACGAGCTTTTCACCATCGCGATAACGGAATCCATCTTCCGCAAGTTTCCAGCCCGCATCTTCGAGAATTTGCTTGGCTTCCTCCGGGTTATAGTCAGGTTCAGGCGGAAGATCTTCGGTATAGTATGGCGAATTTGGCGTCACGCCGCCGCGTGATCGAACGGCGAAGCCGAAATACACTTCTTTGATGATCTTGTCAAAGTCAACAGCATGAGCGATAGCCTGACGCACCGCTAGTTCATCGGTAGGCGCACGAGAGACATTGAAGCTGATCAATGAGACACCAGGCGTAACCGGTGTCAGCACAGTATACGTGTCATCCTTTTGCAGTTCAAGCGCATCGTCTGCCAGAAACGAGTCGATATAATCCACCGTGCCAGACTCAAATTCGATCACTCTGGCGGTGTTGTCGGCGTTGATGCGTACCGTAATTCCGTCGAGCAGGGGCGCGCCCTTCCAGTAGTTGTCATTGCGAACGTACTGAATCTCACTTTGTGGTTCGTATGACGCAAACATGAAGGGGCCAGTACCGACCGGATGCAAGGCAAAAGCATCCTTGCCCTGTTTATAAGCGGTCGGGCTGACCTGATGTGCGCCTGTGCCCGCTGCTACGTCATAAATGAAGTCACCGTTGGGTTCGTTGATCGTGATCTTCACCGTATAGTCGTCGAGCGCTTCCATCTTGGTGACGCGGCTAAAGGCTTCATGGGAAGCTGAGTCTTCTGCGTCAATGTGGCGCTGGACATTGAATATGACCGCATCGGCGTTAAACGGTGTGCCATCATGGAAAGTAACGTCATTGCGCAGGTGGAATGTATAGTCAAGACCATCCGGCGAAATCTCCCAGGATTCGGCGAGACTCGGCTGGAGATTCTCTTTTTCGTCCATGACCAGGAGCGTGTCGTAAAGGGGATCGACGTCGATCATACTCGGCCATGTCGTTTGCGTGTAATCCCAGGAAGCGACATCTGCTGGCTGCATTATGGTGACGGTGCCACCTCGTCGCGCATCATCTTGCGGCAGGGCGGTGGAAACGGATAGAAAGAAGCTTGCCAGGAGTATCGGAACTGCCATCCATCTTTTGGACATCTCTTTCCCCCTATTTGATTTTTTGTGGCGTGCGGGAATTCGTCTTCTGCGTATACGCTGCTGAACTGCTTCAAGCGATGCGTTGGCGACACTTCTTGTCTCCAACAGCCCGTCCATAACTGGCTCAGAGTTTTGCATCTTGTTCATGTTGTGCCGCTGACTGACCCTCGGCTCTCATGAACAACCGGCACCGTAAAGTCGTCTGCGCTTGACTGTCTTTAGAGTTGATACATACAGCGAGCATCCGAGAATGATTTTCAATGACCGGAAATGTATTACTCCTCCTCATAGAACAAAAATAAATGACACCATCAAAAAGTATGTCAAAAACTCATCCAACGCTTTAGGCGATCAAAACAGGTGACGCGAGTTTGTTTTCCATGATTCTGAGCGAAATAGCATGTGCTACGGATGTTATTGGGTACGTTATGGATACTGTTTACATAAAAGCGTATGGACGATCAATCGGACACGATTGCGACTGCGAAGACATTGCTATTTGCTTTGCTCAGGTTTCTACTATAACTATAAAGCTTGCATATGTGCAACACTCTGTGCAAAAATACCGAATAATTGCACGCGAACGTGGACACTTCAAACGACATATCTATGGGCGTCAATTGGTTAAAGTGGGCTTATCATCGGCATTCAGATGGTTTGTCGTTCAATCAGTGACGAGAAAAATAGGTGAGAAATGGGAAGTTTTCGTAAGTGATACTTTTGTCCACGGCAGTCAACGGGTATGAAAGTTTAGGTCATCACAATTTAAGGAGAACATGCTGATGCCATACAACTATCCCCCTGCACGGCGCGATGATACCTATGATGATTTTTTTGGCACGCGCGTTGCCGATCCTTATCGCTGGATGGAAGACCCGGCGCTGCCCGAAGTACGCGCGTTCGTCGAAAGTCAGAATGAGCTTACACAGGAATTTCTCGAAACTTCGCTGCGGGCGAAGGTGAAGGAACGCTTGCAGAAGTTGTACGAATATGCTCACGTACCAGCCCAGCGGCAGGTGATGCGACGGGGAGACAGCTACTTTTTTGGCTATAACGTTGGGCAGGATCAGGCAGTGGTCATGCGGCGGCGCGGAAAAGATGGTGCTGACGAGCTTGTGCTGGATCCGAACACGCTCAGCAGCGATGGGTCGAGCATTCTGATGGGAACGTACCCCAGTGGCGATGGCAGGCTGCTGGCGTATGGAATTTCTCAGGGTGGGTCGGACTGGCAGACGTACTATATCCGCGACCTCGAAAGCGGCAAAGACCTCGAAGAAAAACTTGAATGGTGTAAGTTTGCGGTTGTCATCTGGAAAAAGGACAACAGTGGTTTTTTCTACAACCGCTTTCCAGAGCCTGAGGCGGATCAAGCGCTGCTGGCGAGCAACTTCAATCCCAGCATCTATTTTCATACAGTTGGAACGCCGCAGGTACAGGATCAACTGATTTACAACGACCCGGATGCACCAGGAATGCTCATCTCGCCGGAAGGTACTGACGACGGCGAGTATCTGTTAGTGAACATGCGTCCAAGCTCGGTGGGCGAGAACAGCTATGCCTATTGGCGTATCGATAGCGACGAGCCGTTTACCCGCCTGCTGGACTTTGACACCAATTTTCAATTTGTAGGCAGCCGGGGCAGAACGTTTTACTTCGTGACGAAGGTTGGCGCGCCGCGCAAGCGCCTGATCGCGGTTGATCTCGACCATCCAGCACAGGAAAACTGGAAAGTCATCATTCCCGAAGGAACTGACATTCTTGATACGGTCTGTATTGTGGGCAATCAGCTTATCGCTATCTACATGCATAATGCCTATTCGGTGATGAAAAGCTTCGATCTGGATGGCACTTTCCTGCGCGAGATTTCGCTCCCGGCAATGGGGTCGATTCCAACGTTTTTTATCGACGCTCAGGCGGGGGATTCCGACTTTCTGTTCACCTTCACGTCATTCCTGTTTCCTCTGACGATCTATCGCTACGATGTGGCAGCCAATCAACTGGAGGTGTTTAAAGCCGCTGAAACACCCATAACTGCCGATCAATTCGAGACACGCCAGGTTTTTCTGCCGTCGAGCGATGGCGCGCAGGTATCCTTATTCATTACCCATAAGCGTGGACTGAAGCTCGATGGCACAAATCCGACGGTGCTCTACGCCTACGGTGGTTTCGACATTAGCATCACTCCATCTTTTGAGCACTCGTTCTACCTGTGGATGGAAAATGGTGGTGTATACGCGGTTGCGAATCTGCGGGGCGGGGGTGAATATGGCGAAGATTGGCACAAGGCAGGCATGGGGGCGAATAAGCAGCATGTCTTCGATGACATGATCAATGCTTCACGGTGGCTGATTACAAATGGTTACACGTCTAGCGCCCATCTGGCGATTTCGGGCGCGAGCAATGGCGGGCTGCTGGTCGCAACGTGTATCACACAGCAGCCCGCTCTGTTCGGAGCCGGACTATGTGGTGTTCCAGTCACCGATATGCTGCGTTATCAGAAATTCACGTCTGGACGCTTGTGGGTGAGTGAGTATGGGAGTGCGGAAAACAGCTCGGAAGCGTTCCGCACGCTTTACGCTTATTCGCCGCTGCATAACGTCCATGAAGGCGAAACCTATCCACCAATGTTGATTTGGTCGTCGGATGGCGATGACCGCGTCGTACCGATGCACTCCCTCAAATTCACCGCCACAATTCAGGCTGCGGACACAGGAACCCATCCATTGCTGCTGCGCTTCGGCACGCAGGTTGGGCATGGTACGGTCAACGTGAAAAAGATGATAGACGAGGAAAGTGATATTTTCTCGTTTCTAGCCTCAACGATTGGATGGTCTATGAATAGTTCTACCTCAGCTTAATGTTGTCGCTCTTCTGTTACACACGCCGTCTCTAATAGATAGCTGTTTCTATGACGCTACGGGTTAGATAGAAGCTGCGCGATTTTATCGGCGGTCTCTTTGTCTCGCGGGGTATAAACGAAAATCCGCAAATCGGGCGAATTGACCGCCGTAAGCCAGAGAAACTCAAATGCCAGTTCACCGACGCGCGGATGTTCAATCGATTTGCGCCCTTCCAGCGCGTTGAATACATCGGGACGCGCCCATAATTCCCGAAACTCCGGGCTGATCTCACTCAACTCCGCGATTAGTTGCGTCCACCAGGGGTCTCCAATAAAACGTCCGTATTCAGCGCGAAATTGGGTCAGACACAGACGGGCAAATTCCTCCGAGTGTGGGTCTTTTGGATGAGGCTGAGTGAATATTCGCCAGATGATGTTGCGGTCTCGTTCCGATTGCTGGTCATGGTTGCCAAATACAGCACAATGCGCGCGATTTCGCGCGACGGAATTGAGGCGCGAATCAACCACACACGCCGGAGTCGTGCCAAGCTGGTCGAGAAACAGTTGTAAAGTCGGGCTGATGGACGGTGGAGAAAACGCCTCTACGGGTGGCGGCTGCCTGAGCGCCAACAAGAACAGATAGGTGCGTTCGTTGTCGTCCAGTTGCAGCACACGCGCCAAGCTTTCCAACAACTGCACAGACACGTTAATATCGCGTCCTTGCTCAAGCCGGGTATACCATTCAGGGCTGATGCCAGCCAGCAGCGCTACCTCTTCCCGCCGTAAGCCCGGTGTGCGCCTTCGCATCCCACGCGCGAATCCGACTTGCTCAGGTGATAAGCGAGCGCGGCGGCTCCGCAGGAATTCCGCTAATTCCTGATGCCGATCCAATTCCAATTGAGGGATAGCCATCCGACTTTCTCCATCTGATCGTGAGACTGTAGACTGGCAGTGTCAATACTAGGATAAACGAGTGTATCCCTAAAACATGATTTCAATTATACAGTCGTGACGGGTAACTAAAGTGGACTCACCTCAGAAGTACCCACAGATCCGTACCCAATGTCGAGTCTCATAGAGGAAATTCCCATGAAAGTTTTTGTTACGGGTGCATCAGGCTTCATCGGTTCCGTGACCGTCCGCGAATTGATGGCGGCGGGACATCAGGTCGTCGGTCTTGCGCGCTCCGATAAATCTGCTGATGCCGTTGCCGCGATGGGCGCAGATGTGCTGCGCGGCGACCTGGATGATCTGGACAGCTTACGGCGTGGAGCCGCAGCCGCAGACGGAGTCATCCACACTGCCTACATGCACGGCGGCTCTGTGGATTTTGCAGCCGCGTCTGAAGCAGATAAGCGCGCGATTGAGGCGATGGGTGAGGTGCTGGTCGGGTCGAATCGTCCCTTCATCGTCTCTGCCGGAACTCCCGGCCTCATTGACGGTCGCGTCACGACCGAGGACGACGAATCGGGCGCTTTGATCGGGCGTTATTCGGAAGGCGCAGGACTGGCCTTTGCGTCGCAAGGGGTGCGAGCGTCGGTGATGCGCTTCCCTCGGTCAGTGCATGGTGAAGGGGATTATCATGGTTTTGTCCCGCGACTGATTACGATTGCGCGCTCGAAGGGTGTGTCGGGTTATCCGGGGGACGGATCATATCGCTGGCCTGCCGTCCATCGCCTCGATGCGGCACGACTGTTCCGCATTGCGCTGGAAAGCGCGCCAACGGGCGCACGACTGCACGCCGTCGGCGATGAGGGTATCCCGGTACGCGACATTGCCAGTATGATTGGTCGCCAACTCAACCTTCCGGTTGTCTCCGTGCCGCTCAGTGAAGCTGCCGACCACTTCAGCCCGTTTCTAGCACGTGTGCTCACCTTTGACTGCCCGTCGTCCAGCGCCTTGACCCAGCAGCGATTGGGCTGGCACCCAGCGCAACCTGGCCTCCTGGCTGATATCGCCCAGGGACACTACTTCAATCAGTAAGCCCGATTGAGCAGATAGGTTCTACACACCAGGAATTTACGAAATTATCGGAAACCTTCGCGGAATGTTCAGACATCGGGAGCGACACAGGTGTAAATTGCGGCTGTGTCGCCTCGTGCTAACAGTATTGGAGATTGCCCGGATGATTGATCCATTCAAACCCGTGAGCTATTTTCATTGCTTACGCTCTAGCTTTGTGATGGAGTAATTTTCACGTTCGGATCATCCCAGAGCACCTGTTCCGCGCCTGCCGGGGAATAGACTACGATCAGAATAACCGGTTCACTCCCTTTATTGATAGTCGAATGATAGATTGCTTTTGGAATCCAGATGCAGTCACCCGGTTTGACCCTCACGGCTGGCTTATCGTCGAGCATCTGGTCAGCTTCGCCCGACAGCACATAAATCACCTCATCGGCAGTGGGATGGTTGTGACGCACATGCCCCTGACCGGGCTGCAAGAGCACATGCCCGAAACTGAATGTGCCGCTTCCGCTCATACTTTCCCTCGCCAGGATGTGAATCACCCCCCAGTCAAATTCCAGCTTATCCACGTCATTTTCAGTGGCAATAAAACAGTTCCCAATTTTTTGCATGGTTATATTTCCTCGAACAAAAAAGCGTCATAAATGTGATGCGACATTTTCTAGCTCACTAATTCTATAGTATCAACTATAAAAAGCCGCCAGGAGATTTCCCGGCGACTTTTCATTCCATGTACTGACATACACTATCTATCCTACACTGCTTTCGCAGCATTTAGCTCACTCGTATCCATTCGCGCCGGTTCAGTCTTCTCAATCCGTTATCTTCGTAGCCTCAGACTGTTGCTTAGGACAAATATCACAGAATAAGCAACACCATCGTTATTGCCTGAGCCGCTTGAATGTATCTCTGCTCCAAATGAATTCACGCCCCATATAGGTGGTGCATGATTTTATTTCTATAAGCATATAAACTGGGCAAAATCCGATAATCGGTCACAACGTTCGCAGGATTGGGTTCGAACTATATCATGTGTTAGTTTTCGCTGCGCTGCTCACAGGCAAGATGATACGAAAGCGAGTCCCTGTATCTTTATCGCTGGTTACTGAGATATCGCCTCCATGATACTGAACAATCTGGCGAGCAATCGGTAATCCCAGACCCAGCCCAGGTGTGCTGTGAGCAATATCCCGTCGCCAAAATGTTTCAAAAATGTGCGGCATGTCATCCTCTGTAATACCCTCTCCAGTGTCGTGAACATCGACCCAAAGGGATAAATGATCGCTGTTTGTCGTAACCGTGATTGCGCCGCTTTCCGGCGTAAAACGATATGCATTTTCCAAGATTTGTCGAAATGCGTTTTCAAGAAACGATTCGTCTGCTCTGAGTTCTAAGGAATTGCTGCAAGTTTTATAGACCAGTTGCGGTTTTTCGCCGTAGTGAGAACGAAAATCATCGCACAAGTGCTGGAGCAAGTCCGCAATATTCACCCGGTCATCTAACGAGACCGGATTATTCCCTAGGCGTGTCATCATCAACAGAGTATCCACCAGTTTTGTGATGCGTTCAATCTCAGTGTAAATCTTCGCTGCACTCTGGCTGCGACGGTCACGGTCGTCGGAACGAGACATGATGTACGCATTCGTCTGGATGATGCTCAGCGGTGTTCGGAATTCGTGCGCCGTATTCTGGACGAAATCAGACAGCAGACTGGCACGTTCTTTCTCCAGACGACGCTCGAAGAGATATTGCTCGTTTCTTACCCGCGCTGTGATATCGCGCAAGATGAGCAGCTTGTTTTCGATGAGATTGAGGGAATTGTAGATGGATGAAATTCGTACATCAAAGTTCGTCCAAACTCCGGCAATCATCGCGGTTAGCTCGAACTGCGCCTCCGACACCGCGCCGTATTGTTCGACCAACCCTCGATTATTTGGAAACAAGCTGAGCATCGCCCGTCCAATGATTTCGTCTTCGCTGAGCGAATTCACCAGTTGCCGAGCCGCCGGGTTTGCGAGTAACACGCGATTATCAGGATCGACCAGAAAGACAATATCTTGCATTTGCTCGATGACGTGACGATAGGTCGTGGCTGATAATTTCAGCAAATTCTGTCGGATCAGCGCCCAGAACAAGACAAGCGTCGTAATGCCCATTCCCAGCGGAAAGAGGTTGATGATTGCGCCGGAGGACGATTCGTAAAACGGCAGCGCTCCGGTAATGAACATGATGAAGTCGGCTGCCAGCAGCGTGATGGCCTGCCGTCGGCTGCCAGTCGGTGTGTTGAAAGCATACTGGACGATCAGGTAAAAGGACACGATGCCCAGGAGATAGCTATGAATTTCGTTGACCGTATACCAGCCCGCAAATGTCACGGATTCACTGCTAATGACTGGGCCTATCATCAGAGTCCACGATTTCCAGAAAAATTGGGGGAAAAACCAGCTCGCAATGCACGTGATCGTCGGCACAATCGAGGTCACAACGAACAGCGGTGAGCGCAGCCAGCGCTCATGTCCGGTGAACGAAAGGGCGAAGAAAAAGGAGGTAACCGGTTGGAAGCTGACGAACAGCCAGCGGAGTTTAGCCCACCAATATCCCACTGAGCTTTCATCGCTCACAATCAGAAACAGGTAGCACAGAGAGGCGCATGTGACCGTTGCCTGAAAAATGGTGAACCAGAAGGCTGACCGATTTTTTCGTCGCGACAAACTGATCAGCAAGACGGCACCATTGACAAATACGGTGACGATTAACGCGATGAGGTACAGCCATTCAATCGACATGACGATCCGTCGAGGCTTGATATATACATTCATAGAATAGAATTAATTGTCGAATTGTAAAGTGAAGGTGTGCTGTTTGCGGAGTTGTGAGAAACGATCCGCGAAAATATGGCACAGCTTCGTGGATCAGGCGTTATTGCACCGGAGAGTGGGCAGTTGGAGCAGAACGCGACGATTCAGGACTATCTGGCATCGTTAACACCTATCCCGGCCACAAATAACTTTTCTTGATTAATCTGTAAAGAAATACTGCCAAAGTCTAAATGTAAACTTGTGGCAGTATTACGATATAAACTATCAGAGAATGCGTATTTGAGCTAGATTCGATTCCTCCGCAGCCGAAGGCTGTTACTCACGACAAATACGCTGCTGAAAGCCATTGCACCCGCTGCCAGCATCGGCACCAGCAGGCCGAGCATCGCGACTGGGATCAGGATCACGTTGTAGATGAACGCCCAGAACAAATTCTGGTGGATCGTGCGCATCGTGGCTTTGCTGAGGGAGATGGCTCGTGCGACGCCGCGCAAATCTCCGCTGACTAGTGTTACATCCGATGCTTCCATCGCAATGTCTGTCCCTGTCCCAATTGCGATTCCCACGTCGGCTTGGGCGAGCGCGGGCGCGTCGTTGATGCCGTCGCCGACCATCGCTACGCGCTTATTTTCAGCCTGTAATGCTTTGATCGTCGCGGCCTTTTGCGAAGGCATGACCTCTGCCATGACGCGATCTACCCCAACTTCACGCGCAATCGCCTGCGCCGTGCGTTCGTTATCCCCGGTGATCATCACAACTTCAAGGCCGAGTGCTTTCAGTTCAGCAATCGCCTCGCGTGAACTGTCCTTGACCGTGTCCGCGATGCCGATCACGCCGCGCACACGCAAAGTGTGTTCGCCTTCCATCCCGCTGGCAACGACAACTGCTGTCCTGCCATGCTCCTGTATCTCGTTAATGCGTTCCTTGATCTGCTTATCTCCAATCGCCTGACTGCTTACGAATGCCTGATTGCCGATGAGCACGCGATGCCCATCTACTTCAGCTTCAATGCCTTGCCCTGCGTGCGACTCGAAATTGTCCAGCGTACCAAAGCTGAGATTGCGTTCTTTGGCTGCGGCGACGATAGCTTCGGCTAAGGGATGCTCGCTGCCGCGCTCAGCGGAGGCAACGATGCGCAGTAGTTCGTCTTCGTCGATGCGCTGGGTATGGTAAATTTCGGTGACCGTCGGTTCGCCGCGTGTGATCGTCCCCGTCTTGTCCAGCGCGATCACCTGCAAGCGCTGCGCGTTCTCAAGCGACTCACTGTTTTTGAACAGGATACCCATCTGTGCGCCGCGCCCCGTGCCCACCATGATCGCTGTCGGCGTTGCCAGACCGAGAGCGCACGGGCAAGCGATTACCAGTACGGCGACTGCATGAACCATCGCCGTTGTGAATCCGGTTTGACCGATCATCAGCCAACCGAGGAAGGTCAGCAGCGCCAGCCCCAGTACAATCGGCACGAACACGCCCGACACCTGA
This sequence comes from Anaerolineae bacterium, assembly GCA_034432495.1. Taxonomy (GTDB): domain Bacteria; phylum Chloroflexota; class Anaerolineae; order Aggregatilineales; family Phototrophicaceae; genus Flexifilum. The sequence goes on along the minus strand of DAOUCB010000139.1, from coordinate 69,962 downwards.
TCGGCGATCCGCTGAATCGGCGCTTTCGATCCCTGTGCCTGCTCGACCAACCGGACGATTTGCGCCAGCGCCGTTTGCGCACCCACCCGTGACGCCTCGACAATCAGCCGACCACTTTTGTTGACGGTCGCGCCGATGACTTCACTGCCGACATTCTTGTTCACTGGCAGACTTTCGCCCGTCAGCATCGACTCGTCTACCGATGATTTTCCCTCGATTACCACACCATCGACAGGGATACGATCACCTGGCTTTATCACAACGCGATCACCAACAATCACATCCTCTACCGCAGTTTCGACTTCTTCACTGTCGCGCAGAAGCAGGGCAGTGCGTGGGGCAAGACCCATCAACTTCTTGATCGCCTCGCTGGTTTGACCTTTCGCCCGCGCTTCCAGCAGTTTCCCCAGTGTGATCAGCGTCAAAATCACCGCCGACGTCTCGAAATAGACCATCTCGCCTATTCCGGCGATGCCGAAGATCAATCCAAGCAGCACGATGACGCTGTAAACGTAGGCGACTGACGATCCCATCGCGATCAGGGTATCCATGTTCGCCGTGCGGTTCCTGAGCGCCTTCCATGCGCCGATTAAATACGGTTTCCCGACGATGATCTGGACAGGCGTCGCCAGCAGAAAGAAGATGATGGGCCAACCTGCCCACATCAGCCATTCGAATGACATGCTGCCGCTCGACATGACCAGATCGCGCGCCATGCTTAGAACAAACAAGGGCAGCGTGAAGACTACGCCAATCAGGAAGCGCCGCTGCTGGCGATTAATTTCTGCCTGACGAGCCGCCCGTTCGGCATCGACTTCCTCGCCTTTGTTTGCACCCGACAAGTCCAGCACGCCGTAACCTGCCGCCTCGACCGCCTTGACTAAATCAGATCGCCGCGCCGCGCCCGGCAGGTACGTAACGGTCGCTTTCTCGGTCGCCAGATTGACGTTGACGCCCAATACCCCGGCGGGTTTCTTCAACGCCCGTTCGACGTTACGCACGCAGCTAGCGCAGGTCATCCCGGTGATTGGTAATTCCATCGTCGCCTGTGCGACACCGTAGCCTGCCTTATCAATCCGCTCGATCATGGTGTTCAGATCGACCTGCGCCGGGTCGAAGGCGACGCTGGCGCGCTCAGTCGCAAAATTGACATTCACCTCGCCGACGCCCTCGGTCTTTTTGAGTGTTCGCTCGACAGTTCGGGCGCAGCTTGCGCAGGTCATTCCTGTGATGGGCAGGTCAATTTGCTGCTTTCCCGGCGCGATTTTGCCGGGTATCTCGCTGACCGCGATCTGCCCCATGCTGTGTGGTTCATGATCAGCGTGATCGGTGTGTTCCTGGTGCTGTGTGTGGTCCATCATCATTTACCTATCTGTCTTATGGTCTTTACGACAGGTCTTGTGCGAAGCTTTCCAGAATGGGACATTCTTCAGTCGGATGATCCCCGCCGGGGCAGTCGTCGAATAAGACCGTCAATTCGTCGCGCATAGCCTGTAACGCTGCGATCTTCTGATCAATCTCACTGATCTTGTCGCTCACCATTGTGCGCACGTCGCCGGTGGTAGCCTCTGCGCTTGATTTCAGATCGAGCAGTGTCCGGATTTCGTCCAGTGAGAAGCCGACCGCCTGCGCCCGTTTGATAAAACGGATGCGCTGGACTGCTGTTGGCGTAAATAAACGATAATTCGATTCCGACCGTTCCGGCAGTGGCAGCAAACCGCTGCGCTCGTAATATCGGATCGTCTCCGGGTTGACCTGTCCACATTTGGCGAGTTCGCCTCGCGTCATCAAATTTGCTTCCATAGTTTTATTCTGCACCTTGTACCTATGTACAATGTCAAGAGGCAAAAAAGATCGGTTGTCAGCCAGTCGCCCGCTCGACCTGCCAGGTTCGAATCGCCTCGGCTCGTTCGTGCAGCCCGCGCTGCTCGGTCACCGCCAGCATCAAATCGAGCGGCGGCACGCGGATCGACCAACCGCGCCACATCACCTTTTCGAGACGCGCCGCCGCCGCCGGGCCAAAGTCGCAGATGCCCTGTGCATCGACAGTGGGCAGCACGACGCCGACGACTTCCAGCCGCGCACGATTGAAGATTCGTCCGAACCAGCCTGCGATCCAGTTCTGCGAGCGCGCAAACGGCTCGACAGTCACGTCAAGCAGGAGATCGCGCAGTCGTTCCACACTGGAGTCGTCGCCAACAACGATGTCGAGGTCGCGTGGCTGCACCTGAATGCCGCGCACTGCCAGCGCTGCGCTGCCGACCAGATACCAGTTGAGGTCTTGATCCTGAATCCGTCCCAGGAAATCTTCCAGTTCGTTTTCCCAATCGACCGCGAGTTCTCCGGCAGTTTGCCCGATCATCGCTTCGGCACTGCTTTCGAAATTCTGAAAAATGCGCTCAAGCTGTGGCGTACTGGCTGGGAAAATTTTCGCGAATTCCCCATCAATCGGCTGGAAGTAAAGATCATGCGCCGCCTGATGATAGGCGGGTGCGAGGTCTTGAATCACGAACAGAGCATCATTGTTCTGTAGTTTGAGAAACGTCTTCATCTTCGCCCGCGCGTGTTTTCACCTGAGTCTTCGCTAAATGTCGAAGGCTGAACGCGAATGGCTTGTCTATAATAAAGACCGCCCGATTCGCACCTATCTTACTTATGCTGATTCGAGGTTGCGTAGTGACATTCCTCACAAAATTTCGCCCTCAATGGCTGATTCACGCTGGCGTTCTGCTGACCTTCGCTTTGATCCCGGTCTGGTATCGCCTGCCGCAGTCGCCGATTTTCGCGCAGCTTTACGTCACGCGCTTCCTGATTTTCCTGCCCATGCTCTGGTCGATTAGCTGGTGGCTGGTTCTCGGCCTGCCCGGCCTGCGCGACCTGTTCCGTTCGCGCCTGCGCACCCTCTGGGCGCTGAGTTTACTGCTGCTCGCGCTCTGGGGCTATGCCTCGCTGATCTGGGCGTTTCAGCGTGTCGCTCACCCGGATGTCGGGCAGACAGCGGCGCTCCAATTCGCGGTTTCGGCTTTATTCGCCGTTGTGGTTGCCTGTGCTGCCCCCGCAGCGACACTCATCGTTGGCGTGTTGGCCTTTGATGTGATTTGGAATGCAGCCATTACCGTCATTCAGTCACAGAATCAGGCGGCGATTGGTTTGCGCACCCTCGGCGAGTTTCCCTTCAGCGCGGCACAGCCCGGCGTGAGTATCCTCGAAAGCGGATCAATCCGCTGGGTGCGCCCGTATGGGCTGATGCCGCATCCGAATTTGCTGGCTGGGGTGCTGCTGGTCGGCCTGTTCGCCGCCGCCGCGCTGATTGTCGCCCATAAGCGCTGGCAAATGCTCGCTGGGATCGCAGCTTTTGCCTTCGGTTGGTGGGCGCTGCTGCTGACCTTTTCGCGGGCGGCCTGGGGCGGGCTGGTTGTTGGGATGCTGGCGGTGATCCTCTTTTTGCGACCGCATTTGCGCCGAATCAGCGCGCGTGTCAGCCTCGCGCTTGCGCTCGGCGTTGTGGTCGCGGTCGGCGTCGCATTTGTGATCGGCTATGCGCCGCTGCTGGCGGCGCGTGCAGGCGAGGGACAGGAGTCGATTGAACTGCGCTCGGTCAGCGACCGGCTGGTGTTTATGGACTTCGCGGTTCGCTCGATTCGCGAACGTCCGCTGCTCGGCGTTGGCATCGGCAATTTCCCCTGGCGCATGAGCTACTATCTGGCGACGACCAATTACGATCTGCGCGGCGATAATGTCCATCATGTGCTGCTTTCGGTCGCGGCGGAGTTAGGCATCGTCGGCCTGCTGTTGATTCTCACCGCGATGGGTTGCGGCCTCTGTGCCGCTTTCCAAACGCTGCGGCAGGGTGACGACAGCGCCGACCATGCTGCGCGCTTAGCCTTGTTTGCGGCGTTTGTGGCGCTGCTGGCGGTTGGCTTCCTTGATCATTATCCCTGGACGCAAATCCACTTTCAGGTCGCCTGGTGGGGCAGCCTGGCGGCAGTCATATCACGCCCGCAGCGTAAAGCGGTGCTGCCCGCGTCAGGCGAGTTGTTTGCCAGGGCAGTACAAGCAGATAGCTGAACCATTAAGTCCTGCTGGTCTTTGCTGGTTTTCCGTCTTTTCCGCTATAGTGCTGTGCAGCCTTGAACTTACGATGCCGCTGTTGTTTGTATTGTTTCCTCTTCGTAATTGCTCGAAATAAATGAAAATCGTATAATAGTATTTACAATGTGTTACGACTCACTGTAATAGCGGCTTTATTGTTTGTGTGGGGAACAGGATTGCAATGATGACAGCTTTCCTCGAAGACGTTCGCCAGTTGTGCGAGCGCGGTGACACCGCAGCCGCGCTTGAACTCGTCGATTTGTGGCTGAGCGAATATCCCTTCGATCAGGAAGCACAGCTCCTCAAAGCTGATTTGTGTCTCAAGCTCAAACAAAATTATGCTTATGTCAGTCAGCTTTTACTTGATAATGTGCATGAGCCGGGCGAACCGTTCGAGTCGCTGCGCCAGCGCAGCGCCGATTTGGCCTGGACTCTGGTCGCCGATGGGCGTGAACGACTGCGTGGGCGTCATCAGGGCGAAGCGCTGGAGCTATTTAACGACGCGGTCACGCTTTTGCCCGATGATCCAGTGGTTGCGTTGGCGGCAGGGCTGGCGCTGACGCGCACCACCCTGATGCCCGAAGCGTCGGTGCTGCCCTCTCCTTTTGATGCCTCGCGAAAAAAACTCAATTCCACGACTTTGTCCGCCGAAATCGAAGCCCATTTGCAGCGTGTCATCACCGCTACAGGGGTGGATCAGCGTTCGTATGAAGTCGCTGCTGTCGCGCTTATCCGCCACTGGTTAGCACAGGATAAGCTGAATTCCAGGGCGCTGTCGCTGCTCGAACCAATCCCCGCGCCGATGGCTTCGACGGTTGATTTGCAGGCGGAACTCTATCGTCAGGTGTTGGCGCTGGCGCTCGATACGATAGCCAATTTGATGCGGCTTGGCCTGCCGGACAAAGCTGATTTGCTGTTCACGGTTTGTGAGCGGGCGAACATTTTCCATGCCCGCTTGCTGATCTATCGCGCCGAGCAGCTTGAGCCTGAAAAAGCGCTGCGTCTGTACCAAAAAGCGCTCACGCTGGCGGGTAAAGAGCCAGCGATGAGCAGCGATGGCGCGCGAACCTTGTTACTCGCCACACAGGGGATACAGGTGAAATGTCCTTTCTGTGGCAAAGTGACCCGCCCCAGTGTCTCCGTCTGCGCTTATTGCGATAGCTCGCTGCTGCAAAAATCGCTCATGATCGACGCTTATCCTGGTGTGCCTGACAGCGTTCTGGCGCACATTGGTCTGGCGGAGATTCCGGCGCGCCAGGGGAAAACTGCGGATGCGCTCGGTCATTGGCACGATGCGCTTGAACTTCTGCCCCCTGATCATCGCGCGATTGCTCCACTGCGTGAATTATATGATCGGCTGGTCGATCTTCATCCACGTCCCGCCGAACGACCTGCTGCCAGAGTGCTGCGGCTGGTCGACGAAACGGGATTCGATACTGAACTGATCGCGCAAATCGGTCAAATTAATCAGGGGCAGCCGGATGAATGGTTTGTCATTCCCGTGCAGAAACGCGCAGCGCTTGTGCGCAAATTGATTGCCGCTGATCAATTGGAACTTGCGCAGGAAACGCTCGATGCGGCTTACGCGGATCGCCCTGACCGTAAAAGCGCCGTCAGTTTACACGCACTGCTCGTCGAAGCGATTCGGGGCAAAGTTGAAGCGGCGCTGGGCGAAATTGAGCGGCTGATCGCGCTAGGAAAGCATGAAGCTGCGCTAACCCTGGCGACGAAAGCGCTTGAAAATCGACCCTGCATCTCAATCCAACCTGAGGATCATCTCGAACCGAGCGCTCGGCTGCACAGTTTGCGCGGACAGGCACATCTGGCGCTGGGGCATGACCTCATGGCGCTGAATGACTTTTACGATGCTGCGAATAAGGGAGATGCCAGTGAACGTGCTGCTGCTTATAAGCAGGTAGCGCAGATACTTGAGTGCCGCTGGGACATCAAGGGTGCGCGTGCGATCCTTGATCTGCTTGATCCTCACGATCCTGAGGTGTCGGAGACTCGGGCGCGTTTGGATCGGCGCGAGCAGGGGGAACCATTCATTCTGACTGAGCGCGTGAGCGAAGCAGTCATGGAAGACAGCCTTACGCGGCGGACACTCACACCATACTATCGCGGCTATTTCGCGCTGGCGCTGCGCGAAGTCGGTTTCAGCGGCGAAAACCGCGAAAGCTGGGTGCGCCGCATCATCAGCGCCCATAGCGATTTCATTCAGGTGCTTGGCGCACTCCGCGATGTCATGGGCGACGCGATTTTCGTCCTGCGCACCATCAGCCAGCCGCACCCACACATTCCCGAACGTGGCAACGTTACGGTGGCGCTGTTGGCGCGCGTGTCGGCAGGGGACGAGGCCGAATGCCGGGCGCGTGCGCTTCAACTCTGGATCGACCTCTACGCCATTCTGCCGCTGGCTCAGGAAAACATCTATATCACCGAACCGGTCGTGGATGAAGCTGAACTTCAAAGTCTGCTCACCCCCTTCGAACCCGCGCACGCTGCCGAAGTTGTCCACCGTGAAACCGATGAAGACGGAGTCTCGACCCTCACGCCTTTCCTGACGGGAACGCTCGACTTGCACGCGCTCCACTGGGTGCTGCTGCGCCAACCCGCGCCTGCGATGGTCAGCATCCACCTTAAGCCGACGCATCTGCTCCCCTGGGAACGCTCGACGGCCTTTGACGATGACACCGACTTTGCGCTCAGCGAACCCCTGATCGACGCGCTTGCTGCCAACATGGATGTCCTTCAGCGCCAGATGGCGCGGGTTCAGCTCTGGCAGAAATTCCAGTCGGATCACACACGTCTCCAGAACCTGCAATCGGCCTATCTGCTGCGCGTCACCATCGCCGGGAGCGCCGGGACGAGCCAGCTTTTGCCTGAAATGGCGGCGGCGGCGCTTTTAGAGCCATTGGTGGAGGCCGAAGGACAGCAGCAGGGCGGCTATCTTATCGCTCGTCCGACCAGTCAGGCCGAGTTCGACGTGATTACCCGCAACCTTGCGACCCTCGACGTTGAAGCGTGGCAGGCGGATGCGCTCCGTTTTCGCTACCTCGTCGGTGAACGCGAAGCCGCGCAGATTTTCCGCTTTCCCATTCCCAGCGTCGAAGGCGTGCCGGGGATGTGCTTGCTCGAAGGCAGGCCAATCGTCCCACCAGCCGGAATGCCTGAAGGCGGCGCGCGCCTCGGCGTGAGCGTCGCCCGAATGCGTGGCGTTCCGCTGCCCATCACCCAGTCAGAACCCGACCGCCGCCGCCACACCTACGTCGTTGGCAAAACCGGCATGGGCAAAAGCACATTGTTGATGAGTCTAATCTTGCAGGACGTGAACAACGGGCGCGGCGTCTTCCTGCTTGACCCGCACGGCGATCTCTGCGAAGACGTGCTGGCGCGCATCCCAGCGCATCGCGCTGATGACGTGATCCTGCTCGACCCGTCGGATGCGGAGCGACCGGTTGGCCTGAATATCCTCAACGCCGAAACCGAAGCCGATCAGCAGCGCGTGGTCAACGAGTTTATTGGCCTGCTGATGCGCCTCTACGATCCCTATAATCAGGCGATTGTCGGCCCTATCTTCCAGCAGACTGTCCGCAATGCCATGCTCGCTGCAATGTCGCTGCCTGACGGCACGCTGATCGACGTTTATCGCCTGATCAGCGACCCGCAGTACATTAAGCGAGTCCTGCCGCACATTAAAGACCCGCTGGTCAAGCATTACTGGGAAGACATCAGCGCGAAGATGAATAACGCCAGCGATCACTGGAAAGCCGAGATGCTGCCTTATCTGCTCTCGAAATTCTCACGCTTCGTCGAGGACAGCACGCTGCGTCGGATGATCGGTCAGCCGCGTACCAGCATCCCCTGGGATCAGGTCATGGATGAGGGAAAAATTCTGCTGGTGAATCTGGCGAAAGGTCGCATCGGGCAGGAGAATGCGCAGTTTATCGGCTCACTGGTGCTGAGCAGCGTGCTTCAGGCGGCCTTCCGGCGCGGCGAACAGTCGGCTTCACGTCGCCGCGAGTTCTATATGTACATTGACGAGGTGCAGAATTACGCGACGCCGCTGCTGGCGACCATGCTCAGCGAGGGGCGCAAATTCGGCGTGGTGCTGACGATTGCCAACCAGTTTCTGCACCAGTTGGATAACGGCATACGCGAGGCGGTGTTTGGCAACGTGGGCAGTCTGGTGGCGTTTCGGGTCGGGACGCAGGATGCTCCCGTGCTCGCGACCGAATTTTATCCGCTGTTCTCTCCCGGTGATTTGCTGAATTTACCGCAGTACACGACCGTTACGAAGCTGCTGATCGACGGCATCGCGGCGCGACCGTTCACCATGCGTACGCTTCCGGCGATGGTCGCCGCTGATGCCGAGCGCGCCGCGCAGATTCGGGAGCAGTCGCGCCAGCGCTACGGCACGGACATTGCCATCGTCCAGTCGGAGATTTTGAAGAAGTTCTAAGACGATTATTTATTGTGCGTTGCCTGATTCCTCACTCCACTGTGCAAGATATTTGTCTTCCTTCTCCGTGTTAAGGTCGAGACCAGCGAAGAGGTCTCGAGCAGTCTGCATGTTTTTTATCGCCTCTGCTTGCTGCCCTTGCTTCCACAAACGTAATCCTATTCGATGGAGACTAGCCGCCTCCAGATACTTATCGTCAAGTTCTTTGCTGATGGTTAAAGCCTGCTTAAAATAAAATAGAGCTTTTTGCTCGTCCCCTAGATCGCTCCAGAGTGCGCCAATATTGAGGAGAGTAATTATCTGATCGCTTTTGGCAGCGATTTCTTGTTGAAGTGCCAGCGCTCGTTGATAGTATTCAAGTGCCTTCTGTTTCTGTTCTAGTTTGTCCCAAATTAAGCCAATGTTATTGAGTGCAATTCCCTCGCCGACTTTGTCTGCAATTTCGCTATAGAGCTTCAGCGCTAGCTCATAGTATTCAAGTGCCTTTTCTTTTTCGTTGTCGCGATTTTCCCAGATTGTGCCGATGTTGATGAGAGCGCTCGCCTCATTTTGCTTATCTCCTTGTGCGCGTGCTACTTTGAGCGATTGCTCACGATATATTAGCGCAGTGTCCATATCATTACGGAGACTGTACCAATGCCCTAAACTGTCTAAGAACTCGCCAACATCTCGCTGATTATTGTTTATTCGGGCTGCGGTCAGCCCTATCCATAGCCACCGCCGACCCTCCGCGCCGATATGGCGATGGTAAATATATTCTTGTACTGCCAGTGCGAACTTTTCACAATCTTCCAGCAGGGCGGCTTTTTCTATTAGTTCCTCAGGGGCAAATGCTTGTGTGCTTAGAGCCTCCATGCGTTCATCCTGTTGGTCGGGAGCTTTCATCCCAGCTAATTGCTTACTAAGCTCATTGCCGAGACTGTGGATCTGCTCCAAGTCGTTATCCAGTCTTATCCATGTTTCTGGCGGCCGCTTAAAACCATTATTTGCCAGCGTGATAAGATAATTGCGATGGCGTTGTTCGGTAGCATCCAATTCATGTTTCTGGCGTATTAGCCCACGCGCGTAAGCGTGCAGCAAACGGTGCTGTGTGTACCAGTCTTCGCGCTCATTCATACGTTTAATCAAGCCTTCACCAACTAACTCTGCGAGTGCTTTTCTATCTGTTTCACCCCAGAGCACCCAAATATGATCTGCTTGAAAGCTCAAGTCAGTCGGCAACACACCAAGCGCTCTGAACTGCCGCTGTCGTTTCTTTCGGACTGCCTCGTCATTACCTCCGAGCCGATCATAAGTCAGCTTCAGCGTTACAAGCACGCTGTCTACTTTTTGCTCACTTTCGTCGAGTTCCAACCTGCTAAAGTCATCTCCGTCGTCAAGACCTTGCTCAAACATCTTCAGCAGTTCTTCGATCCAACTGCTTTGAGGGTTTAGCCCAACCTGACGCGCTGCCAGCGAGAGCGCCAGTGGATGACCTTCAAGCGCGCTGCTCAGCTTTTCCAGTTCTGGGCGGTGAGCCTTAGCATGCGGGTCATCGATCAAATCGAGCAACAAAGTCGCGCCGTTTTCTGGCGACATTTTGTCAAGTGATTGCAGCTTGCAGCCGAGTGCGAGACGAACTTGCTCGCTCCGTGTAGTGATCAGCACCTTCGCGTTGTTCGGCACCGCTTCGCGCAGTTGTCGTGCCTGTATCACTGTTTCTAACCACACATCATCGATCAGCAACAGAACAGATGCGCCGCATTTGCTGGCACGCTCGGTCAGAATCTCGCGTGATCTGGCGATAATCTGCTCTAGCATCCAGTCATGTGGGAAATCTAATCCCGTCCACTCTCGCAGAATGCGCGGCAGGAGGTCTTCACCTGCGAGTTGCCCGACTTCCGCCCACAGCTTCAGTCCAAAGTGCGTATCTTGCTGTGCGAAGGCTTTCGCTAGCGTGCTTTTGCCAATTCCGCCGATCCCTTTCACTGCAGTGATCGCAACCGTTTTGGAGTCGCTCAAAGCCCGATCAAGCGCCTTCAGTTCATCCTCACGTCCTACGAAACGATCCGGTTTTGGAACGAAGTTGCAATTATGTGTGCTTGGTTGAGCTTGTGCGCCATCCAGTTTCTTTTCGATGCGATCTAAGCGCTCAATAACACCAGCATTTTGCAGATCAATATGTCTTACAAGTTGAGAAACTTGACGATTGAACTCATCTGCCGTAAGTAGATCCGTGATTTCGCTAGGGTTAATGCTGTTCTGCAATTGCTCGAAATCTTCATCAGTCAGGTCGCCTTTCCTAGCAACACGCTCAATGATGTTGCTCAGGAGATTGCCACCAACGGATGCTGCTATTATCGCCATCGGAGGTGATAGAGTTGCACCGCCGATGGTGGCAATAGCCGCCATAACTGCACCATAAAGCAGAACTTGGGCAGGGCGCTTAGAAAGTTCTTGAAGTGTTGTTTCGAGTTTTGCTGAAATATCTGACGGTGGTTGCGACATAAACAATCCCGAAACTGTTAGTGGAGTGTCATCAAATCACTTTATTCTACTATATTATGGCGCTTTCGTCTCGTATAGTTCCAGCAGGACGCCGCCGGTGCTGCGGGGATGGACAAAGGCATAGCGACGTCCATCCGGGCGGGTGCGCGGCACATCGTTGATTAGTTCCGTCCCGTTTATGACCAACTGCTGCATAATTCCGTCCAAATCGTCCACTTCGAGACAGAGGTGATGCATCCCCGCACCGCGTTTGGCGAAGTACTTGGCGACACCGCTCCCCTCGGTGAAGGGCGCGATCAACTCAATCTCGCTGTCGCCGAGCGGCAGGAAGGCAATATCGACTTCCTCGCCCTCGTTATGCTCGATCTGTTTCAATTCCAGTCCGAGCGCCTTCTGCCAGAAATCCAGCGCTTCGCCCACATCTTCGACCACCACCGCGATATGATTGATTTTGACCATAGCAACCTCCGTTCGATTTGCGAATTGCCTCCATTATAAATAATAGCGAGTGGTCGGGTATAATCGCTCGAAAAGCTGTTTTTTTGAGGAGATGATCATCATGCTGAGCGATCAGACCTTAATCCCTCAGATGACCGAAGAACACGAAGCGCTGCGCCGCATGGTGCGCGACTTCGCACAGAATGAGATTGCCCCGATTGCCACCGAGTTCGATGAGTCGGGCGAGTTTCCGCTTGAAACAATTCGCACAATGGGACAGCTTGGTCTGATGGGCATCGAAGTTCCGGAGGCGTACGGCGGCGCAGGCATGGATACGCTGGCCTACGCGCTGACGATGATCGAGGTTGCCAAAGCGGATGCCAGCCACAGCACGATTGTCAGCGTGAATAACTCGCTGTTCGGTCACGCGCTGCTCAAATTTGGCACGGAAGCGCAGAAGCAAAAATATCTGATTCCGGTTGCCAGCGGCGCGAAGATTGGCGCGTACAGCCTGACCGAACCCATGTCCGGCAGTGATGCCGGAACGATGCAAAGCCGCGCTGTTCTCAACGCGGCGGGGACGCATTACGTCATCAATGGACGCAAAAGCTGGGTGACGAGCGGCCCGGTCGCGGACACGGTGATCCTGTTCACGATGACTGACCCGGAGAAGAAGCACAAAGGTGTGACGGCGTTTATCATCGACGCGGATCAGCCAGGATTCATTCGTGGGAAGAAAGAACCCAAGCTCGGTATCCGCGCCAGCGCCACCAGCGAAATCGTCTACGAGAATTACCAGTGTCCGGTCGAGAACATGCTTGGCGAACGCGGTGAAGGTTTCAAAATTGCAATGACGGTGCTCGACGCCGGACGGATAGGCATCGCGGCGCAGGCGCTTGGCATCGCCGAAGCGGCTTACGAAGCCAGCCTGACGTATGCCCGTGAGCGGCAGGCATTCGGTGGCGCGATTGGACAGTTCCAGATGATCCAGCAGAAAATCGCCGACATGAAGACGCGCATCGAGGCCAGCCGCCTGCTGATTTACAACGCCTGCCTCGCGAAGGAACGCAGCAAGACCACTGGCGAGCGGTACACGACCGAGGCGAGTATGGCGAAGCTGTTTGCCAGCGAGACGGCGATGTTTGTGACTGACGAAGCCGTGCAGATTCACGGCGGCATGGGCTACAGCAAGGAACTGCCGATTGAGCGCTACTACCGTGATGCCCGCATCACACGGATTTATGAAGGCACGAGCGAGATTCAGCGTATGGTGATCGCGCGCAACGAACTGGGGCTGCGCTGATGTGCGCTTCGATTCTCGGCTTTCAAGCGCCGCTGCTGCGCTCTGTTGCGGATCAGCTAGGACTGCCGCCTGTCAGCGAAGTGGCGCGCAGCCCCGGCGTGCGCGAAGTTTACCGCTTCACGGTGCATTATTACGATGGACGCGCCTGCAACTCGGTCGCGACACTGACTGTCTCGCCAGCAAACGGAGTCCAGCTTGCAAATGTTTACCAACGCGCCTTACTGAACAAACCTTTGAGCTACGCGATTGACAACGGGCAGTATCAGGCGTTCGTCAAGGCAGTGATGGGGATCCACTTTGATAAGCTGCCCGATCAGCCAAATTTGCCCACCTATAACCTGACCGATCTGTGGATGATTGAGCGGGCGGCTGGAACCTTTCTGCACAGCGTGATTCTCGCGCCGGAACAGGCGCGCGATGAATATTCAATGCTGGTGAACGCGGTTCGTCACGGCCTGCCCGAAGCGCTGCGCGTGGTGAAATAGCGAGTGGGGAGTGTCAATGGAGTCAATACGCAGGATATTGATAGCCGTTGTGGCGGCGTTGATGGCTTCTACGGTGGCTATTGTCGGCGTTTACATGGCACAACGTGCTCTGTTGGGTGACGTTACACCGTTTGTCATCCTCGGCGTAAGCATACTCATCCTTTTTAGGGTTGGGTTTATCTTTCGGCGGATCGGGAGAGGTTTTAGTGGATTGTCGGGGTATCGACGTTATGTACCGAAAGACAAGTAGCGTTGCGCAGTGACACACCCATCAACGGATTACTCGAACGAAGCCAGTTTTACTTCGAACGTCGCCCTTTCGCCGCTTTTCTGATTATCCTGCTGATTGGCATGATCGCGCGCGTCATCATGCTGCCGACTTCTGGCTTCTCGCTTGACCTCTCACAGCATTACACGTGGGCGAATTGCGGTTATAACAACGGTATTTTCGGCGTCTATGAGTGCAGTACCGGGGTGACGCATCCGCCGCTTAGCCCGACGATGCTGACGATCAGCATGGGGCTGCTGCGGGCTTTCGGTGGCGATGTTTCGTATTTCGACAACAATTCCGCCGTGATCATTGCGCTCAAGCTGCCGAATCTGATCTTCGAGACAGCGCTGATCGCCTTGTTTTTCTACGCGGCGCACAAGAAGGCGGGGGTCGTGTGGGCGTCGCTGGTGACGGCGGCGCTCTACTGGAATCCCGGTTGGGCAGTGGTGACGGCTTACTGGGGGCAGAACGACGCTACCTACAGCTTCTTCATGCTGCTGACCGTCTACTTGCTGACGCGCAGCCACCCGCGCTGGATGTGGATCGCTTACGCCTGCGCGTGGCTGGCAAAGTTCCAGAGTGTGATGTTTTTCCCGGTGCTGGCGGTGCTTTCGGTGCGGCGCTTCGGCTGGCGCGCGACGATTGCGGGCGGGCTGATCGGCGCAGCAGTGTTCGGATTGGTGGTGCTGCCGTTCTATCTCGGCAGCGGCAGGCTGGCGTTACTGCCCTTCGGCGGAACGGTCAACCTGTTCCCGTACATCAGCAGCGGCGCACACAATTTCTGGTTCTGGGTGAGCGGATCGTCGCCGACGGCGCTGGTGGACAGCCTCAAGCTGGTTGGCGAGATCAGCTATTTTCAGGCAGGGCTGGCGCTGCTGGTCGCCGGTACGGGGATTGTCTGTTTGCGGGCGTGGCGGCTGAAAGATCGCGCTGACGAGTACCTGCTGTTTGCGGTGGCGAATTTCACTTTTTATATGCTACCGACGCAAATTCAGGTACGCTATCTGTATCCCGGCCTGATGTTTCTGGCACTTGCCATGATCCGTGACTGGAGGCTGATTGCGATCTACGTGGTGGCGTCGCTGGCTTTCACCCATAACGTTTTCGTGACCGTATGGTTGGGGATAGGGTTCCTCTACTATCCGTCGAAGCTGCTGTTCTGGAAGCCGGTTCACGATGCGCTGGCGATGACCGCTGCCTATATCGCTTTGATGGCGATCTTTTTACGACCGCTGCTGCGTCGCAAGCCGCAGCTTAGCCATGAGGTGTCTTAATGGCGAAAGATAACGTCGAGACTGAACTGAAACTGTATATACCGCTCCTGAATGCGCTGGCGCGCAAGATCGAGGCGGCGGGTGGCACGATCAGCGCGCCGCGTGTACTTGAACGCAACGTGCGCTACGACAACGCCGCCAACGAGTTCGCGATCAATAACATAACGCTCCGTCTGCGCATGGATACGCGCGCACGCCTGACCTACAAGGATGGTGAACGTGTCCTGGGCGAATACGGCAGCAGTCGCTTTGAAGCCGAAGTCGAGGTCAGCGATTTTGACGATATGGCAACGATTTTGAGCAAGCTGGGTTTTCATACCATGCTAATCTACGAAAAATATCGCACGACCTACCAATTGGAAGGCGCGGAAGTTACGCTCGACGAGATGCCTTACGGCAATTTCGTCGAAATCGAAGGCGAGCAGGCGGCAATAGGGCGCGTGGTCGATAGATTGCAGCTTCACGACGCCAAACGGATGCCGGGGAGCTACGTCACGCTGTTTCGCTTCGTCAAGAAAAACATGGGGCTGGACTTTCAAGACCTGACGTTTGAGAACTTCAAAGGTATGAAAGTCCCGGAGAGTGCATTCAAAGAGGCGTGATTTGGCTGTTTCCGAATTGAGGATAGTTCCATGACTCCAGAAGCAATCGACAAATTCCAGACTTCCAGCGGGATTCCGCTCAAGCCGTATTACATGCCGGACGACGCTCCGCTTGATGCCGAAAAACCGGGCGAATACCCATATACGCGCGGCCTCTATCCGACCATGTATCGCGGGCGAACGTGGACGATGCGCCAGTATGCGGGTTACGCCAGTGCCGAAGAATCGAATGCGCGCTATCGCTTCCTGCTCGAACAAGGGCAGAGCGGCCTCTCGGTCGCCTTCGACCTGCCGACGCAGATTGGCTACGACGCCGACGATCCAATGGCGTTGGGCGAAGTTGGCAAGGTCGGCGTGAGCATTAGCAGCCTGCGCGACATGGAGCGGTTGTTCGACCAGATTCCGCTGGATAAAGTCTCGACCAGCATGACGATCAATGCACCAGCGGCGGTGCTGCTGGCGATGTACATCGCCGTCGGCAAGCGGCAGGGCGTCGATTCTAGCAAGCTGCGCGGCACGGTTCAGAACGATATTCTCAAGGAATACATCGCGCGCGGGACGTATATCTATCCGCCCAAGCCGTCGATGCGCCTGATTACCGATCTGTTCGCCTACTGCAAAAGCGATGTGCCGCAGTGGAACACCATCAGCATCAGCGGTTATCACATCCGCGAGGCAGGCAGCACCGCGGTACAGGAGGTCGCCTTCACGCTGGCGAACGGGATCGCTTATGTGCAGGCCGCGCTTGATGCGGGCTTAGCGGTCGACGATTTCGCGCCGCAGCTCTCGTTCTTTTTCAACGCGCATAACCAGTTTCTCGAAGAAGTCGCCAAGTTTCGGGCGGCGCGTAAGCTGTGGGCTATCATCATGCGCGAACGTTTCGGCGCAGCCAACCCGAAAAGCTGGCAGCTTCGTTTCCATACGCAGACGGGTGGCAGCACGCTCACGGCACAGCAGCCGGAGAACAACGTCGTGCGTGTGGCTTTGCAGGCGTTGGCAGCGGTGCTCGGCGGCACACAGTCGCTGCACACCAACAGCAAAGATGAAGCGCTGGCGCTGCCAACACAGGACGCCGTACAGGTCGCGCTGCGCACCCAACAGATTATTGCTTATGAGAGCGGCGTCACCGATACAGCCGATCCGTTCGCGGGCAGCTACGTGGTCGAGCATCTGACGGACGAAATCGTCAAACGGGCGCAGGACTACATCGCGCGGATCGACGGGATGGGTGGGGCGCTGGCGGCAATTGATGCGGGCTATATTCAGGGTGAAATTCAGGAAGCGGCTTACCAGTATCAGCGCGCGGTTGAGCAGGGCGAGCAGGTGATTGTTGGTGTCAACAAGTTCACGGTCGAGGAAGAAACGCGACCAGATCTGCTGCGCGTCGATCCAGCGATTGAAACGGCAGCGCGCGAACGCCTCGCTGATCTACGAACGAAGCGTGATAATGCCAAAGTCGCGGAACTGCGTGGGCGGCTCGATACGGCGGCGCGAGGCAGCGAGAATCTGCTGCCGCTGTTCGTGGAATGCGTCGAAAATGACATGACGCTCGGCGAAATCTGCCACACACTGCGCGCGGTTTATGGCGAATATCGCCCCGAAGTGAGGATTTGAGATGGTGCAGCGAGATTTGAGCCGAGCCAACCAGAGCAGCTATCTGAGCATTGGCAGTGTCGGCAGCATCCTTTCGATTGGCAGCGCGGGCAGTATTTTAAGCATCGGCAGCGCCGGGAGTATTCTGTCCATTGGCAGCGCCGGGAGCATCCTCTCGATTTTCAGTATTGGCAGTGTGGCTTCGGCATTCAGCCTACTGAGCATTGGCGGGGTGTTCGCCTTTCTGGTGATCGGTCGGCGGCGGATTGGACGCGGGTAAATTATTAACGGCTCTTTGTTGAAAGGTGATTCATGCCTTCATTAAAACGGATCGGCGTTGGTTTGATCGGCGCGGGATTTATCGCGCGCACGCGAATGCGCTGCTATGCGCAGGTGAGCGGCTATCACGCAGATATGGTCGCCGTCGCGGCGCGAACCGACGCCAGCGCGCAAAAATTCGCGCAGGAGTATGGCATCGCGCAGGCGTTTGGTGATTATCGAACGCTGCTGGCACAGCCGGATATTGATGTTGTTGACGTCTGTGTGCCAAACCTGCTGCATCGGGAAATCGTGGTGGCGGCGGCACAGGCGGGCAAGCACGTTATTTGCACCAAGCCGCTGACGGCTTACGTTGGGCAGGATTTGCCGCCCGATCTATCGGCTGCGCAGACGCCGCGAGACGACATGCTGCGCCAGGCGCTCGCGGAGGCTGACGCCATGAACAAGGCCGCGCAGGAAAGTGGTGTTCAACTGATGTACGGCGAGAACTGGCTCTACGCGCCGTCGATTGTGCGCGCCGAGGGTTTGATGCGCAAGTCGGGCGGCGCGATCCTCGAAATGCGCGGCGGCGAATCGCACAGCGGATCACACTCACCGTATTCCAAGCTGTGGCGCAACACGGGCGGCGGTGCATTGATTCGGCTGGGCGCACATCCAATTGGTACGATGCTTCATCTCAAGGCGCAGGAAGGCATCGCCCGCGATGGTCAGCCAATTCGCCCGGTCGCCGTTAGCGCGGAAGTCGGCGATACCAGCATCATCGCGGCGCAGCCCAAAATCGCGACCGGGTGGGAGGATGTGGAAAATTGGGCGTCCGCGATTATCACCTTCGCGGACGGCGCGCACGGCATCGTTTACGCCTCGGACGGCGTGCTGGGTGGGATGGAAAGCAAGCTTGAGATTTTCCTGAGTAACAGCCAGTTCAAGTGTAACCTCAGCCCGAATGACCTGCTGCAAACCTATGCACCGGATGCGGCGGTCTTTGGTGATGCCTACATCATGGAGAAGATCGACGGTGGTGCAGGCTGGACGACGCCGATCCCGGATGAGGATTGGTCGTCTGGTCATGCGGCGATGATACAGGATTTTGTCGCGGCGCTAGGGGAAAATCGCCCTGCGAAAGCGGATGGTCAACTTGGGCGCGCAGTTTTGGAAGTGGTTTATGCGGCGTATTTGGCGGCTGAAAGCGGGCGGCGGATAGAGCTTTCCGGCAATCCGTAATTCAACAGTGTTCCCTTCCGGTTGGGGGTGGAAAATACACCGTTGTTCCCTTCCGGTGTGATCCGGTTGCGTGGCGAGGGGAAGGCTTCGGCTCCGGTTTGGCGAAGAATCCATCGAATTTTGGGGGGCTGATAGGCAATTCAACAGATTATCCTAATATGAACCGCAGATACTCAATGGTTTGATTAGGTCATTCTATGCCAACACCGACAGACAAAGTACATGTCAGACAATATTGGGGCAGAGTTTTCAGACGCGCCCGCGAAGCCGCCTTTGAGGACTCTGATATGAAAACAGTCCTCAAGATTTATTCGATTGTGTTGCTACTGGCGTTGTTCGTCAGCCTGTTACTAGCAATTGGCATTACTCCGCCCGATGTTCTGAAAGGCGTTCTTGACGACATTGGCGGGGCTACGAGAGCTTTTCTCTATACTTTGTTGCTGACAATCCTTACTCTCATAGTCCTGATTTATCGAATACCTGCTGAGATAGACAAGGAGAAAGCGGATGAGATTGTTAAGGCTAACCAGACGATTGCTCAACATGAAGATAATGCCAAACCGAAACTTGAGATTAGTTCCGATGAAAGTGAGGACGCTTCGCACCAACGTTGGGACACTAATCTCTACGATTTCAGAGTCATGGTTAAAAATATTGGTGGCGTCCAACTAAAGGATGTGAAGGTTAAGATCAAGACGACGAATCCAGCGACACTCCCGTTTTTCCCCATTGAGTTAAGCATTATGCACGATGATGCTAATTTGTTGAATCCGGGTGATTCTTGGCGTGCGAACGTGCTTGAAACACGTCCTGAAAGCAATAAATTGCACTTCTGTGAAAGAGAGGACAAATTCCGAAACTATGAGTATCCATTTCAATACTACGAAATCCTCATAACAGCGAGTGCAGACAATTCGCCAGTAATCGAAAAATGGTTCCGATTTATCTACGATCAGTCTAATACCCAGCAACCATTTACACTCGAGGAGCTAAATCGTGACGCAATCGCGAAATGAAAAGCCAAAAAAAAGACACTCCTAAACCACCCACTCCATAGACCGCGTTTTTCACCTGCACTCAAAAGTCTTCTGCGCTGTGGTATGGCAATTTTTCACGACGAACACTTTATTGCCCATAGGATAATGCCGAATTTTGCTGTCGGATAGGTACATTTGTTCTACAAATGTACCTATTTTGATCGACCAGAACAGGATACCAAGATGCTATCGCAGATAAGTCCACACAAGGCTGCGGCTTCGCTTGGCTGAAAGCTGATGGCTGACGGCGGTCTGCTGTGTGTTATAATCCGGCTTTATGCCACCAGAAACCAAGCAGCGCCGCAGTATTGCCATCGGACGCGAACGCCAACTCATGGTCGTCACCGCTGTGTTGGCGATCATCGAGTTCGGTGCGGCCTATCGCGCTTTGAATTTACCCGCCGATGTGACGATCAGCCTGAGCCGCCCGTTTGAAGCGATTGCTGCACTGACCTGGGCGCTGCTGCTGACGGCGGCGACCTGGCGCGTGGCCTGGTTTCGGGAACGAAACCTGCGCACGGGGGTTTACGTTTTAGTGGGTTTTATCGTCTACAGTCTGGCTCGGCTGCTGGTATTCACTCGTGCCGATTATGACCATAACCGCCTGCGTTTTTTGACTGTCCTGACCATCCTCGTTTTGATCGCTGCGGTGGTTTATTTGATGCGCCCGGTTGTAGTGCGGGTGCTACCGGGTGTACCTACGGAGAACTCTCATGACCGTGACTCAAAAAGTTGAACAATTACGCGAACTGCGGGAACGAAGCCGGGAAGGCGGCGGCGAAGAACGCATCAAGCGGCAGCACGACCTCGGTCGCAATACCGCCCGCGAGCGGCTGGATATTCTGCTCGATCCGGGCAGTTTTCACGAGTTAGACGCGTTTGTTACGCACCGCTCGCGTGATTTCGGGCTGGAAAACAACGGGCATCCTGCTGACAGTGTGGTCACGGGTTGGGGAACGATCAGCGGGCGGCTGGTCTACGTCTTTTCGCAGGATTTCACGGTGGTTGGCGGCACGCTGAGCGAAGTCGCCGCCGGTAAAATCTGTAAAGTGATGGATATGGCGATGAAGACGGGCGCGCCGCTGATCGGCCTGAATGACAGCGGGGGGGCGCGTATTCAGGAAGGGGTCGTCAGCCTCGGCGGCTACACCGACATCTTCCTGCGCAACACACTGGCGAGCGGCGTCATCCCGCAGATCAGCGTGATTATGGGGCCATGTGCAGGCGGAGCTGTGTACAGCCCGGCACTGACCGACTTCATTTTCATGGTCAAGGACACCAGCTATATGTTCATCACTGGGCCGGATGTCGTCAAGCAGGTGACGCACGAAGACGTAACCTTCGAAGAACTGGGCGGGTCGCAGGTACACGCGACCAAGAGCGGCGTCTGCCACGTCGTCGGCGAAAACGAGACGCAAACGCTGCTGCTCGTGCGTGAGATGTTGGGCTACGTGCCGCAGAATAACATGGAAGATGCGCCCTTCGTCCCCTCGAAGGATGATCCCCTGCGTGCCGATGCTGAACTCGATTCGCTCATCCCTGACAGCCCGAACAAGCCCTATGACATGAAAGATGTGATCGGGCGGATTGTTGATGAAGGGATATTTTACGAGATCCATGCCGATTACGCGCAGAATGTCGTGGTTGGCTTCGCCCGTCTGGGCGGGCACAGTGTCGGCATTGTCGGCAATCAGCCGATGGTGCTGGCAGGCGTTCTCGATATTCACGCCAGCGAAAAGGCAGCGCGCTTCATTCGCTTCTGCGACTGCTTCAATATCCCGGTGATTACCTTCGTGGATGTCCCCGGCTACATGCCCGGTACGGCGCAGGAACACAACGGCATCATCATCAGCGGCGCGAAGCTGCTCTACGCTTACTGTGAGGCGACGGTTCCCAAGCTGACGGTGACGACGCGCAAAGCCTACGGCGGCGCGTACTGCGTCATGAGCAGCAAGCACATGCGCGGCGACCTGAATCTGGCCTGGCCGACGGCGGAAATCGCGGTCATGGGGCCGGAAGGCGCGGTCGAAATTCTTTACCGCCGTGAATTGAAGAATGCTGACGATCCGGCGGCGCTCAAGGACAAGCTGGCGGCAGAGTACCGTGAAAAGCTGGCGAATCCGTATATCGCCGCTGAGCGTGGATACATCGACGACGTGATTGAGCCGCGCGAGACCCGCGCCCGGTTGATCAATGGGCTGGAAGTGCTGCAAAACAAGCGCGACAGCAACCCGCCCAAGAAGCACGGCAACGTTCCGCTGTGATCGGGCTGCGTTCCTACCAGTCGCAGGATTTGGAGGGCGTGCTGCGCTTTGTGGGTGACTGCGGCGCGGCAGCCGATTTTTGCGGCTGTCTGCATCATGGGGACGTGATCCATTTTATGAGCAATCTGGTACGCGGGCGTGATCTCGACCAGCATTTGCACATTTACGAAGCCGATGGCGCGATTCAGGCCATTATCCTGCTGTATCCGCCGCGTTACGGTGGCTTCAACATTGTGGTCGATCCCGCACGGCGCGGCGGCGATTTGGAACGTATGTTACTGGAATGGGCAGGATCGGCAGAGTGGGCGCTGCTGCAAGCGGCGGGCAGCGCGGCGACGAGCATCGGCACGGATGTGATGGATTGCGATCCTGGGCGTCAGCAGATTTTAGCGAGCCTCGGCTTTCAGGCGTCGGCTGAGCCTTATATGATGTTCACCATGCGCAGCCTGCAAACGCCGCTCCCGGAAGCGATTTTGCTGGAGGGTTTCACGATTCGCAATGCTGCCGGAGAAGACGAAGCTGAATGGGTGAGCGAGGCGCACAGCAGCGCCTTCGGCTCGAACTGGACGGCGGACGAATACCTGCGGGTGATGCGCACGCCCGGCTTTGACATCGAGCGCGAACTGGTGGTCGCAGCGCCGGATGGTCGCTGCGCCGCTTTCCTCATCTACTGGATCGACCCGGTGACACGGAGCGGGCTGTTCGAACCCGTCGGCTGCCATGCTGATTTTCAGCGCAGGGGCCTGACGCGCGCGCTGATGGTCGAGGGAATGCGGCGCATGATCGCACGCGGGGCAATAGATGCGATTGTTTTACACACGACCGATAATCCGGCTTCGACTGCGCTCTATCGCTCGGTCGGCTTCGTGCCGAAATATGCGCTGACCGACTTCCGCAAAACGATGGCGTGATGAAAAGATGACCCCACCCCCGACCCCTCCCCGACTTCAGGGAGGGGAGAAAAACAGGGCGCACATAGATGGTAGCTGAGTAGAACAGCGTGGCGGTATATTTAAGCTTTACCTCACCCCCCAACCCCCTCTCCACGAAGTGGAGAGGGGGTGCAGAACACGTCAGGAAGGTTCTTAAAGTCTTTCGTTTCTGCAAGGGAAAGGGCTTTTACAGGTGTTCCTTGTAATAAACGCCGTAACCACGCTATTCTACCGTCCTACCACATAGATGCGCCCCTACAGCGGGTATAATCGGTAGAATAAATTTGAAAGCCATAGGCTAGGGTAACGAAGATGACGATGGAAACGTCGCAAACTCAAATCAAAAAGGTGCTGATCGCCAATCGTGGCGAGATCGCCGTCCGCGTGATTCGCGCCTGCCGTGAACTCGGCATCGCGACGGTCGCTGTCTACTCGGATGCCGACCGCACCAGTTTACACGTGCGCTACGCCGACGAAGCCATCC
This sequence comes from Anaerolineae bacterium, assembly GCA_034432495.1. Taxonomy (GTDB): domain Bacteria; phylum Chloroflexota; class Anaerolineae; order Aggregatilineales; family Phototrophicaceae; genus Flexifilum. The sequence continues at coordinate 46,738 of DAOUCB010000139.1, read as the reverse complement.
ACATCGGCCCGCCGTCGCCGCGCGAAAGCTATCTCAAAATCGAGAAGATTCTGGAAGCCGCCAAACGCTCCGGCGCGGACGCGATTCACCCTGGCTACGGCTTTCTGTCCGAGCGTGAGGACTTTGCTCAGGCGGTGCTGGACGAAGGGCTGATTTTCATTGGCCCACCGCCGGAAGCGATTGCCATGATGGGCGACAAGCAGGTCGCGCGCGAGACCGTCAAGAAGGCAGGCGTGCCGGTGGTGCCGGGAACGGAACCCGGTCTGCGCGATGACGAACTGTTCGCCATCGCTGACCAGATTGGCTTCCCGATTATGGTCAAGGCGGCGGCAGGCGGCGGCGGTAAGGGGATGCGCGCGGTCGAGAACGCGGCAGACCTGCCGGATGCGCTGGCAATCGCGCGGCGCGAGGCTGAAAGCGCCTTCGGGGATGGACACATCTATCTCGAAAAGCTGATCGAGGGGGCGCGCCACATCGAGTTTCAGATTCTGGCGGACACGCACGGCAACACGATCCACCTCGGCGAGCGCGAATGCTCGATTCAGCGGCGGCATCAGAAGCTGGTCGAAGAATCGCCCAGCCCGTTTGTCGATCCTGATTTGCGGCAGCGCATGGGCGAGATGGCGATCAAGGCGGCGGAAGCCTGCGGCTACGTCAACGCCGGAACGATTGAATGTCTGGTCGATAAGGACAAAAACTTCTACTTCCTGGAGATGAACACGCGCTTGCAGGTTGAGCATCCGGTGACGGAACTGGTCACCGGGCTGGATCTGGTCAAGGAGCAGATTCGCATCGCGCGCGGGCGGCGGATGGGGCCGACCGAGAGCTTTCTGGAGCCGAAAGTCTGGGCGATGGAGTGCCGCATCAACGCTGAAGACCCTTATAATAACTTCCTGCCGTCGGTCGGGACGATCTCGACGATGCTGGTTCCGACTGGCCCCGGCGTGCGCGTGGACAGCGGTGTTTACAGCGGTTTCACGATTACGCCGTACTACGACAGCATGATCGCCAAGCTGATCTGCTGGGGGGATGACCGCCCGGAAGCGATGCTGCGGATGCGCCGCGCCCTGGAAGAATTCTCGATTATGGGCGTCAAGCACAACATTCCGTTCCATCAGAATCTGCTTAACAGCTTCAGCTTCATCGCCGGAAAGTTTGACAACAAATTTGTCGAAGAACGCTTCAGTATGACGACTTACGAACAGCCTGCTTCGGAAGAAGACCTGGAAACGGCGGCGATTGCGGCGACCCTGTTCACACACCGCAACCGTCAACTGGCGATGCAGGTTGTCAAGAGTAACGAGCGCGATACGAGTAACTGGAAGTGGCTGAGCCGCTGGGAACGAGTCCACCGATGAGATATGTCACGATTATCAACGATACCCGCTTCGAAATCGACATCGAGCAGGACGGCACGCTCAAGGTCAACGGGCAGCCGCGCGATGTCGATTTTCTGTCGCTTGGCCCTGCGGTGTACTCGATTCTGATGAATCACCGCTCGTATGAAGTGGTGATCGAGGAGCGCGAAGGGGCCTACGAAGTCCAGATGCAGGGCAAGCTGTATGCCGGACAGGTGCTGGATGAACGCGCGCAACTGCTGGCAATGCGGCGCGGCAGCCTCGGCGCGGAATCGGGCGAAGTTTCGATCAAAGCGCCGATGCCGGGTTTGATCGCCGCCATTCCGGTGGCGGAAGGGGATGAAGTCAAGAAGGGACAGACGCTCGTCATCCTCGAATCGATGAAGATGCAGAACGAGCTTAAAACTCCGCGCGATGGCATCGTCCAACGCATCAGCGTGCAGCCGGGGCAGTCCGTCGAGCAGAACAAGCTGCTGATCACGCTGACGTAAAAGACAGGACTGAGTGCTGAGTGCTGAGTGCTGAGAGCGTGTTTGTAAAAGGCAATGTTACAGCCCTCACCCTAAATCCCTCTCCCTCAGGGCGAGGGACTTTCCCTTCTCCATGAGGGAGAAGGGGCAGGGGATGAGGGCAAAATGACCATAATCTCTTATTTGCAAACACGCACTGAGTGCTGAGCAAAAAACAGTTCAAAGTCGAAAGTTCAAAGTTAAAAGTAAAAGCAGTAATGAGTGATGAGTGATGAGTAAAACAGGACTGATAGATGACCGATATAGACACTGCCTGATTTTGGTGGCTTGGAAACAGGGCGCAGCATGCTGCGCCCTTCCAAGAACCAGGGCAGACACACGGGTCTGCCCCTACAGATTAGACCGTATCTATTTATGTCATCTATGAGGACTGAGAGCATTACCGTTTAAAATTTTGTTACACCCCTCACCCCCGGCGAACCAAAAACGGGTTCGCCTTCCCCTCTCCCACGCAAGCGGGGAGAGAGGAGAAAAACGACGCTTTTCTTTGCGTTGCGCTCGAATATGGGGAGAGAAATTGAACGTAACATTGTTTTAAATAGTCATGCTCTGAGTGCTGAGTAAAACATAAGCTCGTACTGAGTGAAAGCAATGATGGAATCGCAAAAGTCAGCAGAACTCGTTGAAATCCTGATTCGAAATCGGCAGTTGCAAAGCGAGGATGCGTTTGAGGCTTATGTCGATGCCTTGAACGTGATTCGGCAAGCGCCGAAGGATTCCGCGCTGCTGCCCCGACTGATTCTGGCGTTTTGCGACAGCGAAGATTATCAGGCGTACTGGGCGTTATTTCATTACGTCGAGTCGTTTCCACGCGAGGACTACCTCTCAGCGCTCATTCAGGCGACACCGCATCTGCTGGCGGATGCGCAGGAATGGCTGCGGCGGATGTATCTGCGCATCCTCAACAGCGACGGCTATCGCGCCGCCTTGAAAACGCGGCTGAGCGAGGCGACACCGTTCCAGCGCTCGGCTGTCCGTGAGATTTTAGAGCAGATACCCGATTATGCAGGGGAGGATTTGCGGGAAAGCTTCGCGGAGAAAGTGGCGTTCATCCTATCACCTGAAGAAAGCTGATGACTTCACTCATCGACATTCTGGTTGAGAATCGAAAACTGCAATCGGATGAAGCCTTCATTGCTTACGAGAATGCGCTGCGCGAACTCATAAAAGCGCCGAAAAAACCGCGTGAATTACCTCGGCTGATTTTCGCATTCTGTGATGTTGAGGATCATGAAGGCATGTGGCCGCTGCTGCACTTCATCGAATCATTTCCGGTGGAGGATTATCTTTCTGCGCTCGTTGAAGTGACCCCGCAACTACCGTCTGATGGACGGGAATGGTGGCGGCGACTGTACAGGCGAATTCTCCGAAGTGAGCAATATCGTCAATATCTGAAGACGATCCTGCCGAACTTCTCACAGCAGCATCAGAATTCGGTGCGCGCCATCCTTGAACATATTTCTGAGAATGTTCGTGATCCTGAGCTTCGGGAAGAATTCGAGCAAAACGTGGCGTTCGTCCTGTCCTATGAGTGACGCATTTGCGTAAATTTTTTCCTCAGTCCTCAGTCCTCAGTCCTCAGTCCTTCATTGACGTTCTCTTTCTGCTGGCGCTGATTATCTATATGCTTGCGGGGACGGCGAGCGTGCCGTTTCACGGCGACGAATCGACGCAGATTTACATGAGCCGCGATTATGCCTATCAATTTTTGCAAGGCGATCTCGACCTCGTGCGCTACCACGATCCGCCGATCAATGCGACGGAACAACAGCTTCGGCTGCTCAATGGGACACTCAACAAGTATCTCATCGGCTTCATGTGGCATCTTGGCGGCTTCAATATCGATCAAATCAATGACCAGTGGGACTGGGGCGGCGACTGGAACTACAACCAGTCGAACAATCATGCACCGAGCGAGGCGCTGCTGCAAATCAGCCGGATTCCTTCGGCGATTTTACTGGCGGCGGGCGTGATTGTGATGTTCGCGCTGGGGCGGATGCTCGGCGGGCGATCCGTCGCCTATCTGGCGAGTCTGTACTATGCGCTCAACCCCGCGCTGCTGATCGAGGGGCGGCGGGCGATGATGGAGGGCAGCCTGACGTTTTTCTCGCTGCTGGTGGTGCTGGCGGGAGTGCTGCTATTGCAAAAGCGGCGCTGGTGGACGGCGATTCTGCTGGGACTGGCGGCGGGGCTGGCGCTGGCGAGTAAGCATACGGCGGTGTTTACGCTGGTGGCGGTGTTTGGGGCGTGCGTGGTGTATCCTGTTATCGAATGGGTCGGGGAAAAATGGGTGAGGCACAAAACAGACCTCACCCCCGACCCCTCTCCACTGCGTAGAGAGGGGAGAAAAGCATGGGCGCACAGCCGTGCGCCCCTACCGGAACCATCGGTATCACAAACGGGCGCAGACACAGGTGCGCCCCTACAAGAATCATCAGGAGGACGGGCGAGGCATGCCTCGCCCCTACATATTTACGGGATGCTCGTGGTGGCGGGCGTGCTGGCGCTGGTGGTGTTTTACGGGATGAATCCGGCGTGGTGGGGCGATCCGGTGACGCGGGCGGGGCAGGTGCTGGCGATGCGGAATGACTTGCTGGCAGGACAAACAGCGGCGTTTGGGGGTTATTCTTCGCTCAGCGGGGCGCTGAGCGGGTGGTTCCGGCAGGTGTTTGTGAACACGCCGCAATACTACGAGATTCCCGCGTGGGCGGGGTACATCGCGGAGCCGATTGCGCGCTATGAAAGCTCGATCTGGCGGGGTGTGAGCGTGGGCGGAACGGCGTTGGGCGGGGTGATTTTGCTGGCGCTGACGGCGATTGGCGGTGTGGCGGTGATGGGTCGGAAACTGGCGCTTACACAGGCGGTCGGGGACATCTCTACAGCGCAGCAAAAGGCGCAAAGTGTGTCGGCGCGTGTTTTGATTTTGGTGTGGGCGCTGGCGATGCTGGCGACAACCGCATTCCTGACGCCGATTGAGTGGCAGCGCTATTATTTACCTGCATATCCGGCGGTGGGACTGCTGGGGGCGGCTGGTTTGGTGTGGGTCGTTCAGAGGGTTCGGAAGGGATTCAGTTAAAAGGGCATGGCAGCGCCATACCCCATAGCCACCAATTTAAGCCCCTCAGCATTCCACGTTCGACCCCACCCCGGCTGACCAAAAGCAGGTCAGCCACCCCTCCCCGAATTCAGGGAGGGGAAAAAACAGGCCATTGAGGTGCGGAGGTGCTGGATAAAGCAGAGTTCCAATGATTCGGAAAGACCTTTATCCTTTAGCAGAGACTATTCGGACAAGCCTACGCAGGGTGCGTCCCTACAAAAATCCACCGAATTTCGATTGGCTGTCCACTCGCGTTTAGAGGCTCGATACCGCGTTTGAGAGCTGGCGCTGTACCGTCTTGGTGTTGAAGTGCTTCCAGACTTCGCCGAAGCTGTCCTTGAGCGTTTTTTCGTCCTCATCCAGATGATCGACATACTGCTGAAGCGCGGCGATGGTTTGCGCCTGCTTGTCCTTGTCGAGTTTTCCGGTAATCGCAGTCAGACGATCCTTGGCGGCGCGAATGTCGGCGATTTTGCCGAGATGATCCTGAATGGCCTTGAGTTCGGCGATGAAGTCGTTGATGCCTGTGCCGAGCACATCACTGAAGATGGTGACGGCATAGCGCAGGCGCTTGAATTCAATGCGCAGGGCGTGGAGGGTAGCGGCGTCGGCTTCCGCGATGGCATTGTCGTAGGCGCGCACGGCGGCGAGGTGCTGGTAGAGCAGTTCTGGCAGCAAATGGCGCACCTGATAGGGATGAATATCGGCGGCATCGACGGGGAGCGCGCCTTTGCCCGCTTTCGTCAGGAAGGCGCTGAAATCTTCGATGAAGTGGCGATAGGCGCGTTTGTCGAGCAGGTGAAGCAGTTTCTTGCGCGCTTTGCTGCGCGCCTTGTCCATCTGGTCGAGTGCAGGCTGAAGATCAGCCTGGCCCGTTTCGTCTAGCTGCTCCTGATATGTCCCCAGTTCCGCCAACATCACGTCGAGGTCGCGCACGCCGCCAAGCCCATCGGCGATTTTCCGCATGTGCTTCAGATGGGGCGTGATGGCTTTGGGTTTATAGTAAGCGCCCAGCAGACGCAGGGTACTGCGCATTCGGCGGACACTGACGCGCATATCATGGACTTCTTCCGAGTCTTCACCGACGCGGCTGCCTGCTTCGTGCGAGAGCATCTTGATGAAGTCGATCAGCAAGGCTTTGCGCCCGGCTTCCGCCATCAAATCGTGCGAGGTGATGGGCTGAACATGGGTTTGCAGAATTTCGGTGAAGCTTGGTTCGGGCGCTGCTTCGGGCGCTGCTTCGGGCGCTGCTTGTTCTTGTGGATTCATAGATTGAGTCATCTTCACATTAACCGTTATTGCGACGTATCTTAACAGAATGACGATATTTCTTAAAGTTATTTAACAATAGCGTAGGCTGTTCTTAAAACTGGGTTTGCTTGAGGATGGTGCGGAAGAATTCGAAGATGGTGATGTTGGGGTTATTGATGATCTCGCGCAGACCGTTGTTCAAAATCGCCCACTGGTAAATCTGGAAGCCGAGCAGCAGGGGGATGCCGATGGTGACGACGCGCACGGGCAGGCGGGCGACGGCAATCGAAACCGGAGCGTCAGAGAGTTCTGCCAACTGCTGGCGGTCGGAGACGACCTGCAAGCGCTGCATATTGAGGTCATCGCGCAGGCCGTTCAACTGGACGTAGCGATAGAGGGTGTCGAAGCGGCGCGTGTCGGCGGGTTCGTTGGGCCAGCGTTGATCGAGCAGAGTGATTTCGCCGTTCAAGGTGACAATGCGCTGGTCGATGGCGGTCAGGCGTTCGCTGTAGGTACGGCTCTGGCGCTCGCGCCAGCGCTTTTGACCGCTGGCATAGGGCTGGCGGATCAAAACGAAGTAATGCCCGTAGAGCAGAATGAGCGGAATGACGACGTTGAAGGCCAGAATTCGACCCAAGTCCTGCGGAAGCTGGGGCAGGTGGCCTTCGGTGAGCACCTGACTGAAGGGAACGGCAAACAGGAACAGCGTAATGATGAGCACAATCAGGAAGCCGACGGGGAGGTTATCAACCAGCTCATCGCGCTCCTGGGCGGAAAGGGTCGGCTGGCTGAGGCAGTAGCCGTAGAGCGCCAGCAGGACGACGATCAACAGGTAGAACGGCAGCGTAAACAGCAGCCCCAGCGCCTGCTCTGACGTTTCGATGAGGGCGCTGCCGCGCTGCAAAATCTGAAGGCGTAATTGACCGATGACGCCACCGGTATCGCCAAACAGAATCAGGTAGACCGGGATGAGAGTCGCCAGAAAACCGAGGATGAGCAGCATATCGGTGTCGGAGATGGTGCGCAGGAAATTGCCGAGCGCTTTGGGCAGGCGGTCGAGCAGGACATCGGGCAGGAAGCGCTGGCGAATGCCGCGCCGACTGGTGTAGACGATAATCACGCTGACGAAGATCAGCAGCCACATGACGGGGGCGAGGGCGAGAATGGCGAGGTCGATGTCTGCGCCGCCGAGCAGATTGGCTGTGCGCGGGTCTGCCCGATCCACAAAGTGGCGGAAAAGCACCATCGTCGTGACTGCCAGCGCCAGCGGCGCAAGCAGGCGCATGAGGCGCAGCCAAACGCTCGTCCGGCTGAGCCAATCGTTCCAGCGCTGCGTCCAGAGCAACTGCATCCCGAAATAATAGAGGCTGCCCACCAATCCCAGCCCGCCGACATAGGCCACATCGACGCGGGTGGTGAAGGTTTGCGGCTGAAACGCGTGTACCAGTATGGTCGCGCCGAGCGTTGCCACCAGCCCGGCGGCGATGATTTCGTTGACGACCAGCAAAATCTGTTCCCAGATGGGGATGGCGGTCACGAAGCGGCGGTAAAAGGGCGGCAGCAAAATCAGCAGCGAGCGCAGGAACATCCATGCGAAGGCGATCAGCAGAATGAGCAGGAAGTAGGTCTGTTCGCTGGCTTTGCCGAAAAGTGGCGCTTTGAGCAGCGCGCGAATCAGGATCAGTCCGACGATGCCATAGACCCAGATCAGCGCGACGTAGAGGGCATGACGGCGGTTGAAGGGCTGATGCAGGATGCGCTGCTGGACGCGCTGCGAGGCGGCAAGCGCCAACAGCAGCAGGACGCCGAGCGCCGACAAAGCGGCTTCGAGCCAGTCGCCGACGAAGACCTGCCAGCCCGTCCAGCCGACGCCCAGCAGCAGCAGCGCCGGGACGATTATCCGAACCAGCGGATCGCTGCCAGTGGTGACGGCCTGCATAAATTGATGGGTGATGCGTTTGCGCTGAGTCAAAACTGTGTCTCTCGCTGAATGTGCTTCTATACTACACCAAATCCAGCAGCACGGCGGCAGAGGGTAGGGACGCAATTTGCGCTCGGAAAAACTGGCCGAGCGCAAAGCGGCGATTGCAGGCGAAGCCGAACCTTCGCCGGGTTGAGACCGACGTTATACGAGCGGTACAGCGACAGCGCGTCCATAAATCACGAAGGCGGCGAGCAGGAGCAGTACGAGGCTGGGAAGGGCGCGCACGATTTCATCCTGGCGACGGAGATGCAGCGCCAGCGCGCCGATCATGGTCAGCACTAAACCCCCCGCCGCGACCGGAGTCAGCCAGGGGAGGATGCCTGTCAGCGCAGGCAGAATCAGGCCGATTGCGCCGAGGATTTCCAGCACGCCGATGACGCGCACCAGAGAAGGTGGATTGATGCTTTCAACCCACGTCATGCGCTCCTTCAGCCTGTCAATCGGCTGGGTGGCTTTCATCAAGCCTGCGGCTAAAAAGGCTAAGGCCAGCAAAATCTGAACGATCCAGAGTAACGTGTTCATGCATTTTCTCTCCTGTGTGATGCTATAATCATCATGTGTTGCTTAACCATCGAATGTTGGTTAGAATGGTAGTATCGGTAGAAAAGTTGATCAACCAACAAGATGGCGAATCTGTTGGTTAGACAACAAAAGGGCAAAAATGTTGCTTGATGAGGTCAAGGTCGATCCGCGTGTCAAGCGGACGCGCCAGCTTTTGCAGAAAGCGCTGATGGATCTGCTGGAGGAACAGCCTTTCCATACGATCACAGTGCAGGATATTGCCGCCCGCGCCGAAGTCAACCGGGCGACCTTCTACGCCCATTTCGAGGATAAATTTGCGCTGCTCAATTACAGCCTGCGGGAACATTTTCAAGGGCTGCTCGACGCGAAACTCCCGCCTGAACCGGCGCTGACCCTGGAGAATTTGCGGATTGTCACGGTGACGGTTCACGAGTTCCTGAACGAATTTTTGAGCCGCTGCGCGCCGACGCATCAGGCGACCGAAGAAGCGATGATGGTCATGCAGGTGCAGCGCCAGTTACATGACACGGTTCTGGCATGGGTCACACGGGTAGGCGCACAGGCGGATGGCAAACAGCAGGCGGAAGTGATCGCGACGGTGGTCAGTTGGGCGATCTGGGGAACGGCTGTGCAGCAGGGTGGCTGTCACGGATATAAACTTCCGCCGAACCAGATTGCGGATCAGGTGCTGGCGCTGCTGAAAACAGGCTTGCAGGATCATTTGCAGGATGGGGTGTGAACTTGACCCAGGTTGTGTTGATTACAGGCGCGTCGAGCGGAATTGGTTACGCGACGGCATTGGCGTTCGCGCAGCGCGGTGCAAACGTCGCGGTGACGGCGCGGCGCGCGGAACGCTTAGCAGAACTCGCGCGCGTGATTGACGCGCTGCCAGCGCCGCATGGCGAATGTCTGTCGATTCCGGCGGACGTGAGCGACAGCGCGTCGATGCAGGCGGCGGTCGAGCAAACCGCTGCGCGCTTCGGGCGGCTCGATGTGCTGATCGCTAATGCGGGCGTGGGGCAGCGCGGCGCACTGGTCGAATCGGCGTGGAGCGACCTCGAAACGCTGCTGCGCACCAATATCGACGGACTGCTGCACAGTGTTCGGGCGGCAGTTCCGGCGCTGCGCCAGAGCGGCGGCGGGCAGATCGTGATCGTTTCGTCGCTGGCGGGCAGCACCGTTACGCCCTACACGGCGGTTTACGGCGCAAGTAAAGCCTTCGCCAGCAGTCTCGCGCGCTCGCTCAGCCTGGAACTGGAAGCGGATCACATCAGCGTGACCAATCTGGTGATTGGCCCAGTCGATACCGAATTCAGCGCGAACCGGCTCGGCAGCGCGGGCTACGGCAATCAGGCGGCGAAGCTGTCGAAGATGAGTGCCGATGAAGTCGCGCAAGGCATTGTGCGCGCGACTGAACGGTGCTCGAAAGACGTGACGCTGCGCTGGCTTGACCGCCTGCTTCTGATCGCCAGCAGCATCGCGCCGTATGCGATTGGTCGGCAGGCGCTTAAGCGTTACAAACCGAGCTAATTACAGCCACAGAGGTTCTGTGGTATGAAAATCGGGCGAGGCACGCCTCGCCCCTACAAATACCGAGAAAAGGGCGAACACGTAGGTGCGCCCCTACAAATACCGATTCGCACCCCTCACCCCCGACCCCTCTCGCGCGAACGAGTTCGCGTTACGCAAGCGGGGCGAGGGGAGAAAAGCAAGGGCGAACACGTGGGTTCGCCCCTACAAATACCGAGAAAAGGGCGAACACGTGGGTGCGCCCCTACAAATACCGACTGAATTTCACCCAGTCATTTCCTAGGAGTCAGCGAACAGCCGCGCCAGACCGGGATACGCGCCGAGCGGAATCAGATCGAAGGCGATCAGCTTTTGCTGGACGAGCGGCAGGCTGTCCACCAGTGATTGGGCTTCATCGATGCTGGCGCATTCAAAAACGAGGACATGACCCTTGCCGTCGGTGCGGCGATAAATTTCGCGCAGCTCACCCGACTGGAGCATATCCCAGACGCGCTTCGCTTCCGGTTTGATGTGCGGCGCGAACTTCGATCCATCAACATCTGGCACAGGGACTTCAAGTGCGATAATTTTCATGGTCTACCTTTCAAGGATTGATCCAGAGGATTGTAACCAATGCCGACGAAATTGAACTCCATGCGCCTGCTGGAGCAGCACAAAATTCCTTACGAGCTGGTCGAATTCCCGGACACGATGCGCGATGCCGAAGAAATCGCCGAGGTGCTGGGCGCGCCGCCGTTTCTGGTGTACAAGACGCTGGTGGTCGAGGCTGAGGGCAGTCCGAAGCCGTTTCTGGTGTTGATTGCCTCGAATCGGCAGCTTGATTTGAAGCGGCTGGCGGCGGTTGCCGGGGCAAAGAAAGTTCACATGGCGGCACACAAGGATGCGGAAGCGCTCACCGGGCTGAAGGTCGGCGGCATCAGCGCGCTGGCATTGACACACAAGAACTGGACGGTGTTCATCGACCAGCCCGCGACGGAGCACCAGCATATTATGGTCAGCGCGGGGCAGCGCGGCATGGATTTGCGCGTGCCGACGATGGCGCTGATTAGCTTGATTCACGCGCGGATCGCTGATGTGGGGAATGATACGGAATAAGAGGCCGCGGTCAGAAGCTCGCTGTAAGCTGCTCGAAAAACCGCTTTCGGGTTTCGGGGGTGAGTTCGATATAGGGACAGCCCAGCGCATCGTCACCACAGCCGACCAGATAGTCGTAGTCTAGATCGCGCAGGCGTTCCAGACTCGCTTTGACTTTGGCGTAGTTTTTGCTGCCTACGACCCATGCGCTGCCGTCGAAGTAGAGAAAATCGCCCGTAAACAAATAGCGCTTGTTATCAAGCGTCAGCAAATAACAGACGCCGCCGCTGGTGTGTCCGGGCGTGGGAATCACCGACAGATTGGGTTCAATGTCGTGGTGGGTGTACTCAAAGGTGACAAGGCTTTTGCCACCCTGTTTCCGAATTTTCGGCGCTTCGATTTGACTACAATAAATGGCTGCGTTGAATCGCTGGGCGACTTCCTCGACATGCTCCCCGGCGAAATGATAGTCGGTGATGTCGATGCGGCTGATTCCGCCGAACGCATCAAGCGCAGCATATTCGTTTTCAATCGAGGCAGTTTTTGCCATGCGGGCGAAGAAGATATTGCCCTGAGGTCGCTGTACGAAGTAGGAATAACCCCAGCCGCCGGACGACGGATCGCGATAGACTTTGGCGATATTCGGCAGTAATTCCTGCGTGATCCCGTCTCCATCCAGTCCTACATCGTGACACCAATACGCCTGTCCTTACGATTGGCGTATTGGTGCAATCTCAGGGAATTTCCGAGCCTAGCGCGAGAGGAAATGCGCCATGTCGAAGTAGTGGTCGCCAATCGGGCGAAGCTGGCTGATGGCATCTTCCATCGGGATTGGCTTCATCTCACGCCCGCTGAGCGCGACCATCACGCCGGACATGCCGTCGCGGACACACTGCACCGCTTTGACGCCCATGCGCGTCGCCAGCAGGCGATCAAAGGCGGTCGGATTGCCGCCGCGCTGGGTATGACCGAGGATGGTCAGACGAATTTCGAAGCCGATGCCCTGATTCTTCTTGAGGTAATCGGCAAGGTCGGTGATGCGATAGGGCGCGCCTTCAGAAATCACGGCAATGGCGTGCGACTTGCCGCGCACATAAGCATTTTCGAGCGCCTTCGAGACTTCTTCCATCGTCACGTCTTTTTCGGGCGTGACCACGATCTCCGCGCCGCCGACAATGCTGCTCATCAATGCCAGATAGCCGCAGTTGCGCCCCATGACTTCGATCAGGAAGGCGCGCTGATGCGACGAGGCCGTATCGCGCAGGCGGTCGAGCGCTTCAACGATGGTGTTCATGGCCGTATCGACGCCAATCGCCATATCAGTTCCGAAGATGTCGTTGTCGATGCTGCCGGGGATGCCAACCGTCTGAAAGCCGAGATTATGCAGGGCGAGCGCTCCGGTCAGGCTGCCGTTGCCGCCGCAGACGACCAGCGCTTCAATGCCTTTTTCGTTCAGGCGGCGCAGCGCCTTGCGCTGCCCCTGCGCGGTTCTGAATTCATCGTTGCGGGCGGTCTGCAAAATCGTGCCGCCGCGCTGCAAAATACCGCTCACTTCGACGCTCGTAAGCAGCTCAAAATCGCCGTTAATCAGGCCGGTATACGCCTGACGAACGCCGTAAACTTCCATGTCGTATTCCATGCCGGTACGCACGACAGCACGGATTGCCGCGTTCATCCCAGGGGAATCGCCCCCGCTGGTCATCACCGCAATACGTTTCACGAGCGTTTGCTCCCAGTTTCATCCATGTGCCGCGAATATTGTAGCGCCTGAGCTACGAAACGCTAGCCACAGGATCGAGTTCGACGCCGGGAATTTCGCCCAGTTCTTTCAGCAGTTTGTCGCCGTAACAGGTGGTGCGATTGGGAAACTCCAGCAAATGCGTTTCGACGCCTTCGGTCACGAGGACAATCTCAAAATGATCCTGCCCGTGCTGGGTCGTGACCACGCCGACCAGCCGTTCCAGCCGCCGCCGATCTTTCGCTTCGTCGCCGTTGCGCAGGAAACGAAAGCGCAGTTTGAGCGGTTCTTTAGGGCGTTCGACGTGCTCCGGGATGAAGGGCGTGAATTCCTCGTCATCGAGCGGCGGCAGCTCATCGATGGATGGCGGCTCGTTGCTGCTGGGCGTATGACCGCTGCCGTTATCGAAGGGCGGCGGCTCGACGGAAGCGGCAGCACGACCATTCCCCGGATTGAACGGCGGCGCTTCGGGTTCGTCGAAATCGTCGAAGTCATTTGAGAGTGAGGCCAGCACCGGCGGCAGCCCGCTGATTGTGGGATCGGCACTCGTGACGGAAACGAATTTATCGTCTACTAGTTCACAGATGATCTGCGGGTCGTTGCGCGTCAGGTCGAGCTTGCCGATGATTTTGACGACTGCACCTTCGGTCATCTTGTCTTCACTGTTTTTCCACGTTCGTGGGAACAGGACAACATCAATCGTGCCGAAACGATCTTCGAGCGTGGCAATGCCCATCATGTCGTGATTCTTGGTTGGGATTTTGCGCAGCGCGGCGATCAGCCCGACGAAGGTCACAGGCATTTCGTTCGTGGCGTCTTCGGCTTTGAGTTCGAGCGTGCTGGTGATCTGCTGGTTGCCCAACTGCGCCAGGAGCGGATCAATCGGGTGGCTGGAAATATAGAGGCCGAGCAGTTCCTTTTCCCAGTTGAGCATTTCGCGCTGGGTGACTTCTTCCATTGACGGTAGATTGCGAAGCAGTTCATCGGTCGAATTTGTTTCTTCGCCAAACAGACTGACCTGCCCGACTTCTTTGGCTTTATGACGATCTGTGCTGTAGCTCATAATGCGGTCAAGGGCGTTAAACAACTGCTTGCGGTTATCCTTGCCGTCGCCGATGCTCTTGAGCGCCCCGACTTTGATCAGGCTTTCGACCGTGCGCTTGCCGACGACGCGCAGATCAACCCGGTTGCAAAAATCTTCCAGATTGGCAAACTGACCGTTCGCGCTGCGTTCCTCGATGATGTGCTGAAGCGCGCCAACGCCCGCGTTCTTGATAGCCGCCATGCCGAAGCGAATGCCGCGCGTGCCGTCGGCCTGCACCTGAATATCAAAATCGAGTTCGCTGGAGTTGATGTCCGGCGGCAGAATCGGAATATTCAGGCGCTTGCACTCGATCAGGAAGGTGGTGACTTTCGCGGCGTCGTCGTAGTAGACCGAGAGCAGCGCCGCCATATATTCGGCGGGGTAGTGGCATTTGAGAAAGGCGCTCTGGCAGGTGATGACGGCGTAGTCGCTGGCGTGGGCGCGGTTGAAGCCGTAGTTGGCAAAAAACTCGATTTCGTCGAAGATTTTCCCGGCGGATTCTTTATCTACGCCGTACTTGGGGCCATTTTCTTCAAAAATGGCGCGATGCTTGAGCAGGTCGTCCTTCTTCTTTTTCGAGACGGCTTTACGCATCAGGTCGGCGTCGCCCAGCGTGTAGCCGAACAATTCACGCCCAATCCGCATGATTTGCTCTTGATACACGATCACTGAATACGTTTCAGCGAGGATGGGTTCCAATTTGGGGTGAAGGTAAGTCAGCGGTTCGGTACCATGCATTCGCGCATTAAAGCGCGGGATAAATTCCATCGGGCCGGGACGGTAGAGCGACACGCCCGCGATAATGTGCTCGAACTTGGTCGGCTTCATATCACGCAGCATTCCCTGCATTCCGCTGCTTTCAAGCTGGAACACGCCGACGGTTTCGCCGCGACCGAGCATCTCAAACATTGCTTTGAGCATCTCGTTTTCTTCGGCGTTGTCGCTGGGTCGATAGGGGATGTTCGACATGTCGTAGCGGATGCCGTGATGCTTGGCGATCAGGTCGCAGGCGCGGCGCATGTACGTCAGCGTCGAAAGTCCGAGGAAATCGACCTTGAGCAGACCAATCGACTCGCAGGTTTCCATCGGGAACTGGGTCACCTGCTTGAGCGTGCTCAGGGCGCTGCCGCCACCGTCTTCGCTGCTGTCCTTCGACTCCTTGGTTTCTTTGGTCAGGCGATGGAGCGGCACGTACTCGTTGAGCGGGATGTCGGCGATGATGATGCCTGCCGCATGGGTCGAGGCGTGGCGGCTGATGCCCTGAAGCGAGGCGGCGGTGTCGATCACGGTATGGATTTCCGGGATCGAATTGTACATTTTCTTGAGGTCGGGATTTTCTTCGACGTAAACATGGACGGGCTTGGGATGCGGTTCGGTTGGGATGAGACGGGCAGCCTGCGTGACCAATGCCAGATCGACATTGAGGGCGCGCCCCACATCACGGACGGCGGCTTTCGCGCCGAGCGTTCCAAAGGTGATAATCGCCGCGACTTTATCTTCGCCATATTTACGTGCTGCGTAACTGACCATCTCGGCGCGGCGGTCGTCGGGGAAGTCCATGTCAATATCGGGCATACTGACGCGACCGGGATTGAGGAAGCGCTCAAAGAACAGATGGTTCTCAATCGGATCGATGTTGGTGATACCCATGCTGTAGGCGACAATACTGCCCGCGCCCGAACCACGCACGTTCCACCAGATGTCGGCGGTGCGGGCGTATTCGCACAAATCCCAGACGATCAGGAAGTAGGTATCAAACCCCATCTTGGCGATGATGCCCAGTTCGTAATCGAGCCGTTCGCGCAAATCGGCATCGTCGGCGCGGCTGCCGTAGCGCCAGCGCATCCCTTTCTCCGTCAGCACGCGCATATAGCTGCCGGGGGTGTGACCTTCCGGAACCGGGAAACTCGGCAGATGGTAGCCTTTGCGATCCAGGTCGATGTCGCACATCTCGGCGATCTTGACTGTGTTCAACAGCGGTGCGCCGTTGTCGATATGCCCGAAAGTCTTCCACATCTGCTCGCCGCTGCTCAGAAAGTAGCTGTTGTCGGTCATGCGCAGACGATTTTCGGTGCTTTTGAGTTCGCTCGTCTGAATGCAGAGCAGGGTATCGTGCGGGTCGTAATCGTCTTCCATGACGTAATGCACATCGTTGGTGGCGACGAACTGAATATCGTCGCGCTTGCCGATGTCGATCAGCCAGTTATTGACGGTTTTCAGTTCCTCGATGTCGTGATCCTGCAATTCGACGTAGAAATTTTCTTTGCCGAACACCTGCAAATACCAGTCCAGCAGATCACGGGCTTCATCGTCGCGCCCCCCCATGATGGCGCTTGGAACCAGCCCTGCGAGGCAGCCGCTGGTCACGATCAGCCCGTCGGAATGTTCCGCCAGAAATTCGCGGTCAACACGCGGGCGGTAGTAGTAACCGTTTAACTGCGCTTCGCTGGCGATTTTGAGGAGGTTCTTATAACCCGTCTCGTTCTTTGCGAGCAGCAGTTGATGGAACGAGGTTCGGTCGGCTTTTGAGTCGCGCCCAAAGCGAGAGTTCGGGGCAAGGTAGCCTTCCATGCCCAGAATCGGCTTAATTCCGGCTTTTTTGGCGGCGCGGTAAAAGTCGATCACGCCGAACATGACGCCGTGATCGGTAATCGCCAGCGACTCCATGCCCAGTTCGGCGGCGCGGTCGACGAGCTTGGGAATGCGGCTGAAACCATCCAGCAGCGAAAATTCGGTATGGACGTGCAAATGAACGAATGGGTGGTCGGTCATAGCCAACTTTGCATCATTTGTATAAGCGTTAAAAGTCGAAAGTCGAAAGTTAAAAGTAGGAGAACAAGAGGACGTATTTTACTTTGAACTTTATCCTTTGAACTTGTCCTTTTTAGTATACATCAGCGCACAGATGTGCGGAAGTTTTTTAACATCCTGTGGATAGTTTTGGTTACATCTGCACAGGATTATAATAGCGCTATCGAACGGCACAGGATAAGGCAACTGATGAGCAGCGAACCCACCAGCCCACGTGTCAAGTGGTATCGATCCCCCGTCGCAGCCAAAGACCTGGCGCGCCTGAACCAGCGCAGCGACTGGCGCGGCTTTATCCTCAGCGCCGGAAACCTCGGCATTCTGCTGCTGACGGGCGCGCTTGCCTGGTACGCCGTCGGGCGCGCTCCGCTGCTGGTGGTGCTGGCGCTGCTGTTTCTGCATGGGACGTGCTACGCCTTTCTCGTCAACGGCTTCCATGAACTCTGCCACCAGACGGTTTTTCAAACGCGCTGGCTGAACACGTTCTTTCTAAATATCTACAGCTTTCTCGGCTGGAATAACCCGGTCTTTTTCTGGGCGAGTCATCAGGAGCATCATAAATATACGCTGCACCCGCCCGACGATCTCGAAGTGGTGCTGCCGGTCAAGCTGACGCTCAGGTCGTATCTGGCCTTCGCCTTCATCAATCCGCGCGGCCTGTACTACCGCCTGAAATCGGTCATCCGCCTGAGCTTCGGCAAAATCGACGGCGAATGGGACAACGCGCTGTTTCCGCCCGAAGCGACCGAGAAACGGCGTGCGTTGTTTCGCTGGGCGAGGATTCTGCTGGTAGGGCATGGGCTGATTGTGATCGTTTCGCTGGCGCTGGGGCTGTGGATGATCCCGATTGTGGTCACGCTCGCGCCGTTTTACGGAGCAGGCTTTCAATATCTGTTCAACGAAGCCCAGCATATCGGTCTATCCGATAATGTCAGCGATTACCGCCTGAATACGCGGACAATCCTTCTGAATCCGGTGGTGGGCTTCCTCTACTGGCATATGAATTACCATATCGAACATCATATGTATGCGGCGGTGCCGTGTTACCACCTGCGCGAGCTTCACGCTCTGATCGAGGACGATTTGCCGCATTGTCCGCGTGGGCTGCTGGAAACGTGGTCGATTATTATTCCGATTGTGCGCCAGCAGCGGCTGGATCAGGATTACAAATTTGTGCCGGATTTACAGTGATCTCTATTGAGTAGATCGGATCAACCAATGGCGAAGTTTTACGACCAGATTACCGAATATATGCAGAAGTTCGTCGAAGCGCAGCACCTGTTTTTCGTCGCCAGCGCGCCGCTCAGCGGCGAAGGCCACGTCAATGTTTCGCCGAAAGGCCGCGAACACCTGCGCGTGCTGTCCGACCACAGCGTCGCCTACCTCGACCTGATCGGCAGCGGCAACGAAACCTCGGCGCATCTGCTCGAAAATGGCAGAGTAACCTTTATGTGGTGTGCGTTTGATGGCGCGCCGAATATTGTTCGCTTCTTCGGCACGGGACGCACCGTCCTGCCGAGCGATCCCGAATGGACGGAACTGCGCCCGCTGTTTGCCGATGGCTACATCAACGTGCGCCAGATCATCGTCGCGGAGATTCACAAAACGATGACCTCGTGCGGCTACGGCGTCCCCTTCATGGATTACGTGGGTGAGCGCGACACGATGGAACGCTGGGCGGAAACCAAAGGCGAAGAAGAACTGGTCGCCTATCAATGTGAGAAGAACAGCTACAGCCTCGACGGACTGCCCACGCCGCTCAAAGCTGAGTTAATCGACAAATAGCGATGCGCCTCCGGTCAATCTTTCATAGCCTGCTTGCACTCCTGCTTCTGCTGCCGACTTTCGGCGGCGCGATCAGCGCGCAGGGCAGCGCGACGGCCTGCACCGGCAAGGCTGCCGTCACGTCGGGAACGGCGCGCCAGAGCATTGAATCAGGCGGGATAATGCGCTCGTATCTGGTCTATGTGCCCGCCAGCTACGATCCCACCCAGCCGACGCCGCTGGTGTTCAGCCTGCATGGCTTCGCCAGTAATGCGCTTGAGCAGGCGCGTTATGCTCAGTGGGACACCATCGCCGACAGCGAAACGCTGATCGCCGTCTATCCTAATGGTACGGGATCCCCGCAGCGCTGGAATTCCGGTCAGCGTGAGATCGCTGGACTGCGTGACCAGGCACGCGGGCCGCTGGCGCAGTTCCTGAGCGGCTTTTTTGAGACCGTTCCGGTCGATGATGTGGCTTTCATGCAGGATTTAATCACGCATTTGAGCGAGCAATTCTGCATCGACCCGGCGCGGATTTTCGTCAGCGGTATGTCAAACGGCGGCGGCATGACCAACCGCCTCGCCTGCGAACTTTCGGATCAGATCGCGGCGGTGGCGATGGTCTCCGGCGCGTACACCGAGTTCCCCGGCGGCTGCAACCCAACGCGTCCCGTCCCGGTGCTGGCTTTTCACGGCAAAGCCGACCCGATTGTCCCTTACAACGGCAATGCCGCGATCCATTTCCCCGCCATCGAGGATTGGGTCGCGGACTGGGCGCAGCGCGATCAATGCGACGCGGCGGCGAAAGTCGTTTTGCAGATGACCGAAACGGTCACCAGCACGCGCTATCCTGATTGTGCCGATGGCGCGGAAGTCGTGTTCTACTCGATCAGCGACGGCGGGCATACCTGGCCGGGAAGCAAACCCACGCTGCAATTCATCCTCGGCAAAACGTCGCAGGACATCAACGCCAGCGCGACCATGTGGGCTTTCTTCAAAGCACATCCACTTCAATAACCCGCTTGCCTAAGGGCGCGGTGCGCTGCGCCCTATAGACACCAAGATAAGGTGTCTGCCTCGCACCCCTCTCCCCCGACCCCTCTCCCACGCAAGCGGGGAGAGGGGAGAAAGACATGAGTTGTAATCATATTTCCATCTAAATTCCCGACAAACCGAGCACGAGTCTGCTTAAGTTGGTGCGTATGGGGCGCGGTGCGCTGCGCCCTACAGGCCAATCATAGCTACAGCGGGTAGGAAATTAGTCGCAGCGCCGGGGACTCCCCGGCGTTTTGCTGTGCCAGCGTGAATGCTCCTCTAACGGGTTCTCCCTTATAATGTGATATACACTGGTTTATTCTTAGTTTGTGAGTTCCATGCCTGAATTACCTGAAGTCGAAACCGTTGTGCGCGGCCTGCGCGATCCGCTCATCGGGCGCACCGTTCGCGGGATGTGGTACGACACCACTTCGCTGCGCACCATCCATTCGCCTGACCCTGAACAATTCGCGGCGCGCATCCTTGGTCAAACCTTTCGCGCCGTCAACCGCCGCGCCAAGTACATCCTGTGCCAGTTGGATCACGATATTCTGGTGGTTCACCTGAAAATGACCGGGCGGCTCTACGTCGTGCCGGATGAAACCGTCAGCGAGGCGGATCGCTGGCTGCATTTCTGGCTGCAACTCGACAACGGCACGCAGCTTCGCTTCTCCGACGCGCGCAAATTTGGTTTCGTCAGCCTGACGCCGACTTTCGACCAGATTTCACCCGCGCTGGGGCCGGAACCACTCGACGACGATTTCACCGTCGATATTCTGCGTGAGCGGCTGGCGCGGCACGGCAAAAGCATCAAGGCGCTGCTGCTCGATCAGGCGTTTCTGGCGGGGGTGGGCAACATCTACGCCGACGAAGCGCTCCATCGCGCCAAAATCAGCCCGCTCCGTCCCGCGAATCAATTGACGGATGCCGAAATCCGCGAGCTGCACGGTGCGATCCGCGATGCGCTCAATGCCGGAATTTCGCAGGAGGGCGCGAGCATCAACTGGTATCGCAAGCCGGATGGGACTTCCGGCGAGGCGCAAAAACATTTCTACGTGTATGGGCGCGACGGCGAACCTTGTGAGCGCTGTGGCGAAACAATCGTCAAAATACGGGTGGCACAGCGCGGGACACACTACTGTCCTTCGTGCCAGCAATAGGGAGATTGAGCGATGGACAGCGGCCCTCTGGGTTTATTTCAACAGCTTCCGATGGGTATCATCCTGATGTTCTGCGGTTCGAGCATTCTGCTGGTGATCGTGATTGCCTACATTGTTCGCGCGCGCGGCATCAAGGCGCGGGCGGCAGTTCCGGCGATGGCGGGCGTGGCGATGGCATCGAGCTACGACAGTGGCTCCACCGATTTGCCTGATCTCGACAGCTTCGGCAGCGCTGATCCGGTCAAAGCCGCGCCGACACCCACGAACGGCGCGTATACCGTGCATCTGGCAGAAGGCGAAATGGTTGAGGCCGTCGAAGTGCTGACGATTTTGCGCGATGTCGCTGAAGGCGGGCTGATCATTCGCATTGGCGACAAAGCCTATCGCAACCCGCCTGGTATCGCCGATGCCGAATTCAAGCGGCGCTTTCACAGCACCCTGCGCGATCTCAACGGCGCGCAAACCCCCGTTGAGGTCAAGTCCGCCGCGCCTGCGGTCGCCATGCCCCCACCTCCGCCTGCGCCCGCTTCCGCTGCGCCGCCTGCGGACGATGCTGCTCCGGTGAGCGAAGACGCGCTCGACGAACCGACGTTTGATCTGCCTCCAATTTCGCCACCACCGCCGCGCGTGACGGGTACGTTTGCACCTGCCCCCGGCGACCTGCCCAAGTTTAAGATGCCCGATGGCCCGCCCGTCAAGCCGAAACGTGGTCAGCGTCCCGTTGCCGAGCCGATCCCCGAAATCAACATCGCCGCGTCGATTGAGGCGTACTTGCAGCATAAGCTCAGCCAGACGCCGCAGTATGCCATGCGCAGCATTCACGTGCGCCCCGCCATGCATGGCGCGATTGCGATTGAGGTCGATGGCCAATTTTATGACTCGGTGGGCGAGGTCGCGGATGCCGCCGTGCGCCAGTTCCTCAGTTCAACGATTGAGGAATGGCAGTCGCGACAGTAGGGTTATTCAGAATTCAAATCTATTTCTGGAGTAGGTAAGCTCTTGCCCCAGAATGCCCAACCGCCCGGTTCCAATGGTTCCGGGCGGTTTGCTCTTTTCTGCCATGCTTCGATAGCAGGCAGATTAGTGATCAGATCGTCATCAGGATCGAAACCATAATCCTCTCCCGTAATAGCGCGAAGATTATAGGCGGCTCTATAGCTAGGGCCAGCATGTGGACTAAGCAAATCGGATGCAAGATGTGTGAGAGTTAGCAATTCACCCCGATAGTAACGTTTCATCGAATCCATAGATTGGAACGCCTCACGTGAGATAGCGAGGGCTTGATTGCGAAATGCTTCCGTAAATTCGCCCTCTCCATAAAACTCTTCGTTCCTCTCAGTAGAATAATCCACATATTCTTCGCCAAGATCGTCAAGTGGTTTGCCAACAATATCTCGAATTGCTCGGATGGCCTCGTCGTAGGTAGGTGTTTCGCTGCTGTAGGTCGGAGAAACGATTTTGCGCTCAGTGACATGACGTAGTGCGGGAATAAAAGCAGGTAAACCAAGATTGGCCGCGATATTGATTGCAAGCGCGATAGCATCAGCATCATCACTTGCCAGGATATGAATCATTGGCTCAATAGCATCGGGTAGTGCCAATTGAGCCAAGTAATAACATGCTTCAACTGCTTGTTGAGAATCAGGATTATCCGCCGAGTTCTTCAGAAATTCTACTCCGCTTGAGTCTCCATTTAATCCTAAATAAAAGGCTGTAACGATAGGATCATCGGAGCTGATCAAGTTTACAAATGCATCGTCATATGAATCAATCGAGGGTGGGAAACTTTTCCAGAGGCGTTTCAGATCTCGCTCTGGTACTCTGTGTCCGTATGTTGCGGGATTTTGACTTAGTTCAGCAAGTGACGCAGCATCACCAATCTCAATAAAGAGCTTTATCGCAGCGCAGAAGCGATAAAAATCTGAATTTTGCAGTTCAACTTGTACGATGGCTTTTGCAGGATTGCCGCCTGACTTGAAGCGATCCATAGTTTCGCGAAATACTTTAGCGGCAGCTAACCGCTCTACGCCGCTTGGGATCGCGCCGGAGTAAAGTGCGGTAGTCAATGCTTCAGCAGCATTATCGAAAGCAATTGACCACTCGTTCATTGCCATCAAACCTCGTAACGAGCGCCCTAGCCATCACTACACGTACGGCTCATCGACCTTGACGACCGTGCGTTTGCCGTTGACATCTTCGCTCAGCCGACCCATTGGTTTCAGCGGATCGTGCGGGAAGATCAGCAGCGCGTTGGTTTCCAGCGCCCACGCTTGCCATTGGCGCTTGGTTTCCAGCGTGATCATCGGCTCGATGTCATACGAGGTCATCCAGCCCAGCCGCTCAAAGTGAATGGCGTAGCTCGCCATGTCGCAGATGAAGGCCGCGTGCTGACCGCCGCTTTCGAGCGTGACTGTCATGTGACCGGGGGTATGTCCCGGCGTGACCACGCCGCGAATCCCCGGCAGCAGTTCCGTGTCACCGTCAAGCAGGCGCATCTGCCCGCTTTCGACCAGCGGCAGGAAATTGGCGGCGAGGTAAGTCGCGCGCGTGCGCTCGTTGGGGCGGCTGGCGTCCTCGTATTCGCGGCGCTGAACGACGTATTCGGCGTTGGGGAACACTGGAACGATGCTGCCGTCTTCGGCTTGCGCCGTGTTGCCGCCGCAGTGATCGTTATGCAGGTGTGTGTCGATGACGAGGTCAATATCTGCCGGAGTCAGGCCGAGCCGCGCCAGACCTGCGGCGAGTCCGCCCTGTGGTCGTTCCAACTTGAGATAGGCGACCTGCTTATCGGTCAGTTTACTGCCATAGCCCACATCGATCAGGATGTTTTTGCCGTTGGCCTGCACCAGCAGGTTGTGGTTGACCATCGGCAGCAGATTATCTTCATCGGGCGGCATGAATACATTGCTGAAAAGCGAGCGCGGCACCAGCCCAAAGGGGCCACCGGCATCGTGCATCGCAAGACATTCGTGGATCAGATGAAGTTTGAATTCGCCAAGCTGAATCATTGATAAAGCCACGCCTCGTACTGCGCGACCAGCGCCTCGCGCTGCGGAGGTCGCAGGAACGATGCCTGCGCCGCCGTCATGATGTTGCGCTTCACATCGTCGAGCGTGAGCGGCATCTCCTCCACGACGTGATCGAGTTCGTCGCTCATCGTCACGTTGCAAATCAGCGGATCGTCGGTGTTGATGGTCGTCTTGACGCCCTGCCCATAGAGCGCGATCAGCGGGTGAACGTCAAAATCTGTGACCGCGCCGCTCAGCACATTGCTCGTCGGGCAGACTTCCATCACCGTTTCGTGACGGAGCAGCAGTTCGATCAGCGCCGGGTCTTCCACCGAGCGAATGCCGTGTCCAATCCGATCCGCGCCGAGCATTTCGACGGCCTCGCGCACGCTGTCTGCGCCTGCCCATTCGCCCGCGTGAATCGTCACGCCGAGACCTTCCGCTTTCGCCTGCTCGAACAAGTCGCGGAAGGGCAGGCACGAATATCCAGCCTCCTGTCCCGCGAGATCCAGCCCGACCACACCGCGATCCTGATAGTCAATCGCCGCCTGTAACACCTGTTCGCCGATGCCCACGCTCTCGTGACGATTCATCGACAGGATGAGCGCAACCTGAATATCGTGGCTGGCGACGGCAGCTTCCGCTGCTTCACACACCCATTCGACTACCTGCTGGTAATTGCACTGCATCAGGTTGTTGAGCGCCTGGGGCGTGAAGCGCAGTTCCATGTACTTGACGTTATCGGCGGCAGCATCGGCGATGACTTCGTGCGTCACTCGCTTGATGATCGTTTCGGAACGGTAGAACTGGCGCAGAATCTGAAATTTCCCCAGAAACTGCTGCCAGCTATGGGCTTCACCGGGAACAATCTGCACGAAGGGACGCAGCCCCTCGACGTCGGACTTTGGCAGGGTAATGCCATATTCAAGCGCGATGGAGACCAGCGTTTCCAGGCGCAGTGAGCCTTCCAGGTGGCGATGTAAATCAATCTTGGGCATTCCCTGGATCATCTGGAGCAGTTCATGGTCAATCAAGCGCCAAACCCTTTAAGTGTCTACTCGCAAACTGCGAAGAATCATTCGAGTGCCGGGTGCTGAATCCCAAAATCTATTTTTCAGAAGAAACGTTTTATCAAATTGAAATTTTAGCGCAGCACTTCCTACCCAACATTGTAATCAGTTCAGTCGCGCTCTGCCAGCAGCCAGCTCCAGTAACGCCATGAAAAGATCACGCCGATTGTGACTGCAATGGCGGGCAGGCCGTCGTCCATGAAAATCCACAGGACGACCGCATCGTTGTGGGGGAAGTGAAAAATCAGGTCGAGGAACTGGGCGGCGATGCTGATCAGCACCAGTATCGCCGCGCCATAAAAGCCGAGGTAAAAGGGCTTGGCGTTGGTTTGTACACCGAGCTGTTTGCTCAGCAGGCCCACGACGATCAACGCCACCATGATCGAAATTGGCCCTAATAAGCTTAACAGCGTGGTGAAGTCCACCGAACGAACCTACCCTCGTTTGGCAGTCATCCGCCAGTATAGGAACAGGCTGAGACTGAGAAGTAATACCCCCCCGACCGCCGCAAAAATGTTGCCGAGCATGTCGTTGGGAAAATTGGTCTGGCGCACAGCCTGCACGCCAAACAAGACCATCGGCACCAGGTACAGCAGGAAATAGGTCTTCTCACCCGAAAAGCGCTGGTAAAAACGCGCAATCAGCATGATGAAGACAATCAGGCCGACCAGTAAAAACCAGCCGTATAGGATCACGAATTGGCTGAATGCATCCGCCGACACGGCTTATTGCAAACCCTCAATCACCTGGTTGATTGCCCGGACGCGAAACTCACGGTCGTCACAGGCAATCACGAAACTTTGTACGGCTGCGCGCACCTGTTGATCTTTGACGTAGCGGTAAATCCGCGTTGTCCCATTGCCGGCGACGTTGGTTTCCAGAACGCCGCTGCGCACCAGTTCCTGCAAATCGTTCTCGACCGTGTGCGCATCGCGACCGGCAAATCGCGCGATGTTCTCGGCTGAATCGGCTGCAAAAGGGTTGTCGTGGAAGAAACGCACGAGATCCCACTTGACGAACGTATCGACTTTTTCACGGACAAAGTCGAGCAGGCGCGCATCCTCCGCGCGTTGCGATGTCGCTTTTGTTGCCGCCATAACTTCGCCACATCCTCCTTTATTGTGCTGCGCTGGGGCTGTTCCCCTTATCTGTGCGCATATGACAATTTTTGTACTTCTTGCCGCTGCCGCACCAGCATGGATCGTTGCGTCCAATCGACGCCTTCGCTGTTTTGCGGACGGGTTCCGGTTTGGTGTTGACCACAGCGCCCGGTCGCAGCGTTTGCATCACCTGCACGCGCGGGCGCATGATCTGCGGTTGGTTGACCTGCACGCGGAAGATGCTGCGCACCGCGTGGGCGTGAATCTCGTTTTGCAATACCTGGAACATCTCGAAGGCTTCGCGCTTGTACTCGACCAGCGGGTCGCGCTGCGCAATCGCCATCAGGCCGATACCTTCACGCAGCACATCGAGGTCGGTCAGGTGTCGCCGCCAGTGCATGTCAATCGAGTTGAGCATGACCATCTTTTCGGCGCGCTGCATCAATTCTTCGCCGAGTTCATCCGTTTTGCGGTCGTAAGCGTCCATCGCCGCATCGACCAGCATCGTTTCCAGTTCGTCCAGCGATTCGACTTCTGCCATCGTCTCGTCAGTGACTTCGACAGGCACGGGGAAAATCGTGAACAACTGGCGATACATCGCCTCGAAATCCCATTCGTCGGGGCTGGAACCGTCGGGCGCGAATTCGTCAATGATCTTGCCGATTTCGTCTTCCAGGTCTTTGATGAAGCTTTCGCGTAAACTGCTGCCTTCAAGAATCTGCTGGCGCTGCGCATAAACGGTCTCGCGCTGAATGTTCACGACATCGTCGTATTCCAGCACGCGCTTGCGGATGTCAAAGTTGTGGCCTTCGACGCGTACCTGCGCCTGCGTGATCGACTTGCTGACCATGCTGTTTTCAATCGGTTCGTCTTCAGGAATTTTGGCCCATTCCATGAAGTTTTTCACCCGGTCGCCGCCGAAGCGCTTCATCAGGTCGTCTTCCAGGCTCAGGAAGAAGCGCGATTCGCCGGGGTCTCCCTGACGACCGGAACGACCACGAAGCTGGTTGTCGATACGCCGGGCTTCGTGCCGTTCAGTACCAAGCACGTAGAGGCCGCCTGCTTCGAGCACCTTCTTGCGATCCGGCTCGATTTCCTGCGCGATCTCCTTGACGAGCGCTTTCCATTCGTCCTGCGAAACCTGCGTGATGTCTTTGCCCGCTTTGCGCAGGCGTTCGCGTGCGAAACCTTCCGGGTTGCCGCCGAGCAGAATGTCAACACCACGACCCGCCATGTTGGTCGCAATCGTGACGTTGCCGACTTTGCCTGCCTGCGTGATGATTTCGGCCTCGCGCTCGTGCTGCTTGGCGTTCAATACCTGATGCTCGATGCCAGCACGCTTGAGCGCTTTGCTCAGGCGCTCGGACGTTTCAATCGCGACTGTACCGACCAGAATTGGCTGGCCTGTGGCGGATCGTTCCTTGATTTCATCGACGATGGACTTGAATTTGGCTTCCTCGGTCGCGAAAATCAGGTCTTCGTAGTCGGCGCGAACCATTGGCATATTCGTCGGAACAGCGGTCACGTCAAGGTTGTAGATTTTCTCGAATTCTTCGGCTTCCGTCAGCGCGGTACCAGTCATGCCCGCCAGTTTGTTGTACATACGGAAGAAGTTCTGGAAGGTAATCGTCGCCAGTGTCAGGTTTTCGCGCCGAACCAGCACGCCTTCCTTCGCTTCAATAGCCTGATGCAGACCTTCCGAGAAACGCCGACCGTACATCAGGCGTCCGGTGAACTCATCGACGATGATGATTTCGCCTTCCTGAATGACGTAGTCTTTGTCCAGATGATAGAGCGCATGTGCACGCAGCGAATTGTCGAGGTAGGGGATCATATCGCCGTTGTCGGGGTGATAAAGCTGATCAATCCCCAGTGCGCGCTCGACCTTTTCGACACCTTCATCGGTCAGGAACGCGACGCGATCCTTCAGATCGACCACATAATCGGCATCCGGTTCTTCATCATCGACGCTCTTAACGCTGCTTTCCTTCAGGGTACGCACGATTTGCGCGAACTTCTTGTACAAATCGGAAGGTTCGTCGGCTTGACCGGAGATGATCAGGGGGGTACGTGCTTCGTCGATCAGGATGTTGTCTACTTCGTCGACGATGGCGTAATTCAGGCTGCGCTGAACCAACTGGCTCTTATCGACCACCATGTTATCACGCAGATAGTCGAAGCCGAACTCGTTGTTCGTCCCGTAGGTCACATCAGCGGCGTAAGCCTCCTGGCGCTTGGCGGGACGCAGATTTTGTAACCGCGCGTCATCCGACGGGAAATCCGGGTCGAAAATGAACGACCCGCTGTCCGGGTCGCCGTTACCGCTGTTCTGGATGACACCCACCGAGAGACCCAGGTAATGATAAATCGGCCCCATCGTTTGCACGCCGACTTTACTCAGGTAGTCGTTCGGGGTGACCAGATGCACGCCCTTGCCCAGCAGCGCATTCAGGTAAAGCGCCAGGGTTGCCGTCAGCGTCTTGCCTTCACCCGTTTTCATTTCGGCGATGCGGCCTTCGTGCAGGACAATCCCGCCGATAAGCTGCACGTCGAAATGGCGCTGTCCAATGGTGCGCATGGCGCTTTCACGCACCAGCGCAAAGGCTTCCGGCAGGAGGTCGTCCAGCGTCTTGCCGTCTTCGATTCGGCGCTTGAATTCACCCGTCTTTGCCCGCATGTCCTCCGCAGACAGCTTTTTCATCGCGGGTTCCAACGAATTGATCTGTTCAACGGTGACGCGGTAGTTCGAAAGCGCCTTTTCTACCGGGTCGCCCATGACTTTCTTGACGATATTCTTGAACATACGAGCCTCAGGGAATAATTTCTCCTACGAACCTGGGATTATATCACAGACTCGTCAACATCCCGTTAGAAATGTACCCTCATTTACGGGAAGTGTGATCACAAACTCTGTGCCACTGTAATCGCTCCTGCCAATTTTGAGCGTTCCGCTGTGCAGTTCAATCGCCTGCCGCGCAATGGATAGCCCTAATCCTGTTCCTTTGGCGTCGCCCACGTTGGAAGCGCGGAAGAAAGGTTCGAACAGATTCTCCTGATCCTTCAGGGGAATACCAATGCCCTGATCGCTGACGTGAATCTCGATGTCGTGGGTGTGCAGCAGATCGAGCCGGACTTCGCCGCCGCTCGGAGAATACTTGATGGCGTTCGTCAGCAGGTTGGAAATCGCCTGACGCAGCAGCTTTTCGTCGCCCTGAAGCATCACCTGTTCGCATGAACTGGCATACTGGATGATGTGTTTCGTCTGGCTGGAAGCCTTTAGTTGATCGATCAGCTTACGGCAGATTTCGGTCAGATCGATGGAGGTTGGTTTGAAATTTTGTTGCGCGACCTCCGAACGCATCAGGGCGAGAAAATCATCGAGCAGGTCATTGGTTTCCGCCAGTTGTTCGTGAATGCGGTTGAAATGCTTTTGCGCGCCCTCTTCAGACATTTTGCTGCGATAATTTTCCAGCAGTTCAACTGAGGTGGTGATCGTCGTCAACGGGCGGCGGAACTCGTGCGACACCATCGAAATAAAGCGATTGCGCATGTGATTCAGCTCGGTTTCTTTCGAAAGCTGAACGCGCAGTCGCTCGTTTTCAAGCCGATCTTCCGCCATGCGCTTGCTTTCGGTGACGTCGCGCGCAACCGCTAGAACAGCGCGAATGCCATTGTATTTCAGTGTATGCGCTGAGATTTCGACGGTAATAATTTTTCCTGATTTGGTGCGGTGCAGCCACTCACCCGCGTATGCATACCCTGTTTCCGGTTGTTGCGCGATAAAGGCTTTCAGACGTTCCAGTTCTTCCGGCGGCCTGATGTCAGCCAGATGCATCCTGAGAAATTCATCACGCGAATAGCCATAATGGTTACAGGTCGCTTCATTCACGTCGAGAAATTGAAGCGTTGCCAGGTCGCAAACCCACATAGGCAGCGGATTATTCGCAAACAGGTCGCGGAAATTCACCTCGCGTTCCAGCGTTGCCTGTTCGGATTTTTGACGGGCGTCAAATTCGCGCTTGAGCAGGAAATACAGTACGGCTGCGGTGATCGCAATAAACACCCATCCTTTAATGGTTTGTGCGGATGCGTACAAGTGGGTATCGCTGCCTGTGAAGACTGCCAGCACTGAATCGCTGAAAAGGATCCACAGGCTGCCGATAATCACATAGATTGTCGTAAGGCGTGCGGCTGCTGACACAACGATCCCTTCTAAAGAACGCACGCTCCCCCATCACCTTTGGAGGGGGACATACATTCCTACTATCTAATCATAACAATAATTCACCGTTTCCAAGTGTCAAGACTCATCTGAAACCGCTCTCATAACAGTATGTCTTGCGCTGAGAACAGCCAAAATTCCGGGGTCTGTGCGCTGTCATAAAGAACAGCGCCGGAAGGAGTCCTGTCCCTTCCGGCGCTGACAGCACCTGGCGTTTCGGAACTCAGACCGCGACGGTCTAATCTCCGGCCTGCTGCTGCTCAGCTTCCGTGACCAGCGGCATCGTGAAGAAGAAAGTCGTGCCTTCACCGAGCGTGCTTTCCACCCAGATATTCCCGCCGTGCCGCTCGACAATCCCGCGTGTGATCGTCAGGCCGAGACCCGTACCCGGCTGTTCGCGCGTGAGCGGGTTGTCGCTGCGGAAGTAGGCTGTGAACAGCTTCTTCAGGTCTTCCTCGCTCATGCCAATTCCGGTATCGGTCACGCGGACTTCCAGCATGGGATCGCATGGATGGCCCTTGCTATCGAACGGTCGGTTGTCCACCCGTGCGCCAATCTTAATCACGCCATCGTTGGGCGTGTATTTGTGTGCGTTGCTGACGAGGTTGGTCAGCACCTGAATCAGCCGGTTCTGGTCGGCATAAATCATCGGCAGATCATCCGGCATAACCAGTTCGAGCGTCTGCCCCTTGTCCTCGATCTGCTTTTCCAGCGGGCGCAGCGTTTCCGTCAGCGCCTTGCGGAAATCGACCGCCGCCAAATCCAGCCGCAGATTGTCAGTTTGCAGCTTGGTCACGTCGTTCAGGTCGCTCACCAGCGTATTCATGCGTTCGGCGTTGAAGCGAATCGTGCCCAGGAAGTTCTTCTGCTGGTCGCTCATGCCGCCGACCGCGCCGCCGAGCAGCACATCCGAATAGCCCTTGATCGACGTCAGCGGATTCTTCAGTTCGTGCGCCACAAACGACACAAACTCGCTCTTGGACTGGTTCGCCAGCGTCAGTTCGGCGTACAACTGCGCATTGACGATGGCGATGCTGGCGTGTTCCGCGAGACGTTGCAGAAAAGGCATATCCGCCAGTTTCAGGCGCGGCTCACGATTCGTTTCCAGAATCAGGATCGCGTTGACGTTACCGCCAGAGAGCATCGGCAGCGTGATCTGGCTGAGTGCCCCGCGCAGACTGGGCACGTAGTTCGGGTCGATGCGCACGTCCGGCGCGAGATCGGCCTGCTTGGTGCGCAGCACGCGTGCCGCAATCCCGCGATCCAGCGGCCAGACACGTCCCTCGACGCCGGGAGGGAGGTCGTCATCCTCGTAGCCAACGCGATAAATCACGTCCAGTCGCGGCGGATCGTTGACCACGACGCCGATCAGTCCGGCGGTTGCGCTGCTGTTCTCCATCGCCCAGTGCAGCGAAATCTGCGCGACTTTCTCCAGATCGAGCGAGCGATTCAGCTCAACGTCGATCCGTTCCAGTGTTTCCAGTTCGCTGAGTCGTTCAGACAATTGCAGGTCGGTCATCTGGAACAGACGCGCGTTCTCAATCGCGACAGCCGCCTGACCCGCGAAGGCTGTTACCAGGTCAACGTCATCCTGATTGAACGTTCCGTTATTGCGCTTATTCAGCACTTCCAGCACGCCGATCACGTTATTCTGCGTGACCAGCGGCACCGCCAGCACCGTATTCGTGTGGAAGACGCCTTTGCTCAGTTCGCCGCCCCAGCGCGCGTCATTGCTCACGTCGTTGACGATGACGGGTTCGCCTTTCGAGGCCACCTCGCCCACCAGTCCGCGACCTGCGGGTACGCGCGCGCCGATCAGGTCTTGACCGGAGCCGCCGACTGCTACCCGAAATTCCAGGTCGCCGCTGCCGTCATCGACCGTCAGCAGCAGCGAACCTGCCGCCGCGCCGAGGATGTCGGTCGCGCTCGCGGTGATCAGTTGCAGCAGTTTCTCAAGGTCAAGCTCAGCCGCCACGATCTGCCGCGTGATGTCGTTCAGCGCCGCCAGTTGGCGTGCGCGCACGTTGGTCTCCGCGAACAGACGCGCCTTGTCCAGCGATGTCGCCGCCAGCGCGCCGATGTTCAGGAAGATTTTCTGCTGTTCGTCGGTGTAGGTTTTGCCTGCTTCCGGTGTCCCGGCGGAGAGTACGCCAATCGTGCGCGAACCGACCAGCATTGGCACGCCCATCCATGCCTGCTGATGCGGGTCTTCGTAGTTGGCTTTGGCGGCGCGCGCGGCGAGTGCTTCGGCGTAATTGCTCACCGAAATCGGCTGTGCCGTTTTCACAATCTCGCTGAACAGGTCGCCGCCCGGCGTCCAGTGCAGGTTCTCTTTTTCGGTATAACGTTCGTCGCCTTCCAGAAAGAAGGCGTGGTACAGTTCGTCGGTCGTCGGGTCTTGCAGCGTGATGTAAAAGTTGGTCGCATCAAGCAGGCGAACCGTTTGCGCGTAGATCAGTTCAAGCAGGTCGTTCAGGTCAATCGTGAAGTTGACCGCCTGGCTCACCTGACTCAGGACGTCCAGTTCACGCACGCGATGTTCCAGCGATTCGACGACTTCCGCGCGTTCGACCGCCACGCTGATCTGGCTTGTCAGCGTTTGCATGAAACGCAGTTCTTCAAAGGTGTAGCGCCCGCTCATCGAACGCGGCGGCGCAACCACGACAAAACCGCTCAGGCGGTTTGCGCCGCGCAGCCCGGCGATCACGCTCGCTTTTAGGATCAGCAGGCGCGAGCGTTCCGCCACTGCTTCGGCAGGCCAGGGCTGTCCCGGTTCGAGATAAATCATGCTCTCGCTGCTCGACAGACCCAGCGCCAGCGGGGTGTCGGCTTCGAAGCGGATGTCTGTGCCGGGGGCGGCATATTCGCCCGTCTGTCGATCCGGCAGGAAGATGAATATTTGCAGCGGCAGCAGTGTGTGGTTGACTTCGGCGCGGTAGGCGTCGAGAATGTCGCCGAATTCGATCAGCGAACTGAGGTGCTGACCGAACGCTTCAATCTGCTGCTGATAATTGGTGCGGCGGCGGTAGTAAAGCTTATCGACGCGGGCTTGCAGGCGCGTTCGCACCGGGATGAACAGCACCGCCATCAGGAAAATCACCAGCGCCAGCAGAATCGGGTTACTCGCGCCGATCACTTCCCCAGCCACCAGTGACGCGCTGAACACCAGCAGGAAATAGCCCACCAGCAGCGCCACCAGCATCACCGCATAAGTCAGCGCCTGGCTGATGATGCGGTCAGTGTCGAGCGTGCGATATTGCAGCACCGCGTAAGCCATGCTCAGCGGCAGCAGAATCAGGAAAGGGGTCGCCGCTGATGTGTTCAGCGGAATCGGATCGTAGCCAAACAGCAGATGCACGACGAGGTTCAGTACCCAGACAACCGCGATCATCAGCGAGAGCAGCATCCCGATCAGCACCGTATTCGACTGATCGCGGATGATGACCGCCGGGGCGGTTTCGCGGCGGCGCAGCAGGGTAATCACCAGAATCGCCATGCCGATCACGCCTGCCAGCGGCGGGAACCAGACCGCAGTTACCGCGCTCTGTGCCGAACTGGGGTTGTAATAGGTGACGAGGATCGCCGCGGCTGCCAGCGCGCCCACGACCAGCGGCAGCCAGTTGATGCCGGGGCGGCGGTAAACAATCGGCAGCTTGACCGGGAAGACCAGCGCCATCGTTACCATCGACGCTCCGGCGAAAGTCGTGCCGATAATCCAGAACGGCGTCAGTTGGTGCGTCGTGTTAATGTCGAAAATGCCGAGCATGAACACGCTCAGGGTCAGGCACGCGCCCGCCACGATCTGCGCCGACGGTTTGCGCGAACGCAGCAGCAGCACAGCGATGCCAATGCCCATCGTGATCAAGCCGGAAACAAACGGAACGATGAACGAGGCCAGAAAGTCAATATCGGGATAGTTCGTCAATATAAAGCTGACATCGCAGCGCGCCAGCCCGTTCTGCACTTTGCCGCACGCTTCGGCGTTGTTGATCACCGCATTCCCTGATGTAACCGGACGCTCAAACGTTACATTGACATGATCGCCGAGATGCAGCGTCTTGATCAGGGCATCGTAGGCTTGCTCGGCGCGGTCGTAGTCTGAGGGAAACATCGTGCTGTCAATGTCGATGATGTGGTCGCCGCGCTGCAAACCCGCTTCTAATCCGGGCCAGCCCGACGACGAATTCGGCATACTGCCATCGACGGTCAGGGTACGAGTCAGCAGAACACCGGGGAAGGCTTCGCCGTGCCATTGCACTGCCAGCACCAGGTAAAAGACCGCCGCCAATACGACGATCACGGCAGCAGCGGCAGCCAGCGCCAGACCAATGCGGTCTTCCATCGGCGTTGCCACTCGCCCAAACGGCCTGTCCAGATTCATGCGCCTCGTGTCGGTTGTCGCGCTCATTGAGGTTACTCTCGCCACGTTTGTATATAGTTACAACTATAGCATAACCTCGGTGTTTTGCTTCCTTGTTATTGTTGTTAACGGTTAACAATTTCTGACTCGAAAGTGGGGCTTATATGGAATTGCATGAGTCAATCCGCTCACGTGTGCATCGCTGCTTGAAACCCCTTGCTAACTTTCAACCAGCCGATCAAGCAGTGAACAATCTTCCTGATGAAGTTCAGGCGCGAATGCTCCCGGACGAAGAATTGCTCGGTATCTATATCAACTCTGACACCGACTCTCAAGCCAATCTCATTTTCACGACACGAGGCGTTTATCGCTTTGGTGATACGTGGGGTTGTGCTGAATACCGTCGCATACGAAACGTAAAAGTGTTTGGAATAAAAAACGCTGACTTTGACAAGAGCCGTGCCACTCTATTGGTACTGCATGATGCCGAGGGCTGGGAGATGACCCTGACAATATCTGGGATCGTCACGAAAATGATTTCAGGCTACGAACGCCGCTTCCCCGATTTATGGGAAGTGGATCGCTACTTGAGTCGAGTTATCGGGCGCGTCAGGCAAGAGCAGGCTGACAAATCGTCTCATGATTCCTCCGATATGGGCGGATAGCTGTCGATCTGTCACTTTTCGTTCGCGTGACGGCACGATTTTTTCGCGCCATTTGTTCGCTCGAATTGTGCTCAATTGAGCAGGAAACGTCACCTGTGCAAACGATTCGAATTGGACAGTCAATAGTCCTGTTTACCCTGTGCTTGACCGCCGCTGCTGTGGGAAGCACGGGACGTTCCTGCTATAATTGTTTATGGGTGTGTTAAGGACTCCCAGGGAAGAATTATGGTCACACAAGCAGCGATACGCGTACTCATTGCCAAACCCGGCCTCGACGGGCACGACCGGGGTGCGAAAGTCATTGCGCGCGCCCTCCGCGACGCGGGCATGGAAGTCATCTACACTGGCCTGCGCCAGACTCCCGAAATGATCGCCGAAGCTGCCTTGCAGGAAGACGTGGATTTGGTCGGCCTGAGCATATTGAGCGGAGCACATCTTGCCCTGGTGCCGCGTATCCGTGAAGTCATGGATCAAACGGGACTGAGCGACGTGCCGCTGATCGTGGGCGGCATCATCCCCGACGACGACAAACCCAGCCTCGAAGCGCTCGGCGTATCGGGCATTTTCGGGCCGGGAACGCACACCGACGCTATTGTGACGTTCATTCACGATCTGATGAAGGCGAAAACCGGAGACGCATGATCGAGCGGGCGCAGCGGGTCTTAGACGGTGACCGCCGTGCGCTGGCGCGGCTGTTGACGGATGTTGAGAATGAGCGCGAGGGTGCGGAACAAGCCCTCGCGGCTTTATTCCCGTATACGGGACGCGCCTGGGTGATCGGCGTCACGGGCGCGCCCGGTACGGGGAAAAGCACGCTCGTCAGCGAAATGACCAAGCACTATCGTGCTCAGGGAAAAACAGTCGGCATTCTCGCCGTCGATCCGACCAGCCCATTTACGGGTGGGGCGCTGCTCGGTGACCGTGTGCGGATGCGCGACCTTGCCGGAGACAGTGGGGTGTTTATCCGCAGCATGGCGACACGGGGCAGCCTCGGCGGGCTGGCGCGTGCCACCCGCGACGCGATTCGCGTCCTTGATGCGGCGAAATTCGAGGTGGTACTGGTCGAAACGGTTGGGGCGGGGCAGAATGAGGTCGATATTGTCCGTGCCGCCGACACGACGGTGGTGGTCGAAGCACCGGGCATGGGTGACGAAGTGCAGGCCATCAAAGCCGGAATCCTTGAAATCGCTGATGTGCTGGTGGTCAACAAGGCGGATCGTCAGGGCGTCAACCATACGATGCAGGCGCTCAAAATGATGCTGGAAATCGGGCATCCGTCAGCGCGCAGCGCGTTGATCGCGCATCACGGACGACTGATCCCGGCGCATGAAGTCGTAGAAACGGATAATATCCAGGAGGCGTTGTGGGTTCCGCCGATTGTGCAAACGGTCGCCAGCGAGGGGAAAGGAGTCGATGGAGTCGTCAATGCTATCGCCGATCACCGTCGTTTTCTCGAAGCGAACGATTTGCGCGACCAGGCCGAACGGCAGCATATCGAGGTAGAGTTATACGAACGGCTGCGTGATAGCTTGATGGCGCGCCTGCTTCAGGGCGTACCCGCCAAGACCATCAGCGCACTCATTGAGCAGGTTCAGGCACGCGAGATCGATCCACAAAGCGCAGTTCGCCAAATTCTGGCGCAGGTTGAGGGGTGAGGCAGGGGATGTCAGGCACGAAAGTTCCGGGAACAAAGTACATTACTGACGAGCACGTGAATGCTCGTGCGCCCGGACAGTATGGGCGTATTCTACTTTTTGGCGGTTCAGCATCAAGCGAGTTATGTGCTGAAATTGCGGATCATCTGGGTATGAATTGTGGGAAATACACGCGCAACGTTTTCCCGAACGAGAATATTTTCATTCGCCTCAATGAGAGTGTACGCGGGCAGGACGTTTATCTGGTTCAGACGATGTGTTCGCCGCTGCACGAAAATATTTTTGAACTGCTGATCATGATTGATACGCTCAAACGCGACTCGGCAGGCCGGATTAACGTGGTCGTGCCGTATCTCTCGTATGCGCGTTCGGACAAAAAAGATCAGCCGCGCGTGGGCATTGCGGCGCGGCTGCTCGCCAACATGATCGAAGTCGCGGGCGCGGATCGCTACATCACGATTGACCTGCACGCGGGTCAAATTCAGGGTTTCTTCAATATTCCCGGTGATGTGCTGACCGCTTTTTATCTGCTTGGCGATTACGTTGCCCGGAAGCAGATCGAGAATCTGGTGGTCGTCTCGACCGACCTCGGTTTTGCCAAGAAAGGGCGCAACTGGGCGGAAACGCTCGGCACACCACACGCAATTATCGAGAAGCGCCGTACCTCCAATGATGGCAAGTCCGAAGCGCTCTCGATCATTGGCGATGTGCGCGACAAAAACGTGCTGCTGGTCGATGACGAAGTGCTGACGGGCGGCTCGATCACCAATGCCGTTAATCTGGTCAAGGAAGAGGGCGCGCGCGATGTCTATCTCGCCTTCACTCACCCGCTGCTGGCTGAAAATGCGGTAGATCGCCTCGCAGCGCTGCCGATCAAGGAAATCATCACCACCAACACGCTGCCGATTTCGCCAGAAAAGCGGGCCAAGCTGCCCAACATGACGGTGCTGTCGATTGCGCCGCTGCTGGGTGAGGTCATCTGGCGCGCGAATCAGGGGCGCAGCGTCGGCGAATTGTTCAACGAGTAACTGCCACAGCCTGCAATCTTCGCACTCTCAATCGGGCGATCCCTGCAAATTTCTTGGGGCAGGGATCGCCCTTTTTATGCTCTCCAAATGTTTACACACTTTTTACATTTGGAACGCAGCGTCACCGGGCAAGACGTCACGACTAAAAAGATTGAGGCGTGTCAATATTGGGAGGCGATAGGGATTATGGAACAGTTCAAGCAGTTTCTGGATGGTTTGAATCGCGCACAGGTTGTTCGCTGGACCGCTATCTATCTTGCCATTTATGTGTTACTCAACTCCTGCGCCGGGCTGGTTTTCGGAATGGTAGGGGCCTTATCGGCAGCAGCAGGCGCTCTGAC
Organism: Anaerolineae bacterium; assembly: GCA_034432495.1. Lineage (GTDB taxonomy): Bacteria > Chloroflexota > Anaerolineae > Aggregatilineales > Phototrophicaceae > Flexifilum. Next base: position 8,355 of record DAOUCB010000139.1, on the reverse strand, counting down.
GGCAGCATCGGGTTTCGCGTCGACGGGTGAGGGTGCTGCTGCCTCATCGTCGTTGGTGACAATTGGCGGGTTGAGTATTGTTCAAGGCATCCTTTATCTGCTCTCGGTACCTGTCTGCGGGATTGCCGCCTTTGGTCTCTTCAGACGCAAGGCGTGGGCGCGTACCGGGGCAGTCGTCGCGCTGGGCTTCACGATCCTGATTTCGCTGATTGGCCTGGGCAGCGGCATTGGCAATATCGTATGGGCGATTATCAGCGCTTTCTTCTTGTATCTCTTCTGGAGTGATGCTGGCATCAAGCAGGAACTCTCGCAATAAGCCTTTTCCCGAAGAATCAAAAAGGCGCGGCTCGTGCGAGTCGCGCCTTTTTTAATACTCAGCTTAGGTGAGGCTTCAACTGACTGACGATCTGTTCCTTCGGACGGAAACCGGTCACACGAACCACCGGTTCGCCACCCTTGAACAGGATCAGCGTGGGGATGCTCATGATGCCGTAGCGCATCAACACGTCCTGATGCTCATCGGCGTCGAGCTTGCCGACCTTGATCTTGCCGGTGTACTCGGTGGCAATTTGATCGACCAGCGGCGCGATCATCTTACAAGGGCCGCACCATTCCGCCCAGAAATCGACCAGTACGGGTGTCTCTGACTGAAGCACTTCGTTGGTGAAATTGTCCTGCGTGACTTCAAATGTCTTGCTGCTCATGACCTCTACTTCTCCCTAACCGCTTTGACGCTCCAACCTCGCTATGTTATCATTTTAGCGGGTTTTAACGTAATTGCGGATACTGGTTTCGGCTTGTATATGAATATTGACGATGCGATACTGCCAGAACTTACTCGGCGGCAGGAAGAGATTCTTTCCTGTATTGTCCGAGCCTACACCGATTCGCCCGAACCGATCAGTTCGAAAGCGCTGGTTGAAAAATTCAATCTGCCTTTTAGCTCTGCGACCATTCGTAACGAAATGGCGGTGCTGGATGAACTGGGCTACATCACCGCGCCACACACCTCCGCTGGACGCATCCCGACCGAAAACGGCTATCGCTATTTCGTCAAACGCCTGATCACCAGCGGCGAAATCAGCAGTCTCGAAAAATCACGCATGTCGGATCGGCTTAAGACGATTCCGCTGGCATCGGAACAGTGGATGCTGCTGGTGGCGACGATGCTGGCGCGAACCGCCAACGTTGCCGCGCTGGTGACGCCGCCCGTCGCGGACATGAGCCGCTTCAAACACGTCGAACTGATCGCCATTCAGGGGCGGTTGGTGCTGATGGTGCTGGTTTTGCAGGGGGGATCCGTGCATCAGCAAATGCTGACGCTGGCGGAGCCGGTTCCGCAGAGCAAACTGGGCGAAATCGCCGAGCGGATTAACGCTCAATATATGGAGATGAGCGCCAAAGAAGTCCGCGTGCGCAGCGTGCAGATGAATTTGCTGGAACGCGAAGTTTCCGAACTGGCGGCGGACGCGATGGATAAGGCCGATACCAATCAGGTGCGGCTGGTTTATCGCAACGGCCTGAGTGAAGTCATGGGCATGTTCCAGAACAACGAAGGCGCGCAGCAGGCGGTGCGTGTCTTTGAGGAACGTGCCTTCCTCACGCTGATTCTCAACGAGGTGCTGACGCCACTGGTCAACAACGTGCAGGTCGTGATTGCCGGGAACGGTCGCTGGGAAGAACTCAGCCATCTGAGCATGGTGCTGAGCCGCTACGGCATACCGGGGCAGATTAGTGGAGCGGTTGGTGTTCTGGGGCCGACGCGCATTAACTACGGACGCGCTATCAGCGCCGTGAGTTACGTTTCCGGCCTGATGACTGACATGCTGACCGACGTGTATGAAGTGCTGCCTCCCGGCGACCCACAGACCAACATTGAATGACGAGTTTTTTCAGTCTATCCCGATTTCTCACGGTTTCGCTGAATGTCGAACCGCTCGCTGACTTCGTGCCGCACATGCAAGACTATTGGTTCGGCTAGCGCTTTGGGGTTGATTACACGAAATTTACAAATCGGCAAAACGACGGTGACATCTCACCCGTAGCATCGTTCTTATCCACCGAGTACGGATACCGAATCCAATGAATAACGCCCGACGAATCAGCCACTTTTCGCTGCTGCTGATGATCACGCTCCTTTGTGGCTTCTCGCTCAACCCGCTCCACGCGCAGGACACAACAGCGACCCCGATTCATACGGATGTACTGGACATCACCCAGCTTCCGTTGGGCGATGGCAAGGTCAGCACCCGTCCGCAGGTGGGCTACGTCTATTCCTGCCAGACTCATTTTCAAGGCGGCGGCGCGCAGCACGCGGGCGACTGGATTCACGGCACGACATGGGACTTGACGGCCAAGTTATCGGTGCGGGGCAGCGTCACCTTTCCCGACGCTCAGTTCAGCATCGAGACGCAGGGTGCTCAGCGCATCATCACGGGCAACGGACTCCCCGTCGATACGGAGGCGGGCATTTTCCCGATCCAGCGGGACGACCCTGCCTACCAGATTGACCGCAACCCGAACGCCATCGAGTCTTACAACGTCTCCTTCGCGCTGCCGCTCAACCCGACGATGGCGAACACGCCTAGCTGCGTGCCGATGGGGATGATCGGCGTTGCCAGCAACGGCGTTGCCATCTTCAACGCCCTCGACGACGGAGGACGCGATGCCGTCGCCCACGAAGTGCAGGATTTATGCGATGGGCATCCTCAGATGAGCGGCGTCTATCACTATCACGGGCCGAGCGTCTGCCTGCCCAACCAGACCGAAAACAACACCCTCATTGGTTACGCCCTCGACGGCTATGGCATCTACAGCATCTACGGCGCGGATGGTGTCGAAATTACCAATGCTGATCTCGATGAATGTCATGGCACGACCAGTGAAGTCCTCTGGAACGGCGAATCAACGTCAATCTATCACTACGTCCTCACCCGCGAATACCCCTACACCATCGGCTGTTATCGCGCTGCGCCCCAGCGCGTTGCGGTCAACGGCGCACCAGCACGCTAATGCTGCCGCGTGTAATCATCGCCTGACACAAAGCGAAGGTTTGCACATTTGCGTGGGGCGCGGGGCGAGGGGTTCGCGCCCGCTGATTCGTTAAGCTTAATACCTTGTGTAACCTGATCACCAACTTTATAATGGGAATGTTGTGTTCGTTACGGATAACTCTGTCGAATGTGAGTTTTCCGCGAATTTTGTCGTGTTAACGTAATTCTAGTATTGCCCTGATACACTGAACGCTTGTTAAGGTTTGGTTGAGGGGCGCTTGTCGAAGGAGAGACCGAGTGAATTCACAGATTCACGACGAAAACCATGAGCAAATCAATGAGGTTGCTCAACCCGCTGACGCCTCAGAAGCACAAGGACAAAGTGTGACACAGGACATGGTAGACGCCGCGCAGACGCAGGCGAAAGAATACCTGGAGGGTTGGCAGCGTGCACGCGCGGAATTTGCCAATTATAAGAAGCGAGTCGAGCGCGAACTGAAAGACAGCCACAGCAGCGCCTCCGGGAATGTGTTGAAAGATATTCTCCCGGTGATTGACGATTTTGAGCGCGCTGTCAGCAATGTGCCGCCTCAGCTTCAGGATGATCCCTGGGTGAACGGCGTGAGCATGGTGCTGCGCAAGCTCAACAAAATCCTCGATGACTACGGTGTGACAGCCGTTGACCCGACTGGGAAAGAATTCGACCCCAGCCAGCACGAAGCGATTGGCATGGAAGATTCTGACAGCGTGGCGACCGGGCATGTCACCGCCACACTGCAAAAAGGCTATGTTCTCGGCGACCGCGTTCTGCGCCCTGCGTTGGTGCGAGTAGCGAAGTAAAAGGAGCAGTTGATCTCATGGGTAGAATTATCGGTATCGATTTGGGGACGACCAACTCGGTCGTGGCAATCATGGAAGCGGGCGAACCTACCGTTATCCCATCGTCGGAAGGCGGTCGCCTGATCCCATCCGTTGTTGCCATTAACCCCAAGACGAATGAACGTGTCGTCGGCAAGGTGGCGCGTAATCAGGCAGTGATTAATCCCGAAAACACGATCTTCTCGATCAAGCGCTTCATGGGGCGCAAGTTCGAAGATCCTGAAGTTCAGCGGGCGTTGAAGTTCGTGCCGTACAAGGTCAGCGCCGCTCCGAATGGCGACGTGCGCGTTCACATGGGTGGGCGCGAGTACAGCCCGCCGGAAATCTCGGCGATGATTTTGCAGAAGATCAAGGCCGACGCCGAAGCTTATCTCGGCGAATCGGTCGATCAGGCAGTCATCACGGTTCCAGCCTATTTCAATGACGCTCAGCGTAACGCAACCAAAGACGCCGGTAAGATTGCCGGTCTGGACGTGCTGCGTATCGTCAATGAGCCAACCGCGTCGAGCCTCGCTTATGGCCTCGGCGACAAGAAGAACGGCATTATCGCCGTTTACGACCTGGGCGGTGGCACGTTCGACGTGTCGATTCTGGAAGTCGGCGACGGCGTGTTCGAAGTACGCAGCACCAACGGCGATACTTATCTCGGTGGTGACGACTTCGACCAGATCATCATCAACTGGATCGCGGACGAGTTCAAGAAAGACGCCGGAATCGACCTGCGTGGCGACCGTCAGGCGCTTCAGCGTTTGAAGGAAGCAGCGGAGAAAGCCAAGATCGAGCTTTCGACCACGCTCAACACTGAAATTAACCTGCCGTTCATTACAGCGGATGCCAGCGGCCCCAAGCATCTCAACATGAACCTGAGCCGCGCCAAGCTGGAAAGCCTGACCGGAACCCTGATTCAGCGCTCGATTGATCCGTGCCGTGCAGCCATCAAGGATGCTGGCCTCGACGTCAAGGACATCGACACGGTCATTCTGGTCGGTGGTATGACCCGTATGCCCGCCGTTGTCGAAGCGGTGAAGAACTTCTTCGGCAAAGAGCCGAGCAAGGGCGTCAATCCGGATGAAGTCGTCGGCCTCGGCGCGGCCATTCAGGGCGGCGTGCTGCGCGGCGACGTCAAGGACATTCTGCTGCTCGATGTGACCCCGCTTTCGCTGGGTGTCGAGACGCTTGGCGGTGTGGCGACGCCCATGATTGAGCGTAACACGACGATCCCGACCAAGAAATCACAGGTCTACTCGACAGCGTCGGACAACCAGACACAGGTCGAAATCCACGTCGTTCAGGGTGAGCGCCCGATGGCGAATGACAACAAGTCGCTCGGCAAGTTCATCCTCGACGGTATTCCGCCTGCGCCGCGCGGCGTGCCGCAGGTCGAAGTCACGTTTGACATTGACGCCAACGGTATTCTCAACGTGAGCGCCCGCGACAAAGCGACCGGACGCGAGCAGAAGATCACCATCACTGCCAGCAGCGGCCTTTCGGACAGCGAGATCGACAAGATGGTGCAGGAGGCGGAGAAGCACGCCGCCGAGGATGCCAAACGTAAGGAAGCGGCGGAACTCAAGAATCAGGCAGAAACCTCGATTCTGACTGCCGAGAAATTCCTGCGCGACTTTGGCGAGAAGCTGCCGGAAGACGCCAAGAAGCAAACGCAGGAGCGCGTTGATGCCCTGCGCAAGGCGGAAGAAGACGGCGACGCCGACAAGATCAAGGCGGCAGTTGAAGCGCTGAACCAGTACGTTCAGACGCTCGGCGGTCAGCTTTACGAACAGCCTGCTGCCGCACCGGCAGAGGAAGCACCTGGCGCTTCCGGTACACCGGGGGCAGAGGGTGAAGACGTGGTGGACGCTGAGTTCACCGAGACTTAACCAACACCGATAGATCAAGGGATTACGAGGGCGTATAAGCATACGCCCTCGTATGATTTCTTCTCCTAAGCAATGTGTAATCTGACGATTTTTCGAGTAAACTGTAATCCGTAGACGAGTTCGTCAAACATTCCTGGGCAAATGATGGCACAAGATTACTACGAGACTCTAGGCGTCTCACGCACAGCGGATAAAGCCGAGATCAAATCTGCTTTCCGCAAGCTGGCACGGGAATATCACCCCGATGTGAGCAAGCACGACGACGCTGAAGCGCGCTTCAAGGAAATCAACGAGGCGTACGAAGTCCTCTCCGATGATGAAAAGCGTTCGCGCTATGATCGTTTTGGCGCGGTAGGCGTACAGGGCAATGGCTTCGGCGGCGCAGGCGCGGGCGTGGGTGGTTTCGAAGAAATCTTCGAGGAATTCTTCAGCAGTTTTGGCGGTGCGACTCGCACCCGGCAGCGGCGCGGCCCGCGTCCGGGTTCAGATCGACGCGTCGATGTGACGATCAGCTTTGAAGAATCGGTCTTTGGGACGGAAAAAGAAGTCGAATACGACCGTCTCGAAGTTTGCGAGACCTGCGGTGGCAATGGCGCTGCGCCGGGAACCACGCCGGTGCGCTGTACCCAGTGTAATGGCACGGGCGAGATTCGTCAGGTGCAGCAAACCTTCCTCGGCCCGATGGTGCAGGTTGCGACCTGCCCGCGCTGCAATGGCACGGGCGAGACGATTTCGACGCCCTGCCAAACCTGCAAAGGCAACGGTCGGATTCGCGCCAAAGCCGTCCTCAATGTGACAGTTCCGGCGGGGGTGCGCGAAGGCTTGCAGATTCAGATTCGCAGCGAAGGCGATATGGGTGACCGAGGCGCGCCGCAGGGCAACCTCTACGTTGTCGTCCACGTCACCGATCACGAGTTCTTCAAGCGCAAAGACAACGACATCATTCTGGACATCAACATCAATGTGGCACAGGCGGCATTGGGCGATAGACTCAATATTCCGACGGTGGATGGCGATGTCGAGTTAAATGTTCCGGCAGGAACGCAGACGGGCAAGGTCTTCCGCCTGCGTGGTAAAGGCATTCCACGCCTGCGCAGCGACGGTTCGAATTCCGGGCGCGGCGATCAACTGGTTTACATTCAGGTTGAAGTCCCGACCAAACTCAATGATGAGCAGCGTGATCTGTTTGAAAAACTGGCGGCGACGCTGGGCAGCGAAGTTCAGCCGCAGCGCAATGGCAAAGGCTTCTTCGACCGCGTGATGGATTTCTTCGGCGGCGAACAGCAGTAAGCTACACATGGATTTGATTTTTGTAGGGGCGACCTGTTGGCTTATGAAGCAAGCATGTCGCCCCTATGTTGTTCATTAGGCTGATTGATTGCGATGGAATGGGTCTCGTTTGTCCGTCATCTCAAGCGGCGCTGGATGTCATCTGGCCGATTCCAACTGCCGATTAGTGGATGTACGGACGAAGAAATCGACCAGCTTCAAACTGCTCAAGGCATGGCCTATCTGCCGAAACTCTATCGTGAATTCATGCTCCAGATGGGGCGAGATGATGGCGGACTGGGGAAAAGTTTCGGCGCGTATTTAACCTATCCCTATGTGTTCGCGTTCAAGACCGAGCAAACAGGGTTTGCGCAGCCAATTCTCCAGACGTTCGAGATGGAACAGGGACGTTTTGTTTTTTGCTCGGACAACGATAATTTCTTCTACTTTTTTGACGCCCGTGACATGAGCGATGATCCCATCGTGTATAATATGCGTCCCAATACGGAAACAGGACAGGAATTTGTGATTGTGGAATTGGCAAATTTGAGCGCTGTCCTGGTTGATTTGGTCGAATTCAATTTTGATACCTCTGGCTCTGGAAAAGAAGAACATGCCCCGTTGGATTGAAGTCACGCTGCGCGTCGATGGCGAAGCCGCCGAAGCGACTGCCGCGCTTTTGCAGCGCTATGGTTATCAGGGCGTCGCCGTCGAGCATGAAGGCATCCCGCCAGACAAGCTGGACGAGGATCAAATCCCACCCGCGACGACGCTGGCAGTTAAAGCCTATTTGCCCGAAGACGAGCGCACCGAAGAAACCAAGCTCCAGCTTGAAAGCGCGCTCGGCTACATGAACATGATGTACCCCATGCCAACGCCGATCTATACGGTGGTCGAGGAGGCGGACTGGGCGGAAGCGTGGAAAGTACATTATCATCCCGTGAGGATTGGCAAGCGTCTGCTGATTCGCCCGCTCTGGACACAGGTAGAGCTTCAGCCTGATGACATCGAAATCGCGCTCGATCCGGGCATGGCCTTCGGCACGGGGACGCACCCGACGACCCAGCTTTGTCTGGAAGCGCTCGAAGACCTGATTGTTCCCAGCGCGAACGTGCTCGATCTGGGCGCTGGCTCCGGCATTCTCTCGATTGCGGCGGCGAAACTGGGCGCGCAGCACGTCCTCGCGCTCGATATTGACTCGGTGGCAGTCGAAGCGGCGCTGCTCAACGCGGAACAGAACGGCGCTGCCGAAAAGATCACCGTGCAGGAGGGCAGTCTGGAGAGCCTCGTGACCTCTGCGCGGCGCTTCGACCTGATCGTCGTCAATATTCCGGCGC
>DAOUCB010000138.1:0-7902 GCA_034432495.1 Anaerolineae bacterium | reverse complement strand
CCGAGCAGGACGTTCAGCTTCAATCGATTGGCTATAACGCGCCGCAGGTGATCTGTGTGGGCGGCGTGCAGGCGGCGGTTGTCTATGTCAATAACGAACCGCTCCAGGTACAGGATCGCATCGACCAGAAAGACTGCGGCAGCGTCACGGGAATCAACGTATTTCCGGTTTCAGAAGCGGCGGACATGGTTTCAAACGGGATCATCACGAATGAAAACACAATCGCTAATAAGCCGGAATTGGTGAACGCGTTTGTGGCAGCTTTTAATCACGGATTGCGTGACACCATCGACAATCCGGCGGAAGCTTATCTGTTGAGCGCAAAATATGTCGATGGACTGCCGATGACGGACACTTTAAAAGCGGCGCTGGAAGTGTATGCTGAGCAGACACGAGGTTTCTTCTATGCGCAGCCGCATTCTACACGCGCGGCGATGACACAGGCACGCGCTGACCTGTATGATCAGCTTTTGACGCAGACCGATGAGACCACGCTGTTGCAAATGCAAGTGCTGCTGACCTCGATCAATCTGTGGGATGCCGATCAGCTTGGCTATTCTGATCCGGCATCGTGGCAGACAACGGCGGACGCGCTGACGGCGATGGGGCAGCTCACCAAAACGGTTGATCTGAGTACCGCTTATACGAATGACTTTTTGCCGCAAGTGACGGCAACCAGCGAAGCCACCGCAGAGGCGACTCCGGCGTCATGAGCGCACGGATCGACGTTCACGGCGTGGGCGTGACCTATGCTGCGCCGGATGGTCATGCACTGCCGGTTCTCGGCCCGGTCACGTTTTCGCTGGAAGCAGGGCAGTTTGTTTGCCTGGTGGGGCCGAGCGGCTGCGGTAAAAGCACACTGATTCGCCTGCTGTCGGGATTGATCGCGCCGACAGCAGGCGAATCAACCCTCGATGGTCAGCCGATTAGCCAGCCGTCGAGGCGGGTGGCGCTGATGTTTCAGGATGCCAACCTGATGCCCTGGCGCACCGTGCTCGATAATATCGCGCTGCCGCTGGAACTGGCGGGGATGGCGAAGCCTGAACGCGAGGCGGCGGCTGAAGGTTTGCTACCGCGCCTGGGGCTGTCGGAGTTCGCGCTGGCGTATCCTGGCGAACTTTCCGGCGGCATGGCACAGCGGGTGGCGCTGGGACGGGTGCTGATTCAGCGACCGGACGTGCTGCTGCTGGACGAGCCGTTCGGGGCGCTGGACGCGCTAACACGGGAACAGGTGAGCGCTGATCTGCTGGAATTGTGGGGGCAGGAGCGGCAAACCGTCTTGATGGTGACGCATGACATCAACGAGGCAGTACTGCTTTCAGACCGGGTGCTGGTCATGAGCCGCCGACCAGGGCAAATCAAGGCGGATCTTCCCGTGAATCTGGCGCGCCCGCGCCAGTTGAATGACACCTACAGCGACGAATTCGGGCAGATCGCGCAGCAAATACGCGCTCATATTGAGCGGATTTAGAGAAGTGATACTCTCATAGGGCGAAAACTGGCGCTGTACGGGAACACAAAGGACATTCACACGGGCGAAGATGGGCGGAAAGACAGGCGGTAAGTGTCAGAAAATGGGTCGCTCGCTGTCAGATATTCAGGTGCGCCAGAAGATCAAGGCGACTGGCAGGACAAGCACACATTCAGCAATGATAAGTCCTGCCAGCAGGCGGATCAGGCGCGGCTGCCCTACGTGCTTAAAGACGTAATCCGTGATGACGGCGATCATTCCGACACAGAGGATGCCAAAGATGAGCGATCCGCAATCGTTGGCAACGAAAATCGTGTGGACAGCGTCGGCATTGCTGTTGGCGTTGGGGTCGATCAGGAGCTTGGACAGTACCAGCAGCAACAGTTCACGCAAGGCCAGAATCGATGCCAGCGCCAGAAAGGCCGACACCAGCCAGAGCAGTAACGACAGGACGGGCTGAAGCGTTTTCGAGTTGGAACCTACGATCATTTCACTGGGTTTCATAGCCTGAACCGGATACCTCTGTCTGTAGGCTGGCTGAGCGCAGCAGCGTCAGGCCGAAGATGCTGCCCTGACCGGGGCTGCTCCTGATGTAGACGCCGCCGCCGTGCGCCTCGGCAACCGATTTGACGATGGCAAGTCCTAAGCCGGTGCCGGGCGTGGATTGGTCGCTGTTAGCGCGATAGAAGCGTTCGAACAGACGCGGCTGCGCTTCGAGGGCGACACCGGGGCCGTCGTCGATGACCTCGATGTGGATCAGATCACCCTGGCTGAAGATGCGCAGCGCGATGTGGCTCGCCTTCGGACTGTATTTGATGGCGTTATCGAGATAATTGGAAATGGCGCGGCTGACCCAACGGCGGTCGATGCGCAAGGGCGCTATGCCACGCTCCAAATCCACTTTATAGTCGATGCCACGTGTTTCGATGAGCGGCTTGAGTGTGCCGCTGATTTCGTAAACCAGTTCGCCAATATCGACATCGGCGAGGGTGAAGCCGTAGCCGCTCTGGATGTGTTCCAGATTAAAAAGATCGTCAATCAGGCTTTGCAGACGTTCGACGCTGCTGGACGCGATGCTGACGATTTCATTGAGCGCGGCATCCGGTTGGTCACTCAGACGGCGTTCGAGCATGTCGAGCGCATTGAGGGCGACACCCAGCGGATTGCGCATGTCGTGGGCGGCAGCCTGAATAAAGCGCGTGCGCGCCATTTCCGCCTTGTGGAGATGGGTGACATCCTGAAAGACGATGACCCAGCCTTCGTCCTCGCGGTGCTGATCGACCTGGCTCTCAACCAGAATTTCGGAGACGAGCACCGACAAACATCGACCATTTTCGAGCGAAACGAGAAACGAGCGGCTGCTTTCTCCGCGTGATGAGAGCGCGAACAACAGCGCTTCACGAATGGATGCGGGTAGGGGAGCGCTGCGCAGCGGTTGGTTGATTAACTGCTCGGCTTTGAGATCGAGCAGGGCAGCAGCGGCCTGATTAATCAGCTTGACGCAGCCAGTGCAGTCCGTGGCGATGATGCCATCAGCGGTCGATTGCAGAATGGCGCTGAGGCGTTTCTGGTTTTCGAGGCTCGTTTCGTAGAGATGGGCGTTATCGAGAGCAATGCCGATGGTATCGGCGATGACACGCAGAACGTCGATCACGTCATCACCGAAGCGGTGCGGCTCGAAGCTCATAATGCTGAGGATGCCGATAATTTTGCCGCGCGCGTGCATGGGAGCCATGACTATCGAGCGGAAGGCTTCGTCATAGAAGCGCGGCACAGCAATTTCCTGCGATCCATCGAGGTCGTTTTCGATGATGACGGCATCACTGCGGATGAGGCGACCAGACATGCCTGCGCCGCTGGGGATGCGCATCGGATTCTGGTTGACGAAATCGTGAATCCAGCCCTGCTGTGCGCGCAGAATAACATCGCCGCTGGCTTCGTCGATGAGGCTGATGCCCCCTGCTTCTGCGTGGGTGATACTAAGCATGGTTTCGAGAGCGGTTTGCAGCGTTTGACTCAAGTCCAGTGATTGACTGACGCTCGCGGCAACGGTGTTGATCGCCGCAAGCTGATCGATGCGGCGCTTGACCTCTTGCGAGAGCAAGTGGTTTTGCGCGAGAAGATTCTGATAATCAACCATGCCGCGACCTTATCGCTAAGTAGATGCGGGCGGTTCACGTTGATGGGGTCTGGATTTGACCGGAATCGACGCGGCGCGCTAGTATCTAGTCCTTACTTCACATTATATCAGACGACAAAGGTCTCGCTTATGTTCCAGGTTCAGGCAATTCGCCAACGGTTTCCCGCTTTGCAGCAAACAGTCGGCGAAGGTGTCGCGCCGATTTATTTTGACAACCCCGCCGGAACCCAGGTTCCGCAGAGCGTGATCGATGCCGTGACAGCGTACTACAGCCAGATCAATGCTAATTCGGGCGGGGTGTTTGAGACGAGCGCGGCGACCGACGCGATGGTACAGGCGACGCGTGAAAAGCTGGCGCGCTTCCTGAACGCGCCGCGCGCCGACGAAATTGTGATTGGCGCGAACATGACTACGCTCAATTTTGCGCTGAGCCGCGCCCTCGCCAAGACGTTAAAAGCCGGCGATGAAATTGTCCTAACGCGAATGGATCACGATGCGAACGTGTCGCCCTGGCTGCGAATCGCGGAAGATTATGGGTTGGTGGTGCGCTGGACGGACATCATCGAGCCGGAATGTATGCTCGACCTGAACAGCCTGGAAGCGGCGCTGACCGAGCGCACCAAGATCGTGGCGACCGTTCACGCTTCGAACGCGGTCGGGACGATCAACCCGGTGGGGCAAATCGCGCAGATGGCGCACGCCGCCGGAGCGCTGTACGTGGTCGATGCGGTGCAGAGCGCGCCCCATATTCCGATTGACGTGCAGGCGATTGGCTGTGATTTCCTGCTCTGCTCCTCGTACAAATTCTTTGGCCCGCATCAGGGGATTCTGTGGGGACGTTACGATCTGCTGGCGAGCCTGCCCGCCTACAAAGTGCGGCCCTCGCACGACGAGCCGCCGAATCGCTGGGAAACGGGGACGGCGACATTTGAACTGATCGCGGCAATTGGCGCGGCGGTCGATTATCTGCATGAACTGGGTGGAACGGGTGCGCTGATTCCGTATGAGCGCGAACTGGTGGCACATCTGATCGAGGTTTTGCAACGCTTCCCTGACGTGAGCATCGCCGGAATCACGGATCCGGCACGGTATGAGCATCGCGTGCCGACGGTGGTTTTCAGCCACGCGCGCTACACGCCTCAGCAGGTGGCGGAACATCTGGCGAGCGAGCATATTTACGTGTGGAATGGGAATTACTACGCGGTCGAAATCATGAAGCGGCTGAACAAACCGCAAGGCATGGTGCGCGTCGGATTGGCGCACTACAACACACACGCGGAGATTGAGCGCTTCGAAACGGCGATGAAAAAGCTGTAAGCTGATTACTCTTTCGAGATCATCGCGGCGAGCTGGGCGCTGACGAGTTCGAGCAAGAGAAGCTGCTGCTGGGTGATGCTGCCGGGTTCATTCATGCAGGCGACGATCACGCCGTAGCGATTGGTTGTGCCGACGGGCGTGCAGGCGACCGCGCCAAGCCGTCCCCGGCGCACAAGCGGATAGTTGTTGATTTCATCGGTTGGTGCGGCGATGCGGCTTTGCCCGGTGGTGGCGACCCAGGCCATGATGTCGTCGGCGCTGGCCTGCTTGGGGGCGACCGCCTGAATCGGCGCAGGGCCGTCCTGTGCTTTGAGCGTGACCTGAAGCGGGTCGAGGCTTTCCACACGATAAAAGGCGACGTAATCGTAACCGAGGGTGCGACAGGCGCTGACGGCGGCCTGCTGCTTGCCGGTTTCGCCGACCGATTTGCGCAACTGTTTGGCGAATGCGCGCAGGGGCGGCATGGTGTCGGCGCGCAGCGTTTCGAGACGGCGGTCGGACATCAGGCGGTCGATGCGGCGCACTAAGTCATCATTGGTGAACGGGTCAGTGCTGATGTCGTCGGCCTGCCCCGGCATGGCGAAATCGGCGTCTTCATCGACCAGCACGATCAGCAGGCGGGGATAAGTATGGCGCAAGTCAGTCAGGATTTCGAAGACTCGTTCGAGGCCGTTGTCGATGACGAGCACGTCGATATGCTTATCCTTGTCGGCGATCAGTTCGAGCGCGTCGGGAATGTTGGTCACCAGCTTGACGCGAAATTCGGACTGAGCCGATAAATTCTGGAAATAACGGCTGGCGTGTTCTCGCCGCACGGTGACGAGGATATCCGTGTAAGCCATGCGTGCGAACCTCCTCTATGCGCAACGTATTCGACCGATGATGGGCTGATTGTAGCGCAGCTTACGCCTGAGCGTCAGCCGTCGCCAGCGTGAGCATGATCAACTGGCGAATGCCCGCCGCTGCCGGGCCGACCTCGATATATTCGTCGAGACGATGGGCATTGCCGCCGCGCGTGATGCCAATGGTCACGGTGGGGCAGCCTTCCGATAACGGGATGTTGCCATCGGTGCTGCCGGTTTCCAGATTGCCATGTACGCCGACTTGCGCCAGTACTTCAAGCGCGCGCGTGACCAGTGGGTGATTGACCGCGATTGAACCCGCCGGACGGTCGCCCACAACCTCGATAGTAAAGGTGACATCGGCATTGGTGAGGGCGGCAATGTCGGCGCGGACTTCCTGCTCGAAGGCGGCGAGCGCTTTCGAGTCCTCAGAACGCATGTCGAGCCAGAACGAGGCTTCGGTGGCAATCGAGTTGATGGACTGCCCGCCTTCGATGAGGCCGATGTTGTAAGTCGTGCGCGGGCTTTGCGAGACAGCTTTGCTGGTGATGCGTGCGCCCAGTTCAATCAGGCTGTGGATGGCGCTCGGTCGCCCGAAGTGCAGCCAGCTATGTCCGCCCGCTGTATGGGCGGTGATCTTCAGGCGACGTACGGCGATACCCGCATGATAGACGTGTCCAAAGGCCAGCCCTTCGACGTTGATGACGCCGCCGAGGTGCGGTTGCAGACGCTTAAAGGCAGCACGCATCCCGCCGAGATCGCCCAAGCCTTCTTCGCGGGTGGTGGCGACGATCCACAGGTCGCAGTTCGGCGTGACGGATTCATGGCGCAGCGCGGAAACGAGTGCCAGCACGCCAGCGACTCCCATGCAGTTATCGCCGAGTCCGGGGCCGTAAATCAGATCGCCCGACCGTTTGATGGTCAGATCGGTGGCTTCGGGAAAGACGGTGTCGGTGTGCGCAGCCACCATCAGGGCGGGTGCGCCGCTGTGGCTGCCACGCAGGAGGCCATAAACGTTAAAGAACTCGTCAATTTCGACCGCTTCGAGCGCGAATGACTGAAAGAGGGTACGGACATACTCGGCGCGGCGCTGCTCAGCAAAAGTCGGCGCGGGAATTTGCTGGATGGCAATCGCTGTCTCTACTGCCCAGGCGGCGAGTTTGTCGATGCGACGGCCTTTAGTGATTTGGTCATACTGGTTGATCAAGCGGGTCTGCCTCTGGCGAATGGAAGCACGTTCACATGCTGGAGAGATTACCGCAAGATGGTCGTTTTGTGCAGGAATACGTCGATGAAAACGCAGAATTGGGAAAGCGTTTTTGGTGTTCAGATGGGGAAAACAGCTTGCTCCCTGCTCATTCAGGGCTATAATGAGCTTCTTTCATGAGTTCCGTGTTTGCTAGGAGGTAGGCGTGGCGCGACTATTGATGATCGAGCGCACGGGTGCGTTTTCCGAGAGCTTGAAGAAGCGTTACGATGTTACTTCCGTGTCCAGCGGCAAAGACGCTCTGTCGATTGTTAAAACATCTGATTATGCGGTAGTTGTCCTCGATGCGATTTCGATGCGGACGCCGGGAGACCGGATTGCACGGCAGTTGCGAGAGGGTCTGGGGTCGATTCCACTGGTTCATCTGCATCCCGGCCCCAAGCCGCGCGCGGATACCCCAGCGGACGTTGTGTTGTTCCTCCCTTTCACGGCGCGCAAAATCGTCAACGTGATTGAGCGGCTGCTGCATCGTGTCAGTGATGATCTGGTGGTGGCCTGCGGGCCATTCTCGATTAACATCACGCGCCGCGTTCTACTTGCCAACGGACAGGAAACGACGCTGACGCCCAAGCTGGCGCTGCTGGTCGAAACATTTTTACGTCATCCTGGAGAAACTCTGAATCGCAAGCTGCTGATGGAAACGGTCTGGGACACGTCGTATATGGGGGACACGCGCACGCTGGATGTTCACGTGCGCTGGATTCGCCGCGCGATTGAGGAAAATCCCGGCGATCCGCGCTATCTCAAGACGGTGCGTGGGGTAGGCTATCGGTTAGAGATCCCTTTGCCGACAACAACGCTTGAAAATGCTGTATTAACATTACAAGAAATGTAAAACGTTCACACAATTAAACAGAAATTAAAA
>DAOUCB010000137.1:0-7046 GCA_034432495.1 Anaerolineae bacterium | reverse complement strand
GAAACAGCGGCCCAATGTGATAGACCGTGTTTGAGGCCAGAAACGCCAACCCCGCCAGCACGGCGACAAACGTGGAGCCGCGTTCGCCGTTTTTGCCGCCATCGCGGTAGACTGCGTAGGCAATCGCCGCCGCCGTGATCAGCGTCCCCAGAAAGCCGAGCAGCCGCCCATACCAGTAAGCGTTGCCAAACACCCACACAAACGGCGCGGCGATCACGTGGAACAGCGGCGGATAGTTGCTCGAATAGAACGGGAAAACGTTCGTGTCCTGGTACGGGAACTGCCCCTGGCTGAACATGATGGTATCCACCAGTTCGAAGCCTTCCCCCTGATCGTAGTCGAAGGGGAAGAACATCAGGTTCACGGCATACACGACATAGACCAGCAGCGAGAACAGCAGCACCACCAGCGCCGCCATCAACAGCAGGCGGTTGATCGTTATTCCGGCGCGAGTCATGCGAGTTTGGATGGCTGTCATAAGTTGAGTTAAGCGAGTTGATCGCGAATCGGGATCAGCGTCAGGCCGACCAGCGCGATCAGCACCGCGCCGCCGAGCGCAATTCGCTGCGCCGGGCCAATGCCGCCTTCGCGTCCTACATCGAAGATGTCCACGCTCAGGACGGCGACGAAGCCCACAATCCCACCGATCAGCAGCAGCAGGCCGAGGAGTCGTTTCGTAAGGGTGAAGTGATTGGTCAGCATAGCGCGGCAGTATACCACACAGTGTGGAATGCCCCCACTCAGGCGTGAATTTCCAATGCCTTCAAGTTAATGATCGCTTGTGTTTTGAGCAGGAAGTCGAGACCAATAATGCCGTCCATTGGAATTCCATACTCCAGCGCCCCATTTGAATCGTGAATGGCTTACGCGAAGCTCCCCAACTTCCAGCGCGTCAATCGACTTTTCAATGACGGCTTCATCGCCGCCAATACCGTGTAGAAAGCGAAGTCGATCTGTAGGCAAGGGAATGACGCCGAGCGCGACAAGATGATCTGCTTTGATGATCGTACCTCCAGACCCTGTATCGATGAGGAGTCGCTCAAGCTGAAGAGATTGCCCGTTCGCGTAAATGACTGCCGTAATAAATGGCAATCCTCCGGTAATGCGAATGGGAACACTTATTTAGGAGACAACACGCCAGAATGAGTCGAGAACACCAATGTCGAGCATAGCCCGATCTGTATGGAGGACATAATATTCGCGCTGCTTGTCTGCGTGGTGCAGCGCCTTGTAGTGATCCCACGCGGCTTGCCAGTTCGAACCAAAAGCGGCGATAAAGTTTAGATGAGGAATAACACGCTGATTGTTCTCCGTAAACGCGCCGACAGCTTCAACGACGAGCCAGCTACTTGGATAGTTCTTGCGCAACTCCTGCCAGTTCATACCAGCCATCTCCCATTCTTGATTTTGAGTATAACATCACCTGCAACTCATGACGCGCAATTGCGTATATACTTGCATGACGACATTAAATGACAAACCTTTCGAGGACATTCCGATGAATGATGAGCGCTCATCCGACGAGCAGGAGCGCGTTTCGCGTCTCTCGTCCGATCCCAGCGGCGATGAAACGGTGCGCGAGTACGAGCGTCGATATTATGGCGATGCGACCGAGACGCCCGCGCCTGTGAAGACCAAACGCAAGGAAATGCCGCGCAGTTACAGCACGCTGCGCGTCAGCGATGACGAAAAACTCTGGGCATCCGTCGCGCATGGCAGCGTCTGGGTGACTCTGATCGCCGGGATTATCAGCGGCGGGGCGATTATCCCACTCAGCGTCTTCATTCCGTTGGTCATCTACTTCCTGTTCCGCCAGAAATCCGATTACGTTGCTTTTCACGCCCTGCAAGCCTTCGTATTGCAGTTGATCGGCACGATTGGCGCGTTCCTGCTGCTGTCGGTCGGCGGACTGGTCTGGGGCATCGGCATGGTGATCGCGCTGCTGGCGGTCGTGATCCTCGTCGGCTTTATCCTCGTGCCGTTCTGGGGGTTGGTCGGCATCGTCCTGCTGGCTTCAACCGTTGTCCTGCCGATTGCCATGATCTTCCTGGGAACCTATGGCGCAGTCGAAACCCACAACGGGCGTGATTATCGCTATCCCTTTATTGCGCGCTGGGTAGATCGCCAATTGGCGGGCGGCTTTCTGCACACGGCGTAGGCAGCCAAGCAAGTAGGGGCAAGTCTAAGACTTGCCCTGATGATCATCTACTATAGAGACGGCTTTGTGCCGTTTTTGATTCCTGCTGATAGCTCACAGCTTTGAGTTGTATCTTTTCTGAACCTCTGTAAACCATATAGAACCATTGGCACTTGCTTCTCGCTGCGAAACATGCGTAACATGATGTCAATATGACGCTTTATTTCCTTACGGCGACATGCTATGCTTTGCCAGTCTCATCCAATATGCTGATTTCATTGAGAGCAAATTTGCTTACTCGCAGGAGTACGTCATGTTAAAAACGCAAAACTGCGGCGAACTGCGCCCCGAAAACGTTGGGCAGGAAGTCACGCTGGCAGGCTGGGTTCACCGCCGTCGCGATCAGGGCGGTCTGATCTTCATCGACCTGCGTGATCGCTGGGGCATCACCCAAATCCGCATCGATCAGGAAAATCAGCCGCAGGCGCACGAAGTCGCCAGCCGTTTGCGCAGCGAATATGTCATTCAGGTGCGCGGCACGGTCGCGCTCCGTCCCGAAGGCACCGCCAATCCCAAGCTGGAGACGGGCAAAATCGAAGTTATCCCGTCCGAAGTCATTCTGCTGAACACGGCGAAGACGCCGCCGTTCCTGATTAACAGCGATGAATTCATCGAAGAAGAAGCGCGCATGAAATACCGCTACTTGTATCTGCGCCGTCCGCAGGTACAGGATAAGCTGGTTCTGCGCCACAAAATCGTCAAATTCATCCGCGATTATCTCGATGAGCGCGGCTTTGTCGAAATCGAGACGCCAATTCTCTTTAAAACCACCCCCGAAGGCGCACGCGACTTCCTCGTGCCGAGCCGTTTGCAGCCGGGAACCTTTTATGCGCTGCCGCAGAGTCCCCAGCAGTTGAAGCAGTTGTTGATGGTCGCCGGTTATGAGCGCTATTTCCAGATTGCCCGCTGTTTCCGTGACGAAGACCTGCGCGGCAACCGTCAGCCTGAATTCACCCAGCTTGACCTCGAAATGAGCTTCGTCGAGCGCGAAGACGTCATGCAGTTGATCGAAGGCTTGATGCTCAGCCTGTGCCGCGAAGTCGGCAAGCGCGAACCGACCTGGGTTCCCTTCAAGCGCATCACCTACACCGACGCAATGGAAAAATACGGCTCGGACAAACCTGACCTGCGCTACGACCTTGCCGCCATCGACATCAGCGATCTGGCGGGCAAGAGCGCTTTTCCGGTCTTCGTCAGCAACGTCGAAGCAGGCAAACCCGTCAAGGTCATCCGCGCCCCCAAGATGGGGCTGCTCAGCGGGACGGCGCTGCGCAAGAAGACCGCCGAACTGGAAGAGCTGGCTAAAGCGTCGGGTGCGAAGGGTCTCGCCTGGCTGACTCTCCCCGAAAATGAAGAAGGTGAAGTCAAGGGGCCAATCGGCAAATACTTCACCGTCGATCAGACTCTCGAATTGATCGACCGCGCCGAAGCCGAACCGGGTGACCTGCTGCTGTTCATTTCGGACACGCGCGAGATCGTCTATCTCGTTACCGACGCGCTGCGCCAGCATCTCGCGCAGGAACTCAAGCTGATCGACCCCAACGTCCTTTGCTTCCTGTGGGTGATCGACTTCCCTGAGTTCTACTGGAACGAAGAAGAAAAGCGCTGGGATCCGTCGCAGCATATGTTTACCATGCCGCTGCCCGAAGACCTGCCGCTGCTCGACAGCGATCCCGGTAAGGCGCGTGGCTCGCAGTACGACCTCGTCTGCAACGGGCAGGAAGTCGCGGGTGGCAGCATCCGCATCCATGACCGCGCCGTTCAGGAGAAGATTTTTCCGCTGATTGGCATGACGATGGAGCAGGCGCGTGAGCAGTTTGGACACATGCTCGAAGCCTTTGAGTACGGTGCGCCGCCGCATGGCGGTCTCGCCTCTGGCATCGACCGGTTGGTGATGGTCTTCTCTGGCGAAA
Organism: Anaerolineae bacterium; assembly: GCA_034432495.1. Taxonomy (GTDB): domain Bacteria; phylum Chloroflexota; class Anaerolineae; order Aggregatilineales; family Phototrophicaceae; genus Flexifilum. The sequence goes on along the minus strand of DAOUCB010000137.1, from coordinate 2,936 downwards.
CGAACATCCGCGAAGTGATCGCTTTCCCCAAGACGCAGCAGGGTGCAGACATCATGGCGCACGCCCCGTCCGAAGCCTCACCGAAACAGCTTCAGGAACTGCATATCCGTGTTGTGGACGACGCCCGAAAATAACAACGAAACGCCGCCGCCTTTTCGCATTATAGTGAGATAAGAGCGTACTTCACGAGTACGCTCTTATTTTGCCGCTGAAAGGTGTGTCTGTGTCTCGTACTCGTAAATCAGCGCTTTCCCCACTTCTGATCGCTGTTCTGCTGCTCGCCTGGGCGCTCCTGACCATCAAAATCGGCGACGCCTGGTTCGGGCATCAGGACGCCAACGGCGCATGGATCAGCGTCGCAGTGCGCAACTATCAACTACACGGCTTCTTCCAGCAGGCTGGCCTGATCAATATTAGTACCGGCTTGAACAGCCCAATCGAACCGTACACCCATCACCCGCCGTTGGTTGTCTGGATGGAAACGCCGCTCGCGCTGATGTTCGGCTATAACGAGGCACTTATTCGCTTTGTGGCGGCAGCCTGCACCCTGATGAGCGCAGCCGCGCTTTACGTGCTGGCGCGCAGGCTCAAGGGACAAACCTTCGCCTTGTGGAGCACCGTTTTTTACCTCTTCACGCCAATGACCGCCTACTTTGGGCGAATGCCTGATCACGAAGCGCCCGCGCTGATGTTCTGCCTCCTGTTTGCTGCTCTACTCGTCGATTGGCTGCGCCGCCCGACTCGCGGTAAATGGTGGCTGCTGGTACTGTTGACGGTGCTGGTTGGCTGGACGGCCTGGGGCGGCCTCATCATGATTGGGCTGCTCACATTGGCGGCCTTTTTTTTCACGCGCCGCCGTGTCGCGCTGCTGATGCTTGGCGTCGTCGCGTTCGGTGCGGTGATTGCCGTGCTCGGTTACTTCGAGGTAGTTTACCACGATGCGCTCCCCGATCTGATCAATGCCTTCATCTGGCGCACGAGCACCAGTTCGCTGGAACCGGGCGCAGCCAGTTTTACGGCGGGCGAATACGCGATCCGCCTCGTTGTCCGCCTGATCACTCTGTTTACCCCCTCAATCTGCGTGCTCATCTTGATTGGCGCGTGTCTGGCATTTCGGCGGCGAGGACTCCTGCGCGCCTTCCTGCTGGCGCTGGTCGCGGCAGGCGTAGGCTATATTCTGCTGTTCCGTAACGCTTCCTACATCCATGATTATTATTTGCTCTATCTGACTCCGGCACTGGCGCTGCTGGCCGCCTCAGCCGTCGTTTTCCTGCCGCGACGCTCCCGTTGGCTTCGTCCATTGGTAGCGAGCTTGGTAGTGGTGACACTGCCTGCCACGCTTTACTACCTCAACGATATTTACCGCACCAGCGATCCGACGCTTCCGCTCACCTTTGCGAAAGCTGTCCACGATCAGACTACTCCAGATGATTTGATTCTGAGCAATTTGCCTGATATTGGTTTTGCGCTGGAATTTTATGCCGAGCGTCACATTGCCTGGAGCCAATCGCCCGCCGAAGCAGAGGAGTCAGCCACGACCTCCACCGGAGCGGTTTACTATCTGCACTGCGATAATCTTTCGAAACTGCCTGCGAATGTCATTCGCCTCGCTGAAGTCGAAGTGAGTCCCGACTGCTATCTGTCCCGCTTACACTGACAGGCATTTGTAAGCTGCGCCTAGGATGTTCATCCCGATGCAGACCGTTTCTACGCCTCTAATTATTTTGCTAGGCTAAGTAAGTGACAACCCGAACGCGCTGTGCTAAACTTGTGATACAGCGATCTGCTGCCGAAAAATACATTCAATGCATGAGGAGAAATCCGCAATGACTGACCAAACACCCAAGACACTGACGACCGCATCAGGGTCTCCCGTCAGCGACAACCAGAATTCGATCACGGCTGGGCCGCGTGGCCCGGTTTTGCTCCAGGATTTCCATCTGTTGGAAAAACTGGCTCACTTCAATCGTGAACGTATCCCGGAGCGCGTGGTTCACGCCAAAGGCGCGGGCGCATACGGCACCTTGACCATCACCAACGACATCACTCGCTACAGCAAAGCCGTCCCGTTCAGCGCGGTCGGCAAAAAGACCGACGCCTTCCTGCGCTTTTCAACGGTCGGCGGCGAAAAGGGGTCTGCCGATACCGCCCGCGACCCACGCGGCTTCGCTATGAAATTCTATACCGAAGATGGTAACTGGGATCTCGTCGGCAATAATACGCCTGTCTTTTTCATTCGTGACCCGCTTAAATTCCCTGACTTCATTCATACCCAGAAACGTGTCCCGGACACGAACCTCAAGTCGCCGACCATGATGTGGGACTTCTGGTCGCTTTCGCCGGAATCGCTCCATCAGGTCACCATTCTCTTTAGTGATCGCGGCACGCCCGATGGCTACCGCTACATGAATGGCTATGGCAGCCACACCTACAGCCTGATCAATGCTAACAACGAGCGCGTCTGGGTCAAGTTCCACGTCAAGACCATGCAGGGGATTCGCAACTTGATGGCTGCCGACGCTGAAACGCTGGCGGGTTCGAATGCCGATTACGCGACCCAGGACCTGTTCTATGCCATCGATCATGGCGATTTCCCGAAGTGGCGTTTCTCCATTCAGGTTATGACCGACGCGCAGGCCGAGCAGTTCCCGTATAACCCCTTCGATCTCACCAAAGTCTGGCCGCATGGCGACTTCCCGTTGATCGAAGTCGGTATCCTTGAACTCAACCGCAATCCGCAAAACTACTTTGCCGAAGTCGAGCAGTCCGCGTTTGCGCCCGCCAATATCATTCCTGGGATCGGTTTCTCGCCCGACAAGATGCTTCAGGGTCGCATTATGGCCTATACCGACGCCCACCGTTATCGTTTAGGCGCGAATTACGAAACGCTGCCCGTCAATCGTCCGCAGGTCGAAGTCAACAACTACCAGCGCCAT
>DAOUCB010000136.1:0-3353 GCA_034432495.1 Anaerolineae bacterium | reverse complement strand
ACCTGCGCAAACAGCTTCAACCGGGTGCAGCACTCTACATTGAGATTGGCGGCACCAGCGCCGCCAAAGCACGCGAACTGCTCAAGTCCATTCCCGGCGTCGAAAGCGTAGAAGCCGACGGCAAAGGTTCGCTCGTCCGCGCCAAACCCAACAGCGACATCCGCGCCGAAGTCTCCGCCCGCGTTGTCAAGGCAGGCTACACGCTGCTGGAAATGCACGCCGTGACTTCTTCGCTCGAAGCCATTTTCCTCGAAATTCTGGGGACGGAGTAAGCGAACATGGCAGCGTTGACCGTCTTCCGCCGCGAGGTGGGGCAGTATCTGACCTCACCCTTCGCCTATCTGATTGCCGCCGCTGTTTTGGTGCTGACGGGCGTAATCTTCAACCGCGATCTGGTCACGAGCATGAACACCCGCCCGGCGGATCCTTCGCTCGTCCCGGTCGTACTGTCGTTCACAATGATATTCTTCGCTCCCCTGCTGACCATGCGCCTGTTCGCCGAAGAACAGCGCGAAGGCACCCTCGAACTGCTGCTGACGTCGCCTGTGTCTGATGGCAGCATCGTCCTGGGGAAGTTCCTCGGCGCGTGGTTTTACTACAGCATATTGCTGGTACTCACCTTCTCATATCAGATTGTGCTCGTACAACTCACCTCGCCGGATCTTGGACATGCTTTCAGCGCCTATCTCGGCATCTGGCTTTATGGCGGCGCGACATTGGCGGTTGGCCTGATGTTCTCTGCGCTGACCGAAAACCAGATCATCGCTGCCTTTTTGAGCATGATCGCGCTGATGCTGCTCTGGCTCGGCGACCAGGCGGGTGATTTGATCGCCAATATTGAACTGGCGCGGATTGTGCGCACACTTTCGCTGCAAGGTCATTTCTCGACTTCGTTCGCGACAGGTCTGCTGCGACCGGAAGACGCCGCCTACTACGCTGGAGTGATCGCTGTCATGCTCTTTATCACGATCCGCGTCGTTGAATCGAACAGGTGGCGTTAATGCGAACCCGCCTACCACGCAGCACGACCGGACAAATTGCCAGCTTCGTTGGCGCGGCTGGCCTGATGATTGGCATTATCGGGCTGATCTGGCAGGGGGGACTCACCCTGTTCGTGGGGATTCCGCTCGCGCTGGGTATCCTCGGCATCGCGCTGTGGATCGTCCTGACACCGAAAGAATTCATCGCTTTTATCACCGGGCGACAGGCACGGCGCGGGACAACCGCCGTTTTTTCGACCCTGCTGCTGGTGGGCATCACCGCCCTGATTTTCCTGCTGTTCCAGCGTGCCGCCATCTCGCTCGACCTGACAGTCGCGGGACGTTTTACGCTGAGTACAGAAACAGAAGACGTGCTGAAACACGTCACCCGCCCGATACGCATCACCGGATTTTACACAGCAAAATCGCTGGCGCTGCGCGAACTGGACGACGAGTTCTACCGTCTGTATGAGTCCGAAACCAACGGGCTGATCTCGCGCCAGTACATCAACCCGGATGAACAACCCGCCTTAGCGCAGCGGTACGGCGTCACTGGCGATGCTCAGGACTTCATCTCCTATGTCAACGCCGATGGCTCGACCGATCTGACGACGTTGGCACTCATCCCGCACGACACGCAGGGCGATAATCAGGAACGTGACGTCACCCAGGCTATCGCGCGGTTGCTCTATTCAGGGACGTTGACGGTCTACTTTGATACCGGGCTGGGCGAGCGCGACCCGAATGACGTGACTGCCGCAGGCATAAGCGGGATTGCGCAGGGCGTTCGTGAGAGCGGGCTGGTCGCCTATACGCTTGATCTTGCTGACCTCGCCAAGAAGAATCAGAACATTCCCGGCAATGCGGCTGCCCTTGTCCTGACTCGGCCTACCACCGACCTGAACGATGCCGAAATCGGTATCGTGGATGCCTATCTCAAGCGGGGTGGCGCGCTGTTTCTGATGACGGACGTGCTCTTTAATGAAGACCCCTTCCTCAAGCAGAGTGGGGCGTTCAACAACTACCTGTGGACGAACTACGGCCTGCGCGCGCTCGACGCCGCAGTGGTGGATCAGGCAGCCAGCGGGCAGACACCGCTCGACTCCATCAGCGCCTACGTCTATCCGCAGTCCGATATGGGCAAACGCATCGATCCGACGAAAAACCCAACCGTTTTTCATCTTGCCCGCCCGCTCGAAGTCAATCCGCAGGCAGCGCAGTACGTCCTCAACGGGGCGGTGATTACCTCATCACAGGCCAGTTACGGCGAAACCAATTTCAAGGATTTAGGCGAGACCAATACCTACCATTTCGACCAGGGCGCAGATCTCCCTGGCCCGTTGACGACTGTCGCCTGGGCGTACAATTCGCAGACCAAAGCCAAAATCGTGCTGATTGGCGACAGCGATTTCGTCAGCAACGGTCAGGTCATGACGGGGGGTAATGGCGTCCTGTTCACTGATAGCATGTCCTGGCTGAGCGGCCTGAGCACGCGGATCAGCTTCGCGCCGCAGATGTATAACGTCGGTGTTCCGCTGATGTTCGTCAGCGCGCAGACCCTCGACCTGGTCGCCTTCCTGACGGTTATTCTGCTGCCCGGTGCGGTTCTGGTCACCGGGCTGGGAATCTGGCTGCGGCGCGTGCGTCGATGAAGAATTCTCGCGTACTGATTATTCTGGCGATGGTTTTTGTGCTGCTGGCGGCACTGGTGGCGATCCAGAGCAACCAGCGTCCCGGCACGAGCGCAGGCGGCTCCACTGCTGTCCCCACCGATCCGCCCGTCTTCACCGACTTTCTACCCGAAAATATCGAAGCCATTCAACTGCGCAGCCCGGAAACCGGAAAGGAATTCTCGCTGGAACGCGACACCAGCGGCGCATGGGCTGCCCCCACGACCAGCGGCACACTCAACACGACTGAAGCCGAAGACATCGCCAAGACAATGGTGCTGATGCCCTTCAATCACACCGTCGCCTTGCAGCCAAATGCTGATAAAACGATCTATGGCTTCACACCTGAGGGTATATTGAGCATTGAGATTGTACTGACAAACGGGGTCACCCATGCGATTGCAGTCGGCTACCGCACCCCTACCGGAGATGGCTACTATGCCCTGATCGACGACCGGAGCGATCTCTATTTGTTGGATCGCCCGCCAGTGGACTACATCATCTCGCGTTTGAAGAGTCCACCGGTCTCTTGACAAGTTTTTGAAAGAGGGATATTCTGTTCTTTCGCGTGTCGATAGTGGGCACTGTGTTTTCGTGTCGGTTTTTTCTGTTCAAAGCCTCATTTATTATTAGTCGAATTTACGTCATAATTGAAAGACGTAAGATATATCGTGATAATTACGTCTGATCTTTGTTGTCTAGT
>DAOUCB010000135.1:0-55774 GCA_034432495.1 Anaerolineae bacterium | reverse complement strand
ATGTGCATTCGGGGAAATTTCTCGCTCGACCCCACCCCCCGACCCCCTCCCCGAATTCAAGGAGGGGGCGAAAAACAAAACCGTTCACGGGAAGATTTTTGGCATTTTACAAAGGTGTCCTCTCCTCAGCGCAAGCGAGGATAGGGGAGAAAGAATGGGCGCACACGTGGGTGCGCCCCTACCAGAACAACGTGGAGTTTCTGTGGTTTTACTTAAAGTGCTATATCTCGCAATTCCTGCGGTACCCCTCTCCCCCGACCCCTCTCCCACGCAAGCGGGGAGAGGGGAGAAAGACAAAACTGCATGATTTATCAGATGAAGCACTTAAAGTCATTTTAAGAAACGACGATTTATTTTAAGGTTCGATCAAGTATTGCGCCGGGTATTTTGATCCCCTTCGACAATCGACTACAATACCGCGCAGTCTGCCGTGTTGAGACCATTGGAGCGTGATGGCGACCTTCTCTCGTTTTGACGGGCTTCTGAAGACGCGCCGGATATTTAATTCCCGCAAGGGGCGGGCGCTTCAGGAAAGCCTGACGGCCTATGTTTTTCTTGCCCCTGCGCTGATCCTCATTTTCGTCTTCGGGATTTTTCCGGTCGGGTTTGCTTTTTTCGTGAGCCTGCATCGCTGGCGGCGTTTCCCCGGTGATTTTCTGGGGCTGAGCAATTACGTTCAGGCGCTCGACAACCTGGCTTACGTCCTGTTTTTCTGGCTGGCGCTGGGCGCGCTGGTCTACGCACTGCTGACCCTGCGCCGGATGGTACAGCAGGGCGATCAACGACTGCGCGCCTTGTCCGCGCTGATCCCCGGCGCATTCGGCAGCGCGGCAGTGCTTCTGTTCATCAACTGGTTCACGATTCTGCTGCCGATCATCCTGAATATTCCCCAGCAGCTACGCGGTCAAGAACATACGCAGGGTTTATTCGTGAACACTCTTTTCGCCAGTTTCCAGACCCCTGAGGCCGTCGCTGCCGGAAATCCGTTTCTGGCTGCCGCCATTGCGGCGCTGATCGTCTCCTTCGTCTGGTTTCGCCTCGTGCGGGCTGAACTTCGCGCCAGCTACTGGATGTGGGGTGTAACCTCTGCTCTCTCTGCTGCTGTTGGGCTGCTGCTGCTGCAAGCGACCGTAAGCGCGATTCAGGCCGCGACCGCTGCGGCACAGGCCAACGGCGAAACGCTGCCGATCTGGTCGCAGGTGATCTTCATCAGCGCGGGGGTCGCGCTGATTGCCGCCGCTTATGTCCTGTGGCAGCGCGCGCTCAAGCAGGATGGGGATCGACGGTTTATCGTTGGCGCTTTGGCAGCAGCGTTTCTCGTCGTCGGCGGCTACGCGCTGGCGGTCGAACTGCCGCGCGCGCTGGCTGATGCTGACCCACAGGTGCTGACGGGCTTCAATATCACGCTGATGTTTGCCGCCGGAACCGTGCCGTTCCAGTTGGCGATTGGGCTGGGGCTGGCCTATCTGCTGTTTCAGAACATCAAAGGCAAATCATTCTTCCGCGTCGTCTACTTCCTGCCTTACATTATGCCCTTCGTCGCCACCTCGATTGTCTTCAACCTGATTTTTTCATTCCGCCCGTCATCGCTGGCGAACCATGCCCTTCAGTTCTTCGGCATCCCGGTACAGAAGTGGATCACCGAGCCAACCGGCATCTTCCAGTTGATTTTCGGCCCGCAAACGCCGAGCGTGCTGGTCGGCCCAAGCCTCGCGCTGATCGTGATTATGCTTTACACCACCTGGACGTATATTGGTTATGATGCGGTTATTTTTCTGGCGGGATTAGGGAATGTTTCGGCGGAATTGTACGAAGCCGCGCGCATTGATGGCGCGACAAGCTGGTCGATTTTTCGTTACATCACGCTGCCACTGCTCTCGCCAACGACCTTCTTTCTCTCGCTGATCGCCGTGATTGGCACGTTTCAGGCTTTCACGCAAATCTGGATCATGCGCACACCCGCCTCGCAGCGCTCGGTCGATACGCTGGGTGTCTACATTTTCCAGACGGTGCAGAATACTGATCCCAATCTTGGCTACGGTTCGGCTGTCGCTTTTGTGCTGTTTGCCGTGATTCTGCTGCTGACCGTCTTTCAGAACCGGATTGCCGGGAGCAAGGTTTTCTATGGCTGAAATGGTTCGTGTTGGACAGCGCGAGAATAACCCCGGACATCCGCTTCCCTGGGGGAAAATATTCACCTACAGCGTTCTGATTCTCGGCGTGCTGCTGATGATCTTTCCGCTGCTGTGGATGCTGAGCGCCTCGCTGATGAGCCTTCAGGAAGTGACTTTCGGTCAACTGCTGCCCGGCGCGCTGCGCTTCACGAATTATATTGACGCCTGGAATCGTGCTAATTTCAGCCAGTTCATGTGGAACAGCGCGCGCATCACGGTGATCACGCTCACAGGGCAGTTGGCCTTTTGCATCCCGGCGGCTTACGCCTTCGCGCGAATGCGCTTCCTGGGGCGTAACTTTCTGTTTGCGATGATGCTGGCGACGATTATGATCCCGGAAGTCGCGCGTTTCATCCCCAACTATCTGACTGTGATCTGGCTAGGCCGCTTAAGCGACAACCTGTTCGGCCTCCCCTGGTTCAACAACTGGCCGTCGCTGACGATTCCGTTTATGGCGACGCCTTTCACGATTTTTCTGCTGCGCCAGTTCTTCCTGCAAATCCCGGAAGATTTGTGGGATGCCGCGCGCATTGACGGGGCGGGGCATTTCCGCTTTTTGCGCTCGGTTGTCGTTCCGCTCTCGCAAGCGCCGATCATGACCTCGATTACGTTTGGCTTCATCGGCTCGTGGAATTCGCTGCTGTGGCCGCTGCTGCTTACGCAAACGGACGATTGGCGGCCTGTTGCTGTCGGCCTGACCAAATTCGTCCAGTCCGACGCGCCGACCGAGCTTCATTTGCAAATGGCGGCCTCGGTCATCATGCTGATTCCGATTTTGGTGCTGTATTTTTTCACGCAGCGGCAATTTACGGAGGGGATTGCGACGACGGGGCTGAAGGGGTGATTTGACCTGTCAACCGGATCGAGAACGGGCTGAGACGTTCGGTCAACTCAACGATCCGGCAGCCTTGCCAGCGGTGACGAGTGCGCACACCGCCTGCTGCCAGCCCGGCATAACACAACCATTCCGATCACCTTAGAGCGATAAGCGGGAGGAATTTTGCCGATGGTCGAAGCGCCGCCAAATTCCACGCACTGTAATGGTCAAGCGAAGACAGTGTGAGCAAATTATCGCCACTCTGCGGCACGTATGCCGCCAGATAGACCAGCATTTGAATCTTGTCAGGAACAGCCTCCGCGACTGACGAAATCACCATGCCGCCAAAACTGTGTCCGACCAGAATAACCGGCTGCTGTTGTTGATCGATGACTTTCACAACCGTATCCCTGTAGGTTTCCATTGTGAGCTGATCATCGAAACGCCTACGAACAAAAACCCCACTCATGCAAGAACAATTCTGCGCAGCATAAGAAACTTCTTCCTTTCGTGTTGCTGTCGATACAGTAAGGGTATGAAAGGAAGGCGGACGAATGAATAGCTGGAACACGCGGATTGATGTCTGCGGCTCTAAGGATGGAACATGGATGCGCTCACCAATGTCTTAGAAGTTTTGCGATTAGAACCTGTCGTTATGCATTATTTGCATTTACGCGCGCCCTGGGGAATCGCGCTGGCAGCGACCAATGGCGCTGCATTTCATGTCGTCGATGAAGGGCAGTGCTGGCTGCGTTTGCCTGACCAGACCGAACCGATTGTGCTGCGGCGCGGCGATTTGATTGTGCTTTCGAATACTGCGCACTATGAACTGCTCGATAATCCCCGTACAGCGGCAGTACCGCTTCAGAATTTGCTCGCTTACCGCAGCGAGGATGGTCGTGTTGAGCCGCCGGGCAGCGCCAATGGCGAGGTAGCAACGCTGATTTGTGGAGAGTTCCGCACCGACCAGAATGCAATTTCCCCGCTATTTTCGATGCTGCCCCCGTTTATTCACATTCAGGCGCAAGAAGGCAGGTCAGTCGAATGGCTGGCGGCTCCACTGGAACAAATTGCTTTTGAGAGCAGGCATGACTATCCGGGCAAAGCTACGGTGGTCAGCCGTCTGATGGATATTCTGTTCATTATGGTCATCCGTTACTGGATTGTGCATCAAGGTTTTGAGCATAGTGGTTGGTTCGGAGCGCTTTATCATCCCCAGATTGGCGAAGTCCTGGGCCATATTCATCGAGAGCCGCAAATAAAGTGGACTGTCGAGAGCCTGGCGGCGACGGTTCATATGTCACGTTCAGCGCTGGCGAATCAATTCACGGCGCTGGTCGGCGAATCGCCGATGCAGTATATGACGCGCTGGCGGATGCAGCTCGCAGCTCAGCGGCTTAGAGAAAACCGGCAGGAAAAAATCGATGTCATTGCCGAGCGTTTGGGTTATGCGTCGCCTTATTCGTTCAGTAAAGCGTTCAAACGCCTGCTCGGCGTTTCTCCGACCGAATACCGGAATCGCTATCAAGGCGAGAATTCCGACACATCGACATCCGCGCCATAGGCGTGACAAGAGCAAAAGTTGACAAATAATTGTATACAATATACATTTGTTTCGTGATTGGGGAAAACATGGAAAACCTGGTGCTCGCTCAAATCCGCCCGACGAACCTGCGGGAACAAGTTGTGCAGCAAATTCGGACTGCCATCATTGAAGGCCGCATCAAGCCGAATGACCATCTCACCGAAGTTACGCTGACGGAACAGCTTGGCGTCAGCCGGACACCGATTCGGGAGGCGCTGATTTTGCTTGAGCGCGAAGGCTTAGTCATCGCTGCCCCGAATCGCGGCTGCTTTGTGCGGGCGTTCAGCGAACAGGACGTGGACGAAATCTTTTCCATGCGCGTGGCGCTGGAGAATCTCGCAGGCAAGCTCATTATCGATCAGCTTGATGCGAGTGATTATCATTATCTGTATACAGCGATTGCAAACCAGCGCAGCGCCATCGAACGCAGTGACTTCAAACAAGTCCGCGCGATTGATATGGCATTTCACGAATATCTTGTTGCCAAGAGTAAGCATCGGCTGCTGATTGGCAACTGGATGGAAATTGTCGCCCAAATCGCGGCGGTGCTGTACCTGCGCGCGGAAGCGATTCCCAATTACGACGAGTATCAGTCGATACAGGATCACACAGGGATTGTGGAAGCCTACAAAGCTCATGATTTGGCGCGTCTGATGGCGCTCAACGAGCAGATCAACCTGCGTGTTTCCGGTGAGTGTAAACGTGGTGTCATGAAACGCTAGGGAAAGCTCAACCCGCTCAAAACAATGATCTATTTTGTATACAATATGCAAATTCTTTGGGGATGATGAACTCAAAACGCCAGTGGATACTTTATAACGGTCAAGAGATGCTGCCTGCACCAGCGATCACGCTGAAGGCAGGCGACCTGACCATGCGCTACGAAGCAAGCGGCGATTTACGCTCGATCAAATTTGGCGAACACGAAGTGCTGCGCCGCATCTACGTGGCTGTGCGCGATCCGAACTGGAACACGATACCCGCCCAAATCAGCGTCGAAGACCTCTCGATTCAGGCGAACGCTTTCTCTATTCGCTACCGAGCCGCACACCATCAGGACGCGATTCATTTTACCTGGCAGGGGACGATTCTCGGTGGGGCTGACAGCAGTCTCACCTTCCTGATGGATGGAGCGGCGCAATCGTCTTTTCTTCGCAACCGGATCGGCTTTTGTGTGCTGCATCCGATGTCGTGCGCGGGGATGCGGTGCAGCATTGAACACGTCGATGGCAGCGTAACCGAGCGCGTGTTCCCGGTCGAAATCGCGCCACATCAGCCGTTTCGGAATATGCGCGCGATCAGCCATGAAATCTCCAATGGGCGGCAGGCGGTTGTACGCTTCGGCGGCGAAATCTTCGAGATGGAAGATCAGCGCAACTGGACGGACGCTTCCTATAAAACTTATGGCACGCCGCTTGATCTGCCTATTCCGGTCGAAGTTGCTGCCGGGACGACGATTGAGCAGTCGGTGACGCTGCGCCTGATCGGTGACGCTCAGCCGCTTCCGAATGCGCCGGGAACGACACTCCGCTTTACGGTGACGGACAAGGTCGCGGGCAAGCTGCCTGCCATCGGATTATCGAGCGCTGATCATGAACAGCCCCTGACCGACCGCGAAGTCGAACGCTTGCGGCTGCTTCGGCTGGCGCATCTGCGTGCGGATGTTCACTTTCGCCTTGCCGATTGGCGGGAGCGTTTCGCACAGACGATGGACGAGGCGCATCGTCTGAACGTCGCTTTAGAAGTGGCACTGCACCTGACCGCAACGCCAGAAACGGATCTCGCGGCGCTGCGGCAGCTATTGGATACGCAAAAGCCGAAGATTGCGGTCTGGCTGCTGTTTCAGGATGGTCATAACACGACACCCGACGGGATTGCCGCACTCGCTCGGCAGCGTCTCGTCAGCTACGACGTTTCAGCCCGCTTCGCTGGTGGAACCGACGCCTTTTTCGCTCAACTGAACCGCGAGCGCCCGGCGCTCGACGGCCTTGACCTGCTCACTTATTCCATGAACCCGCAGGTACACGCCTTCGACGATGCTTCGCTGATTGAGAATCTGGCAGCGCAGGCGGTGACGGTGGCGAGCGCAGGCAGCTTCAGCGACGGCAGGGGCGTGATGATCAGCCCGGTGACGTTGAAGCTGCGCTACAACCCGGCAGCGACGCGCCCGCCCGACGATCCGCGTCCCGGCGAACTGCCTGCTCAGGTGGATGTGCGGCAAATGTCGCTTTTGGGTGCAGGCTGGACGCTCGGCAGTCTTAAGTATTTAAGCGAGGGCGGCGCGGAACGCATCACTTATTACCAGACGACGGGCTGGCTGGGGGTGATGGAGTGTGAAAATCTGCCCGCTCGTTCTGCGCCGTTCCCTGCTCATCCCAGCGAGGTATTTCCGCTGTTTCACGTGCTGGCAGATGTCGGCGAGTTTGCGGACGCTGAAGTGCTGCGCGCCTGGTCAAGCGATCCGCTGACAATCGATGGCTTGGCGCTGCGCCTCGGCGAGCGTGTTCGCGTTTTGCTCGCCAATTTCACGTCAGCGGTACAGCACATTGATTTGCGCGGCCTGCATGGCGAGGTGACAGTGCGGCGGCTGAACGAACATAACGCTGAACTTGCCACTCAATCACCCGAAATATTCCGCACGCAGGCAGGCGAGCGGTTCGCGCTTGAGCATGACCATTTACAACTGGAACTCGCGCCATATGCAGTGGCGAAGCTCGATATGAGAATGATTACACGCTAAAGGAGCGTAACAATGACGACGATTGCTTTATTCGGCGCGGCAGGCAAAATTGGCGCACGGATCGCGCGGCTGCTGAAGGCCGACCCCAGTTATCAAACTCTGTTCGTCGAAGCGGGCGAGACAGGCGAGGCGCGTCTGCGCGCCAATGGCTTGACCCCGACAGCGCCAGCGGCGGCGGTCGAAGCGGCTGATGTGGTCATCCTCGCTGTACCCGATTTGTTTATCGGCAAAATCGCGGCAGAAATTGTGCCTGGGCTGAAAAGGGGCGCACTCGTCATCGGGCTTGATCCTGCCGCGCCGCACAGCGGCAAGCTCCCGCCGCGCGCTGACATCAGCTACTTCATCACTCACCCGTGTCATCCGCCAGTCTACAACGACGAAACCACGCCCGACGCCCGCAGCGATTATTTCGGCGGGATCGCCAAGCAGAACATCGTCTGCGCGTTGATGCAGGGGACGGAAGCTGATTATGTGCTGGGCGAGGAGATTGCGCGCAAAATGTTCGCGCCAGTCATGAACGCGCATCACATCACCGTCGAGCAAATGGCAATCCTTGAACCAGCGCTGGTCGAAACGGTGACGATTGCCTGTATGCAGATGATCCGCGACGCGATGGACGAGGCGATTCGGCACGGTGTGCCGCCGGAAGCTGCCCGCGATTTTCTGCTTGGTCATATCAATATTGACATTGCCATCCTGTTTGGCTTCCTCAATGCGCAGTTCTCCGACGGCGCGAAGCTGGCTGCCAAACGCGGTGCGGAGCAGCTTTTCCAGCCGGATTGGAAGCGGGTGTTCGAGCCGGACAACATCATGCGGGAAGTGCGCTCGATCACTGAAGGCACTGCCGTCCGGTGATGTGATGCAGCTTGGATTGGGGTCTTACGCTTACGCCTGGGCAATTGGGATTCCGGGCTATCCACCGCCGCAGCCGATGGACGCTGTCGCTTTCGCGCAGCGAGCGGCTGCGCTGGGGGTGCGCGTCGTCCAGATGGCGGATAATCTGCCGCTGGATCGGTTGAGCGAAGCAGAAATCGAGCGGCTGCTGCGGGAAACGCAAAGGCTCGGCCTTGCGGTCGAAGTTGGGACGCGCGGGATTGCGCCGGAGCATTTGCGCCGCTATCTGGCGCTCGCGCAGCAGTTCGGATCGCCCATCCTGCGCGTGGTGATTGACACGGCTGAGCATCATCCGTCCCCTGAAACTGTGATCGCAACGCTGCGCCCGCTGATGCCGGAATTTGAACGCGCCGACGTTGTGCTGGCGATAGAGAATCATGATCGCTTCAAGGTGCGCACGCTCGTGGCTGTGCTTCAGCACATCAACAGCCCCAACCTTGGCATCTGTCTGGATACGGTGAACTCATTGGGTGCGGGGGAAGGTGCTGAGGTCGTCGTGGAGACTTTAGGCCCGTATGTGGTCAACCTGCACGTCAAGGATTTCACCATCCACCGGCATCGACACCTGCTCGGCTTCGAAGTTGAAGGGACGCCTGCTGGGCAGGGGATGCTCGATATTCCCTGGCTGCTGGGCAGACTGCGCGACTTCGGGCGCGACCCGAACACGATTCTGGAAACCTGGCCGCCGCCTGAAGCTGAAGTGATTCAGACGATCTCGAAAGAAGATGCCTGGGTGCGGGAAAGTCTTTCTTATTTACGGACATTGATTTGAGTACAGGAAATGGTGGACAAATTACGCTTTGCGATTCTGGGAACGGGTTTCTGGGCAAGCTTTCAGCTTGCCGGATGGATGGAACTTGCGGGGTTGGAATGTGTCGCGCTTTACAACCGGACACGCGCTAAAGCGGATGTACTGGCGCAGGCGTTCGGCATTTCGGCGATCTACGATAGCCCTGAAGCGCTGCTCGACCACGAAAGGCTCGACTTCGTGGACATCATCACCGACGTGGGCACGCACGCCAGCCTCACGCAGATGGCTGCCGAGCGCCATTTGAACGTTGTCTGCCAAAAGCCGATGGCGGCATCGCTGGAGGAAGCGCAGGCGATGGTGCAAAGCTGCCAGCAGGCGGGGGTGCAGCTTCTCATCAACGAAAACTGGCGCTGGCAGCGTCCGATCCGACAGTTGAAACGCACCCTCAACGAAGGGCGAATCGGCAGGGTGTTTCGGGCGCGGGTGCATTACTGCAACAGCTTTCCTGTCTTTGAGAATCAGCCATTTCTGAAAGAACTCGATCAATTCATTCTGACCGACATCGGCAGCCACATCCTTGACACGGCGCGGTTTCTGTTTGGCGAAGCCAGCAGCCTCTACTGTCACACGACGCGGGTGCATCCCGACATCAAAGGCGAAGATGTGGCAACCGTGATGATGCAGATGGGGGATGGCGTGAGTGTCATCTGCGAGATGAGCTACGCCAGCCGCACGGAAATCGAGCGTTTTCCGCAGACCTACGTTTACATCGAAGGCGACCAGGGCTTTCTGGAACTCGGCCCTGACTACACGATCCGCGAAACGACGGCAGATGGCACCTGCATCAGGCGCTTTCCACCGAAACATTACGCCTGGGCAGACCCGGCTTACGATCTGGTGCATTCCAGCATCGTCGATGCTCAGGCCGATCTGCTCGCGCATCTCACGGGGGAAAAGATCGCCGAAACAACTGGCGCTGACAACCTCAAGACGGCGACGCTCGTGCGCGCCGCCTATGACTCGGCAGCGTCGAGACAGCCTGTGTTGTTCTAAGCCCTTTTTGCCAGAGAATCAGACTGTATTCAAATGATGGAAACCTTCACAGCATCGGAAGAAAACCTGGCGGCACGACCGGGAGTACGGGTCGAAGTCTCCGTTGATCATCCGACGGGGAGAGCCTCGCGTAACCCGAATGTCCTGTTGAGCGATCCACCAGCGTTTCTCGACGGTCAGCCGCTCTCTGCATTTCTGCGCTATCGGGACAAGACCTACGATACCTATGATGGTCATAATATCGCTCATAAACCTGACTGGTACGCGATTCACTTCCCGCAAGCCATAACCTGCAACTGCATCGAAATGACGATGGAATGCCCAAACCGAGATGGTGGCTGGTGGGTATCGCTCCACGTCGAATACTGGGATGAAGGAAGTGGTTGGCAGCCTGTCAGCGCGTTCGAGATCGCGCCGCCGTACCCCTTTGACGACGAACCCCTCGGACGGCTTCCGTACCAATCCCACGCCCTGACCTTTAATGAGGTCACAACTGAGGCTGTGCGGATCATTGGCAAGCCGGGTGGGCTGGCGCAGTTCACCTCGCTGGCGCATCTCGCGGTCTATGAGCGTGATCTTTCACGCTGGAATCCGGCCTCACTGCCAGCGCCACCGCTGCCGTACATCTTCCGGCTGATCCCGCCGCAGACCATCTGGGACATCTCTGAAAGCATGGTCAAGCTGACCGGGCTGGCGGTGTATGTCGCCTATATGGATCACTATCTTGACCCGAAACGCTATGCTCGCTGGTGGAAGCACCTCAGCCACAACTATCTGGGCGAGCCGGAACTCTGGCAGCTCATCGGCGATTCGATTGGCTGGGATAACTGGAATCGGCTGCAATACCCAGACGAAGGAACGCTGGTTCCGCGTGAGCCTTACGTGCGCATCAGCTTTCACAATTCGATAGGGCAGGCGGTCGCACCGATCATCGTCGATCAGCAGGTGCTCGGCGAAATCGCCAGCCATCAGGTCATTATCAGAGACCAGTTTGATCAGGATTGGCATCGTCATTATGCCCGCGAGCATCATATCGCCTGGCGCAGTTACGCTGCCAGCATTGAGCGCTCACCGCGCATGTCCCTGGAGCAGCTTGACGGAGCGGCAACGCTGATGGGCATGATTGCCAACACGATTGCCAACCTTGCCCATCGCAATCTGAAGCTGGAGAGCGAACTCGACGGTGTGCGCGGCACTGACCATCGTGAGATCGTGCGCAAAGCCATCGACTTTATGCAGGACAACCTGGAAGCGCCGGTCAGCGTTGGCGAGGTCGCACAGGCCGTCGCGCTCAACCCGACCTATTTCGGCATCATTTTCTCCGAACAAATCGGTCGTAATCCGATTGACTACCTGATCGACTTACGCATCGAGCGCGCCAAACATTACCTGGGACGCACCCAAATGTCGGTGATGGATGTCTGTGTCGCGCTTGGCTACAACCCCAGCTATTTTAGCCGTCTTTTCAAGCGCCGTATGGGCTGCACCCCCGGCGAATACGCGCGCCGCATTCATGAATAAGCCGCAGACCGGATGTTATTCATGGACGACGGATAGAAAAAAGTCAATCGAGAGTATTTAAAAAACAAGTTCCAGCCAACGGAGATTGTTTAAGATGTGCTCAATAAACATTCAAGAGTTGTTTTTATGATTCAAAAGACAAATTCCAGCTTTGCCAAAATGCTTACAGCGCCGACATCCGACAATCTGCTGACCCGCCTGCTCAATATTCTGAGCAGCTTCGTCTATGACATCCGCAAAAACCGTGTTCTGCTGCTGATGTGTATCCCCGCTTTGATTGTGGTATTCATCATCAGCTACATGCCGATGCCCGGTATTGTACTGGCCTTCAAGAATTACCGGGTCGCTAAAGGCGTGTGGGGCAGTGACTGGGTTGGGTTGAATAACTTTCAATTTCTGCTCACATCGGGGATTGCCTGGGAGATTATTCGCAATACCGTTGTCCTGAATGCGCTGTTCATCGTCGCGGCGCAGGTGTGCTCACTGACCATGTCGCTGTTGATGAACGAGATTTACCACACCTATTTCGCCAAGATTTATCAATCCATCCTGTTCTTTCCCCATTTCGTCTCGTGGGTACTGGTCGGGTTCTTTACCTACGCTTTCCTGAACTCGGATACGGGGTCTGTCAATGCCTTGCTCAAGTCGTTGGGACAAAACCCGGTCAACTGGTATGCCTCGCCCCAGTACTGGTATGCCATTCTTGTCTTTCTCAGCGTCTGGAAGGGACTCGGCTATTTCACGATCATCTATCTGGCTGGGATGCTCAACATCAACCCCGAATACTATGAAGCCGCTCGCATCGACGGCGCAAATCGACTTCAGGAAGCTCGCTACATCAGCCTACCGCTGATTCAGCCGCTGGTGATTATCAACGTGCTGCTGGCAATCGGGCGCATCTTCTTCGCCAATTTCGACTTCATCTGGAACGTGACGCGCGACTCCAGTATGCTGCTGCCAACCGTCAATGTGATTGACACCTTCGTTTATCGCTCGCTAGCCTCCGTCGGCAACTTCAACCTCGCCTCGGCAGCAGGATTCTTTCAGGCCGTAATGGGGCTGATTCTGGTCTTGTTCGCCAATGCCCTCGTCCGTCACATCAACCGCGAACAGGCGCTGTTCTAGGCGAGGGAGGATGCGACGATGACGCTCGATTACAAAGCCCGCACCCGCCTCATTCACCGCATCATCCTGATTTTTATTGGCGTGGTCTGCGTCATCTGGATGATCCCACTGCTGATGATTGTGTCGGGGTCGTTTACGGAAGAGTCAACGCTGGTCAATACCGGCTATCAGATCATCCCACCGAAGTTCAGCCTCGATGCCTATCGCTGGCTCTGGAATGATCCCTCGATTCTGTTGAACGCCTACACGGTTTCGATTATTGTGACGGCGGTCGGGACGGTGATTGGCGTGTTATTCATGGCAATGCTCGCTTACGCCCTCTCGCGGCGCGAATTCAAGCTGCGCCTGGTGGTAACGTTCGTCGTCTTTTTCACGATGCTGTTCAATGGGGGACTCGTTCCCTACTACATCAACATGAGCCGCGTCCTCGGCGTCAAAGACACGCTCTGGGCGTTAATTCTGCCTTATCTGGTTTCGCCATTTTATGTGCTGCTGCTGCGCACATACTTTTCCGGCCTGCCGCGCGATTTATTCGACGCGGCGAAAGTCGATGGGGCAGGCGAGTGGCGCATTTTCTTTCAAATCGTCGTGCCGCTCTCCACACCTGCACTGGCAACGGTCGGCCTGTTCACCATGCTCCAATACTGGAACGATATGTATCAGGCGCTGCTGTTTATCGAAAACCAGCGGCTTTTTCCGCTGCAATTCACGCTCTATCGCCTGCTGGTCAATACGCAAATGCTCAACGATTTGGCTGTACAAACGGGACAGCCCGTGCCGCATCTTTCCGTGACGATGGCGATGGCAGTGATCGCTATCGGCCCCATCGTGTTTGCCTTCCTGTTCGTTCAGAAATATTTCGTGCGCGGGATCACCCTGGGAAGTATCAAAGGTGACTAATCCAAGACGTGAAGGAGGTGAAACTGAGCTAGTCACTCAATTGATCTTTTTTCAAGGAAATTTTAGAGAAGGAGACTCTGGATAATGTTCAGAAACCGTTCTTTGCACAAATGGATTGTTTTCGTCCTGCTGCTGTTGATCGTTCTTCCGTCGGTCGGCGCGATTGCGCAGGAAGTCCCGACGCTTGACTACTACTTTGTTGCCTTTGCCTATAAGCCGGAGGAACTCGCGGCGGTTGAAGATGCTGCCAATGCTATTCTGGTGCCGGAAATTGGGGCGAAGATCAAGCTGCACCCGCTCTCGTTCACGGACGCTCCGACCAAAGGCACACTGATCCTGAATTCCGGCGATCAATGCGATTTGATGTCGTTCAGCCAGTTCATCCCGTTTGCGCCAGCCGTTGCTACCGGTGGTTTGATGGACATTGGCGACCTGCTTCAGCAGTACGCGCCAACGGTCATGAGTGACTTCCCGGCGGATGCCTGGAATGCCGTCAAGCAGAATGGCATGACCTACGGTGCGCCGGTTTTTCAGGGCGGCGTATCGCGGGCGGCTTTCTGGATACGGGGGGACTTGACCGAGAAGTATAATTTTGACTGGCAGAGTGCCAAAAGCCCCGAAGACTTTGAACCCTTCTTTGACGCCGTCCTCAAGGGTGAAAATGGCAATGTCATCCCACTGGTTTCCAGCGATCCCTACTGGGGGCGGCAGTGGTGGCCGAACTATTATGGCTATGACCCGATTAGTGAGGCGATTGGCGCGCCCGGCTCACGCGGTATGGTGGGCGTCAAGCTGGATGATCCCACGTTAAAAGTAGTCCCGGTTGCCTTTACGCCCGAATATCGGCAGGCGGCGGAACTGGCGCGGCGCTGGTACAACAAGGGCTATTTCCTCAAGACGCCGCCGATTGACTCGGAAATGATCGCCCTGCGTTCACAGTTGAAGTTCGCGGCCTTTGAAGTTCCTTTCGGCGGCAACTGGTCAACCAAGGCGATGGCGGCCAACGAGTGGAATGGCGTGCCGGTTTACACCGCTTTCTTCCAGGACAAGCCGGTGGTGCAGACAGGCAGTATACTTGGCTCGGTCTATGGGGTTTGCGCGGTGTCTCAGCATCCGACCGAAGCGGTCAAATTCATTGAAGCGATGAACACCAATGTCGATCTGCTGAACCTGTTCAACTTTGGCATCGAAGGCAAGGATTGGGTCTGGAAAGACGAAGCCAATAAGATTGTTGGCTACCCGGAGGGTGTCGATGGCAACACTGTCGCCTGGAACCCGAACACCTACTGGCAGTTTGGCGACAAGCGCCTGGTCTATCTGACGACCCCGGACGATATTGGGGTTCTCGACAAAGATTCCGCTGCCCTGAAAGATGCCATTTTGTCGCCTATTCTGGGATTTGTGCCCGATTTAACGCCGATTCAGAATGAGATCGCCCAGCTTTCGACCGTAGCCAAACAATACTGCGATCCGGTCGATAAAGGCTTGGTCGATGTTGACCCCGGCTTGCAGCAGTGCCAGGATCAGATTAAAGCGGCTGGAATCGACACGATTGCTGCCGAACTCCAGAAACAGATCGACGCCTGGAAAGCCACCCAGTCATAACGCACAATGACCACATCAACCGCTGCCCCTGCTCACTTATGGAGCAGGGGCAAGCGGCTCGCTAAACGAATGGAAAACCATGACGGATAGGATACACGACGCTGTACCCCGCTGGTGGTGCTTCGAACACCAGTTTGCCAGCGAGAAAGTTTACGCCAATCCTTTTCAGGATATTCGCTTAACAGTCACCTTCACGTCACCGTCTGGTCAGCAGCGCGCAGTCGATGGCTTCTGGGATGGCGGCATGATCTGGCGCGTTCGCTTCGCGCCCGATGAGACTGGGGCGTGGAGCTACCAAACAACCTGCTCGGATGCCGGTAATCACGGTTTGCATGGACAGTCAGGCCGCTTCTCCTGTGGTCAGCCCAGCGGATCGACGCGCTTTCAGCAGCATGGCGGCGTGCGGCTGTCGGACAATCGGCGCTATCTGGTTCATACCGACGGCACACCGTTTTTATGGCTGGGCGATACTGCCTGGAACGGGCCGCTCCGTTCGACGCCCGACGAATGGGCGCTCTACCTGCATGAGCGTGTCCGGCAGAAGTTCTCGGTGGTGCAGTGGGTCGATACTCAGTGGCTTGCCTCACCTCAGGGTGATTTGAACGGCGATCTCGCTTACACCGAGCTTGACCGGATTGCTGTCAATCCGGCTTTCTTTCAACGACTTGATGAGCGCGTCGCGGCGATGATACAGGTCGGGCTGCTGAGTGTCCCCGTCATGTTGTGGGCAGCCGAGTGGCGCAGCCCCGAAGAAAATCAAGTCGATCCGGGTTATAGTTTGCCGGAAGATCAAGCGATCCTGCTTGGTCGCTACCTGGTGGCGCGCTGGTCGGCTTATCCCGTCGTCTGGATTTTGCCTGGCGATGGCGATTATCGAGGTGAAAAGGCGGCGCGCTGGCAGCGAATCGGGCGTGGTATCTTTGGCGATCAGCCTCATGCTCCGGTCTCGTTGCATCCGGGCGGAATGCAGTGGAACGGTGATGAATTTCGTCACGAGGACTGGCTTGATATTCTGGGCTACCAAAGCGGACACGGCGACGATGAAAATACCCTCGACTGGCTGGTCTGCGGCCCACCGGCGACCGATTGGAAACAGCCGCCCGCACGAGTCTTGATTAATCTGGAACCGCCTTACGAAAATCACATCTCCTACCAGAGTAAACAGCGCATCTCTGCTGATATGACCCGACGCGCGCTTTACTGGAGTCTGCTGGTCGCGCCGACGGCGGGTGTCACCTACGGCGGACACGGCATCTGGGGCTGGGATGATGGCACAACGCCGCCCGCAGCGCATCCCAACACGGGTATTCCCCTCCCCTGGCAGCAAGCGCTGCTCATGCCCGGCGCGGAACAGGTGCGCCATATCAGTGAACTGTTTGAATCGATTCAGTGGTGGCGCTTGCTGCCTGCTCCGGAACTGCTCGTCAATCAACCCGGCGACGAGGCCAAGCGGCGTTTTATCGCGGTCTCGAAATCGACTGAGGACGATCTTATCGTGGCGTATATCCCTGAAGATCGGGAGTTTCGCCTGAAGCTGGACGGCTTGACTGACGACTTATCGGCAGTTTGGTTTGACCCACGCAGCGGCGGACGTCAGGCTGCTTCGCTCGATGGTGGACATTTCACCACCCCCGCGCCGGGGGATTGGGTGCTGCTGCTGGGACGGACGCTCTCGCTGCCTAGCGCGCAAGGAGAACAACCATGAAGATTCTGATCATCGGCGGAACGGGATTGATCAGCACGCCGCTTACGCACTTCCTGCTCGAACGCGGGGATGATGTGACGCTGTATAATCGCGGGTCGACTCCCTCGCGCGTGCCGACAGGCACAAAAGTCATCACGGGTGACCGCCAGCAGTACGCCAGCTTTGAAAACCAGATGCGCGACGCGGGACTGTTCGACTGCGTGATTGATATGGTCGGCTATGCGCCGGAAGATGCCGAAAGCGCTGTTCGCGCCTTCAAGGGACAAATTGGACAATTCATCTTTTGCAGCACGGTGGATGTCTATCGCAAACCTGCCACACACTATCCCTATACCGAAGCCGAAAGCTACGGTGGGTTAAACAGCTACAGCAGCAATAAGGTCATCTGTGAGGAAACACTGCTCACTGCACATGCGAATGGCGATTTCCCGCTGACCATTATCCGCCCGGCCTACACCTATGGCGAGAGCCGAGGCGTTCTCTACCCGGTTGGGTCAGGCGCGGGGTATTTGGAGCGTATTCGTCAGGGAAAGCCGATCATTGTGCATGGCGATGGCAGTTCGCTGTGGGTGGCGTGTCACATTGACGATGTGGCACGCGCATTTGTCGGAGCTGTCGGAAATCACAAGGCGCTGGGCAGGTCTTACCATACGACGGGTGAAGAATGGATGACCTGGGATCAGTATCATCAGGGCGTTGCGCAGGCGCTGGGCGCACCGCCACCGACTTTTATCCACATTCCAACCGACACGCTGGTTAAAATGGTGCCCGACCGAGCCGCCAGTGTTGCCGACAATTTCCAGTACAACAACATTTTCGACAATAGCGCCGCCCATGACGATCTGGGATTTCGCTACACGATCTCCTGGATCGAAGGGGTCAAGCGAGCAGTTCGCTGGCTGGAACTAAATCGTAAACCGGTTGGAGCGACGGATGCAGCGATTGATGATCAAATCATTGCGCGTTGGAAGTCCGTTGAACAAACATTAAGCGGACAAGAGCCGATTTAAGTAAACACGAGTAAGTTTTTGTAGGGGCGCATGGCCGTGCGCTCCTACGGAGACCTTCTATTTCACAACTTACTTTCGACAGATCACTTTTAGAGAATAACGTTCGGTGCCTACTGGTCGTTTAAACTTCAGCACGGCGCGGTTATGACCCCGATAATCATCCGATTTTTGAACTGTTCATCAAAAATTTGTTCTGGCGCACGCTCTACACAGATGTTGTTGCAATGGACGACATCATCACTGCTTCCGCGCTGGATTAGACACTCGTTCGTCCGCCACAGGTGGTAGATAAACCGGAACCGGACAGCGCTTCGACGCCTGGCAGCTTTCAGAGGCGCTGCGAACTGCTGGAGGGTATACGTAATTCAAGCGCAGAGGCACGATGTATCATGCCTCTGCGCAGACCAATTCCTACGATTTGATTTCCGCGCACGCTCCAGCGAGTCCGCCACCTTCGATGCGTGTGAGCGTTGGGCGCAGCAGTGTCAGGGCTGATTTCGGGTAAGGCGTGCGCAGGGTTTCAAGCACATCATTCGTCACGGGGTCGAGCAGATAGCCGATAATCGTTCCCTGATCGACGATTTTGCCGAGATCGCCCTCGCGCATGACGGGCATGTACAGGCCGGGACTCGAAACGCGGATCGGTGTGGTCATGCCGCCGATGATCGACGTGGTTTCAGGCAGATTAGCCTCGGTCATCACGCCAGATTTGCCGAATGCGCGGCGCAGCCCGGTCGCGATGCGATCCGCCCAGTCTTCTTCTGTCGCGCCGCGTCCGCCCATCTCAATCCAGACACCTTTTGCCCCTTTGGAGCGCGCATAGCCCGTCAGACTGGTCGGACGGTCTGGCCCGTTGATGACATAAGGTGCGCCTATCCACTCGGCAACATCTTCGCTGCCGGGGAAGCGATAAACGAAGCAGTTGACGTTCCAACTGCCGCCGCCATGCACGTCGAGCACGACATCCGCGCCATCGACGGCATGTTCTGCCAGCACAGCAGCGAGGCGCTGCGTATGCGTACCCGCTGCGCTGCCGGGGAAGCTGCTGTTGAGGTCAAGTTCGTCGAGAAATGAGTTGCGCTTGTCGGCTTCCATCGCCATCGGGTTCGTAACCGGGACAATGCGCAGCGAACCTTTCAGATCGCTCAGCGGTGTAGTTTCGAGCAATTTGGAGATAGCGCGTGTTCCCCAGGGGCCTTCGTCGCCGTGAACACTCGCGGTCAGCAGACCGACAGGTGAGCCGCTGCCTACGCGACCGATATGTACCTTCAAACTGCCGTAAGCAGCGGTCGTAGGGACAGCATATGCTTCCCAGACAACGGCTTCTTTGAGCATTTGAGCAGACATGACACGTTCTCCTTTTGTGAGTCTCCAGCATCATTAAGCTAATAATACTTCTCGACATCGAGCACGTTGAGCAATGGTGTCCCTGCGATAAAGCGTTTGAGATTATCGCAGAACAGGCGCGTGATTTTGGCATTCTCGTTAT
Source organism: Anaerolineae bacterium (assembly GCA_034432495.1). Lineage (GTDB taxonomy): Bacteria > Chloroflexota > Anaerolineae > Aggregatilineales > Phototrophicaceae > Flexifilum. The sequence continues at coordinate 36,405 of DAOUCB010000135.1, read as the reverse complement.
CGGCAGTGCTGGCGGAGTGCGGGCTGATAATCACATTGGGCATGTCCCAGAGCGGATCGTCAGGCGGGAGTGGCTCGGTGGCGAATACGTCGAGCGCTGCTCCGCGCAAATGACCGGAACTCAGCGCCTCGGTCAGCGCACGGTAATCCATGACCTGACCGCGCGCGATGTTGATCACGACCGTGCCTTGTGAGAGTTGAGCGATTTCCTTCGCGCCGATCAGTCCCTCGGTTTGCGGGGTATGCGGCACGGACAGTACCAGATAATTCGCCTGGGTGAGCAGGGGCGTGAGTTCGTTCGGCGCATAGAGCTGATCGACATAGGCGACAGCGGTTTCTGTGCCGCTGCGCCGATTGCCGATCACACGCATCTCGAAGGGTTTTGCCAGCCTCGCAATCTCGCGTCCAATTTTGCCCAGGCCGATAATCGCGACGGTTTTGCCGGCGAGTTCTGCCGCGCAGTAACGCGCCCAGTGATGGGCAGTTTTCTCGCGCTGAAGATATTCGAAATCTTTAGCGAACCAGAGCATCGACATCAGAACGAATTCAGCAAGCGGTCGCGCGTGGACGCCGCTGGCGGTCGTCAAAATCCAGTTGGTTTTTTCAGCATAGCCCATGCGCTTGACGAATTGACCGATCCCGGAACTGGTGGACTGAATCCATTGGACTTTAGGCGCGAGTTCAGGCAGATCATCGAGGTGCGTGTGGTCGAAATCGAAAAGAACATCGGCTTGCGCCAGCAGCACGCGCCATTCGGCATCCTGCTCAGGCGTACGCTGAACCGGGCCGTTGTGGTCGGCGATATAGCGCGGCTTGCCGAGTAAATCAGGGCGATAGACGACTTCGACTTCCGGGGCTTCGCGACGAATCTGTTCGACCCATTCGGGTTCGAGGTAAGAGGCGATCAGAATGTTCAATAGGGCCATGATCTCTTTCTTTCAGTGGTAAGCCTAAATACGCAGACGCGGATCGAGCACGTCACGGAGTCCGTCGCCAAGCAGATTGATCGCCAGCACGGTCAGCATAATCGCCAGACCGGGGAACGTCGTAATCCACGAAGCCGAGCGCAGGAACTGCCGACCATCGCTGAGCATAATGCCCCATTCTGGCGTGGGTGGCTGCGCACCGACCCCTAAAAAGCTCAGTGCCGCGCCCGCCACAATCGCGCCTGCGATACCGTTGGTCGTGATGACGATGATGGGAGCCATAACGTTGGGCAGGATGTGGCGCAGCATGATGCGACCAGACGGGCAGCCAATCGCGTGAGCGGAAAGCACGTAATCCATCTGCTTGGTCGAAAGCGTACTGCCGCGCACGATGCGTGTGTAGACCGGGATGGTCGAGACGCCGACCGCCAGCATGACGTTGGGCAGGCTGCGCCCCAGAATGGCGACAATTGCCAGCGCCAGCAAAATACTCGGAAAAGCCAGCATGAGGTCGATCAGGCGCATGATGACGACATCGATCCAGCCGCCGTAATAGCCCGCGATGATGCCAAGCAGCGTCCCGATGACCGATGCCAGCGCAATTGAAATCAGGCCGACTTCAATCGAGAGCCGCCCGCCGTAAATCACGCGTGTGAACACATCGCGTCCAAAATCATCCGTGCCAAACAGGTGCTGCGCGCTTGGCGGCTGCATACGGTCGGCGGGCGTGACCAGCAGCGGATTGTAGGAACTGACGACCGGAGCGAAGATCGCCAGGAAGACGACGATCAGCAAAATGACTGAGCCAAACCAGATATTGACGGTGCGCCGCATCCGGTTGAGGACGCGGCGGGTTGGCGTCGAGATGCGGCTGGGGCGAATCTGAGTAATCTCAGTCATATTTGATGCGCGGATCTACGTAGACGTAAATCAAGTCGATGAAAATGTTGATGACGACGTAGGCGATGGCAATAAAAAGGGTCGCGCCCTGCACCAGCGTGTAATCCTTGTTGAGAATGCCTTCGATATACATGCGACCGATGCCGAGGCGCGCAAAGATCGTTTCGGTTAGCACCGCCCCGCCGAGTAGTTCACCGAAGGTCAAACCGAGCAGCGTCACGACTGGAATCAGGGCATTACGCAGCGCATGGCGGCGAATGATAAGCCGCTCCGCTAGTCCTTTCGAGCGGGCGGTCAGTACGTAATCCTGGTGGAGTACTTCGAGCATCCCGGAGCGGACAATGCGCGCTAGCGCTCCGGCAGACAGAAAACCGAGCGCAGCGGCAGGCAGCACCAAGCGGTTGATACCGCCCTGCCCAATCGGCGGGAACCACTTGAGATCAATTGAGAAGACGACGATCAGCAGGAGCGACGACCAGTAAACTGGCAGCGAGATACCGATCAGGGCGATTGTCGTGGCGATGGTGTCGATGATAGTGTTGTGGTTGATGGCGGCAACTATCCCCAGCCCGATGCCGAGGGTCATGGCGATCAGCAACGCCGCCAGTGTCAGTTCAAGCGTGCTGGGCAGGCGCAGGAGAATTTCGTTGAGGATCGGGCGGTTATTGTTGAGCGACTTGCCGAAATCGCCGTGCAGGACGCCAATCATGTAGTCGAGGTACTGTTCGGTCAGTGGCTTATTCAGCCCCATATCCTCACGAATTTTTTCGAGCATCGCCGGGGTCGAGGGCTTGTCGCCGATATAGATTTGTGCCGGGTCGCCGGGAATCAGGTGCAACATCAGGAAGACCAGAATGCTGACGAGCAGCACGGTCGGAATTGCCAGCAGCAGCCGATTGACGATGAAGCGTAACATAAGCGCAAAAAGCCAGAGATTCTTGTAGGGACGCATGGTTGTGCGCCCCTACAGATTGAACGAGGTATGAACAACAGCGACCTAGCTGCCGAAATTCGCACCGTAGAAGCTGGGCAGCGTGCCACCGCCCAGATACTGGATGCCTGTCAGCGATGGAATGCCACCGAAGAGCAGAAATGGGTCGTTATAGTAGACCATAATGGCATCGTCAGCAGCCAGCTTCTGAATTTGCTTGTAAAGTTCAACGCGCTGCGCCGAGTCAGTCGTTGCGGCAGCGTCATCGATCAGCTTATCCATCGCCGGATTGATGTAGTTGTTGCGGTTGGTTCCACCGCCCGCGTTCGTGGAATAGAACAGTGTGCGCACGACACCATCGGGGTCGGTTTGGGTATCCCACCAGTTCTGCGTGTTGTGCTTGCCGGAGCGCACGGCGTCGAAGTAGCCCGCCTGAGACTGACCATTCAGGTTGACCTGGATGCCGACTTTCGCGAGGTCGGCCTGCATGAAAGTCGCCATCGCCTGTCCCAGCGGATTATCAGCGCGGAAGTAATGCTCAATCGTCAGCGGTGTGCCATCTTTCTCACGAACGCCAGTGCTGCTGTTCATTGTCCAGCCGTCAGCGTCGAGGACTTTCCCAGCCTCCGTCGGATCGTAGGGCAGATAGTCGCAGCTTGCCGAATCGTAGCCAAACATGACGTTGGTCAGAGGGCTGCAACCCGGCGTGCCGAAGCCATTAAACACTGTGTCGATCATCCCCTGTTTGTCGCTGGCGAGGGCAATCGCCTTGCGCACCATCACGTCATCCGTTGGGGCTTTTTGCTCATTCATCATGAGCGACCAGCCGTGACCAGGCTGCGTCAGCTTGACCATCGTGAAGTTGCCTTCATCTTGCAGACGGTTGTAATCGGTCGGCGGTACGTCGTCGATGAAATCGGCTTCATTGCTTTCAAGCGCGGCAAGACGAGTCGCGGGTTCCTGGATGATCTTGAACGTGATCCTGGTTAAATCGGACGGGCCGCTGCGCCCAAAGACTTCTTCCGACCCCCACTTGTAATCGTCATTGCGAACCAGGACGACTTCCGAATCCGGTGTGTATGAATCAATCTTGAACGGTCCGGTTCCGACGACGGTTGTCTGACCAAAGTCTGCCCCAAGTTTCTGAACCGCATCCGGCGAGACGATGCCGAGATAGGGTTGCGAAACCGAGTCAAGGAATGGGGCGAACGGTGTACTGAATTTCACAACCGCCGTGTAGTCGTCTACGACGTCGGTTTCCTTGTACGGCCCAATCAGGCTGATGGCGGTTTGCGATTTGTTGTCCGGGTTGACGATGCGGTCAAACGTGAACTTGACGGCAGCGGCGTTGAATGGCGTCCCATCCTGAAACGTAACATCTTTGCGCAGGTGGAAGGTATATTCAGTGGCGTCCGCGTTGACACTCCAATCGGTTGCCAAACCGGGATGGTAGGTGCCGAGCGGATTTTGCCAGATGAGTGGATCGACCACGTGTTCCAGGATGATGCCCACGCTGGAATATGAGGTGATATTCGGATCGAGGGTATCGACATTATTGTTGATGCCATAGACGAGTTCAGTTTTGGCCTGCGCGGCGGCGGGCGTGAAGCCAATCGCCAACACCAGCATCAAGAACAAGGGAAAAAGGAGCAAACGACTTTTGTTGCGAATTCGCTGATCCATAGTATCCTCTCTGAACAAATCGAGTTGGCGGGAAATTAGGTAGCACAACTAACAATAACGCGCTTGTAACAAAACCTCAAAAAGATGGACTTCGCCTATGACTTCACTCTTAGAAGCGATACGGTGGCAGCGTTTCCCCGTGCCAACCGGAGCCGCCAGCGGTCAAATTGGTGTGGCGGTCGGTGTCGTCGGCAGCGGCAGCCCGACTGCTGTAATCTCGGCGGGCGTGCATGGTGATGAAGGCCCCTGGGGAGCCTGGGCGATCCGCAAGCTGCTGGTGCAAACCTCGCTCGATGATCTGATTGGGACACTGCGTGTCGTGCCAACAGCCAATCCGCTGGCGATGGAAGCTGATGCGCGCAACGCCCCGCTCGATACGCTCGACCTGAACCGCGTTTTCCCCGGCGACGCCAAAGGATCGCACACGGAGCGGCTGGCGGCAGTTCTGGTTGAACACGCTGTCGCAGGCGCGAATATCGCCATCGACCTGCACGGCGGTGGAAGCTGGTGCGTCAACGCTTTTGCCTTTGTCTTTCCCGGCGGCGAAGCACTCTCAAAAGCCTTCAATCCGCCCTTCCTAACGTCAGGGGCGGATCGTTCGCTGACGCTGACAGGCTACGCTCGCACACAGGGCGCATCCGTCGCGGCGGTTGAGATGGGCGGCAAAAGCGAAGTCGAAGAAAGCTGGGCAGACCGGATCGCGCTTGGGCTGCGACGAGCACTCGGCATCTCAGGCGTGCTGACTCCGGTCGCGCTGCCCCACACCTACGACTCGATCCCGGTTGGCCCAAGCACGGTGCTGCGCCCAGCGCAAGGCGGAATTTTCGTACCTCATGTGCGGACGAAAGACGTAGGAACGATTGTCCCCGGCGGGGCGCTGCTTGGCGAAGTGCTCGATCCCTATACGCTGGCAACCATCGAACGTTTTGAAGCGCCTTTCGCCCAGACAGCGATTATGCTCCTGCGCCCAGTGATGACGCGCATCGAGGGCGGCGCGATGACCTATGTGATTGCCGAACCTATTGAGAATCTGTAGGGGCGTTCAATCGAATGCCCCTACGTAGAATTAGACACCATTGGGATAAAAGGGGATTTCATGGCTGAGAAACTGCGAATCGGGGTGATTGGGGCGGGTCGCTGGGCAGCCAGCGCGCATCTGCCGGGATACACTCGCTCACCGCTGGCGGAACTGGTGGCGATTTGCGATATGAACCGCGATCTGGCGGAACAACGCGCGAAAGAGTTCAATATCCCACACGTTTATACCGATTATCAGCAAATGCTGATGCGTGAAGACCTCGATGTGGTCGATGTCTGTACGCGCGGCACGATGGGCGACCGCGACAATCACGAGCCGATGGCCTTCGCGGTTGTCGAGTCGGGGCGGCACTGCTTGTGCGAGAAACCTGTCGCCCACGATTACCGCAATACCTGGAAAGCCCACGAGATCGCTCAATCCAAAGGGCTGAAAACCAAGGTCGGCCTGACCTTCCGCTACGCTCCAGCGATGCAGTACATGAAAGCGCTCATCGACGAGGGTTTCATCGGCGAGCCATTCATCTTCAACGGCTTCGAGCAGAATTCGCAGTTTATTAGCCCGACCGAACCCGTCACCAAGCCCGATTTGATTCCTGCGACTGAGAATCAGCCGGAAATCCGTGTCTCCTCAATTGAGGGCTACGGTGCGCCGATCATCGATCTGAGTCTGTGGTTCATGAATAGTGACCTCACGAGTGTGGTCGGCACGCTCAAGAACTTCGTCCCGTACCGGACGACGATGGAAGGGAAGCGTGTTCGCACCAATATCGATGACGGTGATATTTACATTGGCGAATACGCAAACGGCGCGATCTGCTCAATTCAGAGTAGTTACGTCACAGTCGGTAATTATCCCGGCCTGGAAGCACGCGCTTACGGCTCAAAAGGTGCGCTTATCTGTCGTCTGGTTGAAGATTTTGGCATTCCGCAGACGCTCCACAGCGCGCGACCCGATGCAGTCGAATTTGTGCCGGTTGACATTCCAACGAAATTCTTTCCCCCTGGTTACACCCCCGGTGAGCATTGGCCCTCGCTCTTCTATGCCAACCTCATTCAGAATTTCATGGAGGAAATTGTCTCTGGCGGCAGCGAAAATCAAGGCAATTTCGCTCAGAGTGCCAAAGTTCAGGAAATCATCAACGCGGTGGAGATGTCATTTCGTGAGCGTCGCTGGGTTGACCTGCCACTCGCACAACCAACCTAACTTAGCCTTAGAGCCTGTGATGGACACGCATGAAATTTGGTTGGCTTAAGGAAGAGGATCTTATCAAGGCACGCCTGAACAAGACCTTGCGCAAGGACGAGCACAGCAAACGCGATTTACGCCTGGGATTGATTGTAATAGGGTACCAGCAGCGTTATAGTGTTTCACTGCCCCGGCCTCGGTCGCAGCCTGCTCAAAGCCATCAACACCCGCGACTACACCAGTATGCAGGGCATGTTTCTAATTATTACAGTGGCGGTCGTGGTTTCGAACGTACTGGCGGATTTGCTCTTCGGCGTGCTTGATCCACGCGTGCGTCTCGGCGGAAAAGAGGAAGAATGATCGGCTTTGCGACGGTCGCAACCCCGACGGGCTTCCTGATCGGCCTGATCATTGGCCTCATTCCACTGGGAGTCGGCATCTATTACCGCAAATGGCGGGCAGGGATTGGCGGCTATATCGCCTGCGCGCTGAGCGGCTTCGCCTGCGGCTTCCTCGGTGGCATTCCTATGATGATCCTGGCGACAGCGGTCGTGATTTCTTACGCCTACGTCAATCGGCAAGACCCGTTTACCTCGCTGGTGGCGCTCGAACAGGTTGATTTCAGCGAAACCAACCGCGAATTCTTCATGCGCCAGATGGCAGCACTGGGCGGTGGTATTCGTTCCAGCATTCAACTGCTGCTGCGCAATAAAGCCGGCTTTATCGGCTTTATCGGAATCGTCTTCTTCATCAGCGTCTCGGTCTTTGGGCCGCTGTTCGTCCCCTATGAAGGATCGCCGCAGTTCAGCCGCCGCGTCCCCGGCGCAACGACCCTCTTTCAAGGGCCGTCACCCGAATTTCCGCTGGGACTCGACTGGCAGGGACGCAGCGTGCTGTCACATATCGTCAACGGCGGGCAAACACTGATCATCACCTCGGTGATCGCGGGGCTGCTGGCCTCACTGATCGCGGGGCTGCTGGCCTCACTGATCGCGGTCGTGCTCGGCTCGATGGCGGGGCTGCTCGGCGGGATTGTCGATCAGGTCTTTTCGGCGATCTCCAACTTCATCCTGACGATTCCGCAAACACCGCTGCTGCTGGTGCTGGCTGGATTCCTGCAACTGGACAACCATTTGCTGCTGGCGTTGTTGTTCGCCCTACTCAACTGGCCTTCATTGATGCGCGCGCTGCGGGCGCAGGTGCTCAGCCTGCGTGAGCGCGATTACGTTGAAGCGGCGATTGCGCTCGACTTAGGGACGTGGCACATCATCACCCGCGAAGTCTTTCCGAATATGATCAGCTACATCGCCGTCAACACAATTTTCTCGATCCGCGCCGCCATGTACAATCTGGTGCTGCTGGTGATTCTCGGCCTTGTGCCGCTCAAGGAACCCGATTGGGGCATCATGATTTACATGGGACGCCAGCAGGGCGCTCTGTTTAACCCGAATGCCGCCAGTATGCTCACATCGCCCATTATCGCGATTGCCTTGTTCCAGTTGTGTCTGGTGCTGTTCACGCGCTCACTTGAAGAAATCTTCAATCCGCGTCTGCGGAGCGGCGTATGACCATCAGCGATCAAATCGTTCTCAAAGTCCGCGATCTTGACGTGAGTTATGCGGCGCGGACGCGTCCGCGCCGTGACCGATGTCTCCTTCGATTTACACGCAGGCGAAACGCTGGCTTTCATTGGCGAAAGCGGCTGTGGTAAATCAACGCTTAACCTCGCCCTGATGCGCCTGCTCCCGAAAACGGGCAGCATCGACCGGGGCAGCATCACCTACACGACCCGCGAGGGCGGTACGGTCGATATTCTCAAGCTCGGCACAACGCCGCTGCGGCACTTCCGCTGGTCGGAATGTTCAATGGTTTTTCAGGGCGCGCTCAATGCCCTCAACCCGGTGATTCGCGTCTCCAGCATGATCTACAATATTGCTCACGCACACGGGCTTCCGAAAGATGAGGCGCGTATGCGCGCTTTCGATCTATTCGAGCGCGTCAAGCTTGATCCGCCGCGTGTCTTCAAAGCCTATCCGCACGAGCTTTCCGGTGGGATGCGCCAGCGCGTGCTGCTGGCAACCAGTCTGCTGCTTCGCCCGCAGGTCGTCATCATGGACGAGCCAACCACCGCCGTCGATATTCTGACGCAGCGCTCGATCCTCGACGTGCTCAAGGAAATGCGTGCCGATCTCCAGTTCAGCACGATTTTTATCAGCCACGACCTTGCCGTCGCCGCCGAAATTGCCGACCGCATCGCCACCATGTATGCGGGCAATATCGTCGAAATTGGCCCAGTCAATGACGTTTTCTATCATCCGCGCCATGCTTATACGCTCAGCCTGCTCAATGCCGCGCCACGCCTGAGCCACACCAAAATTGACTTGGCAAGCATTCCCGGCAATCCGCCCGACCTGATTTTTCCGCCGCCGGGCTGCAAATTTCGCCCGCGCTGCGCTTTCGCCACCGAAATCTGTGCGACGACGCTGCCACCACTCGAAGTTCGAGCCGCCAATCATGAAGTCGCCTGTCACCATTCCGATCAGGTCACGCAGGCGGTGCGTAATGCCTGATCAACCGATTGTCGAACTACGCCATGTCCAGCGCCACTTCGTCAAGGATCGCCAGATCATCCCGGTGATTCAGGATGTTGATCTCAGCGTTTACCCGCAGGAAACGCTGTGTATCGTCGGCGAAAGCGGCTGCGGCAAAACGACCACCGGCAAAATGATCGCGGGACTGCTCGATCCGTCCGAAGGCGAGATTCTGGTCGATGGTATTCCAATGGATGATTACAAAGGGGACAAGGCGGCTTCCCTGCGGCGTTCGCTGCAAATCGTCCACCAGGACCCGTTCGCCTCACTCAATTCCGCTCACACCATCGAGCAAATTCTGAGCTTTCCACTCCAGCGCCACAAACTCGTCAACAGCCGCTCGGAGCGGCGGCGGCGCATCTGGGAACTGCTGACGATGGTCGATCTGACGCCTCCCGGTGACATCGTCCACAAATTCCCGCACCAACTGAGCGGCGGACAGCGCCAGCGCGTCAGCATTGCCCGCGCGCTGACCGTCAACCCGCGCCTGATTGTCGCCGACGAAGCCGTCAGCATGGTCGATGTCAGTATTCGTGTGGGCATCCTCAAGATGCTGCAACGTCTGCGCACCGAACTGCAAGTTGCCATTGTCTTTATCACCCATGATCTGGCACTGGCGCAGTATTTCGCCTGGGAAGGCCGCGTCGCCGTTATGTATCTGGGGCGGATCGTCGAAATCGGGCGCACGCCTGACGTGATCGGCAACCCGCAGCATCCCTATACACGGGCGCTGGTCGATGCCGTTCCCGAAATCGACCCCGAATTCAAGCACGGCAGCGAACATCTGCGCCTGCGTTCGGAAGAAATTCCCAAACTGACCGCTATCCCAAGCGGCTGCGCCTTTCATCCGCGTTGTGCCTTTTTTCAGCCCGGTATCTGCGATGTCGAAGTCCCCGTCCTCGAACCGGTTGAAAGTGGAGGGCAGTTGGTCGCCTGCACGCCGCTGACGCGCACAGGCAAGCTCGTTTCTTTCGGCGAAGCCTCTGTCCCCTGATACCCGGCGTGTGCGTGCCCGCCTTGCAGCTTTTATCGCTTCAATAATTGATGCCGAGCCTTTATGACTTGGCTGGTAGCACTTTGTCTCTCATTCCCGACGTTTTGTGTTGCATACCTTTGGAGAATACTCCTGGAAAAGCGGTATGTGATACGCGCTTGAACCTAGTCTGGCATCAGGATTATTTTCTGATGATGGAGCTGGCGAGCGGCAATCTGGGCAAAAACATCAGGCGTAGCGGTCAGAGAATAATGATGCGAAATCATCGCTTGCATATCCAGGCTGCCATTCTCAATGGCAGCGACTGTATCAGACCATTCATGACCCGGAAATGGTGCAGAGTAGGACATAAAGCCACCGACCAGGTTCAGTTCCTTGCGCATCAGGTCTTCGATAAACGACATCGAAAGGCTGGCATCGAGCGGTTGGTTTCCCCCGCAGACAACGGTGCCACCCGGTCGCGTAACCTGAATCGTCTGCGCCAGGGCTTGTGGCGCACCCGCCGCCTCAATCGAGAGATCAACCCCTTCGCCCGTGAGCCGTTTGACTTCGGCATTCACGTCCACGTTCGTCGGGTTGAAAACGTGATGAGCACCTAAGCGGGATGCGGCCTTCAGATTATCATCGACCACATCGGAGCAGAGGATCAGCCCCGCGCCGAGAATGCGAAGCCACTGGACAAGCATCAAGCCAATCGATCCAGCACCGAATACCATCGCAGCTTCACCCGGTCGAAATTTGCCCAAGTCGAGCAGATGGCGCGCTACCGTCGATGGTTCAATGAGTGCAGCGGCTTCAAAACTAAGATCATCAGGCAGGATCAGTGCGTTGCGCTCGGGGATTTCGACATACTCGGCAAAACCACCATTTCGACGCGACCCGATAAATGAATACGTGTGACAGGCGGAATAGTATCCGCGTTGACATTCTTCGCAGTGAAAACAGGGGACGAGCGGAATGATAGCAGCGTGCTTCCCCAGTAAATCATCGCTCACGTCCTGACCGACTGCCTCGATGACGCCTGCGACTTCGTGCCCGAGGATCAGCGGATACATCCGATGCCCTTTGACGTAACGACTAATGTCCGAGCCACAAATCGAGGCAGCATTTACCTTCAGGAGGATCTGCCCCTGTGAAGGCGTCGGCGTCGGAACATCTTGAGTGGTCATCACGCCTTTGTTTTCCAGAACGACCGCTTTCATCGCACTTTCTCCTACTTATGAATTCTGCCGTTCCAGTCCATATTTTTGGGAAACAGCAGCCAGTTGGTCGAAATCTTCAAGGCTACGTCGAGACACGCGGTAGTAAACCTGGAATAAATCTTCATACATGGCATGTCGTTCAGCCGATGGCTCGAATGTGCGGCGATTCGGCAGTAATCGTTCGACGCATATGCCGACCTGATCGGTCAGCTTAGTCGCATAGGCCGCGAGCGCGAACAGCCCCAGTGAATGACCGCCTTCCCCCCCATCCGCCAGCCGGGCTACCGTGAATGGCTTATTATAAATGTCTGCTTTAATCTGGCACCAAACGTCGCTGCGGGTCGCCCCACCTGAACCAAGGCACTCTGTGACCGAGATGCCGCGTTCCTCAGCGATGCGTAGATTGTCATAGACCGCGAACGCGCAGCCTTCCATAATTGAGCGTAGCAAATCGTTGCGCGTACTGCCATAGGAAAGACCGAAAAACACGCCGCGTGCGCTGCTGTTCCATAGCGGAGTGCGCTCGCCTGCCATGTAGGGGATGAAGACGACACCATGCGCGCCTGCCGGAGTATGTTCGACAATTTGGCTCAACTGCTCGAACGAAACTTTTGCTGCGGTCGGATCGGCCTGCGTGATCAAATTGCGAAACCAGCCCAACGATCCTCCGCCAGTTGTCCCTGCTTGCAAAAGATATTGCCCTGTCAGTACATGGTGCGAGAAGATCAGGTCGGGTTCGACAATAATGCGATCAAGGCTGACCGCCATTCCCCCGGCCTGACCCCCTTGCTCATTGGTCTGCTGCAAGCGCGTCACGCCCGCTCCAAGCGCGCCGGATGCTGCATCGAGGCAGCCGACGATTACGGGTGTGCCCGATGCAAGACCGGTCTCTGCTGCGGCGCTGTCTGTAAGCTGCCCCGCGATGGCGGTGCAGGGAAAAAGCGGCGGCATTTTTTCCAGCGGAATGCCGATTTGCTCGGCAACCTGTGCATCCCAGCGCTCGTGGGCCATGTCGAAAAAGTGATACCCATAAGCTTGCGTGTAATCGCAGGTAAACGCTCCAGTCAATCGTGCGACGATGAAGCCGGAAGCAGTCAGGAACTGATGCGCCGACTCGAAAATCAGGGGTTGGTGGCGCTTCAGCCACAGCAGCTTCGGCGTGATATAGGCCGAATCAATGGGATTGGCTGCCCGATCAACCAACTGTCGTGCGTTGGGTAGTTCGTTCAGCCAGGCCGTTTCCTCCTGGGCGCGGCGATCCAGCCAGATGATAGCCGGGTAGAGCGGATGGGCCTGGGCATCCACAGGAACCAGCGTCCAACCCACACCATCGAGACCAATTCCGGCAATGTCGTGCGGGTGGATACCCGCTTTCGAAATCACTTGACTTGTGGTCACGCAAACCGCCTGCCACCAAAGATTGGCATCAATTTCTGCCCAGAGGGGATTGGGGCGGCTGAGGGAGTAATCGTAGGAAGTCTGAGCAACGATATGCCCATCTTCATTCCACAGGACGGTTTTTGTGCTGGATGTTCCAATATCAAGCGTGAGAATGTAGCGATGCGCCATTGTTCACTCCAGTGTGATTTCGCTGTTGACGTCCCAAAGGTCCTCCCAGCTTTGCGCACCTTTCCAGAGGAACACCTGACCTTTGATGAGGCGGCAGTTTCTATCAACTTTGGCTATCGCTGCCATCTCCTCGTCCGTTAGCGGCTCTGTGATAGTACTGTGCAGATTTGCCAGATAGTGGCTGTGGGTGGTTGAAAAGGGGATCGGTACTTGCCCGCGCTGGATTGCCCACTTCAGGCAAACAACTGCGGGATGGATATTGAGCCGCTGTGCGATTTGGACAATGACCGGGTCTTCAATGTCCACCGTATCCTCATCCGTTCGATCCCGCTCTGGACGACGCGGTGAGCCAATCGGAGAAAAGCCAACAGGGATAATGCCACTTTCGACTACAAATTTGAACAGCTCAGGCTGCTGAAAATGCGGATGCAGCTCCATCTCATTGGCAGTTGGCTGGATGCGCGCATCACGCAGCAGCAGCTTCAGCTTAGGAATGGTCATATTTGAGGTGCCGATATGCCGCACCTTACCCTGATCGACCAGCTTCTCTAACTGTCTCCAGGTCCGCATATAGTTCTCGTGAATATAAGGCTTCGCATGAGGGTCGCGCGAGTTTACATCCACACCTGGCGCATGATAATTCGGGAACGGCCAGTGAATCAGGTACAGGTCGAGATAGTCTAATTGTAGGTCTTTGAGCGATTGCTCACATGCTGGAATCACGTCTTCATCAGCATGTTTGTTGTTCCACAGTTTAGAGGTGATCCACAGGTCTTCGCGTTTTACGCCTGACTGCATGGCTGCACGGAGCGATTGCCCGACCAGGTGCTCGTTGCCATAGACGGCAGCGCAGTCAATGTGACGATAACCGACCTCAATTGCGCCTTTGACTGCTTCGGCAATCGATTCCACTGAATAATGATCCGAGCCGAAAGTTCCCAATCCAATCGCTGGCATCTTCGCGCCAGTACGGGCGATTTTGTAGGGTACATCATTGGGGGAAACGCTATCGGAGAAGTGATTTGGTGTGGACTGCGTGGTCATATATTCGTCTTCATTCTCATAGCTGTCTGGTTTTCCCGCTCCCTGTGTACGATCTTGAACGCATAGGCGTGGTCACAGGATCGCTCCGCAGGTGTCGTGATGTGGAGACCGCCCTCTCGTTGTGACCATGAGAGCGCTTCGGACGAACCGAGCATTCCAATGGATACTATCTGTTCAGCGCTTATCGGAGCGCTGGCATCTTGAGTCTTGATGGTGACGCTTTCTCCCGGCAGCTCAAACAAATCGCGTACGGCGCTCCTCATACACACTGGCATTTGCTGCGCTTATGTGGGTGCGGATTATATCGATATTTTGCACAGCAAAGACGCTGATCCCGCACAGATACGAAATTGGCATCATGGTCGTCAAGAAGTACATCACCGAAATATTTCATCTTCACTTTTCATAATCTTTGGATGTCCACGCATCAATCAAAGCCGGGTCAGTGTTGAAATACTGACCCGGCCCGTGAAGCGTTTGGCGTGGCGGATTTGGAGAAATACTTACAGATTACTCATGCTTCTACGAAACGATCACGGATTCAGCTTCTTGTATGCGTCATAGGCCGCCTGATTGATTTCCAGATAGCGCGCCAGACCCAGGTCGCTCAGTCCCTGCACATAGCTGTCCCAATCCGTATCCAGATTCTGAGTGCCGGTAACGAAAGCCAGCGTATTGGAATTAATGTAATCGTTGATGTTCTGCTTCAACAGTGCTTGCTCGTCAGCGACAGCCGGATCAGGCCAGACGAGCCAGAATGGATAAAGATTAGGCGATTGATGGCCGTTGTACAGGTCGGTAGCGAGGAGGAGACGATGTTCGTAGCCGTCGTCGCTGTAGATATCCGGCGACTGCACCCAGGCATCGCGGATCGCCACGTCGTCGAGATACTGCGCCATTGCGCCCCAGGAATTGTTAGGTGTTGGCGGATCATTCGTGATTGTTTTATAGAGCGGCTTGACAGATTGATTATTCGCTAGTTCGCCCGGTTCCGGTTCACGCCAATCGACACCCTTGACACCGAAGATACCAGCCATGTGCCCGTCGAAGGTGAACATATAATCCAGCATTTTGATGGCGGCGATCTGGACATCCTGGCTGGCCTTGTTGGTCAGCACAAAGGTTGCTCCGGGCACCGTATTTGGGAGGTAACTGGCAAACTGCGTGCCATCCGGCCCTGTGAGCGGCGGGATCGCGTCGTAGTCGTAGCAGTAGGGTTTCACCTCTGCGGCACCGAAGCAGGTCACAAAGATGGCCGGGTGCATTCCTGCGGCAGCGCCGAGCATTTCGGCGGCAGCATTATTGCCCTCAGCGCTGTAGGCATCGGCATTATTCGTGAAGGCGCTTTCGTCAAGGACACCTGCGTCGTACAGGCTCTTGATGTAGGTCAAGCCATCTTTCCACGCCTGCGTATTGGCGACGGTATCAACCTTGCCATCGTTCAGGATCAGGAAGGTGCGGTCGTCGTCATAGGTGAACGCATCCATCAGATAGGGGATGGGTCGCGTGCCATAGTCCATCGTCGCACCGCCCAGCACTTCATCCGGCTTGCCATCGCCATTGGCGTCCTGAGTCTGGAAGGCAACCAGCATATTCTTGAAGTCTTCGGTTGTTACGGGCGTGGAGATGTTCAGTTTCTTCATCCAGGTGGAGTTGACCCACATCTTGTTGGCGAAGGAGCAGTGGTAGCACTCGATGAACTGCGGCATTCCCCAGATAGTACCGTCCGGGGAGGTGGCAAATGATTTGAGATCGGGGTATTTCTCCAGCGCTGCTTTGATATTAGGTGCGTACTGATCGATCAGGTCATTGAGCGGGAGGATCACGCCCTGCTGACCATACTTGAGCAAATCAATCTGCGAGAATTGATCGACCCAGGGGATCAGCATAAAGAGATCAGGATAGTCGCCGCTGGCAAGCGCCAGGTTGCGTTTCTCTGAGGCATCCGTGTTATCGTAAGTGGTGGTTGTCCAGTTGAATTTGACGTTGAACATTTCCTCCAGGGACGTTGAGAACACGTCGGTTGTCAAATCTCGATCCGCAGACTGCGGGGCGAAAATGTTGATGGTGACCGGATCCGACTGAGCTGAAGTCGGCATAATCACGAGCAGCATCGACAGTACAAAAAGTGCCAAAACGAAGAGCGTCTTTTTCATTATCGTCTAGTGCCTTTCTTGATCTAAAATCGCAAATTTATGAGAAACGACCAGTCGCCTGGTTATCGCCAGATCAAATTACACTTGTAACATGCTCCTTTTCTACCAGAATGGTAAGCTTACCATATAGACCTTCTCACAGATGAAACTATCGCAGTGTGTTTTCACAAAACCTAGCCCTTGATTGACCCGATCAACATTCCCTTGACAAAATAACGCTGGACAAAGGGATAAATCAGCAATACCGGCACGCTGCCCACGACGACCAAACAATATTTCAGCAAATCAGCCAACTGCCGACGCTGCGCCATCGCCGCAGCATCCATCATGCCGCCACTGGTCGTATTCAGAATCAAGATATTGCGTAAAACCAGTTGCAGGGGTTGGAGATCGGAAGATTTTAAGTAAATCAAGGCGTCAAAGTAGCTATTCCATTGCGAAACAGCGTACATCAGGGCCAAAACGGCGATGATCGGCTTTGAGAGCGGCAGCACCACCGACCACAAAAATTGCAGGTCATTACATCCGTCCAGTTCGGCGGCTTCGACCAATTCTTCGGGGATGGTGGCGCGGAAGAAGGTGCGAGCGATAATCACCTGAAAGGCTGCGACGGCCTGCGGAATCAGGAGTGCCCAGCGCGTATCAATCATGCCTAATTGTTTCACCACCAGGTAGGTCGGAATAAGTCCCCCGGAAAAAATCAGGGTAAACGTGATCAAAAACATCACGACATTTGAACCATACAAATCGCGCCGCGATAACGGATAAGCCACAAAGACGGTGAGTACAACGCTGATCAGCGTGCCGACCACTGTATAGAAGAGAGAGTTCAGATACCCTGTAACGATTTGCGGGTTCTGAAACGTGACCTCGTAGCCACGCAGAGAAAAATCGACGGGATAGAGCCAGACCTTCCCAGATGTCACCGCGAGCGGGTCACTGAAAGAGGCACTGACAATGTAAATCACTGGATACAGAACCACCAGCAGGACGAGTACCAAAAACAAATAGACAAAAAACATGAAAACCCGGTCGCCGAGCGAATCATGGATGCGAGTCGTCGCTGTCAAAGCTTTTTGTCCTGTCATAAGCGTATTTCTTTCCCTGTTACCACAAACCAGCGCCGGAATCGGAAAGTCTCTTGGCTAAAGTATTGACGAGCAGCAGCAGGATCATGCCGACCACCGAGTTAAACAGTCCAACTGCCGTAGCAAAGCTGTAATTGGCATTGAGCAGCCCAACTTTATAAACGTAAGTCGAGATCACTTCGGAGGTTGCCAGGTTAAGTGGATTCTGTAAGAGAAACACTTTCTCAAAGCTGACTGACATCAGGCTGCCGACATTCAGGATCAGGATCACCAAAATCACTGGCATGATACCGGGTAGATCCACATGGCGGATTTTCTGGAGGCGGGATGCGCCATCAACTTTAGCAGCATCATGAAGCTGCGGATCAATGCCTGACAAGGCCGCCAGATAGATGACGGCGGCGTACCCACTAAATTGCCATGCTCCTGACCAGGCGAAGATGCCCGCAAACATGCTTGGCACCGCCAGAAAGTTGATCGGTTGCAGACCCAGCGCTTCCAGCCCCAGATTGATGAAGCCCAAGCGAGGGGAGAGCACCAGCATCAGCATCGAAACGATGATCACTGTTGAGATGAAGTAGGGTGCATAGGTGATCAGTTGGGTAAAACGCCTGAAGAAGCCGTCGCGGATTTCATTGAGGCACACAGCCAGAATAATGGGGATGGGGAAACCAATCACCAGCGAATACAAACTGATACCGAGTGTATTTTTAATCAGCACCCAGAAGACAGGGTTTTTAAAAAATAAATCGAAATATTTAAATCCCGCCCAGGGACTGCCCCAGATACCCTGGACAACGTTGTACTCTTTAAAGGCGATCACCGCATTGGCAATGGGAATGTATTTGAACACAAAAAAGTAGAGCAGAGCCGGGAGCATAACCAGGTATAACTGCCAGTGGCGACGAAAGCTTTTCCTGGCTCTATACCAGTGAGAGATGGCTTTGGGATCCGCCAGGAGTGAGCCTCCCCGCTCGTCTTCCAAGACCGAAGAAGCTGCGTACTCTCTCCCTGTTCGTGGTCGAAAAATGCGCATAAATGGAAAACCTTTTTTAAGAACGAACTTACTGGCGTTTTTGTATTTTGTGCTGCTTGCAGACAATCGCCGCTGGTTATGTCCGCCAGGTGCAACCAGCGGATGCTTGCGAAATTTTCTGGAACGTTTTTTAAACTGTTATATTAGAAGTATACTTCTACTCCATGAGATATGGTACGCTTACCATGAATGCTAGTCTAGCGCTAAAATAGCCGTTGTCAAGAAGAAGCTATTGTTATCATCAAAGTCTTGCGGTTCTAGGTTTGCCTATCGAGAGAAGTCCAGGCCAGGCGATTAAAGGAGCGTTTTTCATGTCTGCCATTCACGATGTAGCGAAGCTGGCGGGCGTTGCACCGATTACGGTGTCGCGGGTGGTCAACAACAACGGCTATGTGAGCGAAGAAACCCGACGGCGTGTTGAGGCAGCCATTCAGGAACTTGCCTATATCCCTAATGCTCTGGGGCCGAGCCTGCGTTCGAAACGGACGCAGACCCTGGCGCTCGTGTTATCCGACATTACCAATCCGTTCTGGACGGCTGTAGCGCGGGGTGTTGAGGATGCAGCGAATCTGAAAGGCTATCACATCATCATCGGCAACACGGACGAGTCGCCAGAGAAGGAAGAGCAGTATCTAACCTTCCTCATGAAAAAACAGGCCGACGGTTTTCTCGTAGTGCCGGTCTCCTCTCACTCGCAAACGACCTTGCAAAGGCATCGAGTCCCTTTCGTGATGCTTGACCGAAAAATCTCGGATGATCAAATTGATTCGGTTCGCTGCGACTCGGTCAGCGGTGCGTACAAGCTGACGAAACACCTGTTGGAGCTTGGACACCGCAATATTGCGATTATCACAGGTCGCAAGGATATTTCTACAGCTTATGAGCGGGTGGCGGGCGCTCTTCTGGCATTCGAAGAATCTGGCATTAGTGATAGGCCGCAGACCTACTGGGGGGATTATGTACAGGAGACGGGTTACAAATACGCAAAACAGGTTCTTGATGCCAAGCCGCGCCCAACTGCTATCTTTGCGACCAATAATTTTCTCGCAATCGGCGCAATGCGCGCGCTGCGCGAGGCCGGTGTGCAAGTTCCGAAGGATATGTCTGTGGTCGTGTTTGATGATCTTCCCAGTGCAATCACCATTGATCCGTTTTTTACAGTCGCTGCTCAACCCGCCTATGAGATGGGCAAGCAGGCCGCCGAGCTGCTGTTAACGCGTCTGGCGAAGGAAGGGCCAGAAGGTCAACGTGAAATCGTGTTGCCAGTAGAGATTATTGTCCGAAAATCCAGCGGAAAGCCTGCTGCGTCCGCTCTTGCACAGGCGAATCTGGAGGATGCACCAGAGTGATCGATGTTCTGCAAGAAAAGATTGCCGCAAGAAAATCTAAAATCTTATGAAGCTAAGGGGAAATCGTGACACAAACCGATGCAGCTTTAACTCTGTGGTATAAAACCTCCGCCCAGCAGTGGATTAACGCGCTGCCTGTCGGCAATGGTCGTCTGGGAGCGATGGTCTTTGGCGGCATTCAGCAGGAGCGCCTGCAACTGAATGAAGACACGCTCTGGTCGGGCGGGCCGCGTGATTGGAATAACCCGCAGTCGCTTTCTGTGCTACCGGAGGTGCGCCGTCTGATCTTCGAGGAACGCTATGCCGAGGCGAACGTGCTTGCTCAGCAGATGCAGGGAGGCTACACGGAGTCCTATCAACCGCTGGGCGATGTTTTGCTGGATTTCCCGTTTGCGACTGACGACACGGTTTCTGCGTATTATCGTGATCTCGACCTCGACCGGGCGGTTGCGACCACTCGTTACACTGTCGATGGCGCAACCTATACTCGTGAGGTGTTTGCCAGCTTTCCCGACCAGGTGGTTGTGACGCGCGTCACCTGCGATCAACCGGGAAAACTGAACTTCGCCGCCCGCCTGGATTCCTTACATCCGTATAAGACGCACAGCGCCAACGAAAACACACTCATTCTGCAAGGACGCGTGCCCGCGCATGTCGTACCCAGTTATCTCAACGTCGAGAATCCGATCTCGTATCGAGATGACGAAGGGATGGGCTTTGAGGTGCAGCTTTGCGTGCTGCCAACGGGCGGCACTGTGACTGCCGACGGCGGCAGCCTGAACATCAGTGGAGCCGATTCGGCGCTGCTGCTGCTGTCTGCTGCGACGAGTTTTGCAGGCTTTGATAAATCACCAGCACAGGAGGGGAAAGATGCTTCGGCGCTGGCGTCTCAATATCTGCAAGCGGCGCTGAAGCAGCCTTACGAAGCGCTGCTGCGCCGCCACATCGAAGACCATCAAGCCTTGTTCCGGCGAGTGACGCTTGACCTGGGCAGCAGCCGTTATGAGGCGCTTCCGACTGACGAGCGCCTGCTTCAGTGCCGCATTGACCAGTCGCTTGCACGGGCAGACTATTTAAGCGAAGCCCAGACGCATCATGATCCGCAGATGGAGGCGCTTTTATTTCAGTATGGGCGCTATCTGCTGATTGCCAGTTCACGCCCTGGCACGCAGCCTGCCAATCTTCAGGGCATCTGGAACGACATGATTCGTCCGCCCTGGAGTGCCAACTTTACAATTAACATCAATACCGAGATGAACTACTGGATGGCGGAAAGCGCCAATCTGAGCGAGTGCCATCTGCCGCTGTTTGACCTGATCGCTGAGCTGAGCGAGACCGGACACACAACTGCCCAGGTTCACTACGGCGCACACGGCTGGGTGGCGCACCATAACAGCGACCTGTGGCGGCTCTCTTCCCCGGTCGGCGAAATGCACGGTAACCCGGTGTGGGCGAACTGGCAGATGGGCGGCGCGTGGTTGTGTCAGCATTTATGGGAGCATTATCTGTTCAGCGAAGACCACGACTTTTTGCGCGAACGTGCCTATCCACTGATGAGAGGTGCGGCGGAATTTCTCCTCGACTATATGATAGACGATGGAACCGGACATCTCGTCACTGCGCCGTCTACGTCGCCGGAACTGGAATTCCTCGACGCTGAGGGGCAGCATGTCGCCGTGAGCAGGGCTTCGACGATGGATAACGCGATTACGTGGGATTTGTTCTCGGCCTGCATCGACGCCTGCCATGTGCTGAACATCGACGCGGATTTCGCTTCAGCGCTTGAATCTGCTCGCAGCCGACTGTATCCCTATCAGATCGGCGCACGCGGACAGCTTCAGGAGTGGTTCCGTGATTTTAGCGAGGCTGATCCACAGCACCGGCATACGTCGCATCTGTTCGGCCTGCATCCAGGACGGCAAATTCTCGTCGCTCAAGCGCCTGAACTGATCGACGCGATTCGTCGCACACTGGAAATTCGCGGCGATTTGAGCACAGGCTGGTCGCTGGCGTGGAAGATCAACCTGTGGGCACGGTTACAGGACGGGAACCATGCTTACGCGCTCATTCGCTACCTGCTCACGTTAGTCGAAACGAGCAAGACCACGTATGGGGAGGGTGGGGGCGTCTATTCGAGCCTGCTGGATGCGCATCCCCCTTTCCAGATTGACGGGAACTTTGGCGCGACCTCTGGCATGATTGAAATGCTGCTGCAAAGTCACGCGGGCTATTTGCACCTGCTGCCAGCACTGCCGATGGTTTGGGCAACGGGTTCGGTGACTGGGCTGCGGGCGCGCGGCGGCTTCGAGGTTGATCTCGTCTGGGAAAATCAACATCTAAATCAGGCGGTTATCAAGTCCCTGAACGGGAATCGGTGTCGGGTGCGTGCTGCCGGGAAGTTCATCATTCAGGCAGAGCAGGGGGACATCGTTCAACAAACCGAAGCGGACGGGCTTATCGAATTCGCAACTGCGCCTGGGGAGATCTATACCTTGATCCCCCTGAAGGGTGGAAAAAACTCATCATAACGTTCGCAAATTAGGTCGCTGCGTTCTTTTTGGGAAACATGCTTTTCGATGATCGGTTATTGAGGGATCAGAATGTCTAATAAAGGTAGTCAGGCAGCGGAGTGGCTGCGGTGTTCAAGGCGGGTAAAGCTGCGGTTCTAGCACCCGTTCAACCCATGTTTATACCTTGAATTTTGTTTATCATCATAAGCCCTCCCGCCAGAACCGAAAATAACTTGAGCGCTGCTCTTTGCCTCGTAGTGAAGACAGGTTCACCGAGTCAACTTTGGTTCATCCTGCGAATGGAAATGATTGCTTATGTGTGAACCTCAGAGGGACGCACGTTGAGCTGACCTGCATGGCGCGTCGCGGCAGGCGTAATCGTCGGCGCGGCTTCGCCCGCGTTGACCATACGACGAAGCAGGCGCTCACGCATGACCGTTTTCACTTCGGCATGGGAATCCCAGCCGATCAAATTATTCAGCTCGTAAGGATCACTGTCGAGATCATAGAGGAATTCCTCTGTGTAGTTGTCGCTGTTCATATCTTTCCATCCATCGGACTTTGGCGAACTGACGCTGTATTTCCAGCGATGGGTGCGTACTGCGCGCCCGACCTGCGACTCGCTGATCTGGACAAAAACATCGTCTGACCATTGCGCAGGTTTGCCGCGCAGCAGCGGCAGGATCGAGTGACCCTGCATCTCGGCAGGTACGGCGATCCCGGCTGCATCGAGCAGCGTAGGCGGCAGGTCGATCAGACTCACAAGCTGCTGGATCGTGCCGCCTCCGTCGAAACCCGGCCCCTGCAAGGCAGTCGGCACGCGGATTGAACTCTCGTGGCATGAACGCTTGTACTCGCTGTTTCGCGTTTTGAAGTGACAGCCGTGATCGGATGAGAACAGCACAATCGTGTTATCAAGCATATCGAGGCTGCGCAGCGCATCGAGCAGCCGTCCCAACGCCTCATCCAACCGCTTGATCATGCCATAGTAGCCAGCGAGATGCTGATGCGTTGAGCCGCCCAGTGTGGCTAAATCTGGCGGTATCCACCTGCCGCGATAGTGTTCAGCGTAGCCAGTTGGCGCGGGATAATTATCATACTGGTTCTGATGATGGGGTTCGATATACGACGTGAATAAGAAAAACGGCTTATCGCGATGACCATCAAGGTAACGAATGGCGGCATCCGTCAAGGCATCCACGCGATAGCCGGGCAAGCGCACAGGTCGGTTATCGTTGTCATAGAGGGTCGTTTCGTAGGCGTAAGAGGTGAATTCGAGCAAATTGGATGCCAGCCAGAAATCATAGCCGCCACGCTGTGCTTCGGCGACTGGCCCGGCGCTGCTGTCATTGCCTAAATGCCATTTGCCGATATACGCCGTATCGTAGCCTGCTGCACGGAAGTGATGCCCCAGCATCGTTTGGTCAGGTGGCAGCGGAATACCATTGCGAAAGCTTCCGGTTTTCGTGGCATAGAGGCCGGTTTGTAAGCAGGCGCGGGCCGGGCCACACACAGGCTGGCAAGTGAACGAATGGGCAACGTGGGTTCCCTGCTGTGCCATCCGGTCGAAGTTGGGTGTCAGGTTCAAGGGATTCCCATGCACACCGCTGCTGTCCCAGCGCTGCTGATCCGTAAAGAAGACCACGACATTGGGATGATTTTGTGCTGTCATCAATGCTGATCCTTCGCTATCGATCTTTATGCCAGCGCTGGGACAAGCCTCATGAGGGCTGCGTGAGCTTGCGTCCGTGACATTTCTTGAACTTGATGCCGCTGCCACAGGGGCAGGGATCATTGCGGCCTGCGGCGGCGAACGCTGCTTGCAGCGCTTTGTCCTGACGCGCCATGTAGAGCATAACATTGGCCGGAGGGCGTTGGTAGGCGAGTTCCTGCGCCATGAACTTCATGGCATCGTCGATATGGTGGAAGAAGGCTTTGTAAGCGGCGCAGAGGTAATTTAAACCGGGTTCGCCTTCGGGGGTGTTAATGAAGCGATTCTTGGGACATTCGCCGTTGCAGATAAAGCGCACATCACACTCGCGGCAGTAGCGGGGCAGCGTGTCGCGCTTTGCCAGACCGAATTGGCGCTGCTGGTCGGAAACCACAATCTCCGCCAGCGGAATATCGACAATGTTTCCGACGAGATGTTTGGGTTCAACGAAGTGGTCGCACGAATACACGTCGCCGTTGTGTTCCAGCGCCAGAGCGTTACCACAGGTTTCTTCAAAAATACACAGGCCGGGATGTCCTCCTGTCCACGCCGACAGCGCCACGTCGAAAATCTGCACGAAGACGCGCCCGACATCGCGGCGCACCCATTCGTCGAAAATTGCAATCAGGAAGCTGCCGTACTGCTGCGCGGTGACGGAGCGTTCCGTCACTGTCTCGCCTTCCTGAAAGCCAGTGGTGTTGGCACGCTCAACGATGGGAATAAACTGCATAAATTCCGTACCCACTTCATCACGCAGGAAACGGTAAATCTCCAGCGGTGAATCGGCATTGCCTGCGTGAACCGTCGTCAGAACATTATAGGGAACGCGATGCTGCTTCAGTAAAGCGAGACCGTGCATCACCCGGTCAAAGGTGGGAGCGCCGCCTTTATCGACGCGGTAATAGTCGTGCAGGCGGCGCGGCCCGTCGATACTGATACCAATCAGGAAATCGTTGGCGGCGAAAAAGGCACACCACTCGTCATCGAGCAGAACGCCGTTGGTTTGGAAAGCATTGACGATGCGCGTCCCCGGCTTGCGATATTTTTGCTGATAGCCGATGGCCTGCTGGTAGAAATTCAATCCCATCAGCGTCGGCTCGCCGCCCTGCCAGGCGAAGGTGATTTCAGGGGCGGACTGCGCCTGAATGTATTGGCGCGTATATTGCTCCAGCAGCGTCTCGGACATGCGGAAGCTGCTGTCCGGGTAGAGACGTTCTTTCGACAGGAAGTAGCAATATTGACAGTCGAGGTTGCAAATCGCCCCGCGCGGTTTCGTCATCAGATGAAACGAGGTCAGCGCTGTCGTGTCGAGCATGGGCATTCCCTTTTATTTGACGAATGAGCCTCTCCGTTTTGGGAATTCAGCCGTCGGATGGACTGGTTGCGCTAAAAGAATCGCCCGGCCCCCAGGGAGCCAACGCGACGGTTCCATACGGATTGAACAGGCGCTCATCTTTTTCCCGCATGGCAAACTGCCACATTTTGCCGACAAGCTGGCGTTTGATGGGATCGTATTGCGGATCGGCAGCCAGATTATGAAGCTCATGCGGGTCTGTTTGCAAATCATAGAGTTCGTCAAAGTCAAAGCCGTTATAGATGTATTTATAGTGCTCGGTTTGCACGCTGCGCTGACTATAATACAGTTCGACGCCGTTAAACTGCGTGTAGTGGGCGTCAGTCCAAACAGGAGCCGTCTCGTCTTTTAAAAAGGGGAGGAGGCTTTGTCCGGTGAGATTGTCCGGTCGAGCGATACCGGCAGCTTCTAAAAACGTCGGCGCGAAATCAGCCAGCGATACAAACTGATTGACCGAACGGTTCGGCTGCTGAGTAACCTGAGGATAGCGAATCATGGCGGGCACGTGATAGGCTTCCTGAAAACAGGGAACGCCTTTGAAAAACAAGCCGTGATCGCCACAGTATTCTCCGTGATCACTGACGCGTAGGACGAGCGTGTTTTCGGCCTGTCCGGTTTGTTCCAGCGTATCCAGCACGAGTCCAAATAACGCATCCATCATGGTGCAGTAAGCCCAGTAGTGGCGGATGGCGTCGCGGATTTCACGTTCGCTCAGTTGATCCCAGTACTGCTGGCGCATTCGGCGATAGACCGCCGGTTTATCGGCAAGCTTGTCGGCATAACTGTCTGGGAGTGGAATCTCGTCCAGGTCATAGAGATCGACAAACTGACGCGGAACAATGAACGGATCATGCGGGCCAAACGTTCCGACATAGAGCGCCCAGGGCTGACCGGAGGCCGCGAGGTCGGGCATAGCATCGCAGGCGGCACGCACGACCTTATAATCCTCATGATCTTCGTAGCCGTGTTCGCCCTGGCTTTCATAGGTGTCGAAAAGCTGCAAATCGCCCCAGCCGGGTCGTTTCACCTGACCGTAGGCACGCTCCGCCGGGGCAGTTGGCAGGCCGCGATAGTAATCTTCAGTGCGGTGCATGAAACTGCCCTTACCTGCCGTGATCACCAGTTCTTCCCAGCCTCGGTCAGACGGGTTTTCCTCGTGCGAAACGTGCCACTTGCCCGAATATGCCAATTTGTAGCCAGCGTCTCGCAGTCCTTCGCTAAAGCAGGTCACGCCGGGAGTCAGCCCGCGATTGATGGCGGTTGGTGTGCTGACATTATTGAAAATGCCATGTTTGCTGGGGTACAGCCCCGTCATAAACGTCGCCCGCGACGGGCAGCAGTGCGCCGTTGGGCAGTAGGTGTTCTGAAAGGTCACGCTCTGCGCCGCGAATCTTGACGCATTCGGTGTGATGCAAGGGTGACCGGGACGCAAGACATCCGCGCGTTCCTGGTCGGTCATAAAGATCAATATATTCGGGGGCATAATGTCCTTCGTGTTTTCGTAAAAAGCGCCGGTAATTAGTGCTTACTTGATGCCCGTCCGGGCGATACCCTGAATAAAATAGCGTTGAAACGAGAGAAAGACGATGATAATCGGAATCAGGGACACGACCACCATCGCGATGATGGCGGGATAATCGGTGGCGTAGTATCCCTTCATGAAATTGATGCCGAGTTGTACGGTGTACATCTCCTTGTGTGTCAACGCCACCAAAGGCCAGGCAAATGCATTCCAGCGACCGGAGAAGCCGAGAATAATCAGCACGGCAATCGCTGGTTTCGAAAGCGGAACGATGACTTTTCGAAAGATGGTGAACTCACTCGCTCCATCTAGTCGAGCTGCTTCGAGTAGTTCGTCGGGAATATCCAACATAAACTGGCGCACGAAGAAAATCCCGAACGAGTCCGCCATGTGTGGGCCGATCACACTCCAGTAGGTATTCACCCAATCGAGCTTGGCGACCACCAGAAAGCGCGGGATGAGCAGGACTTGCAGAGGAATCATGAGCGTGCTCAATATCAGCAGGAACATGATGTTCTTGCCCCGAAACTCGTATTTGGCGAAGGCAAACCCCGACAACAGGCTGAAAAAGGTGAGGCCCGCTACTGAGGTAATCACGATAATCAGCGTGTTTCCGTACCACTGCGGCCAGGGCGAGTTATTCCAGCCATCAATGTAATTGTCGAAAACAATCGTTTGGGGAATCAGATGCAGTTGTCGTGAGTAGGCTTCTGCGCGTGGGACGAGCGTGCTGACAACCATCCAGTACAGTGGAAATAACATAAACAGCGCTCCTGCCGTGAGCAGAAGTGCCGTAATAATGGTCATCGCTCGACTTTTTTTTTCGGCGGAAGCCTTACTTACGGGTTTGAAGGATGCGAAACCTGCACTCATCGCTTTAGACCTTTCCGCCTTCATTCGAAACCCGCCATTGTACCCAGGTGACAAAGACCAGAATGATCATCAATACAATTCCGACTGCGCTGGCATAGCCCATTCGCTGTGTTTGAAAGGCGATGTTGTAAACATAGACCGTCAGTACCGTTGTAGCGTAACCGGGGCCGCCGCTCGTCATGACGTAAACGAGATCAAACGCTTCGAACGAATAAACAATATTCAAAATGAGCAGCAGGAAGGTTGTTGGCTTGAGCAGCGGCACGGTAATCCGTGTAAATTGCTGAAACGGGGTTGCGCCATCGACGCGCGCCGCTTCAATCAAATCGTCGGGGATCGATTGTAATCCTGCCAGATAGATCAACATGCAGAAGCCCAAGCGTACCCAGATGGTTGTGAAGATCACGGCGAGCATGGCGGTATTGCTGCTGGATAACCATTGAATTTTGCTCCCACCCAGCACCACAATGATTTTGTTGATCACGCCAAAACTGTCACCGAATATCCAGGTGGCGGTTGTGCCGGTCGCGACCGCTGAGATGACCACTGGAATAAAGTAGACCGAACGGAGTAAAGCTCGCCCCGGAAGCCGCTTACGGTTCAAGCCGATGGCTGCCAGAAGCCCTAATACCATGCTTACAGGGACAACGCCCAGCGTATAGACAACGGTATTCTTGAGTGATGTAAGAAAAACCGGATCGGCAAACAGACTGGTATAGTTTTTAGCGCCTATAAATTCTGGAACACCGATCCCATTCCAGTCGAAGAAGCTAATGTAGAAGGCATAGACAATCGGAATCAAGACAAAGAGCGTAAAAATACTCATCGTGGGGGCGATGAACAAATAAGGAATAATTTTCCGCTGATGGCGGCTCCACCAGCTCTCTGAGGTTGAAGAAGATTGTGCTGCTGGCTTCTCCAGAGTCGCTAAAACTTGGGGCACAATGACACCTCATAAGTCAAGAGAAAAGGGCAAGGCGCAGATGCACCTCACCCTGATATCATGAGCGTTCTTCTCTACGGATTGGCGAGCACGTCGGCGATTTTGTCCGAGATATGCTGGGCAGTATCTTCCGCAGATTGCCCACCTACAAAGGCGAGATCAAGCTCGTCCTGGAGGATAGCATTCATGCGCGGGAAAAGGGACATACCTTGCACAGCAGCGTGATGCGGACTGACCATCTTGGCAAATTCGTTGAAAAGCTGCATTTGCGTGTTGAATTCCGCGTATTTCACCCCTTCCTGGGCCGAAAGCCGCACCGGGATGAAGTAGCCCGCTTCATCGAACGGGCGCACATTTTCCGTATCGGTGGCAAATTTAATAAATTCTGCGGCAATATCGGGGTGCGCACTGTCTTTGGTCACTGCGAGACCGTTGCCGCCCAGGTCGTCATCCTGTCCAGCGCCTGAGCAGGGAAGATAGGTCACATCCCACTTATAATCGACCATATTATCCTTGAGATAGGGCATCTGCCAGCTTCCCGAAATCAACATGCCGACCGTTCCGTTGAGGAACAAATCCGTCGCCTGTTCAGAAGGCTTCAGCGAGGTACTCAGCGGCGACAGCCCCTTGTCATACCAGGATTTCGTCCAGGCAATCGCGCCGATTCCCTCCGGCGAGTTGATCGCAGGAGCCGTCAAATCATCGTTGAGCAATTGTCCGCCGTTTCCGTAAAGGATCATCAGCCAGCGTTTTCCGTTCCAGAGCGCTGCGTGACCGTAGTCCGCATCGGTTTTATCTTTGATCTCCTGTGATACTTCCAGGAATTTATCCCATGACCAGCACTCGTCTGCCGACTTCGGCACTTCGATGCCAGCCTGCTTAAAATAATCCACGTTGTAAAAAAGGCCAAAGGTATCTGTTGCCAGCGGAAGACCGTAGGGCTTGCCCTCATAGCTTACGATTGTCCAGGCGCTTGGGAGGAAGTCGTCCGAGAACCCCGGTTCCAGATAGGGAGTGAGATCGATGGTTCCGCCAGAAGCCGCATATTTGGCAAAATCACCGACGAATCCAGCGCGGATGACATCAGGAGCCTGCCCCGCAGCCATCTCGGTCACAATCTGGTCACCATAGCCTTGCGACGGACGCTCCAGCAGCGTTACGGTCACATTCGGATTCTGCTGCTCAAAGTCAGCAATCATCTTGTTGAATCCGTCAATTTCCGCACTGTTGCCCCAGGTTGCGAAGCTGATGGTGACTGCGTCCTGAGCGTTGACAACCGCGCCCATGAGGAGGATCAATACGAGCGAAAGTGTGACATAAAAGTGTTTGTTCATCACGTGTTTTCCTTAATAAATTACGGACAATTTGGTGTTTATATTCTGGCTTGCTGGATGTGATTGCGGTTATGCGTATATGGGTGAACTCTCCTTTGCTTCATTTTGGATCGCTCTGAACCGAAAAACTCAGGTTACGGCGGCGTATGCTGGCTTTGACATTTTTTCTCGACTGCCCTTGAAGCTGAACAACACAATCTTCGTAGGAACCGTCACAACGCCTCAGCAACAGCAAATACCTCGATACCTTAACTCACGTAGAATATCTCTATTGTAATTTTGGTTGATATAAAAACATGCGTCACCATCATAACGCCGGGTTACTTTTTAGATGATTCCAAAAGATGCTATGATTATTTGGTCTTTAAAAATTGATCATATGGTCATCAATTCCGAATAGTCAATCACTTTTCAGCAAGGTTGTCAAATAATAAATCGGGACTCTGCGCGGCGTGTATCGTTCAGAAGTAAGTTGAAGCAAGGCTTTTAAGAGAGACAGACACGATGAACAAGAAAGACCGGCAGAATCGAATTCTGTCACTCCTTACTGAAAATGCAGCAGATGCGCTGCTCACAACCGACTCGCTTGCACGAGAACTCAATACTTCGGCGATTACGATACGGCGCGACCTTAAAGAACTCGCCGACGCTGGCCTCATTCAGCGGCAACACGGGGGATTAACGCAGCTAAAGTCCCAAGTGCGGACACAGCGTATCGGGCTGTTGTTGGTCACGGATAGTGGAAAGTACAGCAACCCGTTCCGAAATGAAGTGCTGGAAGGCGCGGATGAGGCGATCCAACAGTTCGGCTACAATATGTCCTTTGTAAAAACTTCCCTCGAAGTGAGTACAAATGATCAAATTCGCAGCCTGCTGCTGACGCATCCAATCGAAGGCTTGCTCGTGGTTGGAGGACTGAATTCGATGATGTTCGCTCACTGGAAATCCTTCATCACGAATATTGTTGCAACACCTCTTTATATTTCTGCCGAAGCCGACACCGTATTCTTCGATGGTTTTGCGGGCATCCAGCAAATGATTGGTCATCTCTATAAACTGGGGCACAGACGCATTGCCTTTATTACGGGGACGATCTATACAGGGCATACCGATCCTCGCAAACAAGCTTACCTCGCGGGAATCCTGGGCAAAGGTCTTGAACAGGAGCATGAGCTTTTAGTCGAGATCGATCAAGGGGTAGGTGGGTGGATACCGACTATTGGTGAGCAGGGCGCGCAGCAATTGATGAACCTGGCGAAACCACCTGATGCTATTATGTGTGCTTCGGATCAGATTGCATTTGGGGCTTTACAGTGGCTCCAAGCGAATGGCTACCGCGTTCCAACTGATGTTGCGGTGACGGGATTCGACAATCTTCGAGAGTCCAGCTTAACAATCCCCGCACTAACGACCGTGCATGTACACAAAAAACTGTTGGGGCGATTGGCAGTCGAGTTTTTGCATCGCCGGATAGCCAATCCCAATGATCCACCCCTTCAGGTATACACCCCGACTTCACTGGTAATTCGACAATCCTGCGGTGCATAACGCATCCAAACAAGAGCGCCAAAGCAAAATCTGATCAAGACCTTCGCTCATTTTGCTGGGTTTAGCCTATCTCGCATGTTTCCCCTGCTCCCTTGAAGTTGTATATTTGACACATATCCTACAAGTTGATATGCTTGGAAGAGGATATGTTTTGTGAAAGACAAATCTCGAATGTCTGCCGAAAAAACTTCAATCGCTCCAATCCGTCGACCACCGTCGTTGCACCAATCCATCAAGGAAGCAATCAAATCCTTCATACTCGACAACGATCTACAGCCTGGAGATGCGCTTCCATCAGAAAGCGAATTGAGCAAGCAGCTCAATGTGAGCCGAAATCTTGTTCGTGAAGCAGTACGGGGCCTGGAGGCTCTGGGAATTGTTGAAATTCGTCGGGGAAGTGGTTTGTATGTGAGCAATTTTTCCCTGGAACAGTTGATGCTCAATATTGATTACGGTCTCAAGTTTGAGCTTCGCGAGCTAAGTGAGCTTTACGTTGTGCGACGGACTCTCGAAACTGGCATGGTTGGCGATGCGATTGCGACGAAAACGAAGGACGTTGAAACTGACCTGAAGGCGACTTTGGACGCGATGCGTCTTAAGGCTGAAAAGGGCCAGCGATTCCCGGAAGAAGATCGCCGGTTTCATCAGTCCTTGTTTGCGTCACTCAATAATCAAACGCTGTTGAAAATCCTGGACGGTTACTGGCTAATCCTCAACAACGCTGACCAGTTGATCGAGTTTCTAAACAAAAATCCGTTTTGGACGTATGAACTTCACGTTCCGATTGTGGATGCTTTTGTAAAAGGCGATGTCGAAGCGACACAAAATGCCCTGAATCAACACTACGCGAACTTAGAAAATCAGTTGAATGAGGCGCGAAAAGGTGACCAATGAAAATGTCCCGTTTCACCGCATGACACCCTCTGCGAACTTACCCGATGAGGTTTACGAGCCTCACTCCAAGCGCGTAAACCGTTTGACCGTTGTTCCCGGTTTATGTCACCCGTAGGTTTCGACTGAAGTCACGTCTTTAGGAGGTGAAAGGAAAATCATCAGATTTACTTTTGTAGGCGGTTCCATCGGACTTAGATTTTGGAGGAAAAATGACCAGGTATCGTGCAATATTCGCACTTGTTGTTGTTTTTTTGCTGGCGCTTTCGCCAGTCATGGCTCAGGATGAGCCTGTTATCTACATTTACAACAATTCCGGGACACTCCAGTTTGATGCTGGCGGCAGCGACCCGGATGTCTTGCAGCAAGTCCAGGATTTGATCGCGAAAGAATCCGGCGTGCGCCCGGTGACGATCATTCCGTCGGGCACCGGCGCTGACCAACTGAACCTGCTGCTCGGCTCCAGCGACCCGATTGATCTGTTCCAGACACCGGGCAATGGCTGGCAAGACTATGAGCAGGCTATCATTCCGATCACGGATCTGTTGCAGCAGTACGGCCAAAATCTGCTTTCGGTGATTCCGGCAGACCAGTGGGAAATCATGAAAAACGCCGACGGTGAGATCATGGGAATCCCGCGCTCAACGCCGACCAGCCCGTACATTACATGGGTGCGTCAGGATTGGCTAGACAAACTCGGGTTGCCAGTCCCGAAGACTTTGGATGAACTGGAAACCACGATTCAGGCGTTCAAAGCATTTAATCCCGACTCATTCGTTGCGACTCGCGGCGCTTCGGGCGACCTGCCCTGGGCAACCGTCGGCGGGTTTACGCCGAATGGCTACTCCAACTGGCAAGACCCCGCCGATGGCAAGGTGAAGCCCTGGATCATGCAGCCCGGTGTCCTCGACTGGGTGACGAAAATGAACGACTGGTGGGAAAAGGGGTATTTCTACGCCGATACCTTTACCTCGTTCGATGAGCCAGAAGTGTTCCGTACCTGTAATGTGGGCGTGTGGATGGGTTGGTACTCACGCATTACGCTAATTACACCGCAAATTGAAAGTGCTTGCGACGGAATTGCGTGGACGCGCACCAGCATCACCACAGATATGGGTTATATCGCGACGGTTGCGCCAGAAAGTTCAGTCGGCTACGTCGTTACCCGTAAAGCTAAGAACCCTGCTGCCGTCATTCAGTTTATGGATTGGGTCTACAATGCTCAATCCGCCGACAACCAGCTTATTGCGCGCTACGGCATTCCCGAAAAGATGTGGTGGTACACAGACAAAGCTGCAAATGTGGTTGATCGTGACCCCAAGAGCGGTTATGTCAGCGAGTACATGCTGCCCAACCTCAACATCGAGATCCGCTATAGTGTGCTGGATCCAGCCCGTGCCTGGCACCTGAGCTATCTTGCCAACCAGTTGATCTCGCTGGATGATGCGAAGATGCCCTTCGATGCGACGGTTCCGTACAACAAGAGTGAAATTGCCGATCAAGTGCCGAGTCTGGGCGATCTCAACCGCCTGATTTCCGAACAGACGGTGCTCTTTATTACCGGTCAGCGTCCGCTGGATCAGTGGAATGACTTCATGAGCGATCTCGACCGGGCAGGTATGCAAGACTGGGTGAATGCGCTCACGACCCAATACAATGAACTCACCAGCAGTTAAAAGTTTCTAGCATGGGCGGGGGAGCATTCCCCCGTCCTTCGTTCTTTAGCAAAAGCCAGAATATACATGCCAAGACCAAACATTCTTTTTATCGCCGTAGATGACCTGCGGACTGCGCTGGGTTGTTATGGCGACCCGAATGCCATAACACCGAATATCGACCGATTAGCTGAACGCAGTATGGTGTTTCAGAATGCCTATTGCCAGCAGGCGGTCTGCAATCCATCGCGGGCTTCGTTGATGACAGGCTTCCGTCCCGATACGATCAAAGTATGGGATCTGAAATCGCATTTCCGTCAGGAAGTCGCGGCGGAACTCCGCGACCTTCCCCAATTCACAAGCGGCACTCACTTTCGACAGGAAAAGCCGGAGGTTGTCACGCTGCCTCAGTATCTCCGGCAGCATGGTTATCACGCGCAGTCGATTGGCAAGATTTATCATGGTTCACCGGAAGCTCAAGACCCTGAATCATGGTCAGTTCCGGAAACCCTAAATGTGGTATGGAAGAACAACGACTATCTTCTGCCAGAAAACCAGACCGAACCTGGCAAAGTATGGCCGGGTCCCAAAATGGCTGCAACCGAAGCTGCCGATGTTGCCGATGACGCTTATGGGGATGGAAAGGTCGCAGACGCCGCGCTCAGGGCGCTTGCTGAAATCAAGGATCGCTCCTTTTTTCTGGCGGTTGGCTTCCGTAAGCCGCACCTGCCGTTCAGCGCGCCACTCAAATACTGGAATCTGTATGACCCGGACAAAATCAGTTCACCGGATCACCCGGAGAAGCCGCGTGGCATTCCTGACTACGCCTGGCACAACAGCCAGGAGCTGCGGGGCTACGCCGATATTCCAAAGGAAGGCCCCTTATCAGAAGCGCTGATCCGCAAACTGCGACATGGATACTATGCCTGCGTCAGCTATATGGACGCGCAGGTCGGCAAGCTGCTGGATGCCCTCGACGAATACCACCTCACCGATAATACCGCCGTTGTCCTGTGGGGCGATCACGGGTATCACCTCGGCGAAAAAGCATTATGGTGTAAAACGACGAACTACGAACTCGATACACGCGCTCCGCTGATTCTCTCGGTTCCGGGGCGCGCGGCTGGAACAAGCGCGGCACTGACAGAGTTTGTTGATATTTATCCAACCCTGATCGACGCGTGTGGTTTGCCACATCGGGCTGATTTGGAAGGTGTGAGCCTGCTGCCGCTCTTTGAAGCGCCAGACCGCCCCTGGAAACAGGCGGCCTTCAGTCAGTTTCCTCGTCCCTGGACGTATCGCGGCGAACCGGAAGTGATGGGTTACACCATGCGAACCGCTCACTTTCGCTATACCGAGTGGGTGAAGTTTCGTACAGGCGAATCCCTGGCGTGTGAACTCTACGACCATAGGGCGGACGAGGCTGAAATTCACAATGTGGCAGACGACCCCGCCTACGCAAAAGATGTTGAGAGCCTGAGCGCGCTACTGCATCAAGGCTGGCGGGCTGCCTTACCGCCTGAGATGAAAAACAAGTTTCTTTAAATGAATATCTGGGTGAAAATCAATGACCAGACAGATTTTATCTGAGCAGCAACTGACGACGAGTTCAACGCAGTTTTCCCAGCGAAGGGATGACAAGCGTCGTAAGCTGCTCAGACAGTTGTGGGCGTATCGTTTCTATTATCTGCTCGCACTGCCCGGCATCCTCTATTTCATCATTTTTCACTATCTTCCCATGTTAGGGATCGTCATTGCCTTCAAAGACATTTCACCATTTGGGGGGCTTGAAGGAATAATTAGCGCGCCGTGGGTTGGCTTCAAGCACTTTAATCGGTTCTTTAGCTCGATCTTCTTCTGGAACGTGATGGGGAACACGCTGATCATCAGCGGCCTGAAAATCCTGGTTGGTTTTCCAGCACCTATCTTGTTCGCTTTGATGCTCAACGAAGTGATGCGCCTGCGCTTCAAGCGGATTGTCCAGACGATTTCGTACCTGCCGCACTTTATTTCCTGGGTTGTCGTGACCGGATTGGTCACCGCGCTTTTAGCAACGAGCGGCGGCGTCGTCACCGAATTCCTGAATAACATCACCGGCAATCAATGGTCATTCATCACGAATCCTGACTATTTCCGCGCGATCTTGGTCGGCTCGGATGTCTGGAAGAACGTTGGTTGGAGCAGCATTATTTATCTTGCTGCAATGTCTGGCATCGATCCGCATCTGTATGAAGCTGCCGCCATCGACGGGGCCAACCGCTTCCAGATGGCGCGTTTCATTACCTTGCCGGGGATCGCCTTCGTGATCGCCATTCTCTTTATTTTTGAAATGGGACACATCCTCGATGCCGGCTTTGAACAGATATTGCTCC
>DAOUCB010000134.1:0-55704 GCA_034432495.1 Anaerolineae bacterium | reverse complement strand
CCATTCATGTCGCATTTTCTCAATCGCTTGGCGAATTTCTTCCGAAGCTTGACTATACGCGAACGCATCAACAGACTGACGAATGGTTCTGAGAAGTACATATAGTGTTAGCGGTGAGCACATAACCACCTTACGCTCAAGTGCATAATCGATTATCGCGCTATCTCGTTCATGAATAAATCTGAACAGTGATTCAAACGGAATAAACAAGATGACGAAGGAAACTTTATTTTGTCCGGGGCTAACGTACTTATTGAGTTTGTCTACATGAGAATGAACTGCATCACGAAAAAGTTTGAAATGCTCTTGCTTAGAGTGTTCGTCATTATCAGTTATATACTTCTCATACTGATCAAACGGGAATTTTGAGTCCATGTGTAAGAGGATGTTATTTGGAAACTCGAACGTAAAATCTGGAATGATACGTCTGCCATCGTCATCCAATGATGTCGTTTTGCAGCGAAAATCCTTGTCTTTTTCGAAGCCTGCAAGCGCTAATACATCAAGAGCGCGACGCTCACCCCAATCACCTCGCTTAGTATGATCACTAAGAATGTGTTGAAGTTGCGATGTTGTTTCGGTAAGCGATCTTAACTGCTCGCCCAACGCACCGTATTGCTCAACAATTTCTCGGTTTGGACGAGTTGTAGCCCTCATTAAAATCCATGCTGCGACGAATCCGAGAACTAAGCCTACTGCAAAAATGATTACGAAATCCATGTCTCTACCTTCAATATCAACTCTGATACTTACATTCTAGTTCCTTATCTGCTTCCCCAAATAAAAACGTCCCTCTTGCGAGGGACGCCTGTGGTTTTCCTGTGTCCGGTAGAACGAACTTAGACAACCACTACGTTGCTGGCCTGGAGACCCTTCGGCCCCTGCTCGACCGTGAATTCAACCTTCTGCCCTTCTTCGAGGCTGCGATAGCCCGTGCTCTGAATGGCAGAATAGTGGACGAAAACGTCCGGTGCTCCGTTGTCACGGGAGATAAAACCGAAACCCTTCGTCGCGTTGAACCACTTCACTGTACCCTGAATCCGCTCGGACATCGCCGAACCACTCCTTCAACTACACCTCATCAAGAGGCTCAGAACACATAAAGATAGAACGGCGAGTCTCGATTGATTCATTCGTTCTACGGCGGAAAATGATAATCTTTTGACTTCGCAATGTCAAGCAAAAATACGCGCCATCAGCCGCTTGAAACCACAACAACCGCGAAATATCGCCTGCACGCACCGGAGTGGTTAAAATCAGTCCCACTCTGAAACCATAAGGATGTTCCCATGCAAATTCAAGCGGCTGTGCTCTACGAGCCGAAGACTCCCTTTATCATCGAAACCGTGACCCTCGATGAACCGAAAGCAGGCGAAGTCCGCGTCAAAATCGCGGCCTGCGGCGTCTGCCACAGCGACTATCACCTCGTCAGCGGCACGACCAAACATCCGCTGCCCGTCGTCGCCGGACACGAAGGCGCGGGCGTGGTCGAGGCCGTCGGCGCAGGCGTGACCCACGTTCAACCGGGGGATCACGTCGTCCTCAACTGGTGTCCGGCCTGCGGCGAGTGCTACTACTGCCAGCACGATCAGCCCAACCTCTGCGACACCTACACCACGCCCATCTGGAACGGGACGATGCTCGACGGCACGACGCGCCTCTCGCTCAAGGGCGAACCCGTTTACGCCTACTGTGGCCTCGCCGCCTTCGCCGAGTACACCGTCGTGCCTGCGCCAAGCTGCATCAAAATTCGCCGCGACATTCCGCTGACGACCGCCTCGCTGGTCGGCTGCGCGGTGGCGACGGGTGTCGGCGCAGCAATTTACACCTCGCCCGTTCAGCAGGGCGAAAGCGTCGTCGTCTTTGGCTGCGGCGGCGTCGGCCTCAATGTGCTACAAGGGGCGGCGCTCGGCGGCGCGACCACCATCATCGCCGTCGATACGCAGGCCAGCAAGGAAGCGCTCGCCCGCGAGTTCGGCGCGACTGATTTCGTCCTCTCCAGCGATCACACGCTTCAGGACATCCGTGATCTCACAGGTGGGCGCGGCGCGGATCGCTCGTTCGAGGCGGTTGGCCTACCCAAATTGCAGGAACTCGCCTTTGAAGCCGCCCGCCCCGGTGGATCGGTCGTGCTGGCAGGCTTATCCGCGATGGGGTCAGCCACTAACCTCCCCGGCGCGGTCATCACCCGCACCGAGAAAACCATCAAGGGGAGTTACTACGGCTCGGTCGATGCCCGCCGCGATTTCCCGCTGCTGCTCGATTATTATCTCGACGGCACGATCAAGCTGGACGAACTCGTTTCGCAGCACTGGCGGCTGGATCAGATCAACGAAGCCTTCGCCGCCATGCTCACCGGCGAAGTCGCGCGCGGGGTAATTGTCTTCTGAAGCCAATCGCAAAAACGACATGGAGTAGTTCTTGTAGGGGCGCACCTGCGTGTGCGCCCTTGGATTCGTAGGGGAACGGCGTGCCTGCCATGCCCTGCTTTTCTTTGCGTCTTTGCGTCTTTGCGTTATGTTTTTGTCTCTTACTGCATTTACGCCCCACGCGACCGGAAACCCCCGGAAGGGAACAACGGCAGGCTTGAGCGAAGAATTACCGGAAGGGAACAGCTTCCCGTGTCCCCTTCCGCTTGCAGCCGGAAGCGTAAAACCTACACCGCCCCAAACATCGGAAACGGCATGGGCAGCATCTCCGCCGTAATCTCCCCGTACTCAATCACCAGCCTCAAATCGCGGATCATCTTGCTGGTTTCCCGTGCTTTCCCCTGCGCATCCTTGCGCACCTCCTGAAAAACGAAGAAATCCTCACCGACTTCGCGCACATAGCCGTAAAGCTCGCGTTCCCTGCTCAGCTTCACGCGCAGCAAATGCTGATTCTTCTTGCACACCAGCGATTTGAAGCGGCTTAACATTCCCGGACTCATCATGCTTCCCTCTCTTTTAGAACTTTTGTTCTAGTCATTTTAGAGAGGAAAAGGTCGTTTGTCAATTTACATTTGTACACTTTTCCCGACTTCGATGTAGCTTGCCGCGCACTTTAGGCTTATGATCATTACAACGTTGAAGCTAGAATTAAATATTTTCCGAAAGGATTGTTTTCATGCGCCGCCGCCTCTTGCTTACTGCATTTCTGCTCCTCGTACTGCTCTTAATGCTGTCGCCCACGCTTGCACAAGACAACCTTGCCGACTGGACGTACATGCAGTATTTCAATATGGACAACAACCTCGAGTCCGCGCTCTACAACGACCTGACCGAAATGCAGGCCGCTGGCAGCACCGACCAGGTGAACATCGTCGCCCAGGTGGACCGCATCCCCGGCTACGAGACTCGCTTTGGCGACTGGACGGATACGCGCCGCTTCCTGCTTCAGCATCAGGTATCGCCTGAACTGACGCCGGATCAGAAAATTCTGGCGTTGATGCAGTTAATCTATACGCAGAACGCCGACAATCCTGACGCCGTGC
The DNA here is from genome assembly GCA_034432495.1 of Anaerolineae bacterium. Taxonomy (GTDB): domain Bacteria; phylum Chloroflexota; class Anaerolineae; order Aggregatilineales; family Phototrophicaceae; genus Flexifilum. The sequence continues at coordinate 52,232 of DAOUCB010000134.1, read as the reverse complement.
GCCAGCAGTTGGCGCAGATGCAAACCGCCGACCCAACCCAGTTCGCGCAGTTGGAAGCCAAAATCGGCCTTGACCCCAGCAACACGGCGCTGATCGACAAAATCGTGGCAGTCAACGGCCTCGACTGGCAGTTCGATACCCAGCCGGTGCAGGATATGGGCGAACTGGATATGGGCGATCCGCAAACGCTGATCGATTTCGTCACCTGGGCGATGCAGACCTACCCGGCCAAGCACTACGCCCTCACCATCAGCACGCACGGGAGTGGCTGGCAGGGCAACGGGCCGGACGAAACGAACAGAGACACGCTAATGCTGCCGGAACTGGTGCAGGCGCTGACCACGATCAAGGCTAACACCGGCGTCGATCAACTTGACATCATCGGCTTCGATGCCTGCCTGATGGGTCAGTTGGAGGTCTACAGCGCGCTGATGCCGTTCACCAAATACGTGCTGGCTGCGGAGGAACTCATCCCCGGTAATGGCTGGGAATACACCACGCCCTTCACCCAACTGAATCAGAACCCGACAATGGACGCGGTGACGCTGGGCACCAACATCATCGACGCTTACATGAAGTACTACGCCAGCAGCCCCGCTGCCACGAAGAAAGTCGATCTCGGCTTGATTGACGAGAGCAAAATCCCGGCGGTGCTCGACGCGCTCAAGACCTTCGCCGACAACGCCGACCAGGGCACGCTCGACAAGCTCTCGGAACTGGGCGTGGCGCGCATCAACGCACAGCGCTTCGCCGGGGGAACCGATGACCCTATCGCCGCCGTATCCACTGCCGACATCGTGTCGTCGGTCGATCTGGTCAGCTTCATGCAGCTTCTGGACGGACAGCCCGACATCGATCCCGATCTGCAAGCGGCGGCACAGGCCGTCACCGACGCGGCACGGGCGGCGGTTGTCTACAACGGCGCAGACGATTATCTGCCGGACGCCAATGGCATTTCGATCTACTTCCCGAAAAACAGCAAAGCCGAAGCCTTAGTGGCGCTTAACGACCAAAGTGAACCGACTTACGCCGCCGCTGCCCCAGCCATGAGCGCCTGGAACGGCTTTCTGGATACGTTCCATAACACCATCGACACAGCGCTAACGCCGGACAAGCTGAAGGTCAACATCAGCCAGGTGCTGCCGAACACGGGCACGACCAGCATCTACGATCCGCCCGTCATGATCTTCGATACTGATGGTCAGGGCATCGCCGGACTCAGCTTTTTGGCGATGCTGAAGCAGGGCGACGGAAGCTATCAAATCGTCGATAATTCGCCGCTCACGTTCTCGACGGAACTGCCCAGCGGTCGCACCATCAATTCGTTCCCCAGCGGTGTCAGCCAGGGCAACGATTTCAACTGGAACGTCCAAACACTGGAAGTGAGTGACGGCCAGGTGCAGGTTCCGGCCATCCTGTCGGCTGATGATCTTGGCGTGCCAGAGGGGTCGATCAGCGGGACATATGTCTCGCAGGCGTCACAAACACCCAGCCCAGCCTATTTGATCATGAGCACCGACACCTCCTCCGCGCTGGCGCTCTATGGCACAGGCGATCAGGGGCAAATCGCGCAGCTTCGGCCTCAACCGGGCGATCAGTTTATCCCCGACCTGTATGTCGTGACCGCCGACGGTGTGACCACCAAGCCGGGCGATAGCGCCCTGACTTTCGGCGTGCAGCCGTTCACCTATCAATACGTGCCCGCGCCCTCGGGCGATTATCGACTGGCGATGACGATTCAGGATTTGGCGGGCAACCGCACGCTTTCCACCCAGGATTTCACAGTCGATAACTCTGGTCTCGATCCGACCTGGCGCGGTTTCAAAGATGTCGAGCGAGGCATAAACTTCCTCTACCCCTGGGCATGGACTGACCCGACGCAGTTAGCCGATGATTCAGGCCAGATCGATCAGTTGGTGATTGACAGCGCCGACAGTAGCCAGCACATTTACATCGCCATGCGCACCGATTCGTTTGATCAGGAAGTCCAGAACATGGTCGATCTGGAAAACGGGCTGACCGATGCCCAGGTCGATGATCCGGTCGCTTTCGGCAGCGATCCCAAAACCGCCCAGATCATCACCTACAGCTACACTGGCGACGATGGCTCCCCGCGTGTAGGGGCTGCGGTTGTCTTGCGGGTCGATAGCAACGACGCCGTCTATACCTTCGATTTCGACGCACCAGAGGCGCAGCTTGATACTGCCAACAGCATCTTCGATAAGGTGGTCAGCAGCCTGACCTTCTTCACGCCCTACACGCCTCCAGACGCGGCGGCGACCGCAACACCAGCATCGTAAACCCTGAAGCAACGTCAGGGCGACCCGCTGGGTTGCCCTGACAATCACACCGATTTGGAAGTTGAGCGTTTGACTAGACGCCGAGGAATTCCCCGCCCGTTTCGCAGATGATGCGAAAACCAATCGACTGATAGCGGTAGAGCGGGTTGAGGACATAGTGAAAGTTGATGCTGGTGCGGCTGCGCGGACTCATGAATGAGCCGCCGCGCACGATGCGCAGAATATCGACGGTCACATCGGTGATTTCGCCTGACGCCTGCCCATTAGAGCACCATTCCCAGACATTGCCGAGCAAATCCCAGACGCCGTAAGGGCTGGCGCTCTTGGGGTACTGTGTCACAAGGGTTGTGCCTTTGGCTTCGCTTTCTTTGGTGTTGCAGAGCGCGGCATCGAACTTGCTGCCCCAGGGAAAGCGCCAGGTAGTGTCTCCCTGAGCCGCGCGCTGCCACTGCTGTTCCGTCGGCAGCTTGACCGTCCAGCCCGTTTTATAGCTGAGCCACTGACAAAATGCCGCTGCCTCGTACCAGCAAACGTAGGTGCGCGGATGATTATCGCGGTTCGGTGTCGCCTGAATCGGCGTCGGATGGTCGGTATGCCAGCGCCGCACTTCCAGCGACGACTGCCACCAAGCCGAATTTTTGTAACCATCGGGCGCGTCGATGAACGCCTGAAACTGTGCGTTGGTGATGGGGTATTTGCTCATGAAAAACTCGCCCAGTTCCAGCGGTTTCTTGTTGCGGCTGCGCGGCGGCGTCGTTCGCCCCGCTGGAATGCGGCACCACTCCAGCAGCGGCATGGCCTTCGCCAGATCAAACGGCGGCTGGGTGAGGATCGTTTTCTCGTAAATGTCTTTGAGATTGTCCGGGTCATAATCCGGGAAGGTCGCCTGAAACGCCTTGAAGGCATTGCAGCCAATCGCGCGCGTCGCCTCGTTCTTCATCATAGTGACAATCGGCGCATATTCGCGCTGCGCTTCGCGTTCATAGGCCTGCCGCTTGAGCGCCGCCTCCGCCTGTCGCAGCATCGACGGCACGTCGATGAAGCGCGAGGTGTAGCTGCTTTGCATTACTTCCTTGAGCAGCCGCGTCGCCTGATCGAAATCGCCCCGGCAGAAAGCATCCGCCGCCTGATCAATCAGGGCTGCGCCATCCACCTGCGCCGCCACCGGAAGGGCTGCCGGAACAGGCTGTACCGCTGCAACGGGTACGGGCGTGGGCGCGGACGTCAGAATCGGGGACATAACCGGCTTCTGTACCGGCGTGGAGACCATTTCCGGCGCGGCCTGCTTGATTGAGCGTTCGGCGATGAAAATCGCCGTCAGCAGCGTTTTGGCGGCGTTGACATCCAGCCCATTCGACAGATCGGCATATTGAATGGCTTTGAGGATTTCGGGGACTTCAGTGCGATTCTGTATCAGTACCGGGAAAATGTGCTTACCCAGGCTGATGGCAAGATCGAGTTCACGGCGGCAGTATTCCGAAGCAACCGAGTCGGGCGAGAGCAGGTAAAGATAGCCGTCGCACCAGTTGAGCCGCCAGATGATTTGATCCCACCATTTTTGCCCGATATGCAGGCGTTGATCGTACCAGACCTCGTGCATGTCGAGCAGCTCGATGATCTGTCTGCAATAAGGCTTGTCAACGCGGGCATAACTGATAAAGAGACGCATTAACTCCCCTCAACTCGTCTCTCGACGCGACCAGCTCATGCGGAGAACGGACAGGTTGCCATGCCTGGATGCTTAAGGTCTTCGAAGTAACGACTATTCGATAGTAGCACCCTGTTTCGAAAAGCACTGAATTTTGTTACGACATTGAGATACCAGGTTCATGAGCAAATGAACTGGGCGGGATCTGTCGAATTCTCGCACATTTCCCGCCGACATTAAGCAAAGTTTGTCTTATGTTTATATACAGTATACACAGGGTTAGAATTAAACAAAATATATTTGTTGTGAAATTCATGTAAGTTTCACACTTCACCTAATGCAAGCCTCTATTTTGTCGAGCGGCGGGGCAGCAGGCGGCGTTTGGCGCTGCCGAACCGCGCCCGCAAGGTGCGCCAGACCTGCGGATTATACAAGCGTTCAGCGTTCGCGCTGATGCGGCTATGCAGCGACTCGATCACGTCGATCACGTCACCCCGCCCCGACCAGTTCTCGCGCAAGACCTGGGCATCGACGCTCGCCAGTCCCTTGATCCACATCAGCACCAGCACCAGCACCCCAGCATCGTCCGACAGGCCGATCACGCCGAGCATCGCTTCGGGAACCAGATCAAACGGGCTGATGACGTAGGCCGCCGCCAGCAACAACTGTCCCTTCAGCCGAAACGGCACGCGCTTGTCGCGCGCCAGCCGCACCACCAGCGCCAGCAAATCCGGCACGAGCAGGACAATCTGCGCGAACTCGTCGTCGGCGTGCGTGCTGATCCAGTCGTGGATGTGTCCGCGCCAGGTCTCGTACCAGTCAGGCGATTTCGCTTCGATTTGCGTTTGGTTCATCGGCTCGATGCCGAGTTCGTCGAAGGGGAGAATTTGGTTATCAGTCATAGTTGGTACATTCCAGCAAACTCATCACAGATATTCACAGGTCAAACTTAAATCCGACTTTACAACTAGATACGGAAGACATGAAACTTTGTTTCAGCTCCAGCGCCTGCTCGCATTGGCTGGTTTCGTCCACACTTAGCAAACGCAAACGTTTCGAATTCGAGCGCAGGCTTAACTTTGTGAGCCTTTTGCGGTATGATTCGCCCGATTTTCACCCTGATCCTCGGAGTCCAATGTTATGAATAATAGTGCCAAACGAGCCAGTATTTATCTCGGCGTTTTTCTGGCGATAGTCATGCTCGCCAGTGTGTTCGCGCCGTTAATCAACCAGCGGGCGGCAACCACGACCACCGACACGACGCTGCCAACCGAGACCATCGTCCCCACCTTCCCACCCCCGCCTACGAACTTAAATACGATTACTTTTGATAAAGTTTATCTGCATCCCAGCGGCATTTTCAGCATTGGTCAGCCCGACGGCTGGAACGCCAGCCAGCCGAACAAGGGCGCGACCATCGCCCAGATCAACATGATCAACAACGACATGCTGGCGGTCGTGGACAGCTACGTCGATGCGACGCCGCTGACAGCCGACAAACTGTCCGGCTATTTCAGCGAGTCGGTCATCAACGCCAGTTGGTCGAACTTCAGCCAGTGGTCAGAAACCAACCGCGTCATGCAGGATGACCGCCTCACCATCGACTTCAACGTCACACTTTCGGGGCGCACCTACGTCGCGCGACAGATCGTGTGGACAGACAACACCTGGATTTACGTCGTGCGCGTGCTCGTGCCGGAAAACGCGACCGATCTGCTGCGCTATCTGCTCGACAATTTCGTCAAGACGCTCCAACCGCAGACCGAATTCCGCGACACGCCGTTTGACTGGGATGCCTATTACGACCCGGACAACAGCCACATCATTCGCTACCCGTCCGATTGGAAAGTCACGGACACCGCTAAAGGCCGCCCGACCAGCATCAGCAACAGCAGCGGCAGCATCAGCCTGCGCGTCGAAGCGCGTGACAATACCAGCGTCGCCGACGAAGCCGCCGCCCGCGCCTTTGTCGAAAAGGAACGCGCTGGCATCAGCGTGGTTAGCGCCGTCCCCGTCACACGCGGACTTGGACAGGGGTTCTCGGTCGCCTACAGCTACACCACCGTTGATGGCAGCAAGGAAAGCGGCCTTTCGGTGCTGCTCAACGGGCCGGATGGCAAGCTGCACATCGCCAACCTGCTGTTCCCAACCGGCGGCATCGATCTCAATCAGGTCGTGCTGAATGCGCCAACTGCCACCGATGCGACTGCCGAAGCGACCAGCGCCGTCACGCCTGAATCGACGGATGAAATCCAGGCGACAGCAACGGCTTTTGCTAATGTTCAGGGCTTTATCCCGCTGGCGGAAGTCATGAGCACCTTCAATATCATCGCGCCGCTCAACCTGTCCGCCCAGTCGCTGCCGACCACGCCGACACCGACACCGCTGCCGCTGGCGACGCTCCCGCCCCTTACAGGAGACAATCTCAATTTTGGTGCTGTGACCAGTGAACCTACTGCCGAAGTGACCGGAGATGCCAGTATCCCGGCGACACCCGGCGCATCCATGACCGAAGCCGCCAGCGGAGCCGCCACCAGCGAAGCGACTGCGGAAGCAACCGCCGCCTCGTAGCATAATCACTCGTAGGGGCGCAGCGCGTTGCGCCCCTACACAAAACTTCAGCGTCCGTCGTTGAGCGATTGAAGAAGCTGCCGAAAGGCAGCTTTATAGTTAGTGCTAAGGTCGAAGCGCGGGCGGCGGCGCAGTTCATCTGGCGGGGCGACATTCTCGATTTGCGCGACGACAATCGGCTTATTCTTCTGGCGAAAATAGCGCCAGGCCGCTTCGACCTGCGCGTCGATCAACGCGGTCGAGGTCAGGACGTAGATCATCCGGTTGCAAGCGGTCAGCGCGGGATGGACTTCAGTCGCCCACTGAACCCCCTCCGGCTCGTACTCGTGCAGCCAGCAGGCGACGCCCACCCGCTCCAAATCCGCCGCCAATGCTTCAGCAGATGTCGCATCCGCCATCGTGTAAGCGACGTAGACCGTTTCGCGCGCCAGCTTGACGCGCTGCCCCTGCGGACTCGTCTCCGGCTTATCAAGCTGCTCATGTTCGTGAACCGACGACTTGCCCATCCGAAAGACGGTTCCGCCGCAGATGGGGCATTCGCCGCGCGTGGCAGGCATCCCGCGCCGCGTCCACACAGCGACGGGATTATCCATCTCGATGGTTTCCTTGCAGTGGACACAGTAGGCCTCGACGGGGTCGAGAGGATTGTCGTCTAACGGCTGATCAAAATTCATAGGTCATCCATTACCTCAACATCATTTCAGCTCAAATTCAGCAACCAGTGGATAGTGATCGGAAGCGAAATGTACCGCTTCCGGATGTGTCACCACCTCACAGCACATCAGGCCAGCCTCGGCCTGCGGATTGGCAAAAATGTAATCCAGCCGCACTTTGGGGTTTGGCGCTGGAATGGTAAAGCCGTCGTCCGTATGGAGATGCCGATAGCAATCGACAAAACCTGCCGCCTGTATCCGGCGGATCGCCTGCCGAAAAATTCTACCCAGTTGCAGCTTATAGAGCAGCCGCATATACCGTGCCGCTGAGTCGGTCACAACCTGATCCCCCGGTGCAATCGCGTTGAAATCACCTGCCATCACGCAGGGATTTTCCCGGTGAGCGGCTGCGCGCTTGAGCGCGACGCTCAATTCCCAGATGCGCCAGGTTTCGATCAATGTACCGGGCGATGCTACCGGATGGACACCGATCACATAAAAACAGCCGCCAGTTTCGTATTCAATTCCGGCATCTAAAACAGTATCCCGAATCGGTGGAAACGGGTGATAGCTCTTTGCCTGTATAATCGACCAGCGGCTGAGCAGCGCCATGCTGAACTGATTGCCTTCAGCGACAAAACTATGCATGTTCAGGGAAGCAGCAAAATTCATCACCACTGCCGCTTCCGTGACCTCCAACAAAAGTATCACGTCTGCTTGCGCGAAACGAAGTACTTCCACGATCTCCGCTTCGTGTCCGATACCGCCATAAAGGATGTTATAGGTCAACAGGCGCAGGCGCGTCATAACAGCTTACCCGCCGATCACGACCAAATGAATAGAGGCGACTCCACGAAAGATCATTTCGTTTCTGTCGCCTCTATTCTATCGATTCTGCATCGAAATATGCTTAATCGTCGTCGCCGAAATTGTCGTCGCCGTCGCCATTCGAACTCACGCCTACGCGCAGCGGCGGAGCCGAACCTTTCCCATTCGTGGCTGCTTTCACGCCCATAAGCGATGGCATTCCAAACTCGGCACGAATCTGATCTTCAATCTCGTCGCGCATCGGCAGATTTTCGCGCAGGAAAGCTTTCGCATTCTCGCGCCCCTGACCAAGCAGACCTTCTTTGTAGCGATAGAACGCGCCGCGCTTCTCAACAATTCCCATCTCGGCGGCGAGGTCGAGCACTTCACCGCTCTTGCTGATGCCGCCTTCGAGGAACATGATGTCGAATTCAGCTTCACGGAAGGGCGGCGCAACCTTGTTCTTGGTCACGCGAATACGGACGCGGTTGCCGACCACTTCGCCGCCGCTGGCCTTGATCGACTCCAGACGGCGAATATCGAGACGCAGGCTGGCATAAAACTTGAGCGCCTTGCCGCCGGAGGTCGTTTCCGGCGAGCCGTACATCACACCAATCTTGTCGCGCAGTTGGTTGGTGAACATAACGACACAGTTCGACTGCTTGATCGCGCCGGAGAGCTTGCGCAGCGCCTGACTCATCAGACGCGCCTGAATACCGACGTGGCTGTCGCCCATCTCGCCTTCGAGTTCGACACGCGGCACGAGCGCCGCCACACTGTCGAGAATCACGACATCGAGCGCGCCGGAGCGCACAAACGCTTCAGTGATTTCGAGCGCCTGCTCTGCTGTATCCGGCTGCGAAATATAGAGTGTTTCAACGTTGACGCCAATCGCGCGGGCATAGTTCGGATCAAGCGCGTGTTCCATATCGACAAACGCGCACAGGCCGCCGCGCTTCTGCGCTTCAGCGATCAAATGCAGGCAAAGAGTCGTCTTACCAGAGCTTTCCGGGCCGTAAATCTCGGTAATACGCCCCCGAGGAAGCCCGCCGACACCCAGCGCAATATCCACCGTCAGCGAGCCGCTGGGGATCACCGCGATTTCCATGTGCGCTGCATCCCCCAGACGAACCACCGTCCCATCGCCGAAGCGCTTGGTCAGGTCGGTCAGCGTGGCTTCGAGCGCCTTCATGCGCCCTTCTTCGTCCATCGGCAACGAACTCATGCTGATGTCTTTAGTAGATTCTTTCGCTTTTCTCGGTGGCAAGGCAACCCGTCCTTTAAATACTATTCTGGCTTCATTATAGCCGAGAATTGACTTTGCATACCCTACGTATTGATGTCATTATAGCATTTTTGTTCTAGCGACACAAGTGAAAAAAACACGCAGAATCACCGCAGCGATAAAACACTCTCCGGTGATTCTGCTTCTCAATTTCAGACCGCTGTCTTTATTTGACGACGCGGGTCGGCAGCGGTTGACCGCTCCAGGGCGGCTGATAGCTCGGCTGCATATTCTGGACAGGTACCCAGAGGAACTGACAAGAGAGCACAATCTTATAATACTGACCGCTCTCATCTTCGCCGATCACCCAATAGGTTCCGGGGCTGATGAACACGCCCGGCGAGACTTTCCCCGGCTCATAATAGGCCTGGGTTTGGAATGGCATATCGCCCACGACCGAACCTTCCGGCAGCGTGAGGCATTCGCCTCTCAGTGGCAGTGTTGCGCACTCCGGAACAAACGACGGGTCAAAAATGCTGCGGGCTACCTCGGTGCCGTTCGACTGGAGATAGCTGGCAATCTCTGAGGAGGGACGTCCTGAGTGATTATAGAATGGAATATCATAGATCACCGAAGTGAAGGGACGAGACACCGGATCTGGAAGGTCGCTGTATCCGGGGATAGTGGAGATACCAATCGTCGCAGGGACGGATTGGGAAGAAAGGGTAGAATATGAGTACGCATCAATGATGTGTCCATCGCCATCGAAGGTAATCAACCCATAGTAATCCTGACCCGCGCTATCATCGGTCAAGTGTTCCACCTTAAGATTTAGGCCGATGACTGAGTTACTGCATGATCCTTCATTCTCATATACCCCCGGAACACTGATCGTAACCCCGGAAAACGCGAACACTGTGAAGGCTGAACCGATGAGCAGTGTGCCCAACAGGAGCACAGCCCCTAGTCCCCGCCGAGATATTTTCATAAGATTCCCCCTGACTTCATAGATTTTCCCTCTAGAATAGCACCTCGTTTCGTAAAATTTATACATTTTTTGATAAAGCAAAGTGATTTTATTTCCGCAACACGCCTCGTAAAGAATTCGCAAGTACAGCCTAGATACGTATCCGTCAAACATTGAGAGTGCTGCCCCATAGAGGCAGCACTCCGACAGGTTATCGCACCCGCGCAAACTGCCCAGTTGCCGGGTCGCTGACGTACTCTTCAACCGCTCCCGGTGACGGACAGCCGTTAAACATAAACAGATATTGTTTCCCGTCCGGCTGCGAAGCAAGTACGCTGTAGCGACCGTCGGCAGTCTTTGAAAGCGTGCTGCCATTTCGGTTCAGCAGTTGCGCTGCGCCGCTGGTCGCGCTGCCCGCGAGATCAATCGACCAGGCGAAGATGGTCCCGGTCGTCGTATAGGCGCTGAGCGTTGTGCCGCTGCAAAAGAGCGCAAGCGGCGCGTAGAGGGTCGAGTTGATGCGCGTGGCAGCGCCGGTACTGGACGCTGAAGCGGTCGAATTCACTGGATTTGTGAGCGGAAGCAGAGCGCTAGGCGGCGTGATTGGCCTGAACACGATGCTGGAGTCAACCGTCGTCGGCGTGACGTTGGCGGCGTCACAGCTAAACGTCATCGAACTGCTGGAGACAACCGCTCCGGCAATCGCCGTATCGTAGCGCAGCGTCACAGTGATCGGGAAACTGGTGCTGATGGTCGAAAAACCGGAGATCACTTTGCTGCCTGATCCGCCGGGTGAGGCAACACTGCCGATGAAAGTCGCCGTGCCACCGGGGCGAACCAGATACGAGTTGATGACCGCCCCCACTGGCAAATTATAGTTCACCGTAAAACTGCTGGTATAGAGGGTGGGAATACTGACGCCGACACAGCTTACCGAAGCAGGCGCGCTGGCAAAGTTGTAAAAATAATCCTGCGCCTGCGCGACCGGAGCGGCAGCGAGTCCGAATATCACGAGCACGACCAACAATTTGCATCGATTCCAAAACGCAGCCATGCACTATCCCTTTCCGGGAACCACCAATTTCGTTGCTCAAAGTATAATCGTGTTTGGGCTGCGGCGTGCTGACCAGAAAAGCTGTGCAGGCAATATTACTTTGACTGTCACAGGTCTTGCGCCCGCCAACCCACACAAACCAATTTCTAACTTTTTACAATTTTCATGCGGGTAGTCTGCGCGAAATGCCTTTTCTCGTGCTATATTGAAAGTAGTTTCGCCGAATATTGTTTGATCGGCATCATCTATAGTTTATGGATTGAATAGGGAGGGTTCACGTGCGCCGACTTGTCTTGATTTTCTGTGTCGTAGCGCTGCTGCTGGCCTCGTTTGCGCCCGCGTTTGCTCAGTACAACGGGCAGACCATCCACATCGTCGAGCGCGGCGAAACCCTCGCGGGCATTGCTCGCTCCTATGGTGTGACCGTTCAGGCCATCGCCGCAGCCAACGGCATCTGGAATCCGAATATCCTCTGGGCGGGGATGCGCCTGACGATTCCGTCGAGCAGCACCTATCCGCCGCAGCCGCCCCCTCAGAATAATTACTATATTGTCCGCTGGGGCGATACGCTGGCGAGCATCGCCCGCTATTTCGGCACTTCGGTCTGGGCAATTGGGCAGGCCAACAACATTTACAACCTGAACCACATCTATGCTGGAATGTACCTGGTCATTCCGGCTGGCAGCGGTTATCCGCAGCCGACTCCGCAGCCCAGCGTGATCCAGTACTGGATTAAGCCGGGGGATACACTCGCCAGCATCGCCTGGCAGTACGGGACAACCGTGCAGTCGATCTCGTCCTACAACGGCATTTCGAACCCCAATCAGATTTACTGGGGTATGCTGCTGAAAATTCCGGTTTATTGAAGAACGGCTATCGTATGATCAGGCGCATAAGCTGCATCCTGCTGGGCTTGCTGCTGCTCACGTCGGCAGTATCGGCGCAGGACAGCAGCACGCCCACTCCCAGTCCGCAATACTACACCGTCGTGCAGGGCGATACGCTCAGTTCGATTGCCCAGCGCTATAACACGACGACGCTGGCGCTGATGCGCGCCAACAGTATCGTCAACCCTGACCGCGTTTTCGTCGGGACGCTTCTGCTCATCCCCACAAGCGAGGCAGCGGGCAACACCGAGGTCACACCTATGCTTTCGCCCACACCGACCGCAGCAGAAGTATCGCTGACACCCGCGTCTGCTGATACCGAGCAAATGGCGACACCTGCGGAAACGCCGCTCCCGGTGACAGCCACCGCCCTGCCTTCGATTGGCTTTGAGATCGGTGGCGAAATCTTCGGCTTCGACCACCTGGACGCGCTCCATCAGGCGGAAATGAATTGGGCGAAAATTTCTATCCACTGGAACACAGGCGACCCTCCGGCTAGCGCGAGAAATGCCATCAAGCAGGCCCACGCCAGCCATCTCAAAGTGCTGCTCGAAATCAGCGGTGATGCGCAAGAATTCCATGCCGACACAGCCGCTTACACACAGCAGTTTGCGGCCTTTCTCGGTCAGGTTTCCGCCTTCGCGCCCGATGCAATTGAAGTCTGGAATGGAATGAACGCCGACTCGATTAGCGCGGCGGATTACGGACAGCTTTTGAACGCCGCCTTCTTCGCTATCAAAAAAGCCAATCTTCAGGTGTTGGTGATCAGCGGCGCACTGCAAAAGACCACCACGCTCGGCGGACAATGTACCAGCAGCGGCTGTGGCGACATCCCTTATCTGAACGCACTGGCGGAAGCGGGCATCGGCAATGCCGCCGACTGCGTCGGAATGCGCTATACGCTTGGTACCGTCTCGCCCGATGACCTCAGCGGCGATCCACGCGGTGACGAGTTCGGTTTTTACTATCCGACGCTGGTCAGCACTTACGCCAGCATCTTCCCAACCAAACAGCTTTGCTTCACCGAATTCGGCTATCTGGTGACGGGGCAGGTTCCGCTGGCGAATCGCTTCCCCTGGGCGCAGAACACCACGCCGGAACTCCGCGCGGAGTGGCTGGCGCGGGCGGCGACACTGGCAAACAACAGCGGGCGCATCCGCCTGATGATCGTCTACAACATGGATGCGACCAGCAGCAGCGATGACATCCCCGCCGTCAATTACGCGATTGTCAGTTCAACGGGCGACTGTTCCGCCTGCATCGCGCTCGACGCAGCCTTACACGGTTGATTTATTGCAGGGCGTTCAGACAAAGTAAGTTCGTCTGAACGCCCTGCCAGCCGGTCTAGCGACCCGCCATATAACTGCCGTTGACGCCGAACACCCCGATCAGAATGTTGATCACCACCAGCACGTTGACGATCCGCGACATCAGTTGGACGCGATTCAGGGCAGAAACCGCTTCAGCAGGCGCAGGCTGTCCACCCGTGAGCGCCTTGCCGAGCGCTTCCATGATCGGACGCGCTGGGCGCGTCACCATCGAGCCGACGATGCCCATCGCGATGATGAAAATCACCTGCTTGATGACCAGCCACGTCGGCGTATAGACGCCGCCAATGCCGAGAATACCGTAGTGGAACTGGAACGTCAGCACCAACCCGCTGATCAGGATGCCCATGCCGCCAAACGTTCCCAGCAGCGACTCAACATTACCCTCTGCCATCTTGACTGCGACTTCGGCAGGCTTGCCCTTCACCGTCGCGGCGAAACGCTCCAGCGCCATCACCGCGACAAACTGACTGATCCAGAACCCCGCCGAAATAATGTGAATCGCTAAAAAGAGCAGACTGACCACATCTGTAGTCATAAGCTTTCCTTCCCCTCTTATAGTATGGATTTTGACTGGCAGCGCTTGTGCGTTCTACCCTACTATATACGACGGTATTCGTATTCAGGTTGTGACATTAAAAGTGTAAATTATTGTCCACTGCTGAGATCGTCGTTCGGCCTCAGCGGCTTCTTCCGCGCAATCTCGATCTTGCGCACGTACTCAAGCACCTGCTCGGCGGGCAAATCGCGCCAATCGACGCCCAGCTTTTGCGCCAGCAGCCGCGCCGCCCGTTGGTAAGTCGGGTCGTCCTTGTTGACCGGGGGATCAGCCGCCACTGCCGCCATCCTGCTTATCGAGTTCTTCCAGAATTTTCGTATACGCCTCGTTGATGACCTGCATCTGCTTGGTCGCGCTGGGGTCGGTGTTCAAATCGGGGTGATACTTGCGCGCCAGCCGTCGAAAGGCGCGCTTGACCGCTTCGCGCCCTGCATTCGGCTTCAAGCCCAGCCGCTCGAAATAGATCGTCATGGCGTTGACGACCGGACGTGTATCGCCCGCATCATCGTCAGACTGTGCCTGCTGCGCCGGATGCGGCTCGAAATTCGCCATCCGCCAGACGCCTTCCATCAGCGCAAAGCGCGTGATCACCATCTCGCCAACCAGTTTAGTCGCGTCGATGATTGTGCCGTGCCGGATGCGGCGTTCCGCGCCCGTCCCCTCGAAATAAATCGGGAAGATATAGTTTTCTTCGCCCATATAGGCATCGAAGGCGTAAATCTTATTGCCGTGCAGCGCCAGCAGCAGCGCCATCCAGTCGTCCGGGCGATAGACTGCGCCGTCGATAGGCAGCAGCAGGTCACGCCAGAGGATGAACAGGCTGTAAATACCCACGCCCGTATTCGCCGCGACAATCCCCCGGATTTCATAAACGGTGATCGGATTTTCGATGAAGTAGATGTGGACGATCTCGTTGCTTTCCAGCGAGACGCGAATCAGGTCGCCGCCGTCATAGGCCACTTCGACGTGGGGACGGCCTTTTTGCAGTTCGTTGACGAGTTGGCTGCTGATGCGGTGGGTGTCAAAACGCATGAGGAAGTGTAGGGGCGGAGCGCGCTCCGCCCCTACAAAATAATCTATTCTTGTTTCGGCGGTTCTTGCGCGTCGTGATTGTCGTCGCTGCTGTCCGTCGTATCGCCGCCGCTGCGCAGACGCCGCGAAACAGCGATCACACCAACCAGACCAAAGACTGCCAGCGCCAGCACGCCAATCGTGTTGCTGCCGCCGTTGACCACATCGTCGAACAGACCGGTTTGCGGCAGGTTCGGCGCGGCGGTCGCAAATGCGGCCTGCGGCGGCGCGGTAATCGTGACCGCTCCCGGCGTGAAGGCTTGCGCCGTCGCCGTCAGGAATGCTCCGGCAATCGCCGTCGCCGTCATATTGACCGCTTCCAGCCCACCACCGCTCTCCGTTGGCGCGCTTTGTCCCAGCGCAAGGTTAATCAGCGCCTGTCGTGTCGCCAAACCGACCTGCGTCGCAATCGCAGCCTGCGTCGCCAGTACGGGCGGCGTGCTGAAGGCCATCTGCGTCGCCAGACTCTGCTGCGTTCCAATTGCCGAGAGGGTGGATACGGCAGCCTGCTGGGCGAAGGCATCGCGGGTGCCAATCACGGCCTGCGTCCCGTCCTGCTGCGCGCGGTCGATCTCCTGCTGGTCAACCTTCGCGGCTGACGGGGGCAGAATAACCGAAGCCCCCGGCGTCGAATTGCGATTTGCATCGGCGCTTAGCGTACCGAGAACGCTTTGCAGCGCGATGGCGTCAATCGTCGCCTGTGCCGCTGGCGTTCCCAGCGCCGCCTGCGTCTGCAGCTCCGCCGGAATGACAATGGCAAGCTGAGTCGCCAGCGGTACAAGATTTACCGCATGGGTTGCCAGTGAACTGTCTACATATGCCGCAGCCGTCCCCGCGATGTCAGCCTGACCGTCAACTGAGGACTGTGTGGCTTCGAGCGCGGTGCGAATTTGGGCAGCCGTCGTCGGTTCAATCGCGTTCTCGCCGACAGCGCCAGTGGCGACCGCAACCAGCGTCGTGAACTGGCTTTGATCGAATTGTGCCGCCTCGGTCGCGTAGGCAACGACGGTTGAGAACGCGCTTTGCAGGTCGAGACCTGCCAGCGGATCGGTCGGCGCGGGGCTGGGGGTCGCGGTCGCGTTCTCCGCCATCCAGGTCAGCGTCAGCGCACCGTTCGCCAGTTGCAGAATCGCAAGCTGCGTCAAATCCTGCGACGGCGTCGGCGTAATCGTCGGCCTGAATTCGGTCGGCGTCGGTGTCTGTGTTTCCGAAGGCGTCAGCGTCGGCGAAGGCGTTGCTGTCCAGGCCGCTGCCGTCTGTGTCAGCGCGAGATTTGCGGCGCTCTGCGTCGAAGTTCCCGCCATCTGCGCTTCGACCGTCAGGTTCAGGAGGACAACCTGCGAGGCCGTCAGTTCGAGGTCGCTCGGCCCGGTGGTGCGTGTCGCAAGGAACAGCACGACCGCCAGCGCTGCCACGAACAGAATAATCATAATGCCGGCGAGGAAAACGAAGGTGCGGTTGGCTCCGCGCTCTTCCGGTTCTTCCTCGATTTCGGGCATATCACTGCCAAACTCGTCGCCCAGCCCGGAGGAGAACCCTTCTTCTTCCTCGAAGTCAAACGGTTCATTATCATCACTCAGAAAATCGTCTTCGAAGTCGAAGTCGTTTTTATCGCTCATCCGTTCCCCCTAACTGGTGCAGTCGCAGTTATTCGCTAATTCTTACCCTGAAACTTCAATATTTGCCAGTGGTACATTAATCTTCTCACCCGTGACCAGTTCGACCTGCGCACAGGCGACACGTAATCCATTGTCTAATGAAACAGGTTCTTTTGGCAAGCCGATAACGTAGCCTGACATCCCTGAATATGCGCCGCGCGTCAGCCGGACTTCTCTCCCATTTCTGAGACTCGCACTCAGATTCGGCCCTGCGGGGCGTTCCCCCGGCTCAATCGGCACGTTGATGATGACTTCCGGGCGGCGCGTTTCCAGCGGCGCAGGCAGCGCAGCATCGACCGTTGCCTGCCGACCTTCCATCGTATCCAGGAACTGCGCGATCACGTTGCTCATCTTTGACGAGCCGAAACTTTCGGTCAGCAATATCGCCGCGCGGGATTCCAGCGCCACAGGCATCAAATCCGGTTCGAAGCTCGGCGCTATCACCGCGATGAAGCTCTGATCCTCAATCACCTGAAAGCTGACCCGCTTCAGCGGTCGCCGCGTGACCAGCACCGCACCGCGATACTGGGTGTTGACCATATCGCCGTAGATATTTTCCATGCCATCGCTCGGCTCGTGCCGAATCGTGCCAATCGCGCGTCGGTCATTCCCCCACACGCCTTGCAGAATGCCGCCGTAAGCTTCGATCACCACGCCGCGCCCTTTGCGCACGCTCGTCACCGAGCCGTTCAGTCCCGCCTCGATCTCAACGGGCGGCGTGACTTCCTGTAAGACGATGCGCCCCTGCGTGATGTCCACGATCTTCCCGGCAACCGGCGACAGCAGTTTCTTCCCGCGCCGACCCGGTTTGCCCGCCAGAATGTCGCCCGTACCCACCTGTTCGCCGATCCGCACATCGAGCAGATCGAACAGTTTGTCCGGGTTTTTCAGGTCGAAAAAGCGCGCCGCCTCGATCAGCATGTAGGGCGACGGCGACGGGCCGCGCGCGACCACATCCAGCACCGAAACGCGCGTCCCGGAATTGACCATCACGTCGCCACTGCTCGAATCCGGCAAAAACCGTTCGCGCCGAATCGCCGTTTTCGCGAGGAGGTGACGCTGCTCAGGATAGTAGATTTCGGAGGTCATTTTCGTCCGGTTCTCCTGCTGCTTCCTCAACCGCTTCTTTCGTGCGCCGCCTGAACATCGATCTACCGCCGCGTGACTGCTGCTGTGGCGCGTCGTCGGATTCACCCAATACTGACAGCACACGATCATCCTGCGCATCGCGTCGATCTACCACCGACGGGATGTCCACCTCGACCTCCGGCGGCAGCAGCCACGCCGCCGGAACTTCAAAGACCGGGTTGCCCGTGACCTGTGCATACCATTCAGGAATCTGCGCCGCCAGCGCTTTGAGGTTACTTGCCAACGGCAGCGGGCGTCCGCGTGCGTCGATGATCAAGCCCGCTGAACCGCCGTCCACCTCCAGCTTGAGCCGATGCCTGCCGTTGATGCTCAGGCCACGCCCCACCGAAATCCGAACCACCGCATGAAGGCCAATCGAAAGCGGATACACCCACAGTTCGCCGCCATTGACGGTGTACTTCTCGGTTTCGCCCTTCGCCGTCGTGACGCTGACGTGAACGGCGGCATGGCCTTTGCGCGGCGTGCCGGAAATATTGACGCAGGTGCAGAGATTTTCCAGTCCGCCCGCATCGAGCACCTGAACTGCCGCCTCTGGCTTGATGCGTGCCAGCGCCCCCAGCGCCGGAATCAGCGCACTGGAGTCGGCTTGCAGGCTGACGACGCCGACAGGCTGCAAAGCATCAAGCAGCAGCATCGCTGTCATCGCCGGAACGCCCGTCCCGGTCAGCGACGCGCCCGCGCCAATGATGCGCCGGAAGTAAGGCAGTTTTTCACTCAGGTCATCGAGCGCTTTGTTCGGCGTCCAGGTTGGGCGCGCCGTAGTCGCCAGGCTCGTCAAAGCAGCGCGCACGATGGCGTGTTCGAGATACAGGCCGCGTTCTTCTTCGGGGATCGTCGCCGGACGCAGCGTCTTGTTGAGCACGTAACTGATAATCTCGTTGTCGGTCGCGTAAAATGGCAGCCATGCCCGCACCGCGTCCAGCCCCGTCACGTCGAGCAGACTGCGCGCGCTGTGACCGACGCCAATATCCGTGCGGATGGTCGTCGCCGCCACGTCGTTGATCGATGCTGACATCGTGCTGACGGCGCTGCCAACGTCAACCGCCAGCACGCCGCCGCCTCGCCCAGCGATTTTGCCCAGATAGCTGACAATCGCCTGATAGCTCTGCGCGGTTGGAAGAATGCCCACCCGCGACATCATGCCGACCTCGTCAAAGCCAATCCCACGCCGCTCGCTGAACGAGTCGAAGGCCGACGCAAGCTGCGCCTGCGCCGTCCCCAGTGATTCATCCTCACGCGTGGGGCGCACGTTATCGGCGACAAACAGCGTCGCCACATTCTCGAACAGCTCACGCATTTGCGGCACCAGGTCGCTGTTGCCCGCATACAGCACGTTGGCGCGGCTCTGCGTGAGATGCAGCGCCAGCCGAACGATTTGCGCCCGTTCGAGCACGGGTACATCTGCGCCATTCTCCGTCCCGCCGGTGATAAACACAAGATCAGGCCGCGCCAGAATAATGGCATTCAACTGATCTTCAGCCGAACGCATATCATCCAGGCTGATCACATCCACAATGTTGATGTACGTCCCGGTCGCAGCGCGCTGGGCGCTGGCGATGCTCATATTCGGCATCAGGCCAACCAGCACCGTGCGCAAAGGCCGCCCGATACTGGCAGTGGCAATGAACGCATCGACGCCAGAGCGATCCATCTGTTCCGGCGTGATAATCGTGCCATTCTCTTGCAGCAAACGCCGTCCCGTGACCGCGCTCAACTGCTGTACCACCCGCCGGAAGCCGACGCCCACATCCGAAATCGGGAAGGAACCCGTCGTCTGTTCTTCGGCCTGCGCGACCAGCCGATACACGCCATCGACCAGATCGATCAGCAGGGCGCGGGTATGGACGTTGCCGAAATCGACGGCCAGAATCGAATTTTCCGTCGCCATAATGCCCCTAACTCCCGCCGATGCGCGTCAGAATGAAGGCGATCCGTTCGCTGAAGACCACCAGCCCGGACAGAATCGCGCCGCCGTAGAGCGCGCCGAGCGTCACCACGATGAAGCCCTGCCCGACCGCGCCCACCGCTCGAACGACCAGGCCGCGCCGCGTTTCAGTGCCGCCGGGAACGCGCCGCGCCATATACTGAAAGTAGACCAGCGTCGAAACCACGCCCAACACCAGAATAAAGCCGTTCAGCGCATCTGCCGCCACGCTGCTGGCAGTCGCGTTTGCCAGCGGCAGCAGCGTCCCGCTGATCGCCCCGACCAGCGCAATTGCCGTGCCGATGCCGACCACAAAGGCCAGCCCCAGATTGCCCAGTCGGTTGAAGCGCGGTCTCGATTTCAGCAGCAGCAGCAGGCCGAGCACCAGCGGAATCGCGCCGATGAGTTTTCCGCTCATGTCGCCGTTCTGGAGCGTCGCCCGCAGCCAGGGCAGCAGCACACTTTCGACCGTCGCCATCGTGACGAAGCCCGCCGCCAGCCCCACAAACACGTAGATTGCCAATCGGTAGAGAAAGTTATCGCCAAGCAGATAACTAAACACCATCAATGTGAGTATAAAGCCGATCCACAACCCGATCTGATCGCTCAACTGCTTCGTCCTCTCCGCAGCAGACCGCGCAAAATATTGATCACCGCCCCAAACGTAATCACCAGCGTCGACGCGATGATCCCTAAATTCATGGCATACCAGCGCTCGTCACGATAGCCAAGGCTGGGCGGCGGCGGTGGCACAGACACGACCACTTCCGCCGTCACTTCCTGCGTTGGTTCAAGCGTGGCGGTCGGGCGTGGCGTCGAGGTCGGCGCGATCACCGTCTCTGTCCCGGCAGAAGCCTCAGCCGTAACCGCGCTGTTCTGCGTCGCCGGAGCGCGGGTTTGCGCTGCGGGCGTCTCAGTCGGGTTATCTGGCTCAATCTGCTGGCGCTTGGCGTGGCTTTCAGGTCGTTCCCGCAGCGATTGTTTGATATTGAGCGCCAGCAGCGCGGCGGAAATCCAGCCGTCCTGCCCGTTATCCAGCACAACGTGTGCCCAGGCTTGGTCATCGCTCAATTCGAGGACAGTCAGCACCGAACCGCTCGGCACTGCCGCGACGACGGCATTATTTGTGCCAGGGCCGCTGCGCATATTGACCGCCTGCCGCGCGATTACGGTCGCCGTACCAATCGCCGACTGCGTGGTTGGCCTGCCGAATTCATCGGTGGCTTCTGGCGTCGCCTCGGCTCCGCCATCCGCGCTGCTCGGCGCTGTGGTCGGAATTTCAGTGGGGATAATCCGCTCTGCCTGCTGCGAGAGGCTGCGCGCCGCAACACTGGCGAGCGCATCGTTATAGGTATAGGCATCGCGGTAGCCGACCAGCAGACCGCCACCCATCGTGTGAATGTAAGGTTCCGCCAGCGGTGCAGCGCCGTAACTCACTGCCGAGATCAGCGGCGCGCGCGTCAGCGGCGCGATTTGTTCGGCATAGGCGCGCAGGTCTTCGGCGCGGTCGGTGACAACCGTCACCAGCGCGAAATCCTGCATCGAGCGCACAATCAGCCCGGTGGCCTGCCCCTGTACGTCCGACAGGATCAGGTTAGCGGTATCCTGGCTGAATGCCCGCAAACCGATCACGCTGCCGGGGAGATAACGAATAATATAGTAGTCGTGGTTGGCGCTGAGCGGCTGGTTCGCGCGAATGCGCCGCATGAAATCGCTGTCGGCGTTGATCGACGCCATCAAATCCTGGCTGCGCAAAATCGTGAGCGGGTTGCCGCTGATGATCACCGGGTACGCCGCCTTCATGAGAATATGTCGCAGCAGAGCGGTCGTCATCCCGTCGAGTTCCGCCGCTGAGGTTGGGCCGTATTCGAGGCCGACCAGCACCAGATCGCCCGCTTTCAGGCTGTTGATCTGGCTAAAGGCGGTCTGCTCACTACTGCCCGCCGCGAACCGTGACGGTGGCAGATCACCCACGCGGAAGCCGCGAATTGTGAACGGCACGATCACCGCCAGCGCAATCACCGCTGCGACCAGCACCCGCTCCAGCCGAATCCGCTGACGGGTACGGCGGCGAGTGCGCGGGCGCGCGGGCGCTTCGACTGTTTGGGTCGGTCGGACGATGCTTTCTTCGCTGTCTTCCAGGTCCGTCATGAACGGCGAATCGTAGGTGGCGTCAATCGCCGAAAGGCGCGTCTCGCCGCGTGTATCCGCTGGCACAAGATTTTTGAGGATGTCAACCCGGCTTTGCTGTTCCGGCGTCAGCACAACCCCCTGAATCGAGGTCGGCTCCACGTCAATGAACGGCGCAGCCGAGAGCGAACTTCCCCCATCGGGCAGCATTTCCGTCAGCGAACTGCTTTCCTGTGCGGGTGCTTCATCCGACATTTGTTCCGCCCGCTGGCGCAGCTTCTTCAGCCGGTCAGACAGCTCCTCGACCGGGCGATCTTCCTTCTGTCGAACAATCGCGCTCGCCGAAACTTCGCCGACCGACGCCTGAAGCTGGTTGAGCCAATCTTCATTCGCGCCGGGGAGTTGATCGCCTACGGGTGCGTCTGCTGCTGGCTTGTCCCGCATCATCGGCTGCGCAAACAGCGCGTCGATGTCCATATTGTCCGACTCGCTGAACAAATCATCCGTCGTCGGCGTAATATCAGGTTCGCCCACGTTGAGCGACGCCAGATAACTATCGACATCGCCATAGCTCTGCGGTTCGTTCTTGTTCCCCGGCATCGGCTGCGTTGGCTGCTGATTATCATCGTCGTTGAGCATCCCCAGCGACGTGAAGAAGTCTTCTTCCGACGGCGCTTCCTGCCCATCCCAGGTGGGTGCAGGTTCAACCGGCGCGTCGGCCTCGCTCAGCATCCCAATCGCCGAGAAGAAATCCTCGCTCGGCGGCAGTTCCGCCTCATTATTATTGTCCCACTGCGCATACGGGTCTGGTTCAGGCTGCGGCGGCTGATTCGGGTCAAGCGACGCGAAAAAGTCGTTGTCCAGCGGCGCAGCTTCGGGCTGTGCCTGCTCATCCCACTGCGCGAACATATCGTCGCCCGACGGCAGCGCGGCGTTCTCGTCTTCCTGGAAACCCAACGACGACAGGAAGGTATCTTCCTGCTCGGCAGGGTCGCCCTGCACATCGCCCCACTGGCTTTGCGCATCATAGGGCAGGTCGTCTTCGTCCTCGTTCAGCCCCAGCGCGTTCAGGAACTCCGCGCTGCCCGCTTCGTCTTCCGTTTGCCATTGACCGTAGGAGTCAGCTTCCGGGGCAGCACTCGACGGCATTTCTTCGTCATCGTTATCGTTCATCCCCAAACGCGCGAAGAAATCGTCCTCTTGCAGCGCTTCCTCGGTCGCTTGAGCGCTCCACGAACCAAACAGATCGTCTTCGTCAGAGTCCGTCTGGTCGCCGAACTCACCCTTTACGTTGCGGGTTGCGAAGCGATCTTCTTCCTGCGGCAGTTCCGTTTCGCTTTGCTCCGCGTCCCACTGACCGAACGGCTCATCCTGCGCGGCGGGCTGGTCGTCCTCTTCATCGTTCATACTCAGCGACGCGAACAAGTCGTCTTCCTGCGGCAGTTCCGTTTCGCTTTGTTCCGCGTCCCACTGACCGAATGACTCATTCTGCGCGGCGGACTGGTCGTCCGCTTCATCGCCCATACTCAGCGACGCCAGAAAGTCATCTTCCTGGGGCAGTTCCGTTTCGCTTTGCTCCGCGTCCCACTGACCGAACGACTCGTTCTCCGCGCTGGGCTGGTCGTCCTCTTCATCGCTCAGGCTCAGCGACCCGAACAAATCGTCGTCCTGTGGCAGTTCCGTTTCGCTTTGCTCCGCGTCCCACTGACCGAACGACTCATTCTGCGCGGCGGACTGGTCGTCCGCTTCATCGCCCATGCTCAGCGACCCGAACAAGTCATCGTCCTGCGGCAGTTCCGTTTCGCTCTGTTCCGCGTCCCACTGACCGAACGACTCATTCTGCGCGGCGGACTGGTCGTCGTCCGCCGCACTCTCACCAAACACAGCCAGAAAGTCGTCTTCATCCGTCGAAGCGTCTTCGTCCTGCGGCTGCTCAGCCCAGGGATCATACAGGTCGTTCTGCGTCGCCGCGACCTCCTGTTGATCTTCATCGCTCATACCCAGCAGCGCATAGAAATCTTGCTCGCGCCGCTCAGCTTCGCTGGGCTGAACGCCCCATAACCCTTCCGTATCTTCATCCGTCTGGGCAGCGTCTTCGTCAACCGTTTCGAACAAATCGTCATCATCTGACGGCTCAATTTCGCTTTGCTGAGCGCTCCACTGCCCTAACGCATCTTCTTCTTGGGCAATGTTCGCGCTCGGCGTCGTGAACAAGTCATCATCCAGCGATTCTTCAATGCTGTCCTCGACGCCCCATGCTCCTGTCGCGTCTTCTTCCGAAGCAGCAGGTGGCATATCCGCGTTTAGCGAACTGAAGAAATCGTCGTCGAGTGGTTCTTCAATGCTATCCTCGACGTCCCATGCCCCTGTCGCGTCTTCTTCCGAAGCAGCGGGTGACTCATTCGCGTTCAGCGAACTGAAGAAATCGTCGTCGAGTGGTTCTTCAATGCTGTCCTCGACACCCCACGCCCCTGTCGAGTCTTCTTCTGAAGCAGCAGGTGGCACATCCGCGTTTAGCGAACTGAAGAAATCGTCGTCCAGCGGTTCGTCATCGCTGGCAGGTAAGTTGTCCTGCTGCCCATCGAGATCACGTTGTGCATCGCTTGACTGCTGCTCATCAATCCCCAGCGAGTTGAGGAAATCAGAATTTAGCGGCGCGGTAACACGAGGCGGCTCGTGCTCCCAACCTCCCGGTGGATTATTTGGCGCTGCATCCGTCTGCTCAAAGTCCAGCGAACTCAGGAAATCATCGTCTGCAAGGGCATTCTCAGCTTCAGCCCACTGGCTCAGCCCTTCATCGTCGCCCAGCACGTTCGCTTCGGCATCGGCCTGTAAGCGCCCGAAAAAGTCATCGTCGTCTGCGGAATCCGCTGGCGTTTCGGTCGTTCCAGCCGTTTCGGCATCATATTCTTTGAATAAATCGTCCGACATCCAGCCGGATTTGAGTTCCTCTTCCGGGATCAGGCTTTCTTCGTCCGAGGCATCAGTCGAGGTTGACTGACCAAAGAAGTCCTCAGGCAGTTCATCCTCGTTGTCGGCGGCTGGCTCCTGCGCTTGATTCAGGCGGCTGCTCAACAGAGAAGTTCGCGGTGCAGGCGGCGTCAGCGCTTCAGGCGGCTGCTCCTCGTCGGCAGCAGCGTCATCCGGCGTAATCGCGCTGAACCACTCTGTTTCCTGCGTATCTTCCGGCGGTGGAGTTTCTACAACGTCGGCCTCAGGCCACGCGAAATCATCCGCTTCCGCCCTATTTTCTTCGGGCGGCGCATCCCAGGTATCCAATGTCCCCAGCGTGACCGTTTCTTCGGGCGGAGGTTCTGTCGGGCGTGACGCCGACGAGACAATGTTTTGCAGTTGATTCAGCCAGCTCATCGTGTCTTCTTCCTGAGCGGCGGAAGGGGGTTCAGGTTCAAATTCGATTTCGGGTTCTTCCGGCAGGGCTTCAGCAGCCGGTTCGCTCGGAACGATCCATTCCAGATCAGGGTCTTCGATGTCATCGACGGGCGATGTTTCGCGTCCCGCAGCCACGTTATCGAAAAACGCATCCAGTTCATTCTGCGGAATTTCGACCGCAGGCCGCGCTTCTGGTTCGTCTTCGATGAACTCGTCCAGGTCGTCAATGTCCGGCAGTTCGATTTCCTGTCTGGGCGGCGGCCTGACGTCTGCCGGAGGTCTTGGCGGGGGTTCCGGCGCGCGTGCGGGTGTCTGTGGTGTCGGCGTCGAACGATTGCCGCTCACAAGCTGGGCGAAGAAATCATCCGTCGGCACGCCGGGGATATTGTCAGGATCGTCCTGAAAGTCTTCGTCGTCCACTTCCGGGTGATTGAACCAGTCAATCTCTGGCGTTTCTTCTTCGACGGCGTCGCTGCTGCCCAGCGAGTCGAAGAACGAGCCGATCTCGTCAATCGGTTCCGGTTCGGGCTGCTGCTCAACCATGTCGTTAATCCAGGGCGGCATGGTATCGCCTGCGGCTTTGGTGGTCTGCTCGTCCGCGTTGAACCAGTCCGGCGTTTCAGCCTCATCCAATTCTTCCAGGCCAAGAAACCAGTCAGGAAGCTGTCCGGTTTGCTTGCCTTCCGGTCGAGACAGCGAATCGTCCGGCGTAATCGACGACAGCAAATCGGGGACTTCTTCTTCAATATCCTTTTCGCGCTTCGACTCAAGCTGGTCAGCCATCCACGAGTCGTAAGTCATTTCCGAATCAAGCGTATCGGGCAGTTCGTCGCCGCCCTTGAGATATTCTTCTGAAAGCTCCGTCCCGCCGATCTTGTAGGCTTTCGGCTCTTCCTCCATGCCTGCCAGCCAGGGCGGAACGCCCCCCGGCTGCTCTGGTGGAGGCGGCGCTAAGCGCCTGACCTTCGAGGGTGTCGGCGGTGGAGGTGGCGCGTCCTTGCGCAGCCAGGGCGGCAGCGCGGAGTCGTCGTCGGGGGCGCTGGCCTCAGGCGGTTCTACTGGCGGCGGCACATCTTTAGGGGGCGGCGTCTGTTGCGGAGGCGGAGCTTCCGCCTTCTTTTTGCCCCGCAGCCAGTTCGGTAGTTTTTTAGGGTCTTGAGTCATAACCGCTTACTCACGATAAGAACGATCCTGTCCAATCAGTACCCGCACGCCAGTGACCACCGTTGCCAGCGCAATCCCCAGCAGAATGCCGCGCGCGCCCGCGCTCACCGGAACCGCCAGCAGCCAACTGCGCACGCCCGTCAGCGCCGAAGTCTGGGGCAGCGGCAGTGCGCCCACCAGAATAATCAGCAGCACCAGGGTGAACAGAACGCTCGCCCACGTTACACGGCGGCGCATCATGCGATACGCCCCGTAGACCAGCGCGAACACCACCAACCCCGCCAATGCCGATTCGACCGATACTTCGACCGTTTCCAGCAGCATGTGGTTGGTGTCCTGCGCGCCAATCAGCCACAAAATCAGCACTGCCGCCGCGCTGACGATCAGCGCCAGGCTGTAGACCCAGCCGCGCGCCCGCCGCAGAATCCGGCGGAGATGCACACTGAACAAATTCAGAATACCCAGCAAAATCGTCACCGCCACTGTGATCACGGTAAGCTGGAGCAGAATATTGCTGACGTCGAACACCCACCCGCTGCCCGCCAGCAGTCCCCAGACGGTGATCAGTCCGAAGCCAATCGCAATTGCGGTCGCGAGGATCGCGCCCAATCGTGTCATCGCTTATTTCCCCCCGTTGAGTGCTGCCAGAACCGGCTCGCGGATGGCGTTCGCAGTGGCGATCAGAATCCCCAGAATCAGCAGCCAGCGCAAAACGTCCAGCGTCACCACACTGCCGCGCTGAGTCGCGCTGTCACCCATGTACGCCCCGGCGACGAACAGTTCTTCGCCAATCAGCGCCTGATCCGCCATCGCGTAGGCGACCGCCTGCCCATCCAAATCGACACTGCCTGCAATCGAGGATTGACGTTTGCGGGCTGCCGCTTCCAGCACCAGCGCGATTTCCGGCCCGAAGCTGCCCGTCAGCACATTCCCGGAAACCCGCTCGTCGCCGAGCATCCCGGTCAGCGCGGCAGCGAACGCCAGCGAACGGGTTCCCGCCGGATACCAGCGCACACTGCTCGCACTCAGCCGATCCTGTCGGCTGGCGTAAGCGCGTCGCAGCGTTCCATAAGCCAGCGGCAGCGCACTCGGTTCGCTCATCGTGATCACCGTTGAGCCAACCTGATTGCGCGCCGCGATTTGATAAGCCAGTTCGGCGCTTGCCAGCGTCAGCGCCGTGCTGCTGCCGCCCAATCCGGCGCTGCCGAATGAAACGTGCATCGGACGGCCTGCTTCAATCGACTCGCCAATCAGCAGCGGAATCGCTTCGTAAGCCGAAATCATGCGCATCGGGAACGCGGTTTTCCGCCGCCGGATGAACTGCGTCACGATGACGGTGACCACCAGCGCAAGCACAATAATCAGCGTTGTGATGACCTGTGTCGTACTATCCAATCCCGCTCTCCCTATGAATGACCCTCACCCCACCCCTTCTCCCTTATTGAAACGGGAGAGGTTTTGTTCCCCCTCTCTCCGCTTGCGTGGGAGAGGGGGTCAGGGGGTGAGGGGGTCGTTTTCGTCTGCTTCCAGCAGTGCCCGCAGTCGTTCGATTCCGTCCGGCGCTTCGAGCGCCTGCGCCAGTTCGCCCAGCGAATCGCCCCACCCGCCGATCCAGTGTGCCACCGGTTGCGCCACCCACAAGAGCTGCGCCCCCAGTGGCCCCAGCGGTTCAAGGACGTCTAAAGCCGTGCTGAATGCGTCGCCCCAGCCGCGCGCCCGAATTTTCTCGACCCACTCGTATTCAATGCTTTTACGGTTTTCAGCCATTAGTCGAGTATAGCACAGGCGTTAACCTTGCCGAAATCTGGACGGATGTACCACCACGCGCTGCTCATGCTTTCATGATGCTTTTTATCTATGTTATATTCATTTCACGGATTACAAGTGAAGCCTTTTAAAAATCTGAATAATCAAACCTTGCGCGAGGGAAAAATGGCAAGTGATCGTGTGGATGAAATCACGCAGCTCCTCGAACAGGCGGGTCAGGCGCATGGCAGCTATGAGCAGGCCGAACTCAAAGGCGTCTATGATCAGAACTGGGCGCGCTGGTATGCCGGTTACGTCGTCGAACGGGGAATCAGCGCGCTCCTCGGTCATGTCGTAACCGTCGATCAGGTCGCTCGCTTTTTCACCACCAGCTTTGCCACCTATGAGCGCGACAAACCCGCCGACTCATGGGCAGCCTATACCGCCCGCAAAATGCAGGCCGAGCTTTAACCCTTGAAAATTGAACCATAGATTTGATCGTGTTTGGAGGAATTGTGACGCGGCAGTTGACGCTTGAGCTTAGCTTTTGTAACGCGAGTGCTGTTCAAATTTAATGCATGTTCCACTTCATCAGTTTGGGAAACAGCTCCGGGTGTTCCGCTTCAAATTCGGTATGAATGAACCGGGATTCCTCATCCCGCTCGCGTAGATACTCGTCTACCAACGCCCGATTGCGCACGTAATACGCCAGCACGGCGTAAATCTCCGCCAGCTTCAGCGTCGGATACCCCCTGTTGATCTCGTGCGGTGTGTCGCCATGCTGATAAGCGGCAATAATCACGTCCAGCGTCACCCGCGTTTTCGCGACGTGAATCGCCCCAGATTCATCTTGCCAGAGGGGAATGGGAAGTTCGGAGTATGTGCTCAATGCCATTGAAACGTGCCTGCAAATCTTCAAAGTTAGCAGCAATAATTCGATTGTAATCCGCACTTGCCGTACAGCGCTCTAGCTAATTTGGCCTATTCGCTCGAAAATTTACGTCTCAAACCTTAATTCATCTGGATCCTTACGCCGCGCCCCTGAACCTTGTTTTACCTTTGCGCCTTTGCACCTTTGCGTTGAATCTTTTTGTCCTTATCTTTTCTCAGCAATCGCGGGCAAGCAATTTATGATATAAGCGGCGTCCGTAGGGGCGACCTGACAGGTCGCCCCTACAAAATACCCATAGAACGAGACACTCCCTATTTCCATCCCGTTCCGCAGATTGCGCCTGAGTGCGCTACAATAATCACCGAGCAACGTTTATCTAGAAAAAGAGCAGGCTTGCCAATGCGTCTGGCAGTGCTTTCCGATATTCATGGCAATCTCGCCGCCTTCGAAGCCGTCCTCGCGGACCTGGAAGCCCAGGGCGGCGCAGATACCACCTGGTTTCTGGGCGATCTCGCCGCCTTCGGCCCGCGTCCCGCCGAATGTGTTCAGCGACTCAAAGCAATGGTCGATGCCGTCAAGGACGACGAAAAGAAAAAACAGACTGTGCGCGTCATTCGCGGCAACACCGACCGCTGGGTGATCTACGGGCAGCGCCCCAACTGGCCTGCCGCAAAAGATGCTGAATCCCTGCCCGCCTTCCGCGCCAGCCTGCGCGACATGACCCGGCGGCTCGAATGGTGTCTCGATCAGTTGAGCTTTGACGAGTACGACTTCATGCACAAAATGGGTGGCGAAACGGATCTCAATGTCGCCGGTTATGGCACAGTCATCGGCTATCATGGCATCCCCGGCGATGACGAGTCAACCGCGCTCCTGCCCGATTCGAGTAACGAAGAAGCCGCCGACGCACTCCTCGACCGCGAAGGGCGGCTTGCCATCGGCGGGCATACCCATCGCCCGATGGATCGCACTGTTAATGACTGGCGCGTCGTCAACGTCGGCAGCATCGGCTTCCCCTTCGACAACCACCCCGGCAAGGCGCAGTACGGTATTTTCACCTTTGAAAATGGGGGTGTTCAGGTCGATTTACGCAACATTGACTACGACTTCGAGTCGGTCATTGCCGATTCACAGGCGCAGGGCAATCCGGCAACCGAATGGCTCACCAAAACGCTGCGCGGGAGCAGTTAAGCGATGCCAAAGCGCGACCAGCTTATCAGCGAACTCCAGGGCGAGCAGGGATACGGCGTTCTTCTGGTCGCGCAAATGGGCGGCGTCCCAAACGAACTCCAGTTGATTGTCGAAACGGCGCAGTACGACCAGTCGGTCGAGGGACTGCGCCCCCAGCATGACTACATCATTCGCGTGCTTGGCGTGCGTGAACACCGCGTCAATCTCGGCGTTTTTGGCAGCCTCAGCTTCATCAACGATCACCCGCTGCTCTATCATCACAATACGCCCCGTGTCGCCCTTTACTTCAATGGCAAGCCGAGCGATGTCAACGAGTTGGTGCTCGATATTTCGCAGGCCTATGTCAGCACCTTCGGTCAATGGCGGCATCTGGTCGATATGGCGGACGACATCAACCGCACCATGCCGATGGTCGATCTGCTCAATTCCGGCTATGGGCTGCTCGGAACCATGCCCAGGCCGCTCGCCGAACGCATCGCGAAAGTCCTGAAACACCATAACATCGACTACAGTCTCACCGAAGACACCTCGTTTGAAGCTGCCGACGAACACGGGCGTTCCAAACTGGCACAGCTCCTGCTCATCGACCAATCCTACTTCATAGCGCTCAATTTCTCCGTCGAACTCATGGGCAAAGCCTGATCTTCCGCGCGGTTCGATCAGCTTCCGCAGGCGATCACCAACCCTCTTTGTCAAACATCACCCTTCCCTCCACACCATCCCAAATCGTCATCCTCGTAGGGGCAGACCGGTGTAGGCTTGTCCGAAAATAAATCGTCAGTTCTACGACCGGAATTTTGTCTCCCAACACGCGGTTTTTCCTCCCTCTCCCCGCTTGCGTGCTGAGAGGTCGACAGTAAATTTTAGAGGGCGCATCTGTAGGGGCGAGGCGTGCCTCGCCCATATCGGTCTTTTGAGCGTTAAACAGCATCATCTCTCGGCGGCGACTATTCGGACAAGCCTCTGTGTGTCTGCCCACTGGCTTCCCATAATCGTCCTCCCCCATAGAGGCGAACCCGTGTATGCGCCCTTTTTCTTTCGCTCCTCTTTTTCCCTTTGCGCCTTTGCGCCTTTGCGCCTTTGCGCCTTTGCGCCTTTGCGCTGAAGCTTTTCCTTTGCTGTTGCTGATAGCTGATAGCTAATCGCTGACCGCTCATTCCCCGGTTGCATCCCTGCCCGAATCGGATTACACTTTGCATGAACATAGAACATAGGAGCTACAGGTAAATGCCCGATCGGTTCGACCGTGTTCGCGCGATTGCCCTGACCTTCCCGGGCGTTGAAGACTCGCTCACCTTTGGCAGTCCCTCGCTTAAGGTCAACGGCAAATATCTCGCCCAGATGTGGCAGGACGGCGAATCGCTCATCCTGTCGATGGAGATATTCGAGCGCGATCACTGGCTCGAAGCCGAGCCGGACATTTTCTTCATCACCGACCATTTCCGCGACTGGCCCGGCGTCCTCATCCACATGGATCAGATTGACGACGATCTGCTGCGCGATCTCATTGAAAAGACCTGGCGGCGGCGCGCATTGAAAAAGGTCGTCAAAGCCTATGACGAGCAGCGCACACGCAGTTGAACGCGAACCTGTCCGTTAGTTGTCGATCTGGCACTTATGCTTCGCGTGACGGCAGCATTTTTGAACCTGATTTTTTCGCTCAAGCTTGTCTCAATTGAACACTTATTTTCACTGAATTTTCTGTTTTGTTCGCTTTCACCTCGATCAAAGGAGCGCCACATCCCATGACAGATGAAACCCAAATGACCAAAGCCGAACTGCTCGCCAACATTGAGCAGGGCTGGAACAACTTTCAAGCCTACCTTTCTTCCCTCACCTACGAACAGGTCACCATCCCCACCGACCCGGCAGGCTGGACAGCCAAAGACCACATCGCCCACCTTGCCATCTGGGAAGACAGCCTCAACGCCCTCTTAGAGAAGAAATCCCGCCGTGAACACATGGGTATCGCCGACGAAGCCATCTGGAACAACGGGGAGTGGGATGCCGTCAACGCCATCATCCAGCAGCGCTACCACGACCTGCCCCTGCGCGACCTCGCCACGATGTTCTTCGGCATTCACGAGAAACTTGTCGGCAAAATCAACGCCCTCAGCGACACCGATTTGCAGCGTTCCTACCGGGAATTCCAGCCCGACGCCGAGTGGGACGCCCCCATCATCCACTGGATGATCATCGACACCTACGAGCATTACGACGAGCACCAGGACTATATCGACATCATCGCTCAGTCGCGCCCAAGCAGCGTCCCCAATGTGCTGGAGTCGATTAAAGCGGGCTGGGATACGTTAAATACCTATCTCGACAGCCTGAGCGACACCCAGTTGACTCACTTAACTGACGCGACAGGCTGGACGGTGAAGGATCACGTCATTCACCTTGCTGTCTGGGAAGATGGCATCTACGCTCTGCTGGAGCATCGTTCGCGCGTCGAACAAATGGGGATTGACGACGCGACCTGGGAGCGCGGGGAGATTAATGAGATTAACGGTATCATCCAGCAGCAGTATCACAATCTCGCCTGGGCCGAGGTGCAGCAGAAACGACAGCAAATTCACCAGCGCCTCGTGGACAAAATCGCCAGCATGACCGATGAAGATTTGCAGCATCCCTACCGCGATTATGAAGCAGCCTCCACAGAGGATGAACCCGTCCTCAGCTCGATTGCGGGCAACACCTTCGGTCATTACGCCGAACATCAGCCCTGGATTGAGCGAATCGTGACGAGTAACGGGTAATGAGTGCCGAGTTTTGCTAGAATAATCGTTGTTTTTACGCAACACTCGCTATTCATGACTTGCTTTCCTTCAGGAGTATCGCTATGGATCTCAGAGGCGCAACGGCACTCATTACAGGCGCGGCATCTGGCTTAGGCGCAGCGACCGCCCAGCGCTTTGCCGAACAGGGGGCGAATGTCGTCGTGCTGGATCGCGATCAGGATCGCGCATTGGAATTCGCCGCCACACTGGGCGACAACGCCATCGCTGTCGCCGCTGACATCACCAGTGAAGAAGAAGTCAGCGAAGCCATCCATGCGACCCATGAGCGTTTCGGATCGCTACAAATTCTGGTCAACTGCGCCGGGATCGCGATGGCGCTGCGCACCACCAGCAAAAATGGCCCGCATCCGCTCGACGTGTTCGAGACAGTCATCCGCATCAACCTGATCGGTACTTTCAACGTGATCCGTCTCGGCGCGGCCTCGATGGCGCGCAACGAGCCGAACCCCGAAGGCGAACGCGGCGTAATCATCAATACGGCCTCGGTCGCTGCCTTCGACGGGCAAATCGGGCAGGCGGCTTATGCTGCTTCGAAGGGCGGCATCGTCGGCATGACTCTGCCGATTGCCCGCGATCTCGCCCGTGATGGCATTCGCGTCAACACGATTGCGCCCGGCGTGTTTGACACGCCGCTGATGGCAAGCCTACCCGACGCCGCGCGTGAGTCGCTCGGACAGCAGGTTCCCTTCCCGCCGCGTCTTGGCAAGCCGGACGAATTTGCCCGCCTCGCTCAGCAGATTGTCGAGAACACCATGCTCAACGCCGCCGTAATCCGCCTCGACGGTGCGCTCCGTATGTCAGATCGCTAAAAGGGACTATGGTTATCCCGCGTGATAGGCAACCTTGCACGGCGATGGAAAGCGGAATGGCTAAGAGTGGATGAACTAGAGCGGGAGAATCCACACCCCGATTGACTCGGCTAAATCACGCGGATTGGGGTATTATCAGATCAGTCTCTCATGGATGAACAAGGGGGTGCGTCTATGGAAACCGTCCCGCAAATCCGCGTGTTTTTGGCTTCTCCTGGCGATGTTAATGAAGAACGTGCCGTCGCACTCGCAGTCTTGGATATGCTCGAATACGATCCATTGTTTAAGCGTAACGGTGCGGGAGGCGTCTCCGTTCACGCCGTTGCTTGGGATAAACCTGGTGGGAATATGCCCATGCGTGCGACTCAAACGCCGCAAACCGCCATCAAAGAAGGATTGCCGCGCCCGTCAGAATGTGACATCGTGCTGGTCTTCTTCTGGGGACGGATCGGAAACCCACTGCCACATCCCGAATATCAGAAGGACGACAGTTCACCTTATCTCTCAGGGACTGAATGGGAATACCATGATGCGGTCACTGCCGAACGTGCCAAAGGCAGACCGATTACATTGATCTATCGCCGTACGGAAGATCCTGTGATTGACCGCAAAGATCGAAAGGCATTGGCACAATATGATGCCGTGTTGAACTTTTTTGACCAACTCCGTGATCCGAAGACGGGTGCATTCATCGGAGGGGTAAATGAGTACAGCACACCTGAAGATTTGCGGGTGAAGCTGACGAGTCACCTGCGGATGATCATTGACGGGATTCTAAATCATGAGAACATCCCGGTTAACAAAATTTCCACAGATGTATTACGCCCATTTGTGGAAGCACCACCGCTGTGGAAAGGTTCGCCTTTCCCCGGACTTCGTGCCTTCACTGAAGCCGACGCACCGATTTTCATGGGGCGCGGGTCAGAGATCAGTGAATTGGTCAAACGTATTGGATTCAGCCGCTTCGTCGCTGTCGTCGCGGCATCAGGCAGCGGCAAATCTTCGTTGGTCGCGGCTGGAGTGATCCCGCGCCTGAAAGCGAACGCCATTGTCAGCGGCGAGACGGGTAGCAAGGACTGGCGTTACATCCGCTTTACGCCGCGACAGGTTGCTAATCCTTTTGCATCGATGTTTGAGGCGCTGTGCGAAGCTTTCCCCGAACACTCAATATCTCCATTCCTTATCGAGCAGGAAAAACAGGGATTTATCGACAGTATCACGCGCAACCCGAAAGCGTTGATTAGCATTTGCGAGGCACTGCTGCGAGAGGCAAAAGCTCCCGTTTGGGCTGAAATCCTCTTCTTTATCGATCAGTTCGAGGAACTGTTCACTCTCATTTGTGAGTCGGATCGTCTGGTATTCGTCGCGCTGCTCGAGGCGATTAATGTGTCACAGCGCCTGCGTTGTGTCGTCACGATGCGCTCGGATTTTTACGCCAACTGTCTGGAAATTCCCGCGATGGCTGAGCTATTAAAAGCCGCGACTTATCCGCTGGGGATACCCACAGCGGGCGCGTTGGTCGAAATGATCAAACGTCCGGCAGAACGCGCCGGTTTGATCTGGGATGATGGATTGCCCGAACGGATTCAGGCGGACACAGGCAGTGGTTCGGGTGCGTTGGCGCTGATGGCATTTGCCCTAGACGAGCTTTATCAAACCCCGCATCCTGAGGAACGCTTGACCTTTGATGTGTACAATGCAATTGGCGGTGTGGAAGGTGCCATAGGCAAACGGGCTGAAAACGCCTTTCAGAAGCTAACGCTGCCGGATAAAGCCCGTTTGCTTCACTCTGTCTTCCGCGAACTCGTGACAGTAGATGAACGTGGCACGGCGACCCGCCAGCGTGCTGACTTGCACTCATTCGGAGCCGACGAAAGGGCATTGATCGACGCCTTTGCCAGCGCCCGCTTGTTGGTAACAGAAGAAAACACGGTCGAAGTTGCACATGAAGCTGTCTTCCACAATTGGGCCTGGCTTAAGAATTGGATCGCCGAATCTCAGGAAGATTTGATCCTGCTGCGGCAGGTGCGCGCCGCTGCGGACTATTGGAAGCGCCATCACACACCAGACTTCTTACGCTGGCCTGCCGAACGCCTGAAGCCAGTTTACACTATGATTGAACGCCAGCAGCCAAGCTTGAGCGAAGTTGAACGCAACTTCATTGAACCGGAACAGGAACGTCTGTTGCGCGAAATTGCTGCTCTGCACACTGACCATAAGCGCCGTCGCTGGATCGGAGAACGGGTAGCAACGATTGGCGATACCCGCTTCGGCATCGGGCTGGACGAGCACGGACTGCCCCAAATCGCTTGGCTACCAGTGACGCCGGGCGGCGAAATCGAAGTGGAAGGGCAGCATTTCTCCGTGAAACCGTTCTACATCGCTCGCTTTCCTGTCACCTACCCGCAGTTTCAGGTATTTGTAGATGCGCCGGACGGTTTTGAGGATGAGCGCTGGTGGCAGGATTTTCCAGAACGATTTATCAGGCAGAAATTGTCTCCTGCTGCTCAGCAATATGACAATTATCCGCGCGATTCTGTCTCATGGTATCAGGCGTGCGCTTTTACACGCTGGCTCGACGCGAAATACGGTGAATTGGGCCTATTCGATCAGTTCCACGCAGGAAACTGGCAGCTTCGTCTGCCAATGGATTGGGAATGGCAATGGATGGCGCAAAACGGGGATGAGATGCGTGAGTATCCTTGGGGCGTTTGGGATGAACATGCACGCGCAAATACAGCGGCAGCAGGCATAGGCGACCGGAGTACCGCAGTTGGGATGTATCCAAGCGGCGCTGCCGCCTGTGGCGCATTAGATGTCGCAGGCAATGTGCGCGAGTGGTGCTTAAACGAAAGTGATTTTCTGGACAAGATAAATCTTGGCAGCGATCACTACAGGATATTGCGCGGAGGGTCATTCCTCGCGCTTCACATTGAGGCGGCCTGCGCGAATCGCTACGCAAACTATTCTGATGATAGGAACGACGACTTCGGTTTGCGTCTGGTAGTCTCTACGCGCGTTGAATCTTTGGCCCCGGATGAATCTGATCTGTGATCCGCCTCGACGGTGCATTGAGAATGGACGCGAAGTAGAAAGTCACTCATCGCAGGAAGACTCGATTCGCTTATGATACTGGAGACCTATCTTTAGGAGGGTCTACAATGTTGCGCTTTCTTGCCATCGCAATCTTGATGATATGGGCAATTATGTTAACTGCCCTCACCATATTAGCGCATCCTTATGTCATTCCTGTCGAGGTTCGCACATGTTATTATCTACGAGATCGTGGCTACTACAGCGCATTAGAGGCATCACTGCCCCTCATCATACAGCCCAAAGAGGCGAGCGACTGCACCTCCTCCTCCTCCTCGGGTTCTTAATTCTTTATTTTGTGATAGCGACGAAACCGAATAACCAGTGGGGCAATTATGATGCGATGGTGATGTGGAACCTCCGCGCCCGCATGATGTATTACCAGGGTTTTGTATCGGCAAGCCGATTCGAGTGGCTTTACCATCCAGAGTATCCACCATTAGTTCCACTGGTGATTGCGCTCGGCTATAAAATATTTGGGGATACGGCACTCGTCAATATCACCTTACATGGTATGGTTTTAGCCGCGCTGATTCTGCTGTTTCGGCGCTGGTGGACATGGATTATCATTGGCGTTGTTGCGCTTTTCTATGCCCCCTTCCAATATATTGATCTCGTTGTGGCTCTGGCATTTCTTGTCGCCGTCATGTGCTACGCCAATCGTCATGACTTCTTTGCGGGTGTTGCTTTGGGCGTCATGCTCCTGCTCAAAAATGAAGGTCTGCCCACTGCGCTGATATTTCTCGCTATCTGGACAATTGCAGACCGACGATTACCCTGGCGGTCTTTGTTGGGCTTGCTTCCGGGGCTGCTGCTTCTGATTGCGTGGCGATTGTGGATTAATCAACCCACTGATCTTTTTGCGGGTCAAGGCATCCTTGAACGGGCACTCGATTTTTCACGTCAGTTAGACATCATCCCAGCCATGCTCATCGGCCTCGTGACTTTCGCCTGGGGCGCGATACTTTTAAGCGCAATCTGGGCAGTTGTCTCACGCGTGAAAATACGAATGTTCACGCCGCTCATCGCCATTGCTTTCATTTTTATCATGGATTGGATGATCTACACTATTTCGTACTGGAACCCGGTCACCGAGCATATTTCCACGAGTTGGGATCGGCTCATCTTACAGGTCTTTCCCGTACTCCTATACGTGCTGAGCGGCGCGACGCGGACTCCACAGCCCTCGTCAATTCATGCTACGGCACATGAAGAGGTCGGCGTTGAGCCAGTCTCATAGGGTTCTCTAAAGATCGCCCTCAGTGAGCGAATTGTTATTACCCCACGCGACATCATCGAGGAAATTCTCGTCGCACGCCCAATCCAGCAGCGTCTTGATCCACAACGCCACCTGATCCGGCGTGCTGCGCTCGATTGCCATCGCCAATGCTTCCACATCGTCCAGATCGATGTGGTCGCGATGCGGATTCTGCGTGGGCGTCATTATCTCCTGAGCGAACTTCGACGCCAGTGCATCGCGGCGTTTCTTCTCCTGGTAAGCATCGATAATGTCGTCTTGCATAGTCCCCACCCTGCGCTCTCCAACACCGGACGATTCGCTGCTGCTTCCCTGTATTATTCAATATACCCTAATGCGCGTAATTGCTCGACGACTTTCTCATCCGCTTCGGTGCTGTGAACCTGTAGCGGCTGCCCCATTTTCTGCACAAATGCGCTGATTTTGCGTTCCAGGGTGGCGATTTGGGCTGAATTTTCCCGTGAAAGGTCGTCAGTTTCGGCGGGATCATTCGCCACATTAAACAGATTTTCGACCTGATTCTCACGCAATATCAACTTGTGATCGCCCTCATAAATGGCGCGGCGCACCTGACGCAGCCGCATTCGCTCAACCACCGCCGGACTGCGATGTTCGAGGACATTCAGGAAGGTCGAGGGCGGAAACGCTTCTGAAAAGGCGATGCCGCCTTCACTGTCCGCCGACCCGTTGACCGCCCTACTCAGCGACAGGCCTTCTAAATCGGCATTGGGATCGCTTTCGTCGAGCGGTGTTGTCATGCCCGCCATATCGAGAATAGTGTGGAACAGGCGGCGCGTCGAGACATTGCCGCGCACCCGTTTGCCGGATGGGTAGCCGGGCGCGCGAATAATCAGCGGGACATGCACCAACTCCTGATAGACGTTGAAGCCATGCCCGAACAAATCGTGTTCGCCGTGTCCCTCGCCGTGATCCGACGCGATGATGACACAGGTATTTTCGAGCTTACCCTGCAAATGCGTCAGCAAATGGTTGAGATGCGCGTCCTGCTGTGCGATTTCCGCGTCGTAGAAGCCGTTCAAAACCATCCGCTGCCAGTCCGTCAG
Organism: Anaerolineae bacterium; assembly: GCA_034432495.1. Classification (GTDB taxonomy): domain Bacteria; phylum Chloroflexota; class Anaerolineae; order Aggregatilineales; family Phototrophicaceae; genus Flexifilum. Next base: position 12,893 of record DAOUCB010000134.1, on the reverse strand, counting down.
CGGTTCATCAGGCGGGCTTGCCCAGGCCGCGCCGTCCGAATTGAAACGGCTCATGTAGCGATAGGCCTCACGGTCGCCACGCAGTTCCGGTGCGATGCGATCCATAACATCCTGCGGCGGATGATAGGGCAAGTGCGCGCCCATGAGATTGACGAAGGTGAACAGTGGTTGATCCGCGCCACCCTGATGAAAGGCGTCCCAGTACTCGATCAGGTCGTCAATCGACTGCCCTGTGTTGCCCTTGAAATTGATGTACTTCGACCAAATCGGCGTCAGCAGCGGGTGCAGCGAAACGCGGAACAGCTCATCATTCTGGGCGAACTGATTGCCAATCCGCCGCGCGTAGGGACGAAACCAACGCGAGAAACGACGGCGCAGGTCACTGCTTTGGGCGTCGGTGGGTCGGTTGGGAACGGCGCTGGCGTAGTTGTAAAAAGCGTCGAAGCCGCGCTGCAAGCCGTTGTCGAGCGCGCCGACCAGCGGATTATTGCAGAACGCGACCGTGTGGTAGCCGCCCACCTGCAAAATCTCCGCCAGCGTGGGGTGCATGGGCGAAAGCTGACCATAGGCTTCGACCACCCCATGCGCGCTGGGATAGAGTCCGGTGAACAAGGATGCATGGGCTGGAATCGTCCACTGCGACGGTGCGACGGCGCGTTCAAACAGCGCTGATTCAGCGGCAAATTCGTCAAATCCCGGCGAGGTCGGGCGCTGATGACCGTAAATCGAGAGCCGATCACGCCGCAGCGTGTCGAGAATAATCAGGAAAATATCGGGTTTTCGTTCGGGCATTGCAGGCTGTTCCGCTCCAAACCGTGATTGATGAGGCAAATTTTAGCACGCGGCGCAGCGGGCGCACATCGAATTATCAGATGCGGTGGTATCTATCATCGACTGTTAGTATACTTCGGTCGCTTCAGGTGTATGCCAAGAAAATGAACTTCGCGGGGGGCGTTTTGTTGCCCTATAACAAAGGCGAAACACGATGAGCGTTCACATCGAATGGGATAATGAAGCGCGAACGACCATTCTCTGGTCATTTGTGGGGCGCTGGACGTGGGGCGAATTTGATGACGCCTTGAAAACCATGAACGCCATGCTCGACCTGATCACGCATCCCATCGACCTGATTTGCGATGTGCGCCAGATGAGTATTTTGCCGCCCGATATGGTCTCGCGCTTCAAGTCCCACTACCTGAAAAAATCGGCCAAAATGCGCTTCCTGATTTTTGTCGGCATGGACGCCGATTTACAGCTTTTCTGGGATACCTTCACCGATTTGCCCTACGCGCACCATCTTAAGGGCAATTACTTCGAAACTCTTGATGAAGCGCGTCAATTCAGCGACAGTGCCGGGAGCACAGTATGACGCGCTTCATCCTTGCGCCGCCGCTGGACTTTCGCTTTCTGGCGACCGTCCTCAGTCACGGCTGGTGCGTGCTGCATCCCTTCAGCTATGAAGAAGCCGGAACGATTAGCCGCGTGCAAAAGCTGAGCGATGGGCAAATCGTCCGCTTCGAAGTGCGCGCCGATGCCAACGGACTGCTGATCAGCAGCGAGGCGAAGCTTTCGCGCAAGCAGCAGCAGGAAATCAGCGCCGTCGTCGCTCGCTGCCTGAGCTTCGACCACAACCTCGCGCCGTTTCACGACCTTATCCGCGCTCATCCTGATTACGGCTGGATTGAGACAGCAGGCGCAGGACGAATGCTGGTTTCGCCAACCGTGTGGGAAGACCTTGCCAAGACGCTGCTGACGACCAACACCACCTGGGCGATGACCAAAAGCATGGTTTCGCGGTTGGTCACGCTGGGCGATGCTATGCCTGACGGCGAGCACGCCTTTCCTGAACCTGCGCAGATTGCCGCCTTCGATTCCGAAACGCTCAACCAGCATGTCCGCGCAGGCTATCGCGGCGCGTACCTGCATGAACTGGCAGCGCGCATCGTCTCTGGCGACCTCGACGTTGAGGCGTGGCGCGATCCAGCGCTCTCGTCCGTAGAAGTTTATAAGGCGCTCAAGCGGCTGAAGGGCTTCGGCGATTACGCGGCGGGAGCGATGATGCGCCTGCTCGGTCGCTTTGACCAGCTTGGCCTCGACAGCGTTTGCCGCACCATGTACGCCCAGCGCTACAACGCTGGAATTGCCGCAACCGACCGCGAAATCGCCGCCTTTTACGAACCATTCGGAGACTGGCGTGGGCTGGTTGTGTGGATGGACGTGATGCGCGAAGACATTCTCTCCTAAAATCTCACTGGGCAGACGTTTTTCCGCTGTCTTCTCTGTATCACAAGGTGATCTCAAGTGAATAATTTGCGAGTCAGGCGGCGTCGATAGGGGCGCACAGCCATGCGCTCCTACACAAAGATACCTGAAAATACCTGGGGTTGCTCCTGATGTGAAACAGCATTTGTACTTTTCTTTGTATTCTATCCAGATTAGTTAGTAGTCCTAAGTAATCAATGAGAAAACCCGCACCGCTGCCCATTCATGAGTTATACTGCTTGAAATAATCACGTTCAGGTGAGGGTAAACTCATGCGTAAGTCTCCCCTAACAACACTTCTGCAAGCTACAGGCGCAGTTCTGGCAAGCAGCATCGGCAGTTGGATTTTCTACAGCCGCTTCGGCATTGACCACAACCTGCCGCTGAACGATGCTATCGAGGCCAAGCACGCCCGTTTTCGCAGCGACGCATGTGGCTTTCTGAGCTACTACGCCGACATCAGCGCCGAACGAGTCGATGCCCCGCTGGCAGCGCCGCTCGTCCTGATTCACAGCATCAACGCGGCGGGCTGCTCCTTCGAAATGCGCCCGATCTTTCAGGCGTATCGCGGAATGCGCGACGTTTACGCGCTCGACCTGCCCGGTTTTGGCTTCTCCGAACGTGCGGATCGCGTCTACTCCTACGATCTCTACAAGCAGGCCATTCTCGATCTGCTCGAACGGATTGGCAAACCCGTCGATGTGATTGCGCTGTCGCTCAGCAGCGAATTCGCGGCGCGGGCGGCGCTCGAACGCCCGGAATTGTTCCGCTCCCTGACGATGATTTCGCCCAGCGGCTTCAACTTCCGCGACGACAAACGCGCCTCGCAAGCCGCCAGCCAGCGTGGCAGCAGCGATTCGCTCTATCGCGCTTTCTCATTCCCCCTGTGGGCGCAGTCGTTTTACGACTTGATTGCCACGCGAAAGAGCATCCACTACTTCCTTCAGCAGAGTTTCGAAAATCAGGTCGATCCTGATCTGGAAGCGTATGCCTATCAAACCACACATCAGCCCGGTGCGCGTTATGCGCCGCTCTATTTCGTCAGCGGCAAGCTGTTCTCGCCCGATATTCGCGAAAAGGTTTACGAGAAGCTGATGCTGCCGGTGCTGGTGCTGTTCGACCGCGATAATTTTGTGCGCTTCGACACGCTGCCGCAGGTAGTCGATAACCATGAAAACTGGCACGCCGTCCGCATCGCGCCGACCAAAGGGCTGCCGCAGTTCGAGAAGCTGGCGGATGTCACGCACGCGCTCGACGAATTCTGGTCAAAGCTGGCGCTGGAAGTGTCCCAGTAATTGGGGGGCGCAACTCGCTTTTCCATCGGTTAGAATTTTCTTACCGGATGGTGGATAAAGGCGATTCGATGTCTCCTCTGATCAAGTTTGAGGGTCGGCGCGAACGAGGCTTGTTTCTCTCGAAGAAACGCGAGTACAACACGAAGGTCAAGCGGGCGCTGCAAACGGTACGCCAGAATTATAAGCACCTCAAGCCAGCGCTGGTGGGCGACCAGTTCGTCGGTTCGCCGCACGTTGACCCGAAATACCTGACGATTTATCTGTTCTTCAAGGACGATGCCGCGCTCGCTGAAGCGGAGCGCCAGGGCTACGTTCAACTGTTACGCGGTGCGGTCGTAGGTGCGCTGCGCGAGGAATGCTATCCGCAGGCGTCGGTCAACGACGTGCAGATCAACATCACGAGCAAGCAGGCTGTCAAGAATGCAGGCGGCATCTGGAATTACAATCGCTGAAAATTCGAGCGTACCCGATGCGCAGGTTAGATTTGGGTTTGTTCGAGGCGAGTGGGTTTTCCCTTCCGGTTAGCGCTCCCTCACGGTATCCGTTGTTCCCTTCCGGCGCAATCCGGTCGCGTGGTACGGGAAACGCTCCACGACCGGATAGGGATCAACAATCCAGAAGGGCGAGCAGAGTGGGTGCAGCGCGCTGCGCCCCTACAAGAGTCAAGGCAGACACGCAGGTCTGCCCCTACACAAACAGCGTGAGATAAAACGGGCGAGGCGTGCCTCGTTCCTACCAGAGCAAGGGCGCACACGTGGGTGCGCCCCTACAAAACCCGCCGAATTTCGTTCAGCTTTCTACTACAGAAATCCCGCTAACTCCGGCGTGATGACCTCCGCGCCAGAGTCAATCAGCGCGCGATTGCCGGTTGCCCTATCTTCGAGGGTATAGACGCGCCGTCCCTGTTCGAGCGCACGCCGAGCGGCGTGCATCGCGCCGCCATCGACTTCGGTTTGCACGACAATCAACGCTTCACAGAGGCCGCTGATGATGCGATTGCGCGCTACCAGCGTCGAGGGCTTGGGCTGCGCGTTGGGATGAGTCTCACTGAGGAGCGCGCCACGCTGCAAAATGGCCTGGGCCAGCGCGCGATTCTCCGGCGGATAGCGCTTGAGGACGCCGCTGCCCAACACCGCTGAGGTTACGCCAGCGGGCTGCGCCAGCGCGCCAATATGGGCGGCGCTGTCGATGCCGAGCGCCATGCCACTGATGACCTGATAGCCGCGCTGCACCAGTTCAAAGCCTAACTGGCGCGCCGCTTCTGCCGCTTCGCGCATCGGTGAGCGCGTTCCGACGACCGCAACGCAGCCCTGTTCGCGCCACGTCCCGCAGACAAAGAGGGTTGGCGGGGCGTCATCGACGGACAGCAGCAGTCGTGGATAAGCAGGATCGTTGAGCGTCAGCAGAGTGATTCCGGCCTCGCGCCAGCGGGGAATCGCTTCCTCAACAGCGGACAAATCAATCGCGCGAATCGAGGCGGCAATTTTCGGCCCAATCCCCGGAACACGCCGTAAGGTCGCTGCATCGGCGCTGAGCGCTGCCGCGAGATCGCCGTTGAAGTAGGCAGACAGCGCGCGGAGTTTCTTCGCGCCGACGTGTTCGACCAGACTGAGAGCGACCCAGGCGGGATCAAGGGTCAAAATGATGCCCCTCACCCCGGCTGACCAAAAGAAGGTCAGCTTCCCCTCTCCCACGCAAGCGGAGAGAGGGGAGAAAGATCGCAACCCTGCTGACATTCCACCCCTGTATCAACGTAATAAATTCTTTTATAAACAATCTCTTAATCTTCCTGGTAGAACTCGATGATCGAAAGCAGCATGGCGTTGATGAAAGCGTTGACCTGCCGGAGCAGATTCGCCCATTCGGAGGCGCTGCGCGGCGGCGTGATCTCCGACCAGGTGAGGACAGAATTAATGACGAAATCGCTGAAGTAGAGGAAGCCGCGCACTGCCTGCGGCAGCGTGAGGCCGTCAGCTTCGAGGATTTCGGCGTAGGATTTGCCTAATTTAATGGCGGGCGCAAGTTTGGCATCCGCCGCGCCATGCGCCAGATAATCGCGTAGGGATTCAAGAACTTCACGCCCACGCTCGCGCAGCTTTTCGCGTGAAGGCTCGCTCATGGCCTTGTACCAGGCTTCGCTGTTGAGCGCGCCGACCTGCATCCGCGTTTGACCGAGCGCATTCTGGATGATGACCTGGACTTCGAGCGGCTGGAGTTCCCCCTGAGTCGCGGCGTAATTCAACAGATCGGTCTTGCGGAAGCGGCGGTGTCCGCCGGGGGTGCGCCGCGACGGGAGATCGCCCTTGTCCGCCCAATTGCGCACGGTCGCCGGATGAACGCCGAGCATATCGGCGGCCTGGCGCAAACTTACCCACTCTGATGTTGATTCGGTCATACGTCCCCCCGTGCGGTACTGCTTTAAGTATACACGAGGACAGCGTTCGAGGCCGAAATGGAGTTAGGGGGATAACGTTGCCGTGAGCGCCGCTTCCATGTCCGTGATTTGCCACTGCATGAATACCTCTAGTCTCCCGGTGAGACGCTGATAGGTTTGGTAATCAGCAATGGCGAGCGCATACGCACCAATATGGTAATAAAACTGCCCGCGATTTGAATAGGCTAACGCAAAATCAGGCTGAAATTGGACTGCCTGATTGTAATCGGTCAACGCAAAGCCGTAATTACCCTGAAGCTCGTAGACAGCACCGCGAACAACATAGGCGTAAACAAAATCAGGCTGGAGTTGCAGCGCACGGTTGTAATCCGCCAGCGCCAAATCGTAGTTACGCTGCTCTTGATAGATACGCCCGCGATCATAGTAGACAACCGCATAATCAGGATCGAGTTGCAGCGCACGGTTGTAATCAGCGAGTGCCAGATCGTCCATAGCCCGGACATCATAGTTAAGGCCGCGCCCGTAGTAGGCTTTAGCATCATTGGGGGCGAGTTGAATCGCCTGATTGAAATCGGCAAGCGCGAAATCGAACTCCCTCTGATTCAAGTAAATGATGCCGCGCCCGACATAAGCTTCCGCATCGTTCGGATTGAGTTGCAGCGCACGGTTAAAGTCAGCAAGCGCCTCGTCATACACCCCCTCTGCCTGATAGACGTTGCCGCGACCCGTGTAGGCATCAGCATCATTAGGATCAATTTGGAGCGCCTGATTACAGTCTGACAACGCCCGGACATAATTAGTCTGATTGAGGTGGAAAGCGCAACGTTTGATATAGGCTTCAGCATTTTGAAGAGTCGGTAATGGAGTGAGCGTGACACCTAATAGTGGGATATTCGTGGGCGTCGGCATTGGTGTATAAGGTGCTTGTGATCCAGAAACCGTTCCATAAGCTGAAACAAAGATAATAAATGCGCTGGTTGCACCGAAGACAACAAAAACAGAATACTTTTTAAGGCGCTCAAGCCACTGGGTTGTGCGCTCAAAAAACTGGTAGAGGACATTGAAAACAATTTTCATACAGGCGCAGACTCCCGCGATGATCATCTGCGCCTAGTATAGCCTAAGAAGTTAGTAGGCGATCACTCCGCGCTGCGCAGATAATACGCCCAGTAGCCCTGATACGCGCCGTAGCCCGCGCCAATCGCGCGGATTTGATCCTCGCTGAGTTCGTGACCGTAAAGCTCGCGTGCTGCCTCAAAGAAGCGCGCCTCGCCAATCGACAGGCGATCCATGTGACCGAGGCCGCGAATCATGACGAAGCGCGCCGACCACGCGCCGATCCCCTTGATGTTGAGCAACCAGGCTTCAACGTCATCGGCGGGGGCATGGCGGAGCCATTGTTCATCCACGTCGGCGAAGGCTAGCGCCGCCGCCAGCAGATACTCGGCTTTGCGCCCGTGATGCACGACTTCGGGCAGCCGATCCGCTGCCGCGAGAAGCTGCTGTGCTTCGGGGAAAGCGTGATAGGTGACGCCCTCGACTTCGAGCGGGGAGCCGAAGTGCTCGGCGATGCTCTGCTTGATGGTCTGGGCGACGTTCATGGGGATGCGCTGACCGAGGATCGCCCAGCAGGTATGCTCGAAGGGCGTCAGAAACTTGACCTGATGATAGCCGTACCAGCGCCTGATCACGGGCGCGAAACATGCGTCCTGTTCGCCCTGTGCGTAAAACGGGCGCAAATCGTCATCGAGGCTGAGAAAGAAGCGGATGCGGTCGGCGGCGGCGCGTTCGAGCGATGCGCTGATGGGCTGGTCGGCGTAGAGGGTATAGGTCATCTGCGGGGCTACGACGGTTCCGGTTGAGCGGACATTAAAGACGATAGGCTGCCCGTCAATGGTGACGGCTTTGGTCAGGGAGCGATCCACGACCTGCTGCTCGCCGTGCATGGGCGGAAACATGCCGAGAAAGGCCAGAGAACATTCGAAATCGAAGGGAGCCTTCGGCTGAAGCGTGCCTGTTTTGGTGCTGTGCATGGTGATGTCTATCCTTCCGGTTGGTGTTATTTCCATCAGGATAGCGGCGGGGTGTGACAGCGTTATGGCAGCAGTGGAGCGATGAAATTCAGGAAAGGGTTAGTCGGCGAAATCTGCTGTGGTGCGCTCGATGGTAACCATTACATCGTCGGTGAAGCGGAGCGCACCGGGTTTATGCACCGTCACCTGAATGTGAGGCGCGCCGCAATCGACGACGGCGACACGGGCAATCGAGGTCGCCAGCGCTTCGAGCGTGTTGTAGGACGAGGCTTCGACGTGTTTAATCACGGCCTTGTTGATGGTTTTATAGTTGAGAATATCGGTCGGCTGATCGGTGAGGCCGCCCTTGCGCAGATCGGTGAAGAGCAGCATGTCGATGACCACGTCCTGCTTCTCGCGGCGTTCTTCGGGATTGAAGCCGATGATACAGCGCAGGCGCAGCCCGCGAATTTCAATGCGATCCATCGTGGGTTCTTTTCCGCTTATTTTGCCATCGCATGAACCGGCACCGCAGGCAATTCGATCCAGAAAATCGAGCCACCTTCATCTGGCGACTCGACGCCGATTTCGCCACCCTGAAGCGTCGTCAGGTGCTTGGCGATCCACAAACCGAGGCCAGTACTGCTTTCGCCGTCGGTCGGGCGCGTCGAGAGCTTGCCAAACTGCGTGAACAGACGGTCGCGCTCGTCTTCAGGGATGCCGGGGCCTTGATCGCTCACGCAGAGGCGCACGCGCTCGCCGTTCATCTCCGTCCAGATGGTGATGGTCGTCTGCCGAGGGCTGTATTTGAGCGCATTACTGACCAGATTGCCAAGCGCCTGCCCGAAGCGCGCCATATCCGCATAGACGACCCCGCCGATATGGGTAGCGACCTCGATGTCCTTTTTGAGCGCGTTGAGGTGATACTGGCGCAAAACATCGTTGAGCACCGCCTCGACCGGGACTTCTTCCATGCGCAGGTCAATCTTGCCACTTTGCAGCGCCGCCATGTCGAGAAATTCGTTAATGACGTTCTGCATGTTATCGAGATTGGCGTCGGCAGTATTGAGCAGTTCCATCGCCTGCGGGTCTTCGTCCACCCGTTTGCGCACCAGATAGTGAACGAGGCGCAGGTTGCTGAGCGGCCCCTTCATATCGTGCGAGGCGATGCGGAAGAAGCGATCCTTCATTTCGTGGGCAGTGCGCAGTTCGTCAATCGTCTGGCGGCGCTCATCCTGTAAATGCTTGAGCATGACCTGCGTGCGCACCCGCGCACGCAGTTCCGCCAGCCGGAAGGGTTTGGTGATGTAGTCGTTCGCGCCAATCGTCAGTCCTTCGACGATGTCATTTTCGTCCATGCGCGCCGAGATGAGGATGACGGGCAGTTCAGCAGTAAGGGGATTCTCGCGGATGGCCTTCAACACGTCCAGCCCGGAGATTTGCGGCATCATAATGTCGAGCAGCACCAGATCAAATGCTTCATGCTCGATACAGTCGAGCGCATCGTAGCCATTCTGCACGGTGACGGTCTCGTATTCGGCGCGAAACAGCCGCGTGAGAATAGTAATGTTCGAGCTTTCATCGTCAACAATCAGGATGCGTGATTTTCTCAGCGAAGCATTCATGAAGTGGATTCCCGTCCTAAATGAAACCGTAATGCTGCTTCATTATGCGGTCAGAATCGGCTGAAATCCAAATAAATTCATGACAAATTCGCAAAATCCTATCGTTTTTTTAACGGACGTTCTTAAACGTGCGCCCCTTCCAGATCGCGCCCCCGAAGCGCCACTGCCACCAGACCGACTGCGCCGCGATCACGGTCATGAGCAGCGCCGAAACGGGCATCCAGAGCGCGTCGGTGATGCGCTGGCGGGTTGCTCCGGCGGTCAGGCCGCGCACACCGACGCCCAACAGCACCAGCAGCAGCGGCAGAACAGGCCAGCCGCCGATTTGCGGCAGCAGTTCGCCGAAGAGCAGCCAGAGCCAGGGCAGCACAAAAATCAGCCAATGAAAGATGGTCGCCAATGTGAGCGCGCTCACACGCCCGCCGTAGCCCGCCAGAATATTCTTGGCGAAGCCGTCGCGCACCTCGCGCCAACTGCGATACATGCGACAGGTGATCAAGCCTGCGCCGTCCGCCATGACCAGTTGCAGCCCCTTCGCCTTGATGCGGCGGGCGAAACTGATGTCCTCGATTATCGAGGTGCGGACAGCGACATGCCCGCCCACCGCGTTATAGGCCGCCTTTTTGAAAGCAAGACACTGCCCGTTCGCCGCCGCCAGCGCAGGAAAGGGCGTCTTCTGGACGAGCAGCGCCGGAAGATAGCCGAAGATCGCCAGCGCGATGAGCGGGACGACCAGGCGCTCGCTCCGTGTGACGGTGATCTGCGTGGGCCAGACGGTCAGCAAATCGGCCTGTGTGCGCCCCATCATGGCGACCAGCGATTTGAGCGCGTCCGGCTGCCACTGCACGTCGGCATCCGTGAAAATCAGGACGCGACCATGCGCTTCGTTCGAAAGCTGATGGCAAGCCCAATTCTTGCCGAGCCAGCCTTCGAGCAGTGGCTGTCCGGCGATGATCTGCACACGCGGGTCGCCCTGCGCGGCGGCGCGCGCGATCTCGGCTGTGCCGTCGGTTGATTGATCATCGAGCAGGATGATCTCGAAGGGCGTGTAAGTTTGCGCCCGCAGCGTTCGCAGCGTATTGGCGATCACGCTGGCCTCGTTACGCGCCGGAATCAGAATCGAGACGAGCGGCGTATCGGCTGAGGGGTGAATCAGCGGCGCAGTACTCGGCGGCGGGACACGCAGGCGCGGAAAGGTAATCGCGTTGAGGATGGCGATCACGAGGATCACGGTCAGCGCGAGGAAGGCGAAAGCGATAAGCAGCGTAAACAGGATCATGGTTTCCAATCAGGGAACGATGTCGGCGGCAGATTAAATGGATTGGAATAGGCTGCGCAACCCCAATCGGATGTGGCGGCTACATAAAGGCAAGTGCTGTAACCCATTCGATCCACATAGCTGACATAGCCAAGCATGAATGCACCGGGCGTAGTTTTATACAGCCATCCCCAAACCTTCGGCGGCTGGTGTAAATCGTCAATATATTGAGGCATCAAATCTTGTAGATTCTGCGGATAAGTACCATGATCTGCGCGATAACGGTCGAGCGCGCGTGCAATCAAGATGCCATTTGCATCCGCTTGAGCTTCCCATGTGAAAGTACGCCCTATTTCGATCACGGGAAAAAGCGTTGCCGGAACAACCAGCATGAGCGCTAAACCGAACCAGCGCCGTTTCCCATGCAGGTAAATCACGAGCGAAATCCCTACGAGAAACGTGAAAAAAGAGAGCAGTACGGCAAAGAAAAATGCCAGTCCTGTTCCAAGCGCATCAGAGCTTGCCAATAATCCGAAAAATAAGGCGACGATCATCAGTGCGGCAAGCGCAATGGCTATCAAAAACTTCATCTGTAAAAGTTCCCCTAGCCGAAATCAACTTCTGGCGCGAGCGCATCCGGCGTTTCGAGATCGGACACGATCAGCGGGATGCCATGCGGTCGATAACCCGTCGCCAGCAGCGCCGCCAGCGTCTTGAGTTCCTTCGGCCAGAGCGGCATCGTCGGAACCCGCGCCAAGTCGATCCAGTAGGGCATCGGTTCGCGCTCATTCTCGCGGCGCGGTTCAAGCGTATCCCCGATCAGATCGGCGTAGAGAAAGACTTCCATGCCATAGGCGATGTCGTCACCGCCCGGCATGGTGCAGTATTTGGGGACAACAAACTCGCGCAGAAAAGCCATTCTCGTCACTTTGACGGCGAGGCCAGTTTCTTCCATGACTTCGCGCTCACCACACTCGGCAATGCTCTCGTTCTGTTCGAGTCCACCGCCGGGAACGCGCCAGCCTGCTCGTGCCTCGTAGGGTTCGAGCAGCAGCATTCTCTCATCGTGGACGACGATGACACGCGAACGCACACACTGGTACACATTATGACCGAAAATTGGCAGCATGAGTTCCCCTTTCGCAAGCGCGTGAACCTATGTATGTGTTTGAAAGGCTGATTTGGGAAGCGAGACTGATTATTGTGCAGAGGGCAGCCGACGTTTAATCCAGGCGCGCAAACTGGGCGGCTGACGCAGATCGGCGCGGTATTTCCAGGCCAGCAGCAGCAGATTGACGACCAGCACCGCCAGCAGCACCGGATCGGGGTTGGTGAGCAGATAGTAGGCCAGCAGACACAGCCCCATCAGCAGCACCGCCCAACCGGAGACTTCGACGATAGAGAACCAGAGGCCGAGGACGATTCCGCCGAGCGTCGGCGCTTCCCAGAGGGTGAGCGCCGTCCAGACGCCCGCCGTGACAGCGACGGCCTTGCCGCCCTTGAAACGCAGCCAGGGCGAAAAAGCGTGTCCGAAAATGGGCGCGAGCGCGACAATCACCAGCGAGAGGCCGCTCAAGCCGAGGACGTAGCGGGCAAAGGCAACGGGCAGCGCGCCCTTGAGCGCATCAAGCAGCAGGGCGACTAGGCCGAGCGGCACGCCGCCCGCCTTGAGCAGATTGGTCGCGCCGGGGTTGCCGTCGCCGACACTGCGAATGTCGCGCTTGAGCGCCCAACGCCCGATCCAGTAGGAGAACATGAGCGATCCACAGAGGAAGCCCACGCCCGCCCAGGCGACGGTGATCCAGAATTGAAGGGAGTCTTCGTTAAAGGACATGATTTAGCCGTCAGCTTTCAGCAGTCAGCTATCAGCAAAAACAGGCGGAGCGTGTTCGTAAAAGTCCATGTTACGGCCCTCACCCTAAATCCCTCTCCCTGAGGGTTGAGGACAGGACAGTTTTAACACAGCAAAGGTCTATCGGGGCGAAAGTATAAGTCAGGAGAAAAGGAGTAGGTTTTCGTCAGGGTACGTTGGTGGCGCAACCAGCG
>DAOUCB010000133.1:0-103524 GCA_034432495.1 Anaerolineae bacterium | reverse complement strand
ATGGCGGCGACGCTGTTTTACACCTCCGACTTGTATAAAACCGGGCTGGAAAAGAAAACCCTACAGGCGCAGTTTATCAATCCTCACCTCAACAAGATTCAAGAGGATTTTGTCTATACCAACCCGTATATGGAATCGCCGGAAAATAACTGGAATCCTGAACTTGAGGCGGAAGTCAAAGCTGTGCGAGCCAGTACGCCGCTCAAGCTGGCGATTGCCGAAATGAAAGAGCAGTATATGACGCGCGGTCAGGCGTTGATCCACAGTGATTTGCACACGGGTAGCATCATGGTCAATGCCGAGGACACCCGCGTGATTGACCCCGAATTCGCCTTTTATGGGCCGATGGGTTTCGACATCGGCGCGCTGTTCGCCAATCTCGTTCTGAATGCGCTGTCACATTTTGCGCACACGCCGGATGCGCAAACTCGGATTGAATATCAAACGTATCTGCTTGATTTGGTGCGCACTATCTGGACACAGTTCACGCAGAAATTTGAGGCGCTGTGGATCGAACACAATCGTGGTGAACTCGTGCCCGACGCCTACTGGCAGTATCTCGGCGGCGACGAAGCATTCAGTCAGTTTCGCCAGCGCTATTTACACGATCTCTTGCAAGATACCGCTGGGCATGGCGCGTGCGAGATGCTCCGCCGCATGATGGGCATCGTCAGCGTGTCGGATATTCAGAGCATTGCTGATTTAAAGCAGCGCGCCGTCGCCGAGCGTTACGCCATTCGCATCGGGTCGCGCTGGGTGATGGAGCGGCGCAGCATCAACAGCATTGACGACTTGGTCGGCATGGTTCGGGAAGAAATCAACGCGAAGTAACATCGCTGACGAAGAATTTTGGTCGCATCAGCGTGCCCACACCTTGCCCTCTGGACACGAACTGGCTCGTTAGCTGTTGATACGGCATGTATTGGTCGCCTGTCGGGTACATATTCTTCTCTCACTGGGTCGCTCAACGTTCCTGTTCCGGCAGGAATTGACACACTAAGAGGTCAGCGAGGCGCGATGTTCCGTCCAGTAGTGATTGGTTTTAGCGACGACCGTGATCACGTTCTTGATCTCGCCTTCGAGCCGAAAACTCGGCGCAGCGGGCAGGAATAGAACGATTCCCTCGCGCCGCACCGAGACATTTTCGACAATGATGGCGCGCAGCAGCCACAAAGCCATCGCTTCGTCACTGCACACCAGCCCAATCCAGCCCGGGGATGCGTCGGTGACGACTTCTAGCCCCGTCACCATCGCTAGGCCGCGCGCGAGTTCTGCCATTACGCGCGAATAGCCTTCAGGGTCGGCGCGCACTGCATCCGGCGATACAGGTTCGAGCAGCGTCCCTCGATGGGGTGGGCCACCTGCCAGTGCCAGATCGCAGAAATCCCCCCAGATTTCATCCCAGGCCACGCGGCCTTCCGCATCATATTTCAAATCAGCGGCACCCATGGGTGCGGCAGAAACTTCAGCATCTCCCTGATAGCGTGGCGGCAGAATCGACTCCATATTGGGAAGGCTGTGCTGGTGGTGAATGTGGTCGTGGTCGTGCTCGACCTGCCAGGTGCGCCGAACGTAATTGGGATCGCGGCGGCTGTTGAGCTTGTCCTCGATCCAGGCGATGACCGAGGTCAGGCCCGCGCCGTTTTTGAGAGCGGTGAAGACATAAGGACGGTCGCCGCGCTGCTTGTCGGTGTCGCGCTGCATGACTTCGAGGCTTGCGCCGACGTAAGGTGCGAGGTCAATTTTGTTGATGACGAGCAGATCGGAGCGAATGATGCCGGGGCCGCCCTTGCGCGGAATCTTATCGCCGCCTGCTACGTCGATGACGTAGAATTCGACCTCGACCAGTTCAGGGCTGAAGCTGGCGGTCAGGTTATCGCCGCCGCTTTCGAGGAAGATCAGTTCGAGGTCATCAAAGCGTTTGTTGAGCAGATCAATCGCGTCGAGGTTGGCGGAAATGTCGTCGCGGACGGCGGTATGGGGGCAGCCGCCGGTCTCGACGCCGTAGATGCGCTCTGGTTCGAGCGCGCTCAGGCGGTTGAGGATCAACTGGTCTTCTTTGGTATAAATGTCGTTGGTGATCACGCCAATCTGATGATTTTTAGACATGGCTTTGCACAGTTTTTCGACCAGCGTCGTTTTGCCAGAGCCAACCGGGCCGCCGATGCCGATCACCAACGGTGCCACCAGCGGCGTGACTGTTCGCTCAGCGCTGGCGAATTGTTGTTCGTTGTAGTTGATGTTGACCATACTCATTCCTTCAGGAAATAAACAAGCGCCGGAAAAGCCGCTCGTGCTGCATGATGCGGATGTCGAGGCTGGGTGTGAAACTGCCAAAATCATCGAGTGTGCGACCGAGCGCGGCCTCGGCGGCGGCTTCAATCGCTGTGCCGGAGGCCGCGAGAACCGCCTGCGTTTGCGTTTGACCGATGCTGAACAATTTTAAAGCGGCGGCGGTCTGGTTCGCGGCCAGCGCATAGCCGAAGCTGACCAACGCCGCGCGCGGATCAACGCTGAGGGCGGCGCAGGTCAGCCCATGCACAATAGCGTGATGCCCTGCGCAGCGCTCCGCCGCGATTTCGTCTTTATACCACAGCAGCAGCGGATCGCTGATGAGATTCACGATGCTGCTCAACATGCGCCGCCCAATCTTCTCGCTGGCGTCACGGGCTTCACAGGCAATTTTCGACGCTGAGCAAAGCTGATCGAGTTCGCGGATGGATGCTTGATCCGCCGTCATCGCGCTGTGAACGACGATCAAATCGGTGCTGGCGGCGGCTTCAAGCTTCATGGCAATCAGGCGGGCGAGATCGGCTGCATTGTTGACAATTTCTGCTTGGGTATATGTCTCTAAGCCACTGGAATGAGCAAACGATCCGGTCGGGAAGCCGGAGTCCATCCATTGCAGCAGGAGCAGGAGTTGAGGAGAGGTAAAGTTCATGATCGGGAATTCGTGAAGGCTTCGCGGCTCAGAACAAAATCAATGCAGTATTGCGCTTTTGCTCCTGCCGCCTGCGGGACGGTTTCGCTCACCTGATAACCATTGTTGCGAAACACAGTTTGGCTCGCGGGATTGTAGTCCGCAACGTCGCAGCCAAAAACAAAATCGACCTGCTCCTCTTCAAAAGCAAATGTGGTCAGTAGGTGTACGACCTCGGTTCCGATTCCGCTGCCCCAGAGTTCTTTTTTGCCGATCATTAAATCGATACGGCGGCAGTCAGCATCTGGATATTTTTGTAGAATGCGTTGCAGATTCATGGCTTGCAGCCAGCATTCGCCGACGGGTTCACCCTCATGCTCAATCATGAAACAGAATGCCGTTTGTGACACGCTGCGATTGATTACCTGAATTTCTTCTAAACTACGCGCACTCACGACATCGCCTTCGACGTAGTAAAGCACTTCGGGATCGTTGTTCCACAGCAGTAACTTATCCCAGTCGTTCTCCATCAAGGCACGAAGGACAAGATGCTGCCCTTTGAGCAGCACGTCATGCTGCCTTAGTTTCATTTCAAAACAAGAAATAACGCTGCGACATCGGCAGGGTAGCGGCCGGTTCGCAGGTGATGATTTCGCCATCGACGCGCACCTCATAGGTTTCGGGATCGACGGTGATGTGCGGCAGAAAATCGTTGTGGATCATGTCGATCTTGGTCAGGTTGCGGCAGTTGGCGACGGGCGCGATCTGCTTTTGCAGGCCGAGTTCCTTGTGAACGCCTTTGTCGTAAGCTGCTTTCGAGATGAAGGTGTAGGCTGTGCTTGAAATCGCGCGACCAAAGCCGCCGAACATCGGGCGCGAGTGAACAGGCTGCGGCGTCGGGATCGAGGCGTTGGCGTCGCCCATCTGCGCGTAGGCGATAAAGCCGCCCTTCAGGATCATTTCTGGCTTGACGCCGAAAAAGGCCGGACGCCACAGCACGAGATCAGCGATTTTGCCCGGTTCAATCGAGCCGACATACTGCGACAGGCCGTGCGTGATCGCTGGATTGATGGTGTACTTGGCGATGTAGCGCTTGACGCGGAAATTGTCGTTGCGCTCGGTATCTTCGCCGAGCTTGCCGCGTTGAACTTTCATTTTATGCGCCGTTTGCCAGGTGCGCATGATCACTTCGCCGACACGCCCCATCGCCTGCGAATCCGACGACATCATGCTGAGCGCGCCGAGATCGTGCAGAATGTCTTCGGCGGCAATCGTTTCGGGACGGATGCGCGACTCGGCAAAGGCGAGGTCTTCGGGAATCGACGGGCTGAGGTGATGGCAAACCATCAGCATGTCGAGGTGTTCGTCAATCGTGTTGACCGTAAAAGGGCGCGTCGGGTTGGTCGAGGAGGGCAGCACGTTCAGTTCGCCGCAGACCTTGATGATGTCCGGCGCATGACCGCCGCCCGCACCCTCCGTATGGAACGTGTGGATCGTGCGATTTTTGAAGGCGGCAATCGAGCTATCAACAAAGCCCGCTTCGTTGATCGTGTCAGTGTGGATGGCGACCTGCACGTCGTACTCCTCGGCAACCGAGAGGCAGTTGTCGATGGCAGCGGGCGTCGTGCCCCAATCCTCGTGCAGCTTAAGCGCCAGCACGCCCGCTTCCACCTGTTCACGAAGCGGATTAGGCAGCGAGGCATTGCCTTTGCCCATGAACCCCAGATTCATCGGGAAGGCTTCGGCGGATTCGAGCATCCGGTGGATATTCCACGCGCCGGGGGTGCAGGTGGTGGCATTCGTTCCGGTCGCGGGGCCGGTGCCGCCGCCGAGCATGGTCGTGATGCCCGACGAAAGTGCTTCCTCAATCTGCTGCGGAGCGATGAAATGGATATGCGAGTCGATGCCGCCCGCCGTGACGATCAAGCCTTCGCCCGCGATGACTTCGGTCGATGCACCGACGATCAGCTTGGGATCAACACAGTCCATCGTGCCGGGGTTGCCCGCTTTGCCGACGCCGACGATTTTGCCGTCACGAATGCCAATGTCGCCTTTGACAATACCCCAGTGGTCAATGATCAGTGCGTTGGTGATGACGAGATCGAGCGCACCATCCGGGCGGGTGGTCACGGCAGACTGACCCATGCCATCGCGAAGGGTTTTGCCGCCGCCGAACTTGGCCTCGTCACCGTAGTAGGTGAAATCCTGCTCGACTTCGATGATCAGGTCGGTGTCGGCGAGGCGCACGCGGTCGCCTTTGGTTGGGCCATACAAATCTGCATAAACGTGACGGGGAATCCGTAGAGGCATCGTATTATTCCTTATCCAGCTTGCCGTTGACGCGACCGTTCAGGCCGTAAATCTCGCGCGTGCCGCCGAACGGTGTCAGTTCGACGGTTTTCTCGTCGCCCGGTTCGAAACGCACAGTCAGGCCGGAAGCGATGTTGAGGTGCATCCCGTAAGCGGCGTCACGGTCGAAGCTAAGCGCGCTGTTGACCTCGTAAAAGTGGAAATGTGAGCCAACCTGAATAGGGCGGTCGCCGCTGTTCGCCACGCTCAGGGTAATCACGGGGCGGTCGACGTAGGCGATGATGTCGCCGTCTTCCAGCAGATACTCGCCGGGGACGCGACCCGCGCCGCCAAGAATCGGCTGATGAATGGTGACCAGCTTTGTGCCGTCGGGGAAAGTCCCCTCAACCTGAATCTCGTGAATCATTTCTGGGATGCCGTCCATCACGTCGTCGCGGGTGAGGATCGTGCGTCCAAACTGCATCAGTTCGGCGACGCCGCGCCCCTCACGGATGCCTTCGAGGACTTCCGCCGTGATGAGGGCGATGGCTTCCGGGTAATTCAGCTTGACGCCGCGCGCTTTGCGGTCGCGGGCGACCATCGCCGCCATATAGATCAGCAGTTTGTCTTTTTCTCGTGGCGATAGATCCATCATGTCCCCTTTGTTATAGGCGGTTACTTCCTCAGTGTTGCTTCCGCTAAACCGAGATACTGTGTTCGCACGATTTGCCGCAGTTCGTGAAAGGCGGCGTAGATCGTTTCCAGCCGCTGGCTGACCATGCGCACGCCGACCCCATTTCGATAGAGCGGCGAAATTGAACCGAGCGCATCTGGTCGTTCGAACAAGGCTGCCTGTGTCTCGCAGAAGGCCGCCGCGTCGATACCACGCGCCGCCAAATCTCCCAGCAGATAGGCGCTACCCCAGCAGCGATAGCCTTCCAGAATGCCTATACCGTCGAGTTCCGCCTGTGCGGGTTCGATTTGGGCAGCATCATGCAGCAGCAGCCCGCTGTCGTCGCGCACGACGATGTGGTTGACGTAGCGCCGAAATTGCAGATGTTCACCCCGCGCATACCGCCCCGGCATAATCACCTCATGCAGCAGCAGCAGTGCGCCGGGGTGGAGCGTGATTTCAATCTGCTGGCGCAGGTCGGCATCCGCAAACAGGATGGCTGCGTCCGGCACAAATTCGAAGATCGCGCCGCTTTCGACATCAATGCGGATGAACTGCTCAGCACAGTCGTCCGGCATTTTGTAGACTTTGGTGGCGGATTGGGTGGTAAAGAGGGCATGGGTGTTTGCGCCCACCCGAATTTGAATGTGATAGCGATCCCCCTGAACGACGCCACCCGTCGGGCTTAGTAAATAGATACAAAGACATTGAGCATTATCACTAATCGCCCGCATGACCTGAAGCGGCGGGCGCGAGTAGTTTTCTGTAAGGACTGTACGACCGGCCTGCTGCGCAAACGTCAGCCGGAGTTTGCCTTCTCTGCCTATTGGGTGAAGCGACATCGATTTCCTTAGCGTATTTTCCCATGTGCGAAGTGTATAAAAGCGCTTTCGGGCTGCCCTTGTGGTTTCCTGACAAAATCCCTCATGAGTTTTCGTCTATTCCATGCAGGTTTGCGTGCCTCTCCGCTGAAATTTGCCGCCTGTTAAGTTGTTCAACTCAAGGGTTCCATTATCTGGGCACTTTCATTGGAAACGTTCCCAGTTGAACTATTTTAGTCAGTTTTTTGGAATATTGTTACAAATGAATCAAAAGAAACCTTGTACTGTCTTGCATATTTCGGTCTCTTCATCTTCGGTTAATCTATCGTTGTGCTCGCGTGTCGCCCCACAAGGAGAAAAAGATGGTTCGGAATACCGCTTCCGCACTCGGAAAACGGCTTGTTTGGCTTTTGTTGCTCAGCATTATTGCAATTAGTATCGTCCCGGCTGTCAGTGCTCAGGATGACAATACCATTAAGGTTGGTCTACTGCACTCGCTCAGCGGCACGATGTCGATCAGTGAGACGACTGTTCGTGACTCCGAACTGATGGCAATTGACGAAATCAATGCTGCCGGTGGCGTGTTAGGGAAGCAGTTGGTTCCGGTGGTTGAGGACGGCGCGAGCGACTGGCCGACCTTCGCTGAGAAAGCCCGTAAGCTGATTCAGGAAGATCAGGTCGCGGTGATCTTCGGCTGCTGGACGAGTGCCAGCCGTAAAGCGGTGCTGCCCGTTGTCGAACAACTTGACGGCCTGCTGTTCTACCCGGTGCAATACGAAGGTCTGGAAGAATCGCCGAATATTGTTTACACCGGCGCGACCACCAACCAGCAGATTGTCCCTGCGGTAGAGTACCTGCTCGACCAGGGCAAGACCAATTTCTTCCTGCTCGGTTCGGACTATGTGTTCCCGCGTACCTCAAACACCATCATTCGCGCTCAACTGGACGCGGCGGGTGCTTCGGTCGCTGGTGAAGAATACGTGCCGCTGGGCGGAACCGAATTCACCTCGATTATTGCTCAAATCCAGGCGGCTGCCCCGGACGTGATTTTCAACACGCTCAACGGCGACAGCAACGTGGCTTTCTTCAAGCAGTTCACCGACGCGGGTTACACCGCTGAAACCCTGCCGGTTCTTTCGGTCAGCATCGCCGAAGAAGAAGTCAAGAGCATGGGCGTCGAGAACATCACCGGTCAACTGACGGCCTGGAACTATTACGAAACGGTCGACTCCCCGGAGAACACCAAGTTCGTGGCGGACTTCAAGGCTAAGTACGGCGAAGATCGCGTCACGAGTGACCCGATGGAAGCTGGTTATTTCGGTGTGTATCTGTGGAAAGAAGCCGTTGAGAAGGCCGGAACTGCCGACATCGACACCGTGCGCGCCACACTGCACGCTGGCGGCATCAGCTACGATGCTCCTGAAGGCATGGTCTCGATTGACGGCCCGACGCAGCACACAGTCAAGCCCGTTCGTATCGGCAAAATCCGTGAAGACGGCCTGATCGACACCATCTTCGCAACTGACCCGGTCGTACCGGATCCGTATCTGTGCGGCTATTCGTGGGCAACCGTGCTGACCCGCCCCGAAGGTGTGTGTGATGCAATGATGATGACGCCAGAGATGACTCCAGCATCGTAGGGTCGTCACGTTAGTTCGCAGCCTGAAGACAAGGCTTCTGCCCTTAAATTAGGGCAGAAGCCTTGCTGTTTTCGTTGTTGAGCGGGGAAGTGAAGATGCAACTCTGGATTTCACAACTTTTTAATGGGTTGAGTATCGGGTCAATCCTGCTGTTGGCATCGCTGGGGTTGGCATTTTCGTTTGGGTTGATGAAGGTCATCAATATGGCGCATGGTGAATTCATCATGGCAGGCGCTTACGTGACTTACATCTTTCAGACGTTTTTGGCGGAACCACTGCGCGGCGCTGGCGGTCAGAAAGAGGGGCTGGTTTTCGTCCTCTCGATTGTGGCGGCCTTTTTTATTGTAGGGGCGTTAGGGTTATTACTGGAATGGCTGGTCATCCGGCGACTTTACGGCAGACCGCTGGATACGCTGCTGGCGACGTGGGGGCTGAGCCTGATTTTGCAGCAGGTGGCGCGCAGCTACGATCCACGTAACCTCCCGGTTACGTCCCCGGCGTGGCTGAATGGTCGACTGACCATCGCCACCGGAATTGTTTTCCCCTACACGCGGTTATTTATTATTGGCTTAGCCGTAATTTGTGTGGTGGGAGTCTATATCTATCTCTACCGTACCTCGAACGGACGTCGCATTCGCGCGGTCATGCAAAATCGTGAAATGGCGGCGGCGCTGGGGGTTGCGACGCGCCGCGTCGATGCCTACACCTTCGCGCTTGGCGCGGGGCTGGCGGGCATCGCGGGTTCAGCGCTCACGCTGATTGGGCAGATTGGCCCGCAGTTGGGAACGGGCTACATTGTCGATACGTTCCTGGTGGTTGTTCTCGGCGGGGTTGGCAGCCTGCCCGGCACTATTCTTGCGGCACTCCTGATCGGGACGCTCAACCCGATTTTCCAGATGACTATCTCGCAGATGGGTTCCGATTCTGCGCCTTCGCTGGGCAAAGTCGTGATCCTTCTGCTCATTATTCTCTTCCTGCAATTTAGGCCGAATGGTTTAGTCGCGCTGCGCAGCCGAACCTGATATTTGTGAGGGATGAAGTGCAGCTATGCTTAAACGATTTCTGAATTTGCGCGTGCTGTCATTCGTGATCACTGCTCTGGTGCTGCTGATCGCGCTGCCAGCAGCGCTCTCTGATTTCCAGATCAGTCTGCTCGGTCGTTTTCTCAGTTATGCCATTGTTGCGCTGGGGCTGGATTTGCTCTGGGGCTACACCGGAATGCTCAGCCTCGGTCAGGGGTTGTTTTTCGGGCTGGGTGCGTACTGCTTTGGCATGTTCCTCAACCTGGAAGCCGCCGCCGGAAAAATGCCCGAATTCATGGGTCTCTACGGCGTGACCGAACTCCCGTTCTTCTGGCAGCCGTTCTATTCCCCCGTATTCGCGATTGCGGCGGCGATCATCGTCCCGATGATTCTGGCGGCGATCATCGGCTTCATGCTCTTTCGCAGCCGCATTCAGGGCGTCTATTTCTCGATTATCACGCAGGCGCTGACGGCAATTGTCGCGCTGCTGTTCGTTGCCCAGCAGAAACTGATCAACGGGACGAACGGGCTTACCCAGTTTACGACGATTTTCGGTAACCAGCTCGGCGAACATAATACGACGGTCGGCCTGTATCTCGCGTCGGTGATTGTTTTGGGCGCAGTCTATCTCGGCTGCCGTATGCTGGTGAAATCGCGCTTCGGACGCTTACTGGTGGCGGTGCGCGACGATGAAACCCGCGTGCGCTTCATGGGCTACAACACGGTGGTCGTCAAGACGTTCGTGTTTGTGATTTCCGCCGGAATCGCGGGCTTGGCGGGCGTGCTGCTCGTGCCGCAGGTTGGCATCATTTCGCCCAAGCAAATTGACATTGTGGCCTCGATTGAGATTGTAATCTGGGTGGCGGTCGGCGGTCGCGGCACGCTGATCGGCGCGATCATTGGCGCTTTGCTGGTCAACACGGGTAAAAGCGTCATCAGTAGTTCGAATTCGGACATCTGGCAGTTGATTATGGGCTTGTTGTTCGTCGGCGTCGTGCTGCTGTTCCCGAAGGGACTGGTGGGTGCGGTCAAAGATGGCTACGAGCGCCTGAAGCCGTTGTGGAACAAATCTTATGTGCCGCACACGACCCCTGAACCCGCAATCGAACCTGAAGCATCCTAAAGCGAAAAGGATTAGGCGATGACTGGTTACATTATGGACGTGAAGAACGTCACCGTGAGTTTCGACGGTTTCAAAGTTCTGAATGACCTAAATTTTTCAATCAATCATGGCGAACTGCGCTTTCTGATTGGGCCGAATGGCGCGGGTAAATCGACGCTGCTCGACATCATGACAGGCAAGACACGCCCGAATAAAGGCAAAGTCATTTTTGATGACCGCGTGAATGTCGCGCGCGTGACTGAGCATCAACTGGTGCGCGAGGGCATTGGGCGCAAATTCCAGACGCCGACCGTGTTCGGCAGCCTGAGCGTTTATGACAATCTCGAAGCGGCGATTGGCTTCAAAACGTCGGTCTACAGGCTGGGTACGGCGCTGTCACCTGAACAGCGCGATCATATCGACGAGACGCTGGAAATCATTAATCTGAAAGATCGGAGCGACGTGCTGGCGGGGACGCTTTCGCACGGTCAGAAGCAGTGGCTTGAAATTGGGATGCTGCTGGTGCAGGAACCCAAGCTGGTGCTGCTCGATGAGCCGGTCGCGGGCATGACGCGCCGTGAGCGGGATCATACCGGCGAACTGCTGCACCGCATTATGCCCGGTCGCTCGATTCTGGTCGTCGAACACGATATGGTATTCGTGCGCCAGTTCGCAAGCTGCGTGACGGTTCTGCACATGGGACAGGTATTGTGCGAAGGCCCGGTCGAGCAGGTGCAGGCTGACCCGCAGGTCATCGAAGTCTATATTGGGCGCAACAAAGCGAAGGTCGCCTAGCACGAGGAGCAAGTACCCATGTTATCAGTGACTGGGTTACAGGTATTTTACGGGCAAAGTATGATCCTGAACGATGTCAGTGTTGAGGTCGCTTCGGGTGAAGTGGTCTGCCTGATGGGACGCAACGGCGTTGGCAAAACGACGCTCATTAAAACGATCATGGGCCTGCTGAAAGCCAAGCAGGGCAAAATTGTCTATGACGGCAAGGACATCACCAATGTTCAGGCGCACAAACGTGCTATCAGCGGCATCGGTTATGTGCCGCAGGGGCGCGGCATCTTCCCCCACCTGACAGTCTACGAAAATCTGCTGATGGGATTGGAAGCGCTCGATGGTAAGCAGCGCCGCCACAGCCAGCCCGCGATTGACGAAGTCTACAGCATCTTCCCGGTGCTGAAGCAGATGGGCGGACGTGTCGCCGGGACGCTGAGCGGGGGACAGCAGCAGCAGTTGGCGATTGGGCGCGTGCTGGTGCGCGGCCCGCAGCTTTTGCTCCTGGACGAGCCGACTGAGGGTATTCAGCCGAACATCGTCGAAGACATTGAAAACGTGATCCGCTCCCTGCGTGAAACGAAACATATCGCTATTCTTCTGATCGAGCAGTTCCTCGACTTTGCGCTGAGCATCGCCGACACCTGCTACGTCATGGAAAAAGGGCATATTGTTTCGAAGCAAAGCACGAAAGACCTCGACATAGAATTGATCAAGGAACACCTCTCGGTATAGCGTTGAATTAATTCCCGCGTAGGGGCGCGAGGTCTCGTGCCCCTACAGACCCGGCTTCCTCCTCACTCGACTCGTCAATATTTCTGACATTCGGCAAAGTTTTTCCGATGCCGTGCAAAGCAGCGATTTCTCAAAAAGCGTATAGTGGTAAGACCCAAATAGACTTAATGAGAGGGAGCGCAAGCTGATGATCGCTGCACACGAGTCACTTTCCGCCGAAGAAGTACAGTCCTACCGCGACAATGGCTATCTTCTTTATAAGAAACCGATTTTTACAAGCGAAGAATTTCAGCATTTGAGCGAGATTTTTGAGGAACACCTCGCCAACAAGGGCCAGAAGCTCTCGGATGAACTCGACACACCACACTTCCGCGATCCGCGCCTGTTCTACTTTCTGCTGCATAACAAAGTCCTCGATTTGGTCGAGCCGATCATTGGGCCGAACATCGCGTTGTGGTCGAGCCACTTCATCTCGAAAGATGCGTATAGCGGACGCGCGACACCCTGGCACGAGGACTCGGCTTTCTGGGAAGGGCGTCTGAGTGAGTACACTAAGATTATCACCGTCTGGCTGGCGATTGACCGGAGCAACAAGGAAAACGGCTGTATGCGGGTGATCCCCGGCACGCACAACAATGGCTTCTCGCAGTATAAGGATGCTGATTTGAAGGGGAACACGTTTCCCAGCCAGATTAACACGGTTGATGAGTCAAACGCGGTATACTTCGAACTGGAACCGGGCGAGTCATCGCTCCACGATTCGCGGATTGTGCATGGCGCGACAGCCAATACCAGCCCGCACCGCCGCTGCGGCTATACGATGCGCTATTTTGCGACCTCGGCGCGCGTGATTCCAGAGAAGAATGTCGGCTTCAAGATTTGGCTGGCGCGCGGCGAAGACCTCGCGGGAAACACCTATCAGAACGTCTGAGTGACACAGCAAGGGTGGAGGCAAGGCTCATGCATCCTGAACGTCTCAGCAATGATGCCTATATGAGCTTTGCCGCACCTTTTCGTATGTTTCGCCATTCACTCACGAGCGTGATTGCCGTTCATTGGCACGAATTTTACGAACTGGCGTTTGTTCTCTCCGGTGAGGGAAAACATATCCTCAATGGCGCGACGCAGCCGCTGAATTATGGCACAGTGTTTCTGCTGACGCCGACAGATTTTCACGCTCTGGAACCAGACCGGCGTGCCGGGACGCTTGAACTCTACAACTTCGTTTTCTCAGACGCGCTGCTGAGCGACGAAATCCGTGCGCTGACCTTCGGCGCGAGTAAAAACTATCACGTTCAGTTCCTCGATGCCGAACGCGCTCGGATGCGCGAGCGCTTCCATTCCATCTGGCTCGAAGGTCAGGCAGACGCTCCCGGTCATAACCTGATGGTCAAGGCGCTGCTGGATCAGATTCTGATTACGCTGGCGCGGCAGCAGCCACCCCCCGATAGCCAGGCTTATCCCTCGATTCACCACCCGGCGGTTCAGCAAGCGCTGATTTACATTGACCATCACTTCCGCGAGCCGCTGAGCCTGAAAAATCTCGCCGAGCAGGTACATCTTGCGCCAAATTACCTGAGTGAATTGTTTCAGCGGACGACGGGGATGCCCTTTGGCGTGTATCTTCAGGATATTCGCCTGCGCTTTGCCCTGTCGGTGTTGCAATCCTCCTCAGTTTCGATTACTGAAGTGTGCTATATCTCCGGTTTCAGCAACCTCTCCCATTTTACACGCGCCTTCAAAAAGAAATTTGGCTACTCGCCGCGCGAGTGCCGCCGCATGTTCAGCGAGCCTGCCTGATCTCGTTCGTAATGAACAACATTCGCGTTGTGGGTAAGAGTCGGCATAATCATGGTGACTCATTTTTTGATTCAACGCTCTCATGACAGGATGAATCGATGGCAAATGGACAGAATCGAAAAGATATTCACGCAGGGCTGGCAGTGGCGATTGTGCTGAAGCAGGATCAAAGGACGGGCAAGCTGACACGCGGCATCGTCAAAGATATTCTGACGAAATCAGCATTTCATCCGCACGGGATTAAGGTGCGCCTGACTGACGGGCAGGTTGGGCGCGTACAGTTGATTGAAGATTGAGGTTGCATGAGGTTTCACACGAATTTTGATAATCCTCAAGCGAAGAAATTGAGTAATCTTTCGTAAGATTAAGCAGACTGAAACAAATTTATGAAAATTATTCGGTTCCGATCATAAAGTTGCGTACAATAAGTTTCTAGAGAGACTAAAGTAAACACGGTAAGTTTTGGTAGGGGCGAACGGTCATGCGTCCCTCCATTGCACAACTTACTTTCGATAGGTCACTGAAGTCTTTCTTTCTACCGTGTCAGCGCAAACACGTCGAGATCCCCGACGAGGTCGGCGGGCACTGGTGCTGTTCGCTTCCCATAAAAAACGATAGACCAGGGGCGCTCAAAATGGCTTCGAATCGATTGCAAGGCGATATGGTCGCTGGCTTGCGTGCCGTCGTTAGCGCCGCCGATGAACTCACCTATTCCCCGGATGTAGATAGTTTGTTTCGACAGGCTGTTGAATTTGCCAGAGAAAAACTGGGGGTAGAGCGCTGCGGCATTTCGCTGCCGGAAGGCGCGTACCTGCGCGGAACTTACGGTACGAGTTTGTCGGGCGAAACGACGGATGAGCGAAGTATCCTGTTTACACCGAATGACCAGTGGTTCGCGAGCCTCAATGCCTTGCACACCGAGGGGGGACAGTACACAACGATTGAGGGGACTCGACATGAGTGGGACGGCGTAACGCTGCACGAAATCAATCGGGGCTGGATTGTTCTTACGCCCATTCGGTCAGCGCAGAATCTGATCGGTGTGTTCTTCAACGACAGCGCCATCAGCGGTGAGCCGTCCGACCCAAACACGCAGGAGATTCTGTCTGTCTTTTGCTCACTTCTTGGCAATATGGTCGAACGGAAGCGTGCCGAGAATGCACTCGCAGAAGAACGTAATTTGCTGCGGACGGTAGTCGATAACATCCCGGATTTCATTTACGTCAAGGGTATGGATGACCGGTTTGTGCTCGCGAATAAGTCGGTCGCTCAACTGGTCGGGACAGACTCGCCCGAAGCGCTGGTTGGTAAAACGAATGCTGATCTGTTCGCCCCTGAGCTGGCTGCTCAATATACAGTGGATGATCGGGCAGTGATCAACTCGGGTCAAATCCTGCGCAATCGCGAGGAAACGGCGCTCGTTTTGAATGGTGACCCGCTTTGGTTGCTGACCACCAAGATGCCGCTGCTCAATCAACAGGGCGTCGTGAGCGGCGTGATAGGCATCTCGCGCGATATTTCCGAACTGAAGCGCTCACAGCTTGCGCTGGAAAAGTCGAATGATGAACTGGAAACGCGTATTCAGGAGCGCGTCGGCGAACTGAAACAAATTGAACAAACGCTGGTTGAGGAACGGACGCTCCTGCGTACTCTGATTGATACACTGCCGGACTACATTTTCATCAAGGATTTGCAGGGCCGCTTTATCATGAGCAATAAGGCGCACGCGCTGGCGGTCAGCGTGCTTGATCCTGAAGAATTTACAGGCAAACCGGCGTCGGAATTTTTCCCGCCCGACCTGGCTTCGCAGTACGATGAAGATGATCGGGTGGTGATACAGACAGGGAAGTCGCTGCTCAACCTCGAACGGATGACCCTGGATGCCAATCATCGCCCGATCCATGTTTCGACCACGAAAGTGCCACTGCGCGATAGACAAGGGAACATCGCGGGGGTCGTCGGCATCAGCCGCGATATAACCGCGTTCAAGGATGCGCAGGAAGCTCTGAAACAGCAGGAACGTTTTCTGCGGCAGGTGATTGACGCGAACCCCAGCCTGATTTTCGTCAAAGACCAGGAAGGGAAATTTGTGCTCGTCAACAAAGCCCAGGCCGAGATGAGCGGCTTGACGGTCGAGGACATGATCGGTAAGCGTGACATAGATTTCGACCGGGTGTCGGAAGAAGCTGAATCCTATTTGCAGGCAGACCGGCAGGTGATGAGCACCGGAAAACCGATGATCATCGCCGAAGAGTCCGCGACGAGCGCTTTGACGGGCAAGCAGCATTGGCTCCGCACGATCAAAGTGCCGCTGTTTGATGAACGCGGTCGGGCAACGCAGGTGCTGGGCGTAGCGCTTGATATTACGGAGCGCAAACGGGCTGAAGTCGCGCTTCAGGCAAGTGAAGAACGCTATCGCACGGTGACAGAGTTGATCTCTGATTATGCCTTTTCGTATATTGTCAATCCTGATCGAACGATCTCCCCTGAATGGGGAACCGCTGCCTCGTTTATGCGGCTGGCGGGCTATACCCCGGATGAAATCGGCAGCACGCTCATGCTTTATCACCCTGACGACGTTGCGGCAGTTCGCGAGCAGATCGAAAAGGTGATCGACGGAGAAGCTTCCGATCAGGAGTGCCGGATTGTCACCAAGTCTGGCGACATACGCTGGATTCACTTACGCCGACGCCCGGTGTGGGATGAAGCACAGCAGCGCGTAATTCGCTTTTATGGAGTGTCGCAGGACATCACAGCGCGGAAGCTGGCAGAAGAAGCGCTTCAGAAAGCGCATGATGAGCTTGAGGATCGCGTCCAACTGCGTACTGCCGAGCTTTCGCTGGCGAATCAGCAGCTTGTTCAGGAAATTGCCGAGCGCCAGAAAGCCCAGGAATCGCTGGCGGCTGAACGCAATCTTCTGCGCACGCTGATCGACAACCTACCGCACGCCGTATACGTCAAAGATACCCAGGCGCGCTTTGTGATTGCCAACAAAGCGGCTGCGAGTGTCTTGGGTGCTCAGTCCCCGGAACAAGTCATCGGCTCAATAGATTTTGATTTTTTCCCACGCACGCTGGCTGATAAGTTTTACGCCAATGACATGATCGTCCTGAAAACGGGTCAAACGCTGTTCAATCACGAAGAAAAAAGTTTCGACAGCGACGGCAATCCAAGATGGATCTTAACGAGTAAATTCCCGTTGCCCAACAGCCGAGGCGAGATCACCGGACTGGTGGGAATTGGCTTGGATATTACCGAGCGCAAGCATGTCGAGGAAACGCTGCGCCGCGCTCACGATGAACTCGAACAGCGCGTCGAGGAACGAACCGCCGAATTACGCACCGCCAACGAGGAAGTCCGGCGCTTCGCCTATATTGTTTCGCATGATTTGCGCGCGCCGCTGGTCAACATCAAGGGCTTTTCCAGCGAACTGCGCTCAGCACTTGATGTGGTTGAGGCGGTGGTCATGCCCAGCATCGAATGTCTGGAAGGCGGGCAGGAAGCTCGGCTTCTAGAGGCGTTGCAGGCGGACGTGCCGGAAGCGTTGAGCTTTATCTCCGCATCGGTCGAACGCATGAACAACCTGATTAACGCGATCCTCAAACTCTCGCGCTTAGGTCAGCGCGAACTTCAGCTTGAGGAGTTGGACACCACTGAATTGGTTCAGGACATCATCAAATCGATGGGACATCAGATCGCCGAGCGGCACACAACTGTCGTAATGGACGACTTGCCCACGATTTCAGCCGACCGAACGGCAGTTGAGCAGATTTTCGGCAACATCCTCAACAATGCGGTGCTTTATCTTGCGCCTGAACGTCCGGGCCGCATCGAAATCAGCGCGGAAGTGCTTGCGCGCGAAACGGTCTTTCATATCCGTGATAATGGACAGGGTATCGCCGAGAGTGATCATGAAAAAGTGTTTGAACTGTTTCGGCGCGCTGGCAAACCGATGGTTCCGGGCGAGGGAATGGGGCTGGCCTATGTGAAGACCCTCGTGCGCCGCCACGAAGGTCGCATCTGGTTTGAGTCCGAGTTAGGCAGGGGCACAACTTTCTCTTTCAGCATTCCGCATCGACTCAGAGAGGAAACAGAATGATGCCGAACATACAGTGGGTGACGATTCTGCTGGTCGAAGATGATCCGGGGCACGCTCGGCTGATTGAGAAAAACCTGCGCCGCGCAAACCTGAATAACGATTTAATCGTGGTGACAGATGGCGCGCTGGCGGTCGATTACGTGTTTCGTCAGGGCGTCTATCAGGATCGCGATAGCACGCAGGCCCTGCTCATCCTGCTTGACTTGAATCTACCTGTACTGGACGGCTACGAAGTTTTGCAGCGCATCAAATCGAATGAGCAGAGCAAGAAGATTCCGATTGTGATCCTGACAACGACCGATGATCCTCGCGAAGTTGCGCGCTGCTACGAACTCGGGTGTAACGTCTACGTCACAAAGCCTGTAGAATATACAGAGTTTTCTGAAGCGATTCGTCAGTTAGGGTTGTTTCTAGCAGTAGCCACTATCCCAGAAACATAACTGGTTCTTATGACTCCCGACAAACCAACGCGTGTTCTGTACATGGAAGATGATGAGGGCCTGGCTCAGCTCCTTAAAAAGCGGCTTGAACGACAGGGTTTTTCCGTAGACCTGGCGGCAAATGGGGAGGAGGGGCTGCGCATGTTCAATCCCGATGATCATCAGATCATTGCGATTGACCAGAATATGCCAATCCTCGACGGTCTCGAAGTGATTAAAATTCTGGCGAAGTATACGTCGATTCCGCCCATCGTGATGGTGACGGGTACGGGCGACGAACGGGTCGCC
Source organism: Anaerolineae bacterium (assembly GCA_034432495.1). Classification (GTDB taxonomy): domain Bacteria; phylum Chloroflexota; class Anaerolineae; order Aggregatilineales; family Phototrophicaceae; genus Flexifilum. The sequence goes on along the minus strand of DAOUCB010000133.1, from coordinate 84,909 downwards.
GTCGAAGCCATGAAACTGGGCGCGCGTGACTACATCGTCAAGGACGTGGATGGCGGCTACCTTGAACTGCTGCCGTCGGTCATTCAACAGGTGCTCTACGAGCAGCGCCTGATCGACGAGAAACGCAAGGCGGAAGAGACACTGCGCCAGAGCGAGGAGCGTTATCGCAGTCTGGTCGAACTGTCTCCCGACGGAATCGTCGTGTACCGCAATAATCGTCTGGTTTTTGTCAACGATGCAGCAGCGCGGCTGCTGCTGGCACGTCATCCGGGTGACCTGATTGGCTTCAACCTGGAAGATTTGATTCATCCTGATTCCTACGTGACCGTCTCTTCACGGTTGGAGCGAACGGAAATCTACGGAGAGCAGGTGACGCTGCTGGAGGGACAGTTTGTTCGGCTGGATGGTCAGCTGTTCGATGCGGAAATCATGGCAGCGCCGGTTATGTTCGAGAACCGTGCTGGAACGCAGATGATTATTCGTGACGTGACCGAACGCAAACGAGCACAGGAAATTCAGCGCGAAAGCGACCGTCTGCGGATTGCTCTCGAAAAAGAAACTGACCTCGGCGAGCTGAAAACGCGCTTCATGATCACGATTTCCCATGAATTTCGCACCCCGCTCAGTATCGCCTACACCTCGGCTGAACTCCTCGAACGCTATCACGACCGGATGGATGGCACACAGCGACGCGAGCATTTACAGCGGCTAGAGGGACAGATTAAGAAGCTGTCCGAGATGCTCGAAGACATTTCGATGATCATCCATTCACGCTTTGAGCGTTTAGACTTGACGGTTCAGCCTGTCAACCTCAGCCAGCTTTGCGAAGCGGCAATTGCGCAAATTCAGGACTATGATGAAGATCAGCATCGAATTCTGTGCACCGTCGAAGAAAATCTGCCCAACCTGATGCTGGATGTGCGGCGTATCAAATATGTGCTGACGAATCTGCTTTCGAACGCGCTCAAGTATTCGAATTCAGACAAAATTGTCACGCTCGATGTAGCCCGTCACGATGACGGCATCATGATCACTGTAGCAGATCAGGGCATTGGGATTCCGCTGGAAGCCCAGGCGCACATTTTCGATCCGTTCTATCGGGCGAAGAACGTGGGGCAGATTCGCGGAACAGGTCTCGGCTTAAGCATTGTCAAGGAAATTGTCGAGCTGCATCGCGGCGTTGTGAGCATCAAAAGTGAGATTAATCACGGTACAAAGATCATGGTCTATCTCCCGCAGCAGTAGAAAAGTCAGGGCGCAGCGCAAACAGAAATTGCGCAACGCCCTGATAATGCGCAGCCGTTGCTAGGCTAGCTTGATCTCGCCGCCGATTTCCTGACTGCGATAGACGGCGTCGAGAATTGTTAACACCTGAAGCGACTGCTCCGCCGGAACCGGCGACTCAGTCCCCTCGTAAATCGCTCGTGAAAATTCGAAACATTCCTGCGCGTGGGCTTCGCGCTGCGCCTCACCCTTGTCAATTGTGGTGTCGATGTATTTCTGGGCAGCGTAGTCACTCTGGTATATCTCGTTTTTCGGCCAGAGACTGCCGCCTTCTGTGCCATAGAGCCACATCTGCATATCTTCGCCCTCGGTTTTGTGATGCAGCAGCCAACTGACTTCGAGGATCAGCGTCGCGCCGTTCTCGAAGCGGACGAAGGCGCTGGCAAACTCCTCGACGTTCATGATTGAGGGGATCGCGCCACCCCAGATACTGAAGGCTCCCGGCTTGTGCGCCAGTTCCGAGCGTGCCACCCCTGTGACCGAGATGGCTTTCGGATAGCCCATGAACCAGAGTGTCAGGTCGAGGATATGCACGCCGATGTCGATGACCGCGCCGCCAGTCGCCTGTTCCTTCAGAATGAATCCCGGTCTTGTCGGCGCGGCGGCGCGTCGCAGCATCCAGCTTCGCGCATGATAAATGTCGCCGAGCACGCCTGTATCAATCGCGGCCTTCATCGCCTTCGCGTGCGGTGTGAAGCGGAAGTGCTGCGCCGTCATCAGCATTTTGCCAGAAGCATCGCGGGCGTCGATCATCGCCTGAATCGCTGCTGGATTTGGCGCGAGCGGCTTTTCGCAGATCACGTTCTTTCCAGCGTTGAGCGCAGCGACCGCCAGCGGGGAATGATAGTTATTCGGCGTGCAGATGTCGATGATGTCAATCGCCGGGTCGTTGAACAGGTCTTCGACTTTGGTTGTCACCTTGTCGATGCCGTATTTCTCGCTCCACGTCAGCAATTGTGCTTCGGCAACGTCGCACCCGGCGACGACTTCGGTGTACGGGTTATCGATCCAACCAGGCATGTGTGCATTCGAGATGCCGCCTAGCCCGATCACGCCGACTTTCATTTTGTTGGCTGCCATAATTGACCCAGTTATCCTTTTTGCGTATGAAAACGCAGTCGAAATGCAGTCGAAACGTAGTCGAAACCTGACTATTTTAACGTGGGTGCAACCCACTTTTGCTGGCGATTTCCTTCGTACAGCGCCTCCATCACGGCGCTGCGATAGGCCGCTTCCTGTGGCGTGACCAAAACCCCCGTATCTTTACCTTCAATCTTGTCGAGGAACAGGTCAAAGCCGCTGACTTCTGGCGCGGGCAGTGCTGTCCAGGGCGTTTTGCCGTCCGCACCCTCGACATGCTGGCTCTTGAAATAGAGCTTGCCGTCGGCGACGTAGGCATGGCCTTCGGTTCCCGAAACTTCCAGCCAGACTGGGTTGGCGACATCGACCCAACCCGCTGCCAGGCTGCCAATCACGCCGTTCGAGAACTGGAGCAGCCCTTCGCCCGATTCATCGCAGTCGCCGTAGCGCCCTGTAACGACTGCGAGCCGCGACGTCGCCAGATCGACATCACCTATCAGCCACAGCAGAATGTCGAGCGAGTGCGTGCCGAGGTCGCCAAACCCTCCAATGCCCGCCTGAGCATAATCCGCCATCCAGCGCCACTCGGTATCAAACCAGCCGCCGAGCGACCCGCTGTGGCAGTTGGTATGGCGAATCCGGCTGATTTTGCCGAAGTTGCCTTTCTGAATCTGCTCACGGATGAACAGGTGAATCGCGTCGCCGCGACGGAAGTAACCTGTGTGATAGAGTACGCCTGACGCGTCGAGGGCGTCCGCCATTTTGTAGGCATCCGCTGCGCCAATGCCGAGCGGTTTCTCGACGAACATATGCTTTTTCGCGGCGGCGGCGGGCAGCACCAGTTCCTCGTGACGGTTTGTCTCCGAGCAGATGACGATGTGCTCGATTTCGCCGTCGTTCCAGATTCTCGAAAGATCGCTGACAACCTCCGAATTCAGATCACCAGCGCGCAGCGCGGCGCGAGCCGCGTCGTGACCCCAGACGTACTTGACGTGAATATCCTGCCGATCATTGATTCGTTTAATAAAACCAGGGGTATGGATGTGGGCACAGCCGACGAGTGCTATCTGGTGCATCAATAATTTCTCCTCAAAGGTTAAAGTAGCTTAGGTGGGCAGGACAATTATCGCTCTCTGGTTGCTGAACAACCAGGGGGTTCATGGGACAAAATCGGTTTCGCGCGGCTTGCTGAAGGTCAGCTTGCGCACCTTGCCCGTATTCGGGTTGACGTCAATTTGCAAGTTGACGTTGTTTCGTTTGCCCAGCAGCCGAACGCTGGTTTGCGTTTTGCCGTCGCCGCCAATCACGTCGCCGAGCCGCAGCGTGCCATAGGGAATACGCAGCGCTTCAAACTGGCTTTGCAGGTCTGCCCGCTTCAGTGTGCGTGCGAACAGCTTTTGCGCCGCTGCCTCATCCCACTGGTTGATCACGCTGACGACCTGTGTGGTCAGCGCTTTCACTTTGGGCGTAGGCTTATGAGCGGGCGTCAGCGTCAGGTACATGATCTTGCTGGGAATCGTCGGCGAGAGCGTGACGAAGACTTCGATATTGCCGTTGCGGCATTTCATAATCCAGCGACCGCGCAGCGCATTTTCCGGCTCCAGCGGCGTCACCGACAAACACTTGCCGAACGTCTTGCGCAGGTCGGTGAACTGCTGATGGCGTTTTTCCAGTGCTAAATCCTGCCAGAACGAGTCGGTCGCGCGCGCAGTGGCGTCGGCATCGTCCCAGGTTTCGTAGAGCTTCGTGATTGCGGCTTGCGTCTCCGTCAGCGCAACAGCCGTCGGCAGCACGCGCGGCGACATCCCGCCGCTGCTTTTCAAGGCGTTCAGGGCACTGTTGACGGGCAGACCCATCGAGTTGTAGGTCAGGTTGCTGAAGGCGACTACGCCAACGCCGCAGTCTGGCAGCAGCCGATAGAACGTCCCGTAACCGGGCAGACCGCCGCCATGCGAGACGGTGTAACCGAGCAGCGAATCGATGCCAGAGGTCAGGCCAAAGGCATAGCTGTCGCTCTGCACCCAGGCTGGCGCGTCTGGCGTGCTCCGCGTGGACGTGACAAAGCGCGTTCGCCACGCTTGCTGCATCTCGCGCAGCGAACTCCGGCGAATCGGGCCGGTTTCCGCGTCGTCGCGTGGCGGAAAGGCCGCCAGCAGGCAGGCCATATAGCGTGCGAAATCGCGGATCGTCGTGAACAGCCCGCCAATCGAGGCGAACGATCCATCTGCCAGCGGCGTTTCTTCGATCCACGCGTCGCCTTCGCGCCGGTAGCCCATCGCGTAACGCTTCGGGTCAACATCGTTGATGTCAAACGTACTGGACGTCATCCCCAGCGGCTTGAGGATATTGTCTTTGACGTAGGTCTGATACAGGATGCCCGACGCGTTGGTGACGATCCGTCCCAGAATCGCAAAGCCAAAGTTGGAATATTCGTATTTGAATCCCGGCGGATTCGAGAACGTCAGCCCCATCTCCATCAAAGCGCTCAACTGGGCTTCGGTCAGGGCAAGCTGGCGATCCGCCCAGGGATCATCCTGCGGCAGTCCGGCGCTCATCGTCAGCAGGTTGCGCACCGTAATCGGCGCGGAGTCGCGGGTAGGGTAGCGCAGTTTCGCCAGTTCCGGCACGTACTCGGCGGCGGGCGCGTCGAGGTGCAGCTTGCCCTCGTCGCGCAGCTTCATCAGGCTCATCGCCGTGAAGCTCTTGGTCATCGAGGCGATCCGAAACACGCTGTCGGGCGTGACGGGTGTTTTCGTCTCAATATTCTGAATGCCGAACCCGCCTGCCAATGCCAGTTCGCCATCGACGACGACGCCATAGGCGATGCCGGGGACGTGCGCCTGATGCGCTGCTCGAAAAATGGCTTCGACGGTGGGGAAAGCCGCCCGCAGTTTAGTACGGTCGGAGCTGCTGAAGTCGGGAATCGGGAAGTTGGTCATCATCCTTCGCTTTCGTCCATGAATCGGATGGCGCATCCGGGAAATAGTAGCGCGTTCCAGCCAGGAAAAGAGTCCACGTGGACTATGTGGTCTGTAGGGTTGGAACCAGCAGCGTAGGGTGAGCGGCAGGCGGACGTTGGGCGAACGCTTGACGTGTTGGATGACAAATTCCTCTACAATGAATATAGGAATCCTTCACGGGGGGGAATTACGATGTCTTCACGCCGCGCCTTTGTTGCTTTGCTGACTGCGTTTTTGCTGCTCTGCCTGCTGCCCGCGCTCGCGCAGGACGCGCCCATCTATGGGCTGGTCACCGTCGATGGCTCTGCTGTGCGCGTCGGCCCGGACTTTGCCTACGATGCGATTGGCGAACTGCCGCTTGATGCTTCGGTGACAGTCTTAGGCCGCGCCGGAGATTTCTACTCGCGCTGGGATGGTCGCCAATGGTTGCAGATTGAATACGGCGGTTCGCCTGCCTGGATTTATGCCCGTCTGCTGCGCACGAGTGTCGCTTTTAACAGTATTTTTCCGACGGGGCGGCTGCTCCCGCGCGATAACAACGACCGCGTGCCGGATGGCTTCGACCTGTCGAGCTATGTCTGCGATCAGTGGCAAGGCGCTTATACGCTGGCGGGCAATTTTCTGTCTGGCGACACGACGGTCACAGTGACCTATCCCGGCCTGACCGGAGCGAACGTCTACAGCGTGATCGTCATTTCGCCGACGGGTGACCGCACCGCCTTCGACAGCACGACGACCACCGCCACCATTGTTCTGCCTCGGCTGCCCTGGGAGCAGGGAACCTATACCTGGCGTGTCGCCCCTTACTGGACGGATTCGAGTTCGCGTTATCGCTGGCAGCAAATCTGCCTGCTGCATACGGGCGGCACTTTCGAGAAGCAGTATACCGGCCTCTACACGCCGACCGTGCCGCCGACGGCGCGACCCACGCCAACTGCCACCCCAACCGAGTGGGTACCCTCATAAGCATCGGCGTGCTGCGCCTCGGCAAAATGCCGGGAACGCGCGTAGGGATGGGGTCGCACCGTCACATACTCCGACACTTGGTGGTGATCACCCGGCCAAACTCGCAAGGTGTACGAGCAGACACTTGCAGGCTTGTCCGAAAATAGATCGTCAGTTCTACGACCGGAATTTTGTCTCCCAACACGCAGTTTTTCCGCCCTCTCCCCGCTTGCGTGCTGAGAGGGCGACAGTAAATTTTATAGGGCGCATCTGTAGGGGCTTGTCCGAATAGTCGCCGCCGAGAGATAAAGTGCTCATCTCAGTACGAGAATTTGCGCCTAACTTGCTCATCTCCCCACCTCTGTGGCTTGTTTTTCCCCTCCCTGAAATCGGGAAGCTGACCTTTTCTTGGTCAACCGGGAAGGCGAACCTGCTTTTGGTTCGCCAGAGGTGGGGTCAAGCGCGTAGTTTTCGGACAAGCCTCTGTAGGGGCGAGGCACGCCTCGCCCGTATCGGTCTTTTGAGCGTTAAACAGCATCATCTCTCGGCGGCGACTATTCGGACAAGCCCCCACAGGTCTGCCCTTATTCTCGTAGGGGCACAGCGCCGCTGTGCCCTCTTTGCCAAACCAACAAAATTTCGCATTGCGCCTCATGCTGCTAAAAAGTGTACATTTGTACGACAAATGTACCTTGTCAGATGCGCTTTTGGGTGTACACTGATATAGAACAAAAGTTCGTATTCCGGGCATCATGAATTCCAGTCAATCAAGCTGGGCGCTGCGGTCGCGTGCAGGGGGAAAATTACTGGAAGGGAATAGCGGTCACATCCAGTGACGCCGAACCGGAAGCGAACACCGGATTTTCCCCGGTAGCGAACGATGCTCAGCGCCGCAAAACTTCATACAATCACCCCGGAAGGGAACAGCGGTCGCGTGGCAGCCAACCGCAATCAAAAAACACCCAAACCGGAAGGGAACACTCGCTTCCGCTCCAATCTGGGTGTTTGTGGAGCGCCGCGCTTTACGGAGCTAATGGTTCTTGGTCAGCGTCCGCTCAAGGTTATCGAGCGTTTGCAGTGTCGCGTCGTAAATCACGCGGGCGTTGATGGCGCTGTTGCGCGCCGAGACCGCCGTTGAGGGGCCAATGATGCCGCAGCGCAGCAGCGGATTACGAGCTGCCGTCAGATATGCTAAAGCGTCAGTCAGGCGTGGGACATAACGCGCCAGTTCGGGGAGTTCGCGCACATCCTCATTGGTGTAGGGATATTCGGTGACTTCCGGCGGTGCGTTGCAGGGCATGATCTCGCCGCGATAGACTCCCCACCAGAAGGCTTCCAAACCCGCCGCCAGCGTTCGGCGGTCGTTGGTGTAGCTGCGCAGCCGATCAATTTGCGCCTGCTGAATCTCCAGCGGGATGACGATCACCGGGACGGTGTCCGGCTCCGGGATGCCGGGTGGCACAGGCAGCGTGTTCAGGTCAATGTCGCTGCGCTCGCGGATGGAGGCGCGGTTGATCCATCCCTGATAGCCGAAATAATTGACTTGCAGCCAGGTCGCATCGCGGTTGCGAGCGATGACCGGAATGACGATCAACGGCGGCAGCGCCATGATGCGCCGTCCGCTGCGAAGTGGGAGTTCACGCAGAACAGGTGCTTGCAGCAGGTAGAGACCAATCGTTGGCGTGCTGCTGCTGAGCGGAACTGGCCCAATGATGCCAGTGCGTGTGTCACCGAGCGCCAGCGTCTCTGGAACGAAATCCCAGTCGATAAGCGTATTGACGACCCAGCCGAGATTGTTCAGACGACCGGGACGGCGCACTTCAAACCACGATCCATCGAGATTGCGGCTGACCACCTGCACAATATCGCCCTTAAAGAGCGAGGCGACCCGCTCGGCGTCTTCGCTGGGAAAGCGATGGACGTTGAGGCTTTCGGTATGGACACGCGCCAGAAAGCGGCTGCCAGAGGTGAAGGTGTTGAGCGAATCGATCACGGGCGCGCTCGGTGTTGCTGTTGGTTCACCCTGCGCCAGCAGCGGAGCGGCGGATAACAGGATTAAAAAGCTCATCAATAGCAGGAATGATAATTTTCTCACGGCGACACCACCCACGATTCGACGTTCCAGAGCGGATCGCCAGTATGCGGCGCGAAGCCGAGGACGTTCGGTGCAGCCGCGTAAAATTCGTCTGGCGCAGCGACAAACAGGAATGGTAAATCAGCTTGCAGCAGGCGGTCCACCTGATGATAGAGCGTCGCCCGCGCTGCCATGTCGCAGCCGGGGAGCATGAGCGCCTGCTGTTCCAACTGGGCGATTTCGGGGTTGCTATACGAGGCGAGATTGAGCGAGGCGGTTGCCCAGTTCGGATTGAGCAGGTCGCCCGCCGGAGTGAACATCAGGCTGCGGTCGGGGTCGGCGTCCTCAAACGGATCGCCGCCGATGGGCTGCAAATAAGCGTCGAAGATTTGGTTGGTTGGGGCAAATCCTTCACCGGCATAAACGCCTGTGTAGACACCAAGCTGCACCCACTCTGCCGCGATCTGATTAGCGGCATCGACATACTGCGTTGGTGCGCCGAGGCTGAAGGTCAGGTTTGTGCCAATCGGCGCGGTTGTGCAGGCGACGCAGGTGCGAATGCCGTCGCGGTTGTCGTCGATCCAGCCCGCGTCTTCCAGCAGGCGCTTGGCTTCACTCAGGTTGGTTTCTAATGGCGGCAGCGAGGGATCGTACGCCCACGACGACGGCGGATACAGGCCAGATAGCCGGACAGCGCTCTGCTGGAAAACGCCGCTGACGATCTCATTCTGGTCGATTGCCACCTGGAGCGCTTTCCGTACAGTGGGGTCGCTGAAAATCGGATTCTTGCCCTGGTCGAGCACTGCGCCTGTTTCAGGGTGCAGCCCCGGCAGTTGTCGATTAGGATTCGCCATATTGAGCAGAATCACCAGCGCCGAGCGTCCTGGTACTTCGGCAATCTGGAAATTGCGTGCATCGGTCTTGCCGAGGGCGCGCAAGCCTGCGCGCTGACTGAAGGGTGCGTTCAGCAGCAGATTGAGATTGCCTGCGATGAAGGCGTCAATGTCAGCGGAGCGCTGCGATGATGACGCTGCGTTGAACATACGCTCCAGGGCTGCGCCTGCGCCGTCGGATGGGAGAAAGCGTCCATTCAGGTCGTTATCAAAACCTGCCCAGCGATAAGCGCCGCTGGTTATGGGTTGATCCGGCGGATTGTAGGGATCACTCAAACGGGCGTCGCGATAGGCTTTCCACCAATCGCTCAGGGAAGGCGAATCGCCTTGCAGCGCGCTGGCGGTGACAAAATCGTGAAATTTCGGCGACAGATAATGCGAGGGCAAAATATAGACGTTGGAGCGGGGGAGGGAAGCGCAGGTTCCGGTGTTCGGCTCCGCGCCGAATGGGAGGGAGGCGATTTCCTGCTCGGTGGATTTGAAGCGAATGGCAATTGTGTGATCGTCAATCACGGCGGCTCCGGCGATAACACGCAGGGCGGGATAACTGGGCTGGCCTGCGTATTCCGAGAAGGCCAACAGGCTGTAGAGCACGTCGTAGGCGGTGATGGGCTGACCATCGCTCCAGACGCGATCCTGACGCAGCGGAATTTCAACCTGATCAGCGGGCAGATTGTCGGGGAGGGTCAGCGCCAGCGCACGTTCACTGGTGCTGGCATCCATGAGCGCGCCCGTCAGCGGATCGACGTCGAACAGGCGCGGATACAACAGGGGTTGCAGCGCCGCGCAGAGCGCCGAACTACAGGTATGCGGGTAGAGTTCTGCCGGGGTCGTCGTCTGATTGCCGCCATTGGCTGCGAACCTGATGACGCCGCGCCCGTCGCCCGTGTCCTGTGCCTGCACGGGAGCCAGCAGCACAGCGGCGATGAGCAGCGTAAGCAGGGCAAACCCGATTTTAGGTTTCGTCATAGGAGCGCCCTTTTAGTGTGCAGGATCGGTCGCGGCGGTCAGCAGCGAGAGCCATATCGAGAAATCGCCAGTGCGAATCCCGTCATCGACTGCCATGAGCACGGCGGTTGGATCGCCGGCGGGCAGGCGATTCGAGCCGCTGACGCTGACGTACTGCTGATAATCCTTCGAGGCGAGCGCTGAATAGACCGCCGCCCGTGTGACATAAGGCAGCGCGGTCTGCGGCGCAAGCTGGATGGCCTGATTGAGATCGTCCAGCGCGAGGTCGTAATTGCCCTCAATCGCATCGACGACGGCGCGGTTGTTGAGCGCGACGACGTTGTTCGGGTCGAGGCTGAGCGCCAGCGTAAAATCGTTAATCGCCAGACCGAAATTGCCCAGGCGAGTGTAGAGCGCGCCGCGATTGATATAGGTGGGGATGTAGGTTTCGTCGAGCGCTTCCGCCTGTTGATAATCGGCAATGGCGTGGTCGCTGTCACCAATCGAGGCGTAGGCATAGCCACGCCGAGCATAGGCCGGGGCGTAGTCAGGCTGGAGATTGAGCGCGCAGGTGTAGGAAAGAATGGCATCACTGTAATGCACGCGCCCGAAAAGCGAGTCGCCCTGCCCGACGAAGTAGGTGAAGTCAGCCTGAACACCTGCTGGAATCGGAGGGCAGGGGATCGGCGTTGGCGTAGCATCCTGCGCGAAGGCGCTGGCATTCGTCAGGGTGAGCATGAGCAGGGCGAGCAACATGCCTACCCTGTGCAGTAGTCGCGGAGTCGTCATGGCGTTGTCCATGCTACGACTCGCTGCGGAAATCGCTGCGGATCATCCACGTACCGTCATCGAGGCGCAGATCGAAGGTCAGGCGCGATTCAAGACTGCCTGCCGCCGAAATGATGCGATCGTCGGCGAATTGGTTGCTGGCGCTGGCGAGATCAGCATAGGCGTGGAAACTGTCGAGCGCGTAGGACGATTCGAGGATGCCCTTGAGCGCATAAAGGTGCATGGCGTCCGGATCAACGTCGAGCGGTTTGGCGTTGGACGGGCGCTTGGGATCGCGCGCCTGAGCCAGCAGATCGGCGATGCCTGAGGCGGTGATGCCTTTGTCGATCAGCTCAACCGCTGAGGTGTAGTCGCCTTTGAGGGCGTAGATGATGCTGCGGTTGTTGACAGCGGGCAGGTATTTGGAATCGGTTTGCAGGACACGGTCGAAGTCTGCGCCTGCTGTATCGTAATCGCCGATGATGGTGAGGACAATGCCGCGATTATTGCGCCCGACAATCGAACCGGGATTGTGCTGCAAGGCCGAATTGTAGTCGTCGAGCGCTTTGTCAAACTTGCGCATATCTTCGAAAACGACGGCGCGCCCCAAATAAGCCGGGACATAGTTCGGGTCGGTGATGCGGATAATGCAGGTGAAGCTCAACTGGGCTTCGTCGAGGCGGTTGGCGTTCAGATTGGCGATGCCCTCGCCCATGTAATAGCCCGTCCGCACGTTGTTCGGCTGGTCACTGAAAGCCGGGCAGTTGGGCAGTGGTTCGGGGGTAGCGGTCGGTGTGGCGTCCTGCGCAAAGGCAGGCAGGGCGCAAAACGCGATCAGGGCGGCGGTGGCGCTGCGGGTCAGAACGGTACGGGTCAAGCGGTTCATGGGGCAATCTCCTTTAGTCTGGGCAAGAAGGCGAATAGTCGTCATGGCGTTGTGTTATTGAGCAAAGGATTGCGCACGCGCAGCGGTTCGAGCAGCGAGGCCGAGAGAATCAGGTTGTGGTAGGCGTCGTTGAGTAACTGCAACTGCGTGCTGATGTAATCGGGCGTGAGCGTGAAGGCAGGATTGCTACAGGCGTCACGGAAGGCGGTAATCGTCTGGTTGATGCCGTCAATGGCGGATTGCAGGGCGGCAACTGCCGGAACGAAGTTCGGTTCACGACTGGCGTCGTCGGTCGTCAACTGCGGCGTGACCATCGGCGGGATAGGGTCGCAGGCGACGAAAACCCCGCCTGACAGCCGCGTCCAGACATCCGAGATCTGGCGGTAGCTGCCGATTGCCAGCGCGGTATTGTCCTGAAGTTTGAGGAACAAGCGCCCGTAGGGGAAGAGATAGGCGAGGTCGAGCAGACGATGATAGTCGCCATCGATCAGGCGCAGGTCGTAGGAAGCAACCCAGTACAGGACGTTGTGATAGCGCACCTGGACACGGAAGAAATTGCGATAGTAGTTGCCTTCGTCGTCGCCGATGCGCCCGGTCAGTTCGAGGACTTCGCCCGCCGGGATGGTGACGATCAGCGCTGAAGGATTGGCCCAATCGACATAGGCGGGGGTGTCGCGGGTGACAACGCCGAGCGTGGCGGCACGGCGGATGAAGGGCGCGGGATTGACGCCATCAACGGTCAGATTGATGACGTCGCCCGTCCAGACGAGATAGCGCGCTGCGATCCAGCCGCGCTGCCCCTGATATTCGACCTGCACCCAACTGGTGTCCGAGGTGCGTCCATAAGCAGGGATGGTGAGCGCGGCGGGGACGGTCACCAGAATAGGGAAGCTGCGGCTTGGCCCCTGACGGAGCGCGACGTAATCCTGAGTCGTGACCCAGGTGTCGCTGGCGACGCTGCCCGGCAAAATGGTCGATCCGGCGGCGTTGACGGCGGGCAGCGACGGCGCGTCGGTCGGAGTCGCCTCCTGTGCGTGGGTGGGAGCCTGTGTCAGCAGCGCGAGGCAGGCCAGCAGCGCGACCCAGCGGAGTTTTTGCGTCATGATGTGCCTCATTTCTCGATCCATTCGTTGATCGCGCTGGCTGCGGTGCTGATGATAGCGGCGTTCCCGGTGGCAGTGTCGAGCACAATCGTGCGCGGAAACTGGAACTCATACTGAGTCTGGATCGGGATTGGCGTGTTGGTGACAGGCGGTGTTTCCGGCGAGATAGCGAAAGTGGGCGTCGGAACGATGTCACCGCCGACGGGCAGGGTCAAGACGAAGGCAAGGTAACGGCTGTCGGGCGACCAGAACATGGGCACGCCTGCGGGATCGCGATTGCTCAACTCAGGGATGCAGTAGGTGCGGAGCAGTCCTGTATCGGCATCCCAGACTTGCAGGCGGGGCGGAAGCTTGCCCTGCGCAAACAGGTTGATGGCGTCGCTGCCGGAAATATTCGTCCAGTCGGCGCGCAGGTGTCCATCCGGTGACCAGGTGCCGCCGGGGAGCGTATCGCCGAGCTTGCCGCTCTGATGCGTGAGCGTGTCGTATAGATAGGCCGTTTGACCAGTCGCGTAGTAGAGAAAACGCCCGGCGGGCTGCCATTCGGTGTAGATGCTGCCTTGTGCCAGCAATTCACTGTGCCCGGTTGTCGTATCGCGCAGATAGTAGCGCGTGCCGGACGGGGCATATTCTGCGAGCAATTCGAGCGTGCCGTTGGGCTGCTTCGAGACGATATCGAAAGGCAGCAGACCAAGCGGAACAGGCGTGGGATCGAGCGCTCCGGCGCTGCGAATGCCGGTTTCCGGATCGTAGGTGCGGCTTAGCGAAATCAAGTCAGGCGAGCGGGTGGGCAGGACGCCGCTGTAATCAATACGCAGGGTGTGGGGCGCTTGCCAACTGAAGGACGGATTGCTCAACGGGATTTCTGCTGCCGTGTAAAGGGTGACAGGTTCCGAGCCGTCGATGTGCGAGACGATGACATCGCCTGCACCGCCATCAGCGCCGACCTGCTGGCGCACGATCCATTTGCCGTCTGGCGAGGCGGAGCAGGTTTCGCTGATGCCACATTTGGGCAGCGTATCGTTGCCGACCAGCGAGCCGCTGCGCGGGTCGAGCGTCCACAAAAGACCTGCGTTGACGGATGTATCGAAAGGGCTGACGAGCAGTGTCCCCGGCGGGTTGAAGTTGGCGGGCAAATCGGGCAGGGTGTAGAGCTTCGGCGCGGGGCAGATTGCTTCGGTGTCATTCCACTGGGCGAGGTTGGCCTCTGCTTCAGTGAAGGGAATGGGCGTCAGGGTGATGGTCGGCGTCAGGGTGGGCAGCGCCGCGTCGAGCGCCTGCGGCGGCGGTGTCGAAGTCGGCGCGAGGCCGAGGCTACGCGGCGCGGGTGTGGCTGAGGCAAGCTGATCCTGAATCAGTTCCGAGACGGGGCGCGATAACCTGTAAATCGTCACGTAGCCTCGGTCATTTTGCGCCGCCATGTACAGTCCGTCGGCGCTGAGAACGGGCTGGTTCGGGCGGAATTTGTACTGCTGATTGAACAGGTCGCTGAGCAGGCGGAGCGCGTCGGGCAGCGGCGTGCTGGGCGGATCGACCACACCCGTTGCGAAGGTGCGCGCACCTGTTTCGATGTCAATCGTCATGACATCGTAGCCATACTGATCGCCGCCGGTCGTTTGCGGGGCGTTGGGCAGGGGCGTCGCGGTCACAACCGCCAGCGAATTCGGGTCGGTGGTGGGCGTGGGCTGGAGTCCGCCCAGATTTCCCAGCAAGCCCTGACAGATCATGGTTTGCAGTTCTGCCAGTCTGGCAGGGTCGGTGATGCCAGCAGTCATCTGCCGCCAGACATCGGCATAGGCGACCGCGTCACGCTGGAAACGATTGGTGATGCAGGTCGGCACGCCGGGGACGGCAATCGGGGCAGGCGTGCGCGCCGAAAGATAGATGCTGGTGGGCGAGGGCGTGAGCAGCCCGACGATCTCGGTTGGATTGGCGGCGATGGCGGGTGTTCCTTGTGCCGCGCTGACGGTGTGCGCGCCTTCTCCGGTCAAGTCGGTACACATTTGCTGAGCAATGGCGTTGACGCGCTCGCTTGAGTAGTTGTAGACCACCCATTCCCAGACGGGAACGAGCGACTGCCAGTTATTGGGCAGGGCATCGACCACACACTGGGGCAGACCGGATGGATGGTAATTCAAGCCCATGATTGGCGGGACAGGCAGACTGCCGTCAGGATAGGCTTCGATGGCAATGGTGCGGTCATCGCGCCACGAGAAGTTCGTGGGCGCTGCCGGTAGGTTGTTGCCTGCATCGAAGTAAAGCTGCCTGCCGCTGCGGTCATAGACGGCGACGGAAAAGGTGCCGAAGCTGCCGCCGGAATCGGCAGCAAAGTAGACGATCAGGAAGCGCGTCCAGCTTGTATTGGCGATGACGTTCTGGACGCTCTGGTCAGGCGGAACGGGAATGTGTATGGTTTGCGTTTCGTCGGCGCGTCCATCGACAATTGTCAGATCGAGGCTGCCATCGGGAGCGCTGGTCTGGGTCAGATAGCGCAGGTTGTCGCTCGACGAATTTAAGACCCCCTGATCGTTGAGCGGAATGGTATCGGCGCGAATCAGTTCGCCGCTGTCAATGTCCCACATGCGCCACGTGAGCGGCGTCGGCGCATTGCTGCGGAGCGGTGTTCCGCCGAGCGTAATCAGGCGGTCGGCGTCGGTGAAAAAATAGTCAGCGAAGGTCTGTGTGTATCCCGGGTCGCGCGCCAGCAGTGCGCCGGTTGCCGGGTCAAAACGCTCGAAATCGGAGAGCAGGGTGTAACCATCGCCCGTGTAGGCGAGCGTTTGGATGCCGTTTGGATCGGGTTCGATGGGCATGATAATGCGTTCAAGCGCGCCGGTCGCCGCGTTGTAGAGTTCGATTTGACCATTCGAGGACTGGCGCAGGGCAAGCTGGTTGGTTTTCGGCGTGAAGGCGATCTGGGCAATGCTAGCGGGGTGCACGAGATCGACATAGCCGCTGCTGATCTGGTCATTGTAGTTGTAGATGAGCAGACTGGTGTTGGTGGCAATGTCTTGAGTGGGATCGTCGGTCACGGGGATGAGCACATCGAGCAGGTCGAGCGATGTGGGTTTATAGCCGTTGCGCGCGACGTAATCGCTGCCGAGGAGTAGCTGCGCCAGCGGATTGGTCTGGTTGGTCGCGCCGCCGATGCTCTGATGAATACGGCTGAGCGAGAAGTCTTGCAGGCTGTCGAGCAGCGGCAGGTTGAGATCGTGACCCAGTTCAAGGATGTTGACGGCATTGGTGCTGGTGTTGATCTGCGCCATAGTGCCGGATTGATCGAGGCTGACATACAGGTAGGGATCGGTTGCGCTGCGCCAGGCCGAAATCGCGGTGGTTTCCAGACGATCCGCTGGAAGATCGGCGATGAGCGCCATTGTCGGCGTATCGGTGTCGTAGACCTGAATGCGCTGGTCGATACCGCTGACGAGGATACCGTTATCGCCCGCGACCATACTGACGCGCACGTTATAGAAAGGATAGGCCGCGACCCGGTTGACCAGCACCGAATTGCGCTGGTCGCGCGCTGCCGCGATGTCCCAGACCCAGGGCAGAATGACGGTGTCGTTTTCGCTGCGGCGGAGATCCTGCGGCGCAGGGACGATTGTGTCGAATGCCAGCAGTTCGTCGTTACGGGTGAACTGGAGCGGCCCCTGGACGCGAATCGCGCCTGTTGGGGAAAAAGTCGCTACCCGTGTGCCGCTGTCGCTATCCCAGATGTCCACACGTGTGCCGAAGGCGACGGCAATAGCGCGACCGTCACGGCTGAAGGTGAAGGCGTTGTAAGCTCCGTTGGAGTAGAGGACATGGAGCGGCTCCAGCGTCGCGGCGGCGACAATCACGAGCTGGCCCTGATCATCAACCCAGAGGAAACGGTCGAAATTGGGATCGTAGCGCAGACCGCTGGGGCGGCTTTGCCCGATGGTGCGCACTGGCGTGAACATCTCTTCGGCGCTGGCGACCTGCGCCGCGATTTGCGCCGCCTGCCATAAGCCGACGACAATGAGCAGTACAGGAACGACCAGAGTGATCGTGAGCTTCTTGCGTGTCATAGATGGCTGTCCTGTGCAGGTGAAGACGAGAACCTGTCTGCATTATAAGGGGACTTTATCGTCCGCGAATATGCACGACTCGGCTACGCCAATACGCTGGCTGACCAACGCTCGCCCTGCGACGGGGGGAATTCCTGTTTTCAGAGGCGGCGTTTCCGAGTATTTTTTAATCACGTTTATACGATCCTGAGACCAATTTGATACGGCTTGAAAGGCTTCGCTCATGACTACCGACTGCCGTTCACCCCTCAAACATCCACGCAGCTTCATCGTCCTTTCGTGCTGTGTACTTGTGCTGCTCTCGGTGACGCTGGCTTCGGCGCAGCCCGCTGCGCCGCTGTGTCCCGCACGCTCGCTGCTGTCGATTGCGCGCGCGGGTTCGGCCTGTGCCCTGATGAAGACGGGGCAAGCGTGTTATGGCAGCGGAACGGTGACCTCGACAACAATTGAAGGGAGCGCTTCAGCGGGGTTGACGCAGCCCGGTGATATGGTGGCGCTGCGCGAACTCCAGTCCGTTCGAGTCGTGTCTGCTGCCTCAGCCGATGATACGACCATCAGCATCGCTTCACTTGCAATCCCCGTATCGCCGCGTGCCAGCGACATCATGAACGTGATTCTGCTTCAGGACGCCGAGCTTATGAGCGAAGGCATCCCACCCGTCGAGGTGGTGGTGCGCGCAACCGGAGCGCTGCATGTTCGCAGCACGCCCTCGTCTGACAGCGCGTCGATTGCCGATTTCGCTGTCAACAACAGCCTGACAGCGAATGGGCGTACTCGTCAGGGCGATTGGCTGCGCGTGACAGTTCCTGCGACCGGAGAAATAGGCTGGATTTCGGCGGGACTGGTGAGCGCTGATGGGAATTTGCTCACGCTGCCAGAGGCTGCACCGGGCGATGCGATTGTGCAGCCGTTCCGGTCGGTTGTTTTCACAAGCAGCGACTACACGGCTTGTGAGGGTAAACTGCCGTCGGGGGCGCTGCTGCAAACGCCGTCAACTGACTTCAAGGATGCGGTCACATTGGCGATCAATGGGGATGTGCGAGACGTGATTCGGCTGGCAGGAACGGCTTTCATGACAGAGTCGAATGGCGAGATGACCCTGATTGTACTCGATGGATGGGCAAAAATTGAGATTCTCACGGCGGAACAGTTCGTTCCGGCGGGTGCGCAAATTCAGGTGAATTCTGACTCGATTTCACCGCCTGCGCCGTATGACGCCGATGGAATCGCCGCGCTGCCAACGAATAATCTGCCGCGCCGCTTTCAGGTGACGCCGCCGCAGACTCAGGCAGCGATTGACGCGGCGATTGCTGCGATTATTTTGCCGACGCAGACGCCGATTCTGCCGACAGCGACGTCTGTCGATGTGTGCCGACGGACAATTGGACGGGATACGACGGTTTCATCGGGGCCGGGGATTGAGTACGAAGCGCTGACGACACTGGCGGCAGGTACGACCATCCGGCCAGTGCAGAAAACCACCAACGCCGCCGGTGAAGTCTGGTGGCAGTTGGCGGACAGCGGCTGGGTGGCGCGTTCAGCAGTGGTTGAGCGGGGCAACTGCCCCGAAATTCCTGCGGCGGGACGCTTGCCAGCACCACCGACGAATACCTATTCGCTGGAACGCTGCCAGTCGAGCAACGGGCCGGTGCGCGTCGGGCAGCAGGTGACGTTCGAGTTCATTCCGCCCGCCTGGGATAATTTAGGCGAGGCAATGAGCGCGCTCCAGACTGATCCGGGACATTTCACGCTCAATGCGGATCGCTTTCGGGCGCGGGCATCGCAGCCAATCCGGTTAGGGACGAACAACCCGCCGAATGAGGATCGCTATCTGCGGCGCTTCACGCTGGTATGGCGGGCGCAGGCGGGAACGTTTCGCATCACTGGAACTTGGCTACATTACGAGCCAAGCTGTAATTTAACCGTCGCGGCGGAATAGTGACTCTTTCGGTTATGCTTTCCAGACCTGCTCGAAGACGCGCAGGTAGTTGCCGCCGAGGAATTTGAGAATCATCTCGTCGGAATGACCGCGTTCGACCAGCCTGCGTGTGAGCGCTGGGACTTTCGAGATGTCTTCCAGTCCTTTGGGCGCGAGCTGTAGCCCGAACAAATCCGAGCCGAGGCCGATATGATCCTCGCCCATGATGTCGAGCGCCGTCTCGATGTCGATCAGCACATCGTCGAGGTCTTTCTGATAAAACCAGATGATGCCTAATACGCCGCCGTTCTTCGCCAGCGCTTCTAACATCGGGCGGTCGCGCTGCGGGATAAGGCGTGGACGCGGCGCTTTGCCGAGCAAACCCGGTTCGGGATCATCGTCGCGGGCGAACTGGGTGCTGGTCGAGTGCGAGAGGATAACCGGAGCGGTGGTCAGGTCGAGGACTTCCCAGAAGCCGGGCCAGCCAATGTGAACCAGATCGATGACGATGCCGAGCGCGTTCATACGTTCGACGGCTTGCTTGCCGAGGGGCGACAAACCGCCGATGTGATCAGCAGCGTAGCAGCCATCGGCATAGAGATTGCGGCGGACATGGGTGAGGCTGGCGATGCGCAGGCCGAGTTGATAGTACAAGTCGAGGAAATTGAGCTGCGCGTCGAGCGGCTCGAACCCCTCGAAGGAAAGAATCGCGCCGGTTTTGCCTGCGGCTTTCAGTCGGCGAATATCGGCTGCGCTGGTGACAAGTTCGAAGTCAGGATCGGCTGCGATGGCATGGTGGAGCGCGTAGGTCATTTCCAGACCGCGCTTGAGCGCCCAATCCAGTTGAATATCGTCCAGATAGATAGCGCAGACCTGGGTGGTGACGCCGCCTTCTCTCAGGCGAGGCAGATCATACTGCCCCATCGGCCCGAAAAACTCCGCGTGGTGTGGGAAGCCAAAATGATTCTCGGCGTCGGCAAGCGGTGGGATCGGCGGCTGCCAGGTCGCCGGATCAGGGACGTTCACGCGGTCAGCGAGGCGCATCTTGCCATCGGCGACGGGCATGAGAATGTCGCTGTGCCCGTCAATGACAATCGCCTGACGATGGAGTTCGAGTGGGTCGCGCATGTCAGAGATTACCCCTCTCCCCCGACCCCTCTCGCGCGAACAAGTTCGTGTTACGCAAGCGGAGAGAGGGGAGAAGGAATACCGCGAAGTTCGTGTGAGCGAACCCATTACAGATTTCCAGTCAAATTGTTGGCGGGGCGCTGGGTAGTGGTCAGTTCGTCACCGACCGCCGCGTAGTAATAGGGTTTCGGGTGGCTGGGGTCGTAGACGTAGCCGACGTAATGCCCGCCCTTCGCATCTATCGCATAACAGGTGATGCCAACGCTCTGATCCTGATGATAGCGAATGTCTGCCAGCACTTCGCGCACGGCTTCTTCGACGGTGCGCCCCATCTGCATGAGCGCGACGGTCATGCGTGCCATTCCGGAACGGATGGCGATTTCGCCCATGCCGGTGCAGACCGCAGCACCATAGCGATTATCGGCGTAGAAGCCCGCCCCCGAAACGGGCGTATCTCCCAGACGCCCCGGATATTTCCACGCCCAGCCGCTGGTGCTGGTGGCAGCGGCGATGTCACCGTTGGCGTCCTGGGCGATGTAGACGGTTGTGCCGCCGGAGCGCTGCGGGTCTTTGCCACGAAAGACGGCCTCGGTGAGGCGATCCTTGCTCGGATCGAAGTTGAACTGTTTGCACCATTCGACCCACTTCTCGCGCATTTCAGGCGTGAGGGTCTCGCCACGCTCCGCGCCAATTTCGCCAGCGAAGCGAGCAGCACCCTCGCCAATCAGGAGTACGTGAGGAAGCTGACGCATCACCGCGTAGGCGACGCTCACGGGATGGATGAAGCCTTTCAGCCCGCCGACTGCGCCACTAGCACGGGTGCGCCCGTCCATCACCCCAGCATCGAGTTCGACTTCGCCGAGCGCGTTGGGGTAGCCGCCAACACCGACCGAATTGTCTTCAAGGTTGGCTTCGACTTCGCGGATGCCCGGTTCAAGCGCTTCGAGAGCGTTTTTGCCGTCACGCAGCAACTGCCAGCTTTTAGCAGTGCCGCTGTTCTTCAAATCCCCTGCGACCAATATCATGGATAATCCTTTTCGTGAGTTGGGTTAAAGCCCCAGACCAAATTCGGTGAGCATTTTTTTAGTAGCGTCGTAACTTTCATGCTCGACGGCATTGATTCCCAAGCCGCGCGCGATTTGTACAAAGAGCGGACGATCCTCGATGTACAGCACCTGCTCCGGCCTGACCTGCGACACATC
Organism: Anaerolineae bacterium; assembly: GCA_034432495.1. Taxonomy (GTDB): domain Bacteria; phylum Chloroflexota; class Anaerolineae; order Aggregatilineales; family Phototrophicaceae; genus Flexifilum. Next base: position 63,668 of record DAOUCB010000133.1, on the reverse strand, counting down.
GAGGGCGACGCGCCAGATGTCTGCGTCTGGTTTGCGGAAGTGGACATAACACGACGAAATAAAATAGTCGATGACGGAATGGAGGTCGAACGCGCCGAGACGATAGGTCATCAGTTCGCGGCCTTCGTTGTTGACTGAGGCGACTTTGAGGCCGTATTTCTTCTTGACGTCACGGATTAACTGAATCATTTCGGGGTAAGCCTGCGACTGGGTATACATAAAGCCTTTGAACTCGTCGTGGGAGAAGGGACGCGGCTCGTAGAAGACGACCTGCATGAGATATTCGTCGAGCGAGAGCTTGCCTTCTTCGTAGGTGTCGAAGGAGAGGTGATGGCGCTCCTCGATTTCCTGATAGTCCAGTTGGAACGTATCGGCAGCTTTCCGGCGTGCCGCATGATCCCAGCCGTTGGTTAAGAGGACGCCGCCGATGTCAAGAAACAGGGTGGTGATAGGAAGTGTACTCATCAGGCTTCTACTTTATCTAGGATGTTCACTGTAAGCCGCGCAGAATATACCATACGCGCTGCCAACAAAATAAGAGCCATATGAGCTGTGCTGATCGATTCACACTCGTGTCGGAGCAGTAGGAGTATACTTTGCAGATGAGAACGAGTCTTTGACAACGAAGGTTGAGTGCCGTCTTCACAGGTGAATTCGCCTGTGAGATGGCGACGAATGCGCCTTCTCACACTGGATGGAGCGTTGAAGTATGGGTAATCACAATATGAAGCTGAAGCCTGTCAAAATCGTGATTTTTGGGGCGGGCGGCGATCTCACACAGCGCAAGCTGATGCCAGCGCTCTATAACCTGTATCTTGATAAACTGATGCCAGAAAATTTTGCCATCATCGGCGTGGACATCAAGGATTTGGACGACAATGGTGTTCGTGAGCAGATTCACAAAGGCATCGATGAATTTTCCCGCCGGGGCAAGGCCGATAAAGACACCTGGGCGGCTTTCGAGCCGCCTCTGACCTATCTGAAGGGCGACTTCACCGAAGACAAAACCTACAATGCGCTGGCAAAAGCACTGAATGGGACAGAGGAGTGGGAAGCCGAGGCCGGACATATTTTCTATCTGGCGGTTCCACCTTTCCTGATCGAGCCGATTTCCTTTCACTTAAATAAAGCCAAGCTGATGAACCAGGTCGAACGGGATCGGCTGGTGGTCGAGAAACCGTTCGGTCATGATCTGGATTCGGCGCGCGAACTCGATAAGATGCTGACGCACGACTTCGCGGAGTCGCAGATTTTCCGCATCGATCATTATCTGGGTAAGGAAACGGTGCAGAATATTCTGGCGTTTCGCTTCGCCAATGCGTTGTTTGAACCGATCTGGGATCGGCGCTATATCGATCACATCCAGATTACGGTTGCCGAGAATATCGGCGTCGAGCTGCGCGGCGGCTACTACGATCATGCCGGAGCGCTGCGCGATATGATCCAGAATCATCTGCTGCAAATCCTCTGTCTGGTGGCGATGGAACCGCCGGTCTCATTCGACGCCGATGAGGTGCGCAATAAGAAGGTCGAAGTGCTGCGCGCTGTACGGCGCATCCCGGAGGAGCAGGTGCATCATTATGCGGTGCGCGGTCAGTACGACGCAGGCTGGATTCACAGCGAGCGCGTGCCAGCTTACAACACCGAAGCAGGGGTCGCGCACGAATCGCCCACGGAAACCTTCGCCGCTCTCAAGCTGTACATTGATAACTGGCGCTGGCAGGGCGTCCCGTTCTACCTGCGGACAGGCAAGCGTCTGCCGACACGCGCTTCGCAGGTGGCAATTATTTTTCAACCCGCACCAAACCAGCCGTTCCCGGCGATTGCGATTGAAAACTGGCGTCCCAATCGCCTGCTGATCGACATTCAGCCAGAGGAAAATATTTCGATTGGCTTTCAGGCCAAGCGACCTGGCCCGTATATGCGCCTGAGTTCGGCGGATATGACGTTCTCGTACAACGAGGCGTTCAAGATCGAGCCGCCTGAAGCGTATGAGACGCTGCTGCTTGATGTGATCGAAGGCGATGCGACGCTGTTCATGCGCGCTGATCAGGTTGAGGCGGCGTGGTCGCTGCTGATGCCAATTCTGGATGTGTGGGAGTCAGTTCCACCCTCAGATTTCCCGAACTATGCTGCTGGAACCTGGGGGCCGGAAGGCTCGAATGCGCTGATTGCGCGCGACGGACGCAACTGGTATTCGCCTGAAGGGGAAGTGTAGCCGCTGCCATCGAATTATTCTGTGGCGCGAACACAGATATGCCGAGCCAGACCCTGCAAAAAGTGGTTTGGTCTCGGCGTTTTGTTTCAATGGTGGGTCATCAGTATAGTATCTGACAAATTGAATTTGCGTCGGCATCCAAAGGAATCTTTTTATGAAGACCAGAACTTTTACGTCTGAAGCATCGAAAGTGGCGTTTCCGCTGGGGGGTATTGGCACGGGAACGGTATCGCTGGGCGCGCGCGGCGATCTGCGCGACTGGGAGATCTTCAATCGCCCGGCGAAAGGCACGTCCCTGCCCAATACGTTCTTCGCACTGCGCACGCAGAGCGAGGGTGGCGCGCCGGTTACACGCCTGCTGGAAGGGTTAGTGCCGCCGCCCTACGAACTCTGGAATGGCTTTCCAGCCTCATCGAGCGTGGGACTGCCTCGTTTCCACGAAACGCAGTTCAATGGCGAATATCCTTTCGCGACGATTGACTTCGCTGACCCGGATGTGCCGCTCATGGTGCAACTGGAAGCCTACACGCCACTGATTCCGCTCAATGCGGATGACTCCGGTATCCCGGCGGCAATTTTCACTTATCGTGTTCATAATCCAACCGATAAACCCGTGAAACTGACGCTGGTGGGTTCGATTTCGAATCCCGTCGGGAGTCCAGTGTTTCACCCGCTGACCGAGAAGCGCGAGACACAGGTCGGGCGACCGACCAATACGCTGCGCGAAGATGGTGGACTGCACGGGTTGTATCTCAGCGCTGAAGGCATCGACGCGGATGCGCTCGAATACGGTAATTTGAGCCTGGTGACCGACGCGCCGAATATCACTGCCAAGCCGATCTGGCTGCGCGGCGGCTGGTGGGATTTTCTGCGTGATTTCTGGGATGATCTGGATGCTGACGGTCTGCTGACGGACCTGCACTACGACAATGCCTCAGATAAGCCTGAGACGGGTTCGCTTGGGATTGTCGATACGCTCGCGCCAGGTGCGGATGGCGTTTACCGCTTCGTGCTGAGCTGGTATTTCCCCAATCGTCTGAACGCATGGCCGAGTTGGTTCAATCCGCCAGCGACGAACGCGCAAATTCGCAACCACTATGCGACCCAGTTCGAGGATTCGTGGGAAGTGGCGCAGTATATCCTCCGAGAACTGCCGCGCCTCGAACGCGAAACCCGCACCTTTCATGATGCCATGTTCGACAGCACTTTACCGGAAGCAGTCGTGGATCGGCTGTCTGCCAATATTGTGCCGCTGCGCAGCAACACCTGTTTCTGGCTGGAAGATGGGCGTTTTCACGGCTGGGAAGGCTGCAACGATGACGTTGGCTCGTGTTCGGGTAACTGCACGCACGTATGGAGCTATGCTTACACGATTGCCTTCCTGTTCCCACAATTGGAACGGGAGATGCGGCGAATTGAGTTCACTGTCGAAACGGAGCCGGACGGCTATATGGCCTTTCGCGGCCTGAAGTCGTTCAATCCCGATTGGGTGTGGACGGTTTACGACGGCGAGAAAGTTCCGGCGGTTGATGGGCAGATGGGGTCAATCCTGCGCGTCTACCGCGAGTGGCTGCTGTCGGGCGATAAAGCGTGGCTCAGCAGCCTGTGGCCCAATGTCAAGAAGGCGCTCGACTACGTACAGGTCAAATGGGACCTGGATGGTGACGGCGTTCTGGAAAGCCGACAGCACAACACCTATGACATCGAATTCTACGATCCGAACCCGCTCTGCACCTTCTACTATCTGGCGGCGCTGCGGGCGGCATCTGAACTGGCGACCGTCATGGGCGAGCCGGATGTGGCTCAGAAATACGCGGAAATCTATGAGAAGGGCAGCCGCAACGCTGACCAGATCATGTGGAACGGCGAATTTTATGTTCAGCGCGTCAAACAGATGAACGAGCATCCGTATCAGGTGGGCGAAGGCTGTCTGTCAGACATGCTGCTGGGGGCGGTTCACGCCCGTGCGTTGGGGTTGGGTGACATTCTGCCCCGTGAACATCTGCACAGCGCGATCAAGGCAGTTTATGACCGCAACTTCAAGCATGATTTTACCCGCCACGTCAACGTGCAGCGGACGTATGTCTTCAATGACGAAAGCGGCCTGCTGCTTGGCACGTGGGATGCGGGCGTCGAACGCCCACGCTTCCCGTTCGTCTACTCGGATGAAGTCTGGACGGGGATTGAGTACCACGTAGCCGCGAACCTGATCTACGAAGGCTATCTCGATGAAGGGCTGGCAATCGTCCAGGCGGTGCATGACCGACAGGACGGGATGCGGCGCAGCCCCTGGAATGAGGTCGAGTGCGGGCATCACTACGCGCGCAGCATGTCAAGCTGGCTGGTGCTGCTGGCGCTGACCGGCTTCCACAGCGACGTCGATGCCGGAGTGATGCGCTTTGATCCGATCATGTCGGCTTCGACTGATAGCAGCGAATTCAAGTCGTTCTGGTCGAATGGCAAAGCGTGGGGGACATTCACTCAGCGGGAAGGCGAAGCGCCCGAAATCGATGTGCTGGGTGGGAGTCTAGATGGGATTCGCGTGTTTGTAGGCGAACGCGAAGTGATCCCGAACTAAGTATCAAGTTGCCGGGGCACTCAATCGACCACCCCGGCAAAGTTAGTTAGCGGGTGAAAAGCGCTCCCCGCAGATAATCGGCGTCGTCAGAAACGACGAAAGCGATGATTTTGGCGACGCCATCCGGTATGCCGTATTTCTGGCGCGCGGCTTCGAATGCCGCCTCGACCGATGTGCCGCTGCGGCGGGCATTTTCTTCCTCCACGCTCAGTTTCATCGATGTGACGATGTTGCCGGGGCAGATGGTGTTAACGCGAATGTGGCGCTGTTCGAGCCGGGCGGCGAGAGTCATGGCGAGGCCGTTCGCGCCGCCTTTGCTGGCTCCGTAAGCCAGCGATGAACTTGGCCCGACCACGCCTGCGCCGGAGGCCAGCACGACAAACACACCGTTGCCAGAGGCTTCGAGCAATGCGGCGCTGTGTTTCGCGCACAGGAATACGCCTTTGACGTTGACATCGAGGACGAACTCAAATTCCTCGACGCTCAGTTCTTCGGGCGACTGAAACGCGCCGCGCAGGACGCCCGCTGCGCAGACCACACCGTCGAGCCGAGCATAGCGCGTCTGAATCGTCTGTGTGACCGCCGCCACCTGATCCGAAGCGCGGACATCAAGCGAAAAGAATTCGGCGCTGCCGCCGCTTGCGCGAATTTGGGCGGCGATTTGCTCACCTGCCGGATTCAGGTCGGCGATCAGCACGGTCGCGCCACGCGCTGCACACTCGAGAGCCGCAGCCGCACCAATACCCTGCGCGCCGCCGGTGATCAAAATGATTTTTTCGCTGAGATTCGTCATGAATTTACCTGAATGGGAATATTGAGTTGATTTAGTTTACCGCGGACGAAGGCCAGCGCTTCGGGAATTTGGTCTTCGGGAAGGTGTTCAACCAACCCGTAACCATTGGGCAGGATAGCCTCGAATTCGCGAAAAAGGGTGTCAAAATCGAATAGACCGCGCCCCGGCACAGTTTCGTCGATGTGGACGACCAGACGATCACCGACGGTCACGTCCTTGATGTGCATTGCAGCAGCATACTGACCGAGTTCATCGAACAGGCCGCGCAGGAGCGTTGTCGTATCGAAGGCGGCGGCGAAGTTGCTGACGAAGTTGACGGCGTCGATGTTGACCTTGACCCAGGGTGAGCCGACGCGCTCGATAATGCGGCGTACCGTTTTGGGGCTGCTGAGCGTGGTCGTGACGTGACATTCGAGCGCCAGCGGCAGATCGTGAATTTCACTGGCCTGCGCAATTTCGCCCAGACTCTTAACGAGGCGATCTTCGGTCGCAGGCAGGTAGTTGTCACGATGCGGCACGTAAGCGCCTGCCGGACTCATACTGGTCGAGCGAATGCCGATCATGGCTGCGCCCGCTTCGACGCCTAGTTCAACAATTCGGCGCGCCTGATCGACACCTGCCTGCCGGATGGTTTCATCGGGCGAGATAATCGACGGATAAGCTCCCCAGAACTGCACAATCCGCAAACCCTGATCGGCAAGACAATCGCGCAGACGGCGCACCCGTTGGGCAGACATCTCGTGCGGATTGCCGCCCATATGCGCGCCGACCCCGCTGACGCCGAGCGCGGCGATCTGGCGGGCGCGTGCTTCATCAACCAGATCGAAATTGCTGGGGATCATCCCTGCAACACCAAGATACATGAGCGCTACACTTTCTTTGCCTGGGGCGAAATTGGACGACCGCCCAAATGGAACGCTCTCTAAAGTAGCACCGAAAGCGGGCAATCATCAACTTTCTGCGCCTGGGACGGGAGTGAACGCCGCGCTTGTTGTACTGGAAGGTGCGCCGCATTTGGAGTAAAGTCTATAGATGACACTGGTGAAGCGAGTCTTGAGCGCTTTGAGAGGTCATAATGACAATTCGCCTGGAAACGCCGCTGGTCAGTAACGGCTACAGCCTGCCCCCAGATAAAGTTGGGCTGTTGCAGCCAACCGATCCGAACCTTGCACGCGCCGCGCTCCATGAGCAGTATCAGGCGCAGGGGTATTTATGGCTCAAGGGTGTGCTGCTGCGTAGAGATGTTCTCGATTTTCGTGCGCGAGTCTTCGAGACGTTTCGTGAGGCGGGGCTGGTCGCCGATGGGACGGAGGCCGTCGATGGCTTTTACGCAGGGCGCGAAGCATCGGCGGGCAAGCCGCATCCCAATAAGCTCCTGATGGAAATGGTGCGCTGGGCGCGCTTCGAGGCGTTTTGCCTGATGCAGCCGATTGTCGAGTTCTACGAAGACTTTCTCGAAGGAGCGGTTTACCTGCATAAGCGCAAAATTCTGCGCTACACTGTGCCAAACGATCCTCAATGCACTGGCCCACATTACGATCTGGTCTATCTGCGTGGCGGCACTGACCAGATTTGCACCAGTTGGATTCCGATTGGCGACATCCCGGTTGAGATGGGCGGCCTGATTTATCTCGAAAAGTCGCACGTGTGGGGACGCGAGATGGAAGCCGAATTTCAGCGCCGCAGCGTTGATCTGCCGCCCGAAGAACGCGTCAGCGCCTATAATAAGCACATGAGCAGTTCTGGTTGGCTCGACAAAAATGTGGTCGCGCTCGCCGAGAAGATCGAGTCGCGCTGGCTGGCGGCAGATTACGAAGCCGGGGATATGGTCGTTCACAATCCGTATATGGTTCACGCCTCGACTATGAATGTTGACCCCACCAGCAGGATGCGGCTTTCGACCGACATTCGCTACCAGCGGGTGCGCGACGAGATTGACGTGCGCTGGAATAATCACTGGTCGCTTGACGATATGCTGTAGGCTCGAAAAATATTCTTTCTGGATCGCAGCGAAAGTAGGCTTTAATGCTTCAGCTCCCCGAATTTCAGGCGCTCACTACCCTGAGTGCCGATGGCAGATTGTTGTTTGTTACACGCATCACGCGCCTGTTCGCTTATGGCTTTGTGGCAGTGGTTCTAGGCTTGTATCTGCTGGCGGTTGGCTTGACTGACACACAGGCGACGCTGGTCATCAGCCTGACGCTGCTGGGCGATGCGGCGATTTCCCTGCCGATTACGATTGTTGCAGATCGGCTGGGGCGGCGGCGAATGCTGCTGATCGGCGCGGGGCTGATGATCGCCGCCGGACTGATTTTTGCGCTGACCGACAATATCGTGCTGCTGGTCATTACGGCGATCATTGGTACGATCAGCCCTAGTGGTAACGAAGTTGGCCCGTTTCTGGCGATTGAGCAAGCTGCGCTCCCGCAGACGACGACCGATAAGCAGCGCACGCAGGTGTTCGCCTGGTACGCATTGCTTGGTTCGGTGGCAACAGGACTTGGTTCGCTGACAGGCGGGGTGATCGCGCAGGTCGTACAAAATGCGGGACAAACTCCGCTCAACAGCTATCGAATTGTGCTGATCGGCTATGCGCTGTTGGGCGGCATCCTGGCGATTCTGTTCACCCGACTAACACCCACCATCGAGATTACAATTGCCAAAGGCCCGGTGACGCTCCAAAGTCTGTTCGGCCTGAACCGTTCACGCAAGGTCGTGTACAAGCTGTCGGCATTGTTCATGATCGATGCGTTTGCAGGTGGGCTGGTGGTGCAGAGTCTGGTGGCGGTCTGGTTCTTCCGCCGTTTCGGAGCAGACCCCGCTGTAATCGGGACGATTTATCTGGGCGCGAACCTGTTTGCCGGATTGTCTGCGCTGGCGGCGGCGCGAGTCGCAGCACGGTTCGGTCTGGTCAATACGATGGTTTTTACGCACGTTCCTTCGAATATTCTGCTGATCCTTGTGCCGCTGATGCCGACGCTGCCGCTGGCAATTTTGGTGCTGCTGCTGCGCTTCAGCATCTCGCAGATGGACGTGCCCACGCGCCAGTCGTATACCGTCGCGGTGGTTGACCCGGAAGAACGATCCGCTGCCAACGGCGTGACCAACCTTGCCCGAACGGCGGCTTCGGCGATTTCTCCGAATTTGACGGGAGTGTTATTCGCGGCGGGCGGAGCCTGGATTGGCGTTCCGTTTCTGCTGGCGGGTGGCCTCAAACTGGTCTACGATGGTCTGCTCTACCGCAGCTTCAAGACAATCAAGCCGCCTGAAGAACAGGCGCGCACGTAGTCAGCACTTTTCGAAAAAATCGAGGATGATGCGGGTCGCTTGGTCTGCGGGAGCTTGATCCAGCGGTAAGTTGATGATCTCAGCGCTCAGTTGATCGGCGGCGAGGGTCGCTGTTTGCGGCTGTTCAGGCGCAAGGGCGCGACACATCGGCTGCAATGACGGATACCAGCGCGTTGCCGTGAAGATACCTGCTTCCCACAGGCGTTCCAACAGCGAATCGCGCTGGTCGGCGGGGACGAACAGCGGATAACGCCAGAGATTAGTGGCTGGCTCACGCGGTATCAAGCGAACCGGGGACTGGGCAAAGGCTTGATCATACAGGCGAACAATTTTGTCGCGCTGCGCGCGGTTGGCATCCCAGTCAAGCAGTTCCGTGCGCAGGTCGTGCACCCATGACGCAGGCAAGCGATAACAGGTGATTTCGCTGTAGATGCTAAACAGTGTCGGATAGATTTCGGCGAGGCGCGCAGTCTGTGTCTCGAACTGGTGCAGCGCCCAGTAAATTTCCAGCCATTGGCGCTGCAACTGCTCAAGCCGTTTTGTCCACAGCGGCAAAGTGGCGATGACACGCTCGATTTCGGCGGCGAGGACAGCATCGTCGGTCAGGAGCGCGCCGCCGCTGCCTGCATCGATGATTTTCCCCGACCCAAAACTGTAGAGCGAAACATTTCCCCATGCGCCTGCGGGTTTGCCGTCGCTGAGCGTGCCGAACGCCAGCGCCGCGTCCTCGATTACGACGACACTGTGGGCTTTCGCCCAGGCTGTGATGGCGTCCATTGGCGCGGGGAGGCCGTACATATGCGCCGAGATTACAGCGGCAGGCGCTCCGACGACGCACTGATCGAGTGTGCGCGGCGAAATGTTGGCTGTCAGCGGATCGACATCGACCAGAACAGGCTGGTTGCCGCTGAGCAGCACCGCCCAGAGAACAACATAGCAGGTGTTGGCTGGAAGCAGCACGGCGCAGTCATGCAGGTCGAGGGCGCGCAGCGTTGCCCAGATGGCAGTCGCGCCGCGTCCGGTGAGCAGCACATGACCGCGTCCACTGTGCTGACGCAAAAGCCGCCGCGTTTCGGCGGCAGCAAGGTGAGTACGGTTGGGCATTCCGGTCAGGCTTCGGCAGCAGGCAAATCAATGAACACGCGCGCAAACTGCATGAAGCGATAGACATCGCTGAAATTCGAGGCGAGGCCGACCGAAATGCGCAGTGCGCCTAGCACACGTCCCAGCACAATCATCAGTTCCGGCAGCGTCATGCGCTGCTGTTCTTCGAGCGCACATTCGAGTTCTGCTGCGGTCAGGCCGAGTGCAGTTTCGCCTGCACCGGGGTTGCAGAAACAGCCGGAGCGCAGCGAGATATTCTGGTCGTTGGCACGCTGTTCAATGCGGCGGTAGTCGATGATCACACCGTCGGGGTCGTAGAAGTTGAGTGAAATCGTGCCGCCGCGCATCTCAGTGGTTGTGGGGCCGTAAATGCGCACGACCGCCGTTCCGTTGCTGTGCCTGAGCACGCTCAGTTGATCGAGCAGCCAGCCCGTCAGGCTGATGACGCGCTCATGAATCTGGTCGATTCCAACTTTTTCGATATGCCGCAGACCGATTTCGACACCGGGCAGGTTGAGGTAGTCAATCGTGCCGTCTTCGAAGCCTTCGGAACCATCGTGCAGATAATGCTTCTGCGCCGTGACTGTTGCAATTGTGATAGTTCCGCCTGCGAACCAGGGACGGCGCAGTTTGGCAATCTTATCCTTGCGCGCGATGAGCGCACCGATGCCTGTCGGGTAGCCAAAAATCTTGTAGAACGACAGCGAGACAAAATCGGGTTGGTGCTGGTGCAAATCGAGACGGTTGGTTGGCGCGAATGCCGCCGCATCAAGCAGCACATCCCAGCCTTTTGACTGTGCCCGCTCAATCCAGCCGAGATCGTGCTGGACGCCGGAGAAATTCGACTGTGCCGGGAAGGCGAACAGACTGTTGCTGTTGGGAGCAATCTGGTCGAGGTTGGCTTCCAGACGCGCCGCGTCAATTCGCAAATCAGGCGGCAGCACAGGCGTATACTGAACGGCTGCGCCGCCGCGTTGGGCAAATTCACGGATGCCATTGACCGAATTGTGATTGTCAAAGGTCAGCAGGTATTTGCCGCCCGGGGCGAATGGATAGGATTCGCCGAGCAGCTTGAGCGCGCCGCTGGCGTTTGCAGTAAACACGACCAGATAGTCGTCAGGGTTGGCATTGAAGTAGCGCAGCACATATGCGCGAGCGTCCTCATCGAGGCGGGTCGCGGCACGCGATGTTGGATTGCTGGAATGGGGATTGCCGTACACACCGCGTGCCAGTAGTTCCATGTGCTGCTGAATTTGGCTGCTGGAATAAAGTCCGCCGCCCGTGTAATCGAGATAAACCTGACCCTGTTCATCGAGCCGGGCGTACTCTTTAGCGCGTAGTTCATCGAGCGAGGCGGTATCAGAGTAAGCAGGATACTTTTCGATAAAACAGTCGTATTCGTCTTTCTCGTCGGTGAAGTCTGCTGCTGGCTGCTTGATCATCATCTTTCGCTTTCGCTGAAACCATTTGCTTCAATTATAAGCCAGTTCTGCTTCCAGGCTAAGTCTGGCGGGCGTATTCGGCGGGGGTTGTGCCAATTACGGCCTTGAAGTCCTTGATGAAATGCGCCTGATCGAAATAGCCGAGTGCCAGTGCCATTTGCGAACAGTCGCTGACCGGGTCGGCGGCAAGCTGTTCGGCGGCTTCCTGAAGCCGATAGCGCTGGATGACCCACTTGGGGCTGACGCCGACATACTGGCTGAACAGGCGCTCCAGCGTGCGTTTCTGAATGCCCATCAGTGCCACGATGTCATCGACTTTGAGGATGCGGCGGTCGTCCACGATGCAGTCCACAATTTGATTGATCAGCGTGATATTCTCGTCGCGCTCTGGCAGATGCTGGCGCAGAAAGGCTTCGACCAGCGCGATCATTGGATCATCGTCGGTCTGCGACAGGATCGCGGCTTCGAGCGGCTGGTCGTCGATGCCAAAAACTTCGCCCACCGGGAGCGTGCGGTCGGTCAACTGGGTCATGGGGATCTTGATGAATGGGTAGAACGCGCCCGGTCGAAATTTAACGCCAAAGACCTGTCCCTTGCCGTCGATAATATTGGTGGACTTGCCGCGCTCGACGCCGTAAACGAGCGTTCTGTGCTTTTCGAAGGCAAGGTTGACGCAAGGAAAGGGCAGCGTATCCTGAACATGCGGCGCGTCCAAATCCCAGCGAATGATCCAGTAACGCATCACGAAAAAAGCCAAATCGGGCGACGGGTAGTGGCGCGTCAACTGGAACTTGGTTTCGACGAATTTGGGATTCAGGATACCTTTGGTTTCGGTCATCGCGCCTGCTTTTAGGACTACAGATTGTATCGCGCCATGTTAGCACAAAAATTCTTGTTTGTCGCGTTTTTACAATCCGTTTGTGTGCAGAAAGGCTATGATAAGGCACATAAATTTCAAGGCATAAGGAGCGATCAATGAGCCAGTTTATGCAGGAGAAATGGCCCGTATATGAAGGGTCTCACGGGATGCGCAACCAGCTATTCGATATTCTGACGGACGCTGACCTGGCCTTTACCCCCGGCGGCACCAACATGACGCTGGGCGCGCTCTGGAAGCAGATGGGCGAAATCGAATACGACTACAATCAGTCGCTGAAAACCTTCACACAGGACTGGGATTATAAAAATACTGAGCCGGGACTCGAAACGAGCGTCTCGAAGCTGAAGATGTGGTTTCAAACGCTGGACGACGAGATGAAAGCAACGGTATCCGCCTTTAGCGACGAGGATATGAAGAAGATGATTGAGCGGCGTGGCGGCTACAGCGTCCTGGTCGACACCCAGCTAGAGATTTACCTGCAAGCGCTGCTGATTTTCTTCGGCAAGGCGACCATTTTTCTGCGCGCGATGGACAAGCCGCTGCCAGATTCATTCGCCGACTGGATTTGGTGAGTTACTCAAAAGGGACGCCACAAATGGGCGTCCTTTTGAATTGAGCAATGAAGGGCGCACACACGGGTGCACGCCAACAAAGCGGATTCAGGTTGAACGTTTGTTAACTGCTGGGAGTCGCGAGAGGCAGGCTGCTGCAACCCGCGCTCGGCGAGGCGAACTGCCCATCGACCCAGCCGTTATGCCCGTCATAGCTGACGTGATACCAATCGTCAGAAGTGCGCTGGTCGGCGCTGACGCTTGTCCCCAGAGGAATTGAGACCAGTACCGCACCTGTGTCTTTATTCGGCTGGTCGCGCAGATTCAGATTGTAATTGGGGATCAGCGTACAAGCGGCGGCGGCGCTGGTCGCTGCGACGGTGGCCTGATCTGCCGCTGGGGCTTCGGGTGTATTTGTCGCGGTCGGGAAGGTGATCGGCGTCGGGCGCGCGACAGTTGCAGTCGGTGGCAGTGTCGTCGGGGTTGGAGGAACGTTGGTCGGCGGCGGGAAGTTCTGATTGGCATTGTCGGTAGGCGCGCTATTGTTATCACCGCTTGGCGAGGGTGGATTCCCCCCGGCTGCGTTGCCGTTGGCGGGGGCACTCGGCGCTGCGCCGGTGATCAACATACTGACAACCCGCTGCTGCACCTGCGCAGGGAGTTCACCCTGGACGATTTGGGTCGCAATCGCGCTGTTGTCGCTGCCAAGACGGCTGACAAGCTGACCCGTTCGCCCGCCTGCTGCCACCAGTTGATCGAGCGCTGCGGCAATCGCGGTTGTGACGGTGTCGAGGTTGCCGTTATGCGCCGAAACCAACTGCGCAAGCGTGCTGCCACCGCTGATCTGCGTGTTCAGGTCGTCAGCGGACAAACCTGTTTGCTCGCTCAGCACCTGGGCAACGTCTGAACCTGCCGGGTTGGCTGCGGGCTGCACAGTGGGGGCTGCGGTGGGCTGGGGCGCTTCCTGGGTTGCCTGGGGCGCTCCGTTGGCATTGCCGTTTGGCGGGGGGAAGCCGCCGCCCGTGCCGTTGCCATTGCCGCCAAAGCTGGGAGCTGCGCCCGTGATCAGCAGAGTCAGGATGCGCGACTGGAACTGAGCCGGAATCTGTCCCTGAATGATCTGGTCGGCGATGGCGGAGTTGTCGCTGCCGAGGCGACTGAGCATCTGTGCCCCCTGTGCGCCTGTCGCCGTCAGTTGATCAAGCGCTTTGACTATGGCCGTTGTCACGGCATTCAGATCGCCGTTATGCGCGGCGACCAACTGCGCAATCGTGCTGCCGCCGCTGACCTGAGTCGTCAGGTCGTCAGTCGATAAGCCGGTCTGCGCCGTGAGCGCCTGCGCCAGCGGCGACGGCGCGCCAGAAGCAGCGTCGGCGGATTGAGTCGATTCAGCTATGTTCTGACCATTCGTGCCGGGGGTGAAGTTGCGCACGGCCTGCAACGTCCCTGTGCCGAAGTTATTGGCGGCGTTCCCCTGAGCGCTGTTGGCGAGCGCGCCGGAGAGCAGGGGCGTTGCGAAAATGCCGAGCGCCATCAGGATGCTGACACCGAGGCCGACCATGCCATAGGAGCGATTCGAGTCGCGCTCGGAGTCGCGCCGTTCGAGCAGGAGCATGAGCAGGCTCCCGACAAAGGCGATCAGCGCGTTGAGGAGCATGAACTGGGTCAGACGCGCTTTGACCAGAGGATCGCTGGTTGTCACGTAGGCTGCGATTGTCCCCGCGATAGCCAGAAAGGCCAGCAGCGCGGCGAAAAAGCCCTGATGCTTTTTGCGCAGCGCCTGAAGCAAGCCAAAGAGCACATAAATTACGGCAAGGAACGGACTAAAGATAAGCAGCGTTTGCGGAGACATGGTTTGCCTGACTTTACTCGTAGCGTAGGGCGTCAATCGGGTTGAGGCGGGCTGCCCTCGATGCCGGATAGACGCCAAAGAAAATACCGATAGCCGCCGAAATCACGACGGCGAAGATGATGTTGGTGATTTGGACTTCGACTGTGAAGCCATCAACCAGACGGGTAATCAGCTCCGCGCCTGTCAGCGCGATTAGCACGCCAATCGCGCCGCCGATCAGCGTCAGGACGACGGCCTGAATGAGAAAGAGCGAGACAATATCCTCGTTTTTTGCGCCGACGGCTTTGCGCAGACCAATCTCGCGGGTGCGTTCGGTGATGGTCACAAGCATGATGTTCATGATGTTGATGCCGCCAACCAGCAGCGAAATTCCCGCGACCACGCCCAGAAAAATCGTGAAGATGCCGATGACGCTCGTTAGCGAATCGAGGATCGTCGAGGCGGTGAAGGTGCGGAAATTATCCGATTCGCCAGCGGTGATGCCGCGTTCTTCGCGCAGCGCGGTTTCGACCTGCGTGGTTGCTTCTGTGACGTGATCCGAATCCACCGCCAGCACAAGGATTGTGCTGACCGTGCTTTCGCCGGACGAGGTGCGGCTGTTGTTCAGGCGTGCCTTGAAGGCCGTCAGCGGAATGACCACCAGATCATCCGATAAGCCTGTTGTGTTGAACACCCCAATCACCTGAAACAGCACATCCTGTACGCGAACCGTTTGCCCAATGGGACTGTCGGTGTCGAATAGATTCGTGGCGGTCGTCGTGCCAATCAGCGCGACCTGTGCGCTGTTGTTGTATTCGTCGCTGGTGAAGAAGCGGCCTTCTTTCAGCGTGCGGCTCTCGACGTCGAGATAATCCGTTGTTGCGCCAGTTGTGCCCACGTTGAACTCATTGTTCTGGTACACGACCGGATAGTTTCCGCTCGCTTCCGGCATGGCGACCTTAACAGCGGGCAGACGACTCGGATCATTCAGCTTATTGGCTAAATCTTCGGTCAACGGGTCGAGCCGTCCGTTTGAATCCGGGCTGGCGGACACGCGAATCGTGTTCGTGCCTAGGCTCAGAAATTGATTCGAAATGTAGGCTTGCACGCTTTGACCGAGCGATAGCAGCAGCACGACCGCCGCGATACCAATCGTAATCCCCAGCACGGTCAGGAAAGCGCGCAGCTTGTTCGTCAGCAGTTCTGAAATTGATAGGCGCAAATTGTCGAAGACCATGCTGTTATTCGAACCTCAGCGCCTGAATCGGAGGCATGGTTGCGGCGCGGCGGGCAGGATACATCCCCGAAAAAATACCGATTAGACTGCTTATGCCCGTCGCGAGAACGGCAGAAATCGGTGTTAGCGCAATTGGAAGCTGTGGCGCAAGCCGACCGCCAATTACCAGCACCAGCCCGCCTACGGCGATGCCAATTGCGCCGCCGAGCAGCGAGAGCAGAATGCTCTCCATCAGAAACTGCGTCAGAATCGTGCCAGCCTGCGCGCCGACGGCTTTGCGCAGTCCGATTTCACGCGTGCGTTCCGTGACCGAAACCAGCATGATGTTCATCACGCCAATACCCCCGACCAGCAGTGAAATTCCCGCAATCGCGCTCAGGAAAACCGTCAGCAGGCCAAGCGCCGACGACAGCGAATCAAGGATGGTTGCCTGTGAGCTGACGTTGAAATCGGCGGCATTCGGGTTGCGGATGCCATGCTCACGCAGCAGGAAAGCTTTGATTTCATTGGTTGCCAGCGTAATCGTCGCTGAATTTGCTTCGGTGGCCTTCGCTTGAATCGAACTGACGCGATAGCCTTTTCCGGCGACGTGGGCGTTTGCCAGCCGGGTTTGCGCGGTCGAAATCGGGACAATTATCGTCTGGTTGGAAAAGCCGGTCGAGCGGTTTTCCATGATGCCAATGACTGTGAATAACTGGTCGTTAATCAGCATGGTTTGACCGAGAGCGCTGGTCGTGCCGAATAAGTCGTTTTCGGTGGTCGCGTCCATCAGCGCGACGCGCGCGCTGGTGTCGATGTCGTTCTGATTGATCCACCTGCCGCCGGGACTGGGGTGCCAGTTATTGACGTCGGCGTAGGTCACGGTCACGCCCTGTACGCCGACGCTGCTGCTGTTCGCGCCGACCACGACTTTCCCTTGTACCTGATAGATTCCGGCCACCATCGACACATTGGGTACGATTTCCGGGTTTGCCAGCGCTGTGATGTCGTCGGTCGTCAGCGGCTGTATGGCTGTCCCCGTCCCGCGCCCGCGTGTCGAGTTGATGCGCAGTACGTCCGCTCCCAGGCTGACGAACTGGCTCTGAATATAAGATTGAAGGCTGCCACCGAGACTCATCAGGCTGACGACCGAGGCTACGCCGATGACGATCCCCAGCGTGGTCAGCAAAGCGCGCAGGCGGTTCGTTAGCAGCGCTTCCAGCGCGACGCGAAACGTTTCGACGAGGTTCATGAGCTTAGTTGTATTCCTCGGCTTTGCCGCCGTAATAGGCGTCCTCGAAGACGGTCGCCAGCTCTTCGGCTTCCGACGGTCGCTCGGCAGTTTCGGCATCGAGCGGGTTGCTGATTTTCTGGTCGGCAATAATCAGGCCGTCGCGCAGCATGACGACGCGGTTGGTGTGACGAGCGATCCAGGGGTCATGGGTGACGAAGACGGTGGTGATCCCCTGTTCGCGGTTCATGCTCTGGAAAATCTGCATGACTTCCTTGCCGCTGCGGGTGTCGAGGTTGCCGGTCGGCTCGTCCGCCAGAATCAGTGACGGTTCGTTGACGATAGCGCGGGCAATGGCGACGCGCTGCTGCTGACCGCCGGAAAGTTCGCTGGGCAGATGATCGAGGCGGTTACCCAGGCCGACCGCTTCGAGCGCCGCTTTTGCTTTCTTAGCTCGCCCGCCGACCCCGGCATAGAGCAGGGGGAGTTCAACCTGGCGCTGAGCTGACGTGCGCTTGAGCAGGTTGAAGTTCTGGAAGACGAAACCGATTTTCTTATTGCGGATGCGCGCCAGTTCGCTTTCGCTCAGCTTGGCGACATCGATGCCGTCGAGGCGGTACGTCCCGGTCGTCGGCTGGTCGAGCGCACCGAGGATATTCATCAGCGTCGATTTGCCGGAACCGGATGGCCCCATGATCGAGACGAACTCGCCGCGCTCGATTTTCAGATCGATCCCCTTGAGGACGTGCAGATCGATTTCGCCGAGCTTGTAGGTTTTCGTGATCCCCTGAATGTCGATCACGTCATTGGTTACGATTGGTTCGTTTTTTTTCGCCATCATCCACCCCCACCGCCGCCGCGTCCGCCACCGAAGTTGCCACCGCCACCGAAGTTGCCGCCACCACCACCGAAGTTACCACCGCCAGGAGGACGTCCAAACAAGCCGAAGCCTGCGCCGCTGGCACCTGCCTGACCCGCTGTTGGCAGAATGACGACGGTTTGTCCGGCGGTAAGCCCGCTCAAAATCTGGCTTTCACTGGTCGTCTGTGTACCGAGCGTGACGACCACATCCTGATAGGTGTTTGTTGCGGTCATCACCTTGACGGTCGTTTGCTGGGTCGTCGTATTCGTATTCAGAAAACGATTCGGCAGCACAAGGATATTGTCCAGTTGATTGAGAGTAACATCGGCGACAGCGGTCATGCCGGGACGCAGGCGCTGTTCACTGCCGCTGAGCGTCACCTGTACATCGTAGTTAACCAACTGCCCCGACAGCGTCGGCGCGGGATCAATCCGCGTGACCGTTCCGGTGACAGGTGCGTTGCGCAGCGCCTGAACATTCAGGCTGACGGGCTGCCCCACCTCTAACTTGGTGATGTCTTTCTCATCGACCGAAAGCGTGATTGTGTAGCCGCTGGTATTGATCAGCGTGATCGCGCCTGTACTGGGCGGAATGGTTCCCGTTACGATGTCTACTTCGGCGACGACGCCATCAAACGGCGCTTTCAGAACTGCGTTATCGCGCTGCTTCTGCGCCTGGTCAAGCGACAATTGCGCTGTTTCTACGGCGATCTGCGCCTGCCGAAGTTCGTCGGCAGTGGGGCCAGCGGTCAGGCTGTTGAGGTTGGCCTGCGCACTGATCAACCCTGCATTGGCGGAACTCAACTGGCTGGCGCTGGGGCCATCGTTTACGGTTGAATTGTAATTTAGCTGCGAAATATCAACGTTGGTCTGGCTCTGGGCAAGACTCGCGGTTGTCTGGATGTCGTTGGCCTGCGCATTCGGCGCATTCGGGCGGGCGTTAGCGGCACTCATGTCACGGTTAAGCTGCGCCTGCCAGAGCGAGTTCTTCGAGAGTTCTTCCTGAAGTTGGGCGATCTGAATATCCGTCTGGCTCGACCCGGTTTGCGAAGCGGCACTCAGCGATGCCTGCGCTGCCGTGACACTTTCCTGCGCAATCTTGAGATCAATTGCACGAGGGGGCGCGGTTAACGCATTCAATGAATTCTGCGCCTGCCTGAGACTCATCTGCGCATTGCGAATCTGTGCGTCGATGTTGGTCGTGTCCAACTGCGCCAGAATATCCCCGGCGTGAACCTGATCGCCGACCGCGACATTGACTGCGGTCACGGGAGCCGACGCACCGAAGCTCAGCACCTGATTGTCCGCCGGAGTAAGCGCGCCCGTGCTGCTCAGCGTCACTGTCAGGGTTCCCGGCTCGACCTTCATCGACTCGACGGGCTGAATGATCGGTGTTGTCTCTGGGACGAACGTGGTTGTCCGGGCGGCGCGCGCCATCAGAATCCCGACGACAAAGACGAGGATCGTGAAGGCAGTAATCGTAACGAAGCGCAGCAGAACTTTCAGCGCACCGGGCAAACGCCGGGTCAACCAGACGATTAAAATAGCGCTGCCGATAACGATGATCAGTGTGCTGACGATGGTAGGTATCATCGCCGGATTCATGTATTTGTGCTCCCTGTGTCGATTGCGACTTCGCCTGTCATGCCAATACGCACACGCGGGTCAGTCGTGTTGAGGGCGATGCGAACACCGTAAGTCACGATGCCATCGCTGCTGGTGGTACTCAGCCAGCCGATATTTTCCACCTTACCGGGAATATCGACGCCGGGCAGCGCGTCCAGTTGAATGGTGGCGTTTGCGCCTTCCTGAATACGCTCAATATCCAGCTCGTTGACCGGGACTGTGATGCGAAGCTGCGACAGGTCGGAAAGTTCAATCGCTTCCGCCTGTGCGCCCGCGCCCTGCCCGATGGTGAGATTAAGCGCCGTCACGTAACCATTATGCGGCGCGATCAACTGCATTCGCGTGAGTGCGGTTTGCGCGTCATCGACGGTTGCCTGCGCGCGATCAATCGCGAGCTGGGCGCTGTCAAGCTGCGCCTGCGTCGGGCCTGCCATCAGTTTGTCGAGGTTCAACTGTGCCTGTGTGATGCGAATCGACGCCTGCCAGAGCGAGGTGCTGCTGGGCGTTGTCTGCTGCTGAAGCTGCAAACGGGCGATTTCGGCATTGAAAGAGGCTGCGCCGATTTTGGCATCCTGGAGGGCAATTTGATCGGTGCTGCCGTTCATGAACTGGCGTGCCTGCTGGAGCGCCGCGAGTTGATCCTGTGACTGCTGATATTTCAACTGCGCAGCCTGTAAGGCGTCGGCGGACATTGGATTCGCCGTGTTGCCGTAGGCGGCCTGCGCGCTGGCGAGGTTCGCCTGGGCGACTTTGAGGTCGTCGGCGCTGGGTGGCTCATTGAGCATGTTCATCGAAATCTGAGCATTTTCAAGATTCAGCTTCGCCTGATTGTAGCTGTTCCATGCATCCGAAGCGTCAAGGTCTGCCAGAACATCCCCGGTCTTCACGAAGTCGCCGATTTGCACGTAAATATTCTGCACCGTGCCGCTGGTCTGGAAGTAAAGTGGCACGACTGTATCGGCCTCGACCGAGCCAAGCGCCGAGATAGTGCTCGCTGTGGGTTCCGCTGTTGCCTGTGGACGAAACGCCTGCGGCGTTTCCTGGGTTGGCTGCTGCTGTTGAGCGGCTGGACTTTCTGCCTGCGATATATTGATAGCCCCGACGATTAGCGGGATGGCTATCAGGGTAGCAACTAAGAGTAAGAGGGTGCGCCTCACCGTCATCGAAAACTCTCCACACGATGTCCAGGGTGCATTGTGCCTTCAGGCTGTGAAAACTTCGTGGGGCAGTTATGGGGAAAGTGTAAAATGTGTTGCCATTTATCATTTCCTCACAAATGTCGCTAAGAATTCACGCTTTCCCCACAATCGCACGAACACAGTTCACAATTTTTCCAGATTCAGCTTCTATAATGAATAAAAATTGTTAAATCTGCGTGAGGACTACATCATGCCGAGAATTCTCGTCGTCGATGACAATAAGGAAACGGTGCGAGCGGTCAAAGTTTATTTGGAACGCGACGGATTCGAGGTTTTCAGCGCCTTTGACGGTGAAAACGCGCTCCACACACTCCGGCGTGAGCATCCTGATTTGCTGGTGCTTGACCTGATGCTGCCGGATCGAGATGGGTTGGATATTACCAGACTTGTCCGTAAGGATGCCAATCTCCGCCAGATCCCTATTATAATGCTGACGGCCCGCGTCGAAGATGAGGATCGTATTACAGGATTGGAAATTGGCGCGGACGATTACATCACCAAACCGTTCAATCCGCGCGAAGTTGTGGCGCGTGTACGTTCGGTACTGCGCCGCAGCAAAGGCGACGCCGAAGCCGACAGTGAAGGCGAACGAGTGCTGACTTATGAGCGGCTGCGGCTCGATCCGTCGCGCCGACAGTTGATGCTCAATGATCAGGTCATCGAATTGACACGCATCGAATTTGAACTAATGCACACGCTTATGAGCAGCCCAGAACACGTTTTTACACGCTCCGAACTGATCGAGCGTTCTCTAAATTTCGAGTACGAGGGCATGGAGCGTTCGCTCGACACCCACATCAAGAACCTGCGCAAGAAAATCGAAGCCGATCCAAAGAATCCGCAGTATATCCAAACCATCTACAGCATCGGTTATCGGCTGGGGGGACAATGAAGCGTTTCCGCGTGCGCCTACGTCACTTATTTCCCGGGACGACGGTGAATCGGCTTTGGGTACGGCTGAGTCTGGCTTTTGGGGCGGTGGTGTTTGTCAGTTTTGCCGCTATTGCGCTGGTCAGTGCCGTTATCATCCGCGCGAACGTCGCCGAATTCGATAGTACGCGGCAGGTTGGGGAAATTGATGCCGTTGCGCCGGATACTATCACCTCGACGAAAGGCTATCTGCCAGTCGTCGTCAATGGTGAAACGGTCGCTTATCTTGACATGACTCTCAACGCGAACCGTCCACATCCGGCGCGACCGCTGCCTTTTTTCAACTGGGATGCGCTCTTGCTGACTGTCGTCGTAGTCGGCGGCAGCGTGGCGATTCTGTGCGCGGTGCTGATGAGCCGAAGCGTGATCGCGCCGCTCAACGCGCTGGCGGTGACGGCGGATGCGATTGGGGCGGGTCAGTGGGATCGGCGTGTGAAGGTCACAGGAACGACCGAAATTAAGTCGCTGGCGCAGTCTTTCAACAAGATGGTCGATCAGTTGCAGCGGAACGAAACCCTGCGCCGCAATCTCGTCGCGGACGTTGCTCACGAACTGCGCACGCCGATCACAGCGCTGCAAGCGAACATCTACGCCATTCTGGACGATGCCTACCCGATGACCAAGATCGAAATCGCCGGACTGTACGATCAGATACGCATGTTGAGCCGCCTCGTCAAAGACCTGCACGAACTCTCACAGGCCGAATCAGGCTTGCTGCCGCTCGACCGTCAGCCGACCGATTTCAGCGAAACGCTGGCGGAATTGATTGCGCCGTTTCGGTCGGTTGCCGAAAGCAAGGAGGTCAGGCTGGCGCTCGACATCCCGGCGAATCTGCCGCTTGTCTCGGTCGATGAGGAGCGCATCAACCAGGTGATGCACAACCTGCTCAACAACGCGCTGCGCTATACACCTGAAGAGGGAACGATTACGATTCGCGTGCGTTCTTCGGGGGAGTGCCTGCGGGTGGAAGTTCAGGATACGGGCGATGGTATTCCTGCCGAACATTTGCCCAATGTGTTTGAGCGGTTTTATCGCGCGGATTTCGGGCGCAGCCGCCAACGCGGCGGGATGGGCCTTGGGTTGGCAATTGCGAAGGCCATTATCGAGGCACACAACGGAAGCATCAGAGTCAGCAGTAGCGGCGTTCCCGGCGAAGGGACGACCTTTGTTTTTGAAATCCCAGTGATCGCCACAGACGTCCACCCACAGATGTCTGAAGCAAAAATACAGGCATGAACGGGCGTCGGCTTAGTTCACCGACACCAGCGCCTCGGCATAATTAGCTAAATCATGCAGGCTGACAGGCTTGGTCAGCAGCAAGTCGGCATACTCGATTTGCGGCTCGTAAACGGCTTTCGTATTCCCCGTGACGATGATAATTTTCACGCCTTGAAGTTCCGGGCGTTGATGAATGTAGGTCAAAATGTCGAGGCCCGAAACGCGCGGCATGTTAATGTCGAGCACCAGCACATCCGGCGAGGCCAGGTGCAGGTATTCGAGCGCTTCCTGGCCGTCACGGGCGACTTGCACATTGAAACTGCGCTTCAAAAATGTGCGCGAGAAAATATCGCGTAAATCGAGGTCATCTTCGGCGATCAGGACGCGCTTCATGAGTGTCTCCTGCCCTTGATAAACTTCACAATCTTAACTCTATCACAAGCTAGTCTGAATTGAGCTTGTGAATTTCTTAACACGCCCACTTAGGATTGTTATGAAGTTTTAGTCGCTGGAAGTTTGCATTAGGATGCGTTCAATTTCGGGGACGAACTTAAAAACGTCAAACGGTTTGGCGATGTAGCCGTTAAATCCAGCTTCGAGGATGCGTACCTTGTCGCCGTCCATTGCGTGCGCCGTGACCGCGATCACCGGGATTGCTTCAGTTTCGGGATGGGCGCGCAGGGTATGAAACACCTGCCAGCCATCAATGTTCGGCATCCGAATGTCCAGCAGAATCACGGTTGGGTGGATTTCTTTTAAAAGCGCCAGTCCATCACGACCATTCAAGGCGGTATACACCTTTGCACCAAAATATTTCAGCGCTGCCTCGGCAATTTCGAGGTTGTCGCGCGTGTCGTCAATGATCAGAACTGTCCAATCGACTTGCTTCGACGCTCGTCGGGGTGGCGAATCTGCCATACACGAGTCCTGCACTGGTTTTCAGAAGCAAAGGTGCTGTCCATAGGGAAGGTGATGTTAATCACCTTCCCTAACATATTGTACAGGAGACTTGAGGGAAAAGGGGAGAGTACTTGTCTCATAAGCTGAGACTTGCCCATATAGCTTGTCAGGAAGGCTGTGCTGTGCTTTCGACTTCCTCTGACGTGTCAATTAGCGAGCGTACCCGCAAGCTGGACTGAACCTGTTCGACGGATGCGCTGCCCTGCGTCGTCACGTCGATGATTTTGTGTGAACCCGGCATCAGGTTGAAGAAATTGTCCGAGTAGCGGAATTTACCATCTGCCGTCGAAATCCAGGCCCACAGTGCCGGATGTTCTGCCGTGAGTTCAACCTGAAATTGATTCTCATCCACCTGGCGCACCGTGAACTGAATGTTGGGTTCAACAAGGGTAAGGTGCTTCGGGCGCGCGAACAGAACCAGATTTTCCGAAATCGTCGCGCCATTGACGCGCAGTTCGAGCACAATCAGCAGATTGCGGATGCCCTGCTTCTGAAGAGCGTTGTTCAGGTCGAACGTCGTCACGAGCGTGTCTTGCGCGGCGGGAAGCGTCGCGCTGAGTTCGCCGCTGTCAAGAAGTTCGCCGCTGGTGCTGCACAGTTTCCAGCCGACGACCGCATCCTGCGCGGCGAGGAGATCGCTCGTCACATGAACCTCGACTGTTCCCTTCGCTGCGTCTTCCAGCCCGGAAATCATTAGCGGCGCATAGAAACGCTTCGCCATATAGTGCAGCGCTTTCCAGCGATAGAGTGAGTCAATCGACGACCAGCTTGGCCCTGGCCAGCAGTCGTTTAACTGCCAGTAGAGTGTCCCCATAGTGTGCGGCATATTGCGCCGCCAGTGCTCAACCGCGTACTTGATCGCCATCCCTTGTTGAATTTGGCTCAGCCAGATGCCGTGTTCAAATGAGTTGGGCAGCCGGAACCAGCTCAGCAGGTAATGGATGATTGTGCTGTTACCGATGCCGCTGCGCTGGCGATATTCCATCATGTAGCTGGTGATATTCCGGTCTTCAGACTCGATGAACGGTTCCAGCGTGGCGGGTTCCGGGAACGACTGGAAGCCAAATTCGCTGACGAAGCGATCCTGACGGGTGCGATACCACTCGAACGGTTCGCGCCCATGCCATACCGACCAGAGGTGCGAGTCGCCCGTGTTAGGATTCATCCACTCGACGCGATTGGCCGTTTTGTGTGGGCTGGAAGGCCAGTAATTGCCGTCGGGGTCGTTGGTTTGCACAACCTCGCGCAGCAGCACCTCGTAGAGCTTGTCGTAATCCTTCCAGCTCATCGTGCGCTCAGTCCATTCGTCGCCGACCAGCCCCTGTTCCATCTCGTTGTTGCCGCACCACAGCGCCATACAGGCGTGGTGGCGCAGATGACGGACGTTGTCTTCCGCTTCGGCGCGCACATTCTTCATGAATTCGGCGTCGTAGGTGGGGTAGGTTCCGCAGGCGAACATGAAATCCTGCCAGATGGCGATGCCATACTGGTCGCACAGGTCGTAAAACACATCCTGTTCGTAGACGCCGCCGCCCCACACCCGCAGCATATTCATGTTGGCATCGGCAGCGTCGGCGATCAGACGCTCGTAGTTTTCAGCGGTCAGGCGCGGGACGAACGTATCTGCTGGAATCCAGTCCGCGCCTTTGGCGAAAAACGGCACCCCATTCACGGCAAAATAGAACGACTCACCCTGCGCGTCGGGATGGCGTTCCAGCGTAATCGTGCGCAGGCCGATGTGCTTGCTCTGTTCATCGATCACCTGACCGCTGGCATTGATCAATTGGACACGCACGCTGTAGAGCGGTTGTTCGCCGAGGCCATGTACCCACCAGAGTTTTGGCTCAGAGATCGTTAGGGCTGCGCTTGCACCGTCAGCACCAACGGGTACGTCAGCCGAAGCGATGATCGCGCCATCCAGCGAAACTTCGACGCGAGCCGTCAAAGTCGTCCCTGCGGGATTCTCGACTCCAACCTGAATTGCCAGATCGACTTTGTCGCTGCTGTGCTGCTGCCGAATGGCGATCTCTGTCAGGCGCTCGTCGTAGCCGATGATTTCGATCTCGCGCCAGATGCCACTCGTGACCAGTTTTGGCCCCCAGTCCCAGCCGAAGTTGGACGGCTCTTTGCGCAGCCACCCAACCCCGTGCAGGCGATCATTCCCTGCCCACGAGGGCAGTTTGCCATTGCGGGCGTCCTGCTCACGCAGGTAATTCATGGGCGCGTCAAAGCGCACGCTGATCGTATTCTCGCCCGCTTTAAGCTGGTTTTTCACGTCGAACAGCCATGTCCTGTACATATTGTCGGCGATGCCGACCACCGCGCCGTTGATCTCTACTGTCGCCAGCGTATCCAGCCCGAAGCAGTGCAGCAGGACACGCTGGTTCTGAAATAGCTCAGCCGGGACGGTGAACGTGCGCTCATACGTCCAGTTGCTTTCACCGATCCAGTACTGGCGCGCCTCGTTGTCACGGTAAAAAGGGTCTTCAAGTTTTCCGGCGCGCAGCAAATCCATATGGACGCAGCCGGGAACCAGCGCTGGAATCGCCCCACTGACTTGAGTCTCCTCAAGTTGATGCAACTGCCAGTCGCCGCTTAAACTAATCTGTTTCACAAGAATTCTCCTGAGGGGATGGTCACGCGGGCGTGATTATGCAAACGCAGGCATGACCTCGCTGGCAAAACGATGCAGCATTGTGTGATCGTATGCGACACGCGGAAACGACGTAATCACATAATTTATGCCCAATTCGCTCAACTGTGAAATTTGTTCGCTGATTTGCGCCGATGTGCCGACAAAATTGTCGCGGGCAAAAGTTTCGTAACTTGCTGCGCCACGTGCTTTGGCCGTCGCCTGTACAGGATCAGCACCATCTTCGAGCAGGAATATGTTCATGCTCGTGCTGCGTGTGATCTCATCGAAATTACGTCCCACATTCGCGCAGTGTTGGCGCAGCACATCCAGCTTCTGGCGCACAATATCGATTTTGCCGCCGCCGACGTTACAGCCGTTGCCCCACTGAGCCACCAGCTTGAGCGTAACTTTTTCGCCGCCACCGCCCAACCACAGCGGGATGTGCGGCTTTTGCACGCCCTTCGGCTCGTTGATCGCGCCGTCAATCGAGTAAAATTTGCCTTTAAACGTCGCTTTTTCTTCTGTCCACATTTTGACGACGATTTCGACCGACTCGCGGAACGCGCCCATGCGCGCTGGGATGTCGGGGAAGCCGTAGCCGTAAGCGCGCCACTCATGTTCATACCAGCCTGCGCCCAGCCCGCAGATCAGCCTTCCTCGGCTGAGTACATCGACCGTCGAGGCGACTTTTGCCAGATAAGCCGGGTTGCGATAGCCGTTGCACGTCACCATCTGCCCGATGCGTATGCTCGACGTATCCCGCGACAATCCTGCCGTGATCGTCCAGGCCTCGAAAGTCGTCTCGATTTCTGGCGTAGGCACGGTATGAAAATGATCGAACACCCAGATTGAATCATAACCGGCCTGCTCAGCGGCCTTGCCTACCTGGGTCATTGCATTGTACTGCTCAAGCGGATCGTCGATTTCGACCAGATCCATCCGCCAGCCCTGGGGGACGAACGTTCCGAACTTCACACTCATGTAAAACTCCTCTATTTAGGTATTTAGGACCTGTTGACGATTTGCGGGCGGTGAGGCTCTAATTTAGACCGACGGCGCACACGATTCAAAGCGCCTGCGCATTTCAAAAATCGCCCATAGACCATCATCCGATGCAAAGTTGACAGAGGCCACCGAGATGTGGTAGTTTCTACGTTATGATGCCTGATGGAATGTACTCAAATTCGTGTCGTTGTGCAATGTGTTGTTGCACGTCTATTCAATTTGCAACCATCCGGGTGGCGTCGGCGTAGGGTAGTTTCGTTTACCGCTTAAAAAAGGCCAATCCCCCAGGGATCGGTCTTTTTTTATATGTGTTTCACCAGGGTTTTACAGAGGAGAAGCAGGGAATGGCTGAGCAGAACTGGAAGGACGTGTTGGGCGAGCGCATCCCCGACGAACGTGCTGAAGATATTGAGATTTTTGCGGGACAGGTAGGGCTTCGCCTTCAGAATAAACTCGACGAAAAAGTTTTTGCGGAAAGCCGCCTGCGCTGGGGCATTTACGGTCAGCGCTACGACAACGGTCAGCGTTTCGACGGCACCAAGACTCAGACGCTCACCTATCCGGCGGGCGACCTGACCAAAGGCCCGAACACATATTGGGATGCGCCAGGGATGCAGCGCATCAAGCTGCCAGCGGGCGGCCTTGTGCCCGAGCAAATGGAAGTGTTGGCGGAACTGGCCGACGAGTATTCGGACGGCATTCTCCACGTCACCACCCGGCAGGATTTCCAACTGCACTACGTCCACATCGAAGACACTCCCGACTTGATGCGCCGTTTGGCGGCGGTTGGTATCACCACCCAGGAAGCCTGCGGTAATGCTGTCCGTAATATCACTGGCTGCCCGCTGGCGGGCGTCTGCAATGATGAAGCCTTCGATATTACACCGTATGCCCACGCGATGATGTATTTCCTGCTCGGTCACCCTGATACGCAGGACTTCGGGCGCAAGTTTAAACCCGCCTTCTCTGGCTGCGAGCAGCATTCCTGTGGTCTGGTCAACATCCACGATCTCGGCCTCCTGGCGCGCGTCAAAGAAGTTGATGGCAAGCTCGTGCGCGGCTTCGCCATGTACGTCGGTGGCGGACTCGGTACGATCCCGCATCCTGCCAAGCTCCTCAAGGACTTCGTCACCGAAGACGAAATTCTGCCGCTAACGCAGGCGATTGCCCGCGTTTTCGCCCGCCTCGGCGAGAAGAAGAATCGTAACCGCGCCCGGCTCAAGTTCCTGGTCGAGCAGTTAGGCATCGAGGAATTCCGTCGTCTGGTTTTCGAGGAACGCGAAACTCTTCCGGCAGACGAGCGCTGGACGGACTACCTCAACGAACTCCCCTCCTACCACGAAATTCCCGCCAAGCCTGCCTTTTCGCTCAACGGGGCGGCGCGTCCTGCCGGCTTCGAGAACTGGTATCAGACCAACATTTACCAGCAGCGCCAGGAAAACTACGTCGTCGTCTACATCAACCTGCCGCTCGGCGATATCACCTCGACGCAGATGTTCCAGTTGGCGGACATCGCTCGCAAGTTTGCGGGCGATAACCTGCGTACTACCGTCGAGCAGAATATCGTCCTGCGCTGGGTTTCCGAAGCGGATTTGCCCATTCTCTACAGCGAATTGAAGGCGATTGGCCTCGCTGAACCTGGCATCGACACGATTGTGGACATCACAAGCTGCCCCGGCACGGACACCTGCAAGCTCGGCATCGCCTCCTCGCGCGGGCTGGCAGGCGAATTGCGGCAGGAACTCGCTGCCAAGCTGCCGACCATGCCCGAAGCTGTCAAGGAACTCAAGATCAAGATCAGCGGCTGCTTCAACTCCTGCGGTCAGCATCACGTCGCCGATATTGGTTTCTTCGGCAACAGCCGCCGTTCTGGCAACTATCTTGTCCCGCATTTCCAAGTTGTTCTCGGCGGTCAATGGAAGAACAACGCGGGCAGCTACGGTCTCGCGATTGGCGCAGTGCCGTCTAAGCGTGTGCCGGATGTTCTCGATGCCATTACCACCCGCTACGCCAACGAACGCAGCGCCGATGAGAGCTTCCAGACGTGGATTACACGCCTAGGCAAGAAGGAAGTCCGCACCATTCTCGAACCGTTCCAGAATGTGCCGCCGCACGAAATTGATCCCTCGTTCTACACCGACTGGGGCGATTCGCGCGAATACTCGCTCGGCGATATTGGCGTCGGCGAATGCGCGGGCGAAGTCGTTTCGCTCTTCTCGATGGAGATTGCGAAGGCCGAATCGACCCACTTTGAAGGCATTCTCGCGCTCGATGACGGCGATTTCGCCAAAGCCGATGATCAGGCATACCGCTCGATGCTTTCGGCGGCGCGCGCGCTCGTGCGTACCAGCTTCCTCGACGTAGGTGATGACCCGGACAAAGTTGTCTCGGAATTCCTCACGCGCTTTGTCGATACGAAGCTCTTCTTTGACCCCTTTGCGGGCGGCAAGTTCGCCCAGTTTCTCACCCAGCGCCACGAAAATCCGCCCGCGAAACCAGATGCGGATGTGGCGCGGCGTA
Source organism: Anaerolineae bacterium (assembly GCA_034432495.1). GTDB lineage: Bacteria > Chloroflexota > Anaerolineae > Aggregatilineales > Phototrophicaceae > Flexifilum. The sequence continues at coordinate 33,582 of DAOUCB010000133.1, read as the reverse complement.
TTCTCGAAGAAGCGCAGTTATTCATCGAAGCGGTCTATTCTTGCGAAGCCCGCGTTAATGGCAGCATCATCGGAGGCTGAAAATGATCCCACTGCGCACCCAGGTTAAATTTTTTCTCGCCAACGCCGAAGAGGTCGATCTAGCGGCCTTCGCGCCCGTCTTTCAGCGCTGGATTCAGCAGAAATCGCTCGAAGGCCAGTTGGTTGACGTGGCGGACTACCGCCATGTCTTTGAGGGTCCAAGTATCGTCCTAATCGGTCATGACACCGACTACACTATGGAGAGTCGCGCTGGGCGGCTTGGTCTGCTGGTCACACGCAAGCGCCAGGTCGATCCTGATCTGCAAACCCAGCTTCGCAGCTCCATTCGACTTGCGCTGACGGCGGCGCGCCTGCTCGAAGCCGATCGCTCGTTCACGCCGAGGCTCAAGTTTCGCGGCGAAGAATTCGAACTGCGTTTTGTAGATCGCTTGCAGTTGCCGAACAAGCCAGAGTCGGCGGTATTGGTGCGCGGCGACATTGGTACGGTGTTGACCGAACTTTACGGCGAAGACGGAGCCTATGCGCTCCCTGTCAAGCAGGACGCACGCTACCCACTGGCGTTCAAGGTCAAGGCAGATGCCGAAGTCAGCGTGACCGATTTGCTGCTGCGTCAACCGAGCATCGCGAAGTAGGGTCAATATTCTCCGAATTTATTTGTAGAGGCGCACATTTGTGCGCCTCTAAGGTAAAGTTTTTCGATGAATGAACTATTTTCATTAGTGGGGCGGAAGGCGTTCGTCACGGGCGCGGGACGCGGAATCGGTCAGGCGATTGCGGTTGCGTTGGCTGAAAGCGGGGCGGATGTCGCGCTCGCTAGCCGCACCGAAACCGAACTGCGCGAAACGGCTGATCAGGTCGAGGGGGCAGGGCGAAAAGCAGCGCTGTTACCGGTCGATCTCGGCATGTCGGGCACGGCGGCGCTGGTCGTTGATCAGGCCGCAGAAGCGTTGGGCGGGCTGGATATTCTGGTCACGTCATCCGGGCGAAACGTGCGCAAGAATGCCTATGATCACACCGAGGAAGACTGGGATGCGGTGATCAGCCTGAACCTGAAGGCGCGCTTTTTTCTCGCGCAGGCCGCTGCTAAACAGATGCGCGAGACAGGTGGTGGTGCGATCATCCACATTGCTTCGCTCTCGACCTTTTTCGGTATCCCCAACCACATCGCTTACACGACGGGCAACGGCGGACTTGGTTCGATGGTGCGGGCGCAGGCTGTCGAGTGGGCAGCGGACAATATTCGCGTCAACGCGATTGCGCCGGGGACGATTGTCACGAAGCTGACGGAAAATCTGCTGGTGAACCCGGATGCGCTGGCGATCCGGCTCTCGAAAATCCCAATGAATCGCCTGGGCAAGCCGGAAGACATCGCCGGGACAGCAGTGTTTCTGGCCTCGAATGCAGCGACTTATATCACGGGCACAGTACTGCCTGTCGATGGTGGGTGGCTGGCAGGCGGCAGCGGCTGGCGGAACTAAAAACAGTGCTGAGTACTGGGCGACCTTCGGCTGTTTGCCGAGTGCTGAGGAAAAGCAAAAAGAAGTAACGAGTAATTGAGTAATGAGTAGAAGAAATTACTCAGACAGTGATTCAGCGCATTCGCTCTACGTGGAGAGCGTTATTGCCTAACCTTAGCGCGTTTTGGGCAAACCTGTCAGGAAATTCCGTACTTCCGCATTGACAAAAGCCGCGTCTTCCGGGTTAGGGCCAGCTCCAGCGGTGTGTCCCCAGATCGACGGAATGGGTGCGAAATTTAGGTGCCGGATAAATTGACGCTCGTATTCTGCATCCCCGATTGGGAAATAGAGATCTGTCTGACCAGGCAGATAAAGCACCTGAGCCTGAATTGACGCCAGCGCTTTTTCGTGGTCGCCGTCGAAACCGGGAGTTGTGCCGACGTTATGCTGCTGCCAGGTGATGGCTTGCGAAATCAGATTGTTTGCGTCGCTCCCCTGCCAATCGGTGTGATCTTGCAGCATCTCATCGAGACCGGTGTAGTTGGCTTTGAACAGCTCCTGTCGATACCATTCCTGAGAGAACATCCACGCTTTCCAATGTTGTGACCAGGCCGCGAAGCCTTTTTCTGGAAACGCCGAATAATTCCCGTCCTGAAAAGCTTCATCTGCCTTGAATGTGCTGATCGCGCTTTCAAGTCTGGCGAAGCCATGCGGGTAGGTTTTGGCCGTACCACAACTTGCCACGATGGCATCGACGAAATCGGGATGACTGACAGCCCACTGAAAGGCCTGCTGCGCACCCATCGAAAATCCAATCACCGCTTTCAGATGCGTTACGCCCAGTTTCTCTGTCAGGAGGCGATAAGCGGCGGTGACGTTATCGCGGATGGCGATTCGTGGAAAGTTAGGCCCATTGAACGGGGATGGAGTGTTACTCGGTGATGATGACTCGCCATTGGCGAACATTTCGGTCAGGACCAGGAAATGTTCGTCGGGATTGAGTGCCTTATCCTCGCCAATCAGAAATTCGTAACCCTGATAATCTCCAGCGTACCAGGACGGGAGCAGAATGGCCGTATTGCGTTCGGGGCGATATGTCCCTATCGTGACGTAGGCTAATTTCGCGTCGGGTAAAGTGACGCCGCCTTCGAGCGGGAAGTCGCCTAAAGAGAATATTTGCCGAGTGCTATCAGTCAGCGAAGCCATGGTTGATCCTCGTCCGGGCTATCGAATCCAGGCGAATATAACCCTTTAATCCAAATGCTGCCCCTGTATATCTGCCACGAAGGGATGTGCAAGCGCTTAGTTGTTATTGCTCATGACTTCTTGATTTGTGGATGGCGCTCGCGCCGCGAGCGGGCCTCGAAGCTGCATTCGATTGGGCGGATTGGTCAGCCCGAAGAAGTCGCAAACGTGGTGGCGTTTCTCGCTTCGGGTGAGGCTGGATTTATCACCGGGGCGGTGCTGACGGTGGACGGCGGTTTCTCGGCGGGACTGGCTCCGGTGATGGGGATTGTCGTCTAGTAATTCGGAAGTCGGCTGACCAAAGCTGGAAAACAGGCGCAGATTGGTCTAAAGTATCCGGGATGAGTCACGCTTCACTCGCTGCCAATGGCGGGTTGAAGTTGCCTACTCAATTGACCCTGTGCTTGAACCTTGACTGAAAGGTACGCATGACTCTTTGTAACCCAAAATCGCTGATCGAGTATGCTCAGAGCGAAGGCTTTGCCATCGGCGCATTCAATGCCAATACCGCTGAACAGATTCAGGCAATTGTCACGGCGGCGCAGGCTGAGAAGGCTCCTGCAATTGTGCAGGTGAGCCATCGCGCCTGCGTCTATTTTGGGGGCGGCAATGCGTCTCTGGGACTGCGCTATTTTGCGGCGATTGGCAGGCTTGCCATCGAATATGTCAATGTTCCAATTGCACTCCATCTTGATCATGCGGAAGCGAGTGAAGTCAAAGAGGCGATCAGCGCTGGTTTCACCTCAGTCATGTTCGATGGCAGTCTGCTCCCTCACGATCAGAATACGCGAGTTACGCAACGGTTGGCGGAGATTGCTCATGAAGCGAACGTCTGCTTCGAGGCGGAACTCGGAGAAGTTCCCAAGCCGGGCATCAACGAAGCACATGGCGACGAGGGGCTGACCGATCCTGATGAAGCGGCGGAATTTGTCGCAGCGACGGGAATCGATCTGCTGGCGGTAGCGCTTGGCTCGATGCACGCGGAGACGGAAAAGCACATTGTGCTCGATCTGGAGCGGCTGGAGGCGATCCGCGCGCGAGTGAACGTGCCGCTCGTGCTGCATGGTTCGTCGGGCGTGACGGATGATAACGTCGCCCAGGGAATCAAACTTGGCTTAAGCAAAGTCAACCTCTCGACACAACTGAACAAGGTTTTTAGCGAGGCGGTGCGATCTGCTTTGGTGGATGAGAAGATTGTCGATCCGCGCAAGTATCTTGGCCCAGCGCGTGATGCCATGATCGACGTTGTGCGTGAACGGATACGTTTCTTTGGGGCGGCAGGCAAGGCAACACCATGATTCTTTGTGTGACGGCGAACGCAGCGATTGACAAGACAGCGGTGATCAGCCCGTTTCGTCTTGATCAAATTCACCGGGCGGGGAATGTGCTGGCCTTGCCGGGAGGCAAGGGATGTAATGTCGCGCGGGCGCTGAAGCAGCTCGGTGAGCCGTCGCTGGTAACTGGCTGGGTCGGCGGCTTCGCGGGGCAGTTCATTGAGAATGGACTGAATCAGGAAGGGATTGAGACAGCTTTCGTTCATGCGGAAGACGAGTCACGCACCTGCCTGTCGATCCTCGATCCGGTCAATCATACTATGACTGAAATCTACGAGAAGGGCGCGGCGATTTCGGCGGAGAAGCTGGGCGAACTGATCGACTGGTTTCGCGGCAATGTCATGCACTATCAGGCAGTCGTGCTAGCGGGAAGTTTGCCAGCGGGGGTGCCGACTGACTTTTACGCGCAACTGATTGAGATTGCGCACCAGGTGAACATTCCAGTTTACCTGGATGGCAGCGGTGAAGCCCTGAAGAAGGGATTGCAAGTACATCCGGCGCTGATTAAGCCTAATCAACAGGAATTCGCTGATCTGGTAGACAGCGAACTCAAAAGCGTGAATGACTATCTTCTGGCGGCACAGAAAATCTCGATTCAGTACGAAACGACGGTGATTGTATCGCTGGGCGAGGCGGGTGCGATTGGGGTGTTTCGGTCACTGACGTATCAGGCGCTGCCGCCGCCTGTCGAATTTGTCAGCGCGGTCGGCTCTGGCGACAGTTTGCTGGCAGGGATTATTTTCAGTACGCTGAGGGGTGGTTCGCTGAAAGAACAGGTGCGCTGTGGTGTCGCGGCGGGAACAGCGAATACGCTTCAACTTGGCGCGGGGATTTTCACGGCGGAGCAGTTCGAGCAAATTTACGCGCAGGTCACATTTAAAGCCTGAGGGGGAACTTAAAATGCTTACGACCAAATTAACTCATCCACAAATGTTAAGCGCGCTGGGCAGTATGGGGCACGGCAGCATGGTGTTAATCGCCGACGGGAATTTCCCGTTTGGCACGCATACCAATCCGGCGGCGGCGCACGTTTACCTGAACCTTCGACCGGGACTCGTTTCGGCGACCGATGTACTGGAAGCAGTCGTGAGCGTGATTCCGGTGGAAGCGGCGCACGTAATGGAGCCTGCTGATGGTAGCACCCCGCCAATCTTCGCTGAATTCAGCGCGCTGCTGCCCGGTCAGGAATTGCAGCGTGTCGAACGCTTCGCCTTCTACGATCTGGGGCGGCGCTCGGAAGTGGGGCTGGTCATCGCGACCGGAGAGGCACGAATTTACGCCAACATTCTGCTGACAATTGGCGTCGTCAAGCCCTGACATCATCCTCACAACGAACAGAGGGCATTCATGTGAATGCCCCACTCGCACGAATGCCTCGGCGCACGATAAGACCAAGTTCGCATTGTCAGCCAAGCCTCAATATCATTAAGCACAGCATGAGCATCGCACAGAGAGGACGTTACACGCATGATGAATGCTGCTTCGCTTTACGAGACAATTCAGCCGCGCTACCCCGAATTTAAGGGGCAGGTGGCGCTGATCACGGGATCAAGCCGGGGAATTGGCAAGGGAATCGCGCTGCGGCTGGCGCGCGAGGGGATGAAGGTTGTCCTGCACGGCTACGACGCGGATGAACTGGCTGGAACTGAAGCTGAATTCAGTGCGCTGGGGGTTGATGTGGCGGCGCTGCAATCGGATTTCAGCTTGCCAGATGCGGCCGACGAACTGATTCGCTTCACGGTGGATAAGTTTGGCACGCTGGATCTGCTGGTGAACAACGCGGCGGATTTACGGCGGACGAAAATTTTCGAGGATCTGCCGCTGCTCGATCATCAGTTGGCGGTTAACCTGCGTACTCCATATGTGCTGGCGGAACGTGCCGCCGAACTCATGAAGCCCAAAAAAGCTGGCAATATTGTCAGCATCAGTTCAGTCGGAGGGCTGCGCTCGCACTGGGATGGCCTACCCTATGATGTGACCAAAGGCGCAATCGACGCCATGACGCGGACGATGGCGATTGAACTGGCGCATCTGGGAATTCGTGTCAATGCGGTCGCTCCTGGCGCGATTGCCGTTGACCGAACCTGGCCGCCTGATCCTGAGCTGATTCGCCAACTTTCGACACGGATTCCGCTGGAACGCTTTGGTACGCCGCTGGAGATTGGCGCGGCGGTAGCCTATCTGGCGTCACCCGACGCCAGCTATATTACGGGGCAGATTCTGTATGTAGACGCTGGTCTGACAACACAGTTGAGTCCGCGCCCTTACCCGATATAAACAACACAGACTTTATTTTGAATTGAAGTGAGGATAGTCATGGCTCCTATTACGATTAAAGATGTACAGGTTATTCTGACGCAGCCGACCGGACAGCGCCTGATTGTCGTCAAGGTGATTACATCTGAGCCGGGATTGTACGGCCTCGGCTGCGCGACATTCACGCAGCGCTGGCGCGCGGTCGTCGCCGCGATTGAAGATCACGTTAAGCCGTTCGTGCTCGGTCGGGACGTGCAGCGCATCGAAGAAATGTGGAATATGGGCGTAGTCAACGGTTACTGGCGCAACGGGCCAGTGCTGAATAACGCCATTTCCGGCGTCGATATTGCGCTTTGGGACATCAAGGGTAAGCTGGCGAATATGCCCGTTTACCAACTGCTCGGCGGCAAGTCGCGCGAAGGGGCGGCCTGTTACGCTCACGCCGACGGGCGTGACCCGCAGGAAGTCGTTGAGAATGCGCAGCGTTTTCGCGAACAGGGCTATCAGTACATTCGGGTGCAAATGGGTGGCTACGGCGGTAAGGGCGCGCGCGATACCCGCCCAGATGGATCGCCCGATGGCGCGTACTACGATCCACGCGCCTATATGCGCAATATGCTGAATATGATGGAAGTTGTTCGTTCAAAGCTTGGCGAGGAAGTCGAACTGCTGCACGACATTCACGAGCGCCTGACGCCGATTGACGCGGTGGGTTTCGCCAAAGCAGTCGAGCCGCTGAAGCTGTTCTTCCTCGAAGATGCGCTCGCGCCTGAGGACATTGAGTGGTTCCGCATGATTCGCGCGCAGACCTCGACACCGATTGCGATGGGTGAACTCTTCAACAATCCGCACGAATGGCGTTTCATGATTGAGGAGCGGCTGATTGACTTTCTGCGGATGCATATTACCCAGATAGGTGGGCTGACGCCCGCGCGCAATGCGATTATTCACGGCAATATCTATGGGGTGCGCACGGCATGGCATGGTCCGGCGGATGTCTCGCCAGTGGGTCACGCGGCGAACTTGCATCTCGATCTGTGGGCACCGAATTTCGGCGTACAGGAGTGGTGCCGCTTCCCCGAACTGGTCTACGAGATGTTCCCCGGTACGCCGGAAGTTCGCAACGGCTATATGTATGCCAATGATAAGCCGGGGTTGGGCATCGAGATAAACGAGGAACTGGCGGCGAAGTATCCTTGCACCACTGAAGTTGAGCAATGGACACAAACTCGCCTGCCCGATGGTACACCTGCCCGTCCCTAATTAATCAAGCCTCCCCTGCTTTGAAAGCAAGTGGGGGAGGGGAAACCACATACGTCGGGGCGCGAAGCTGAAAATGGATGCACTTTAGATAAAGGATAGGGATGGACATCTACGAACTGGAAACGCCAAGTGTGTTGATCGATCTCGACCGTATGGAACGCAATATCGAGCGTATGCAAGCCTGGTGCGATGAGGCCGGGGTCGCGCTGCGCCCACATATTAAGACGCACAAAATCCCTGAGATCGCCCGAATGCAGATCGATGCCGGGGCGGTAGGAATCGCCTGCCAGAAGGTGAGCGAGGCGGAAGTCTTCGCACAGGCGGGGCTGAACGACATCCTGATTCCCTATAACATCGTCGGTGCGACCAAAACGGCGCGCTTCGCCGATTTGTCGCTCTACAACCGGATGACGACTTCGGCGGACAGCCTGACAGTGGTCGCGGGGCTGGCGGATGCCGCTGCTGCACTGGATATCCGCCTGCGTGTGCTGGTCGAACTGGGAACCGAGATCGAGCGGACGGGCGCAGATGTCGATCAGGCGGTGGAGATCGCCGAGGCGATTGAGGGTAACCAGCATCTGCACTTTGCCGGAATCCAGGTCTATCCAAGTTATCCGTCGATTCGTCCCGATTTGCAGGAGTTGATTCAGCGGCTGGATGCGGCAGGGATTGGTGTTGATACGATCAGCGGCGGCGGAACAGGCGCGGTGCTGAAGGCGAAAGAAGTCCCGGAACTGACCGAAATTCGCGTGGGAACCTACGTTTTTAACGACTGGGGGACGGCTTCACAGGGCTGGTGTCGGCTGGAAGATTGCGCCATGACGGTTCGGGTGACGGTAGTCAGCCGTCCGACGGAAGGGCGCGCAATCCTCGATAGCGGCAGCAAGACGCTTTCGAGCGACACATTTGACGGTGGTTACGGGCATATTGTCGAGTATCCGGCGGCACGCATCTACAAGCTGAACGAAGAACATGCCTACGTCGATGTGTCGAACTGCGATCCCGCGCCGGAAGTGGGCGAGATCGTCAGCGTAATTCCTGCTCATGCCTGTGTGGTGACGAATTTACATAACGCACTCTACGGGGTACGCGGCGAAGAAGTTGAACTGAGTTGGACGGTCGCGGCACGCGGGCTGGTGTGGTGAAGAAGAGTATCTGACACGCCTGAACTTCTACAGGTCGGGCTGGAGGCATAAAGTTTGCTTCAGCAGACTGTTCGAGATCCTATCCGCGCGATTATTCATCGTCGCCGGTTTGCTGTGCCCAGACGGAACTGATGCCAAAGCCAATCGCCATCCCTAAGGGGACGCCGAGCGCGATGTTATCAGGAAACAGCAGCAGACCGAGGATAATGCCGAAGGCCGCGCCTAACCCAAGCCCCACACCTACAATCTCTGCTTTTTTGCCGTTCATGAAAACTCCGAATTCGTGATGATCTCGCATCCTTATTATAGACCCGCACGCCCGAACATGGGTTCAAATTTCCACATGAGAATATCCTCTGCAACGCGTGATCTTCAAGGAAACAGACAAAATCTTGTGCTAAAGGGGGTGTATTGGGGATGCATGGAACTTGTGACAGTTTGCGAGAGCGGTTAGACTCGTCGTTATATTTAGAGCGAGGGAAGCGGAGATGGAACTACGCACGTTGGGGAACACGGGCTACCAGATCACGCCAGTGGGGTTTGGCGCGTGGGCGATTGGCGGCAACGGCTATAAATTTGGCTGGGGGCCGCAGGATGACGAGGACTCGATCCAGACGATTCATAAGGCGCTGGACGCCGGGATCAACTGGATTGATACGGCGGCAGTGTACGGCCTCGGTCATTCCGAGGAGGTGGTCGGTCGGGCGTTGAAGGGAATTCAACAGAAGCCCTATGTCTTCACCAAAGGCGCGCGCGTCTGGGATGATCAGCGAAATATCTTTGACGACCAGAGCGCGGCAGGTGTGCGCAATCAGGTGGAAGCGAGTTTGCGGCGTTTGCAGGTCGAAACCATCGATCTGTTTCAATTCCATTGGCCGCGACCGGATGAACAGCTTGAAGAAGGCTGGCGGACGCTGGCGGAACTTCAGCGCGAGGGGAAGATTCGCCATCTCGCCGTAAGTAATTACAGTGTCGCGCAGATGGAACGCCTACTGAAAATCGCGCCGATCAGCTCACTGCAACCGCCGTACTCGATCATCCGACCGGATGTGGAGAAAGCGATTCTCCCCTTCTGCCAGCAGCATAACATTGGCGTGATCGTCTACTCGCCGATGCAGTCAGGGCTGCTGACGGGGGCGATGACTCCCGAGCGAGTCAAGAGTCTGCCGGATGACGACTGGCGTAAGAATAACCCGCAGTATCAGGAGCCAAAATTGTCACGCAACCTCGCAGTGGCGGACTTGCTGACTGAGATTGGCAAGGCGCACGGGCGCACGACAGGCGAGGTGGCGATTGCCTGGACGCTGCGCCGTCCTGAAGTGACGGCTGCGATTGTCGGGGCGCGGCATCCGGGGCAGATCGACGGCATCATCGGGGCGCAGGAGTTCAGGTTGAGCGACGACGAGATTCAGCGGATCGCTGATTTTGTCAAGAAGAACCCCTAACGGAGTCGAGTTTTGTTGCGGGGCCGTGACCGGGATAGACCATCTTGACACCGAGGGCGCGTAGTTTATCCCAACTGGCATTGGCGATTTCGTTAGCCATCAGCAGTGGGGTGAGATCGCCCGTGAAGGCTGCGCCCTGATCCAGTACAAGGCTCACGCTGTCGTCAGAATGTCCTGGCGTGGCGACGATTTCGCCGTCGATGGCGAGGGTTTTGAGCAAAGCGCGGCTTTGGTCAAGCGAGATGACGAGATTGTCGCTCGGGCCAATCTCGACGTAGTGATCCTGCGGCTTCACCTGATTACGAAGATCGGCGATGAAGGGACGCTGAAAATCGACGACGATTAATTGGCTGCCGAGGCGCTTGAGTTCCTGCGCCAATCCCGCGTGATCGGGATGATAGTGCGTGCAGAGGATGTGTTTAAGTTCACTCAGGCGAACACCCATGCGTTCACACTGGCTCTGGAAGACAGGCAGTGTTCCTGGCCAACCCGCGTCGATCAGCAGGCGCGGTCTGGCGTCGACGAGGACATAATAGTTGGTCGATTTGTAGCCGATGTTGACGATGTTCATGGCGTTTGCCTACCAGCGTTCACGGTGGACGGTGTCCGTTGTCGGGCGGCGACCGCGTTTGAGCGATGGTGAGCGCTTGTCCGGGGCGGGATGACCGATGGGGATCAGGCCAACGGGCGTGACTTCTTCTGGGATGCCGAGGGTGTCACGGGCGGCGTCCAAATCCTGAAACCCGGCAAAGCCTGCTGCCAAGCCCTCATAGACGACAGCCAGCAAAAGCAGCATAACAGCGTGACCAGCATCCATGAACCAGTAGGGGACGGGCCAGACGATTTCCTCACCGGACTCGTTCACTTTATCGGGCTGCTGGTAACGGCGATGGTATGCCGCTTCGTTGGTACAGGGGATGATTAGCACGGGCGCTTTCGATATGAAGGGATCGAAGCCCATCGCGATGTATTCAGCTTCGCCGCAAAAATCGGCGAGACGCTGTTTCATAGCATCATCGGTGACGACAATGAAATCCTGCCCCTGCGTGAATCCGGCACTGGGGCCATGTTTGGCAGCTTCGAGAACGCGCTCAATTATGGCGGGATCGACGGGATCAGCCGAGAAATTGCGCACCATGCGGCGTTTGTTGACCAGATCGTAAAAGTCCATCAGGAAGCCTCGTGGATGTTGGGCGAGATTACGCGGAAATTTAGCGCGAAAAGCGTGTGTGAGCGAATCACGACTGCTTGACGCTAGCAAAATAGCTGTATATACTGCCTTTATGGATTATGAGCGGAAATTGAATGATCAGCAACTCCTTGACCGCATCGGCAGTTTGTGCATGTGTGCGAATTTGCGGCGTGCATCACGGGTGATTACGGCGCTGTACGATCAGTATCTGCAACCGAGTGGGCTGCTGGCGACGCAGTTTATCCTCCTGGGGGCGTTGGGGGCACAGCCGTCAATTGCCGTGACGCCGCTCGCAGAGAAGTTAGGCATGGACCCCACTACATTGGCGCGCAATCTCAAACCGCTGGAGCGTGACGGCCTTGTGCAGATCGCGACCGGATCGGATCGCCGTCAGCGCATCTTGAAGCTGACCGATCAGGGACGGAACACGTTTATACAGGCGGTTCCACTGTGGGAGCAGGCGCAGGCGGCGGTCATCGACCAGATTGGCACAGAGCGGGCGCAGATCATGCTCGCGGACTGGTCAGATTTGGTGGCGGTGGCAAATCCTTAGCGTTAATTGGCTAGAATATCTGCATATACAGCTAATCTGTAGGTGATTTCGGGAAATGGAGCAGCTTCATGATCGATGTAGATACAGTCCTGAACAATCCGGTTTGGCACGCGCTGAACAGCCAGCAGGCTAAATTTGCACTCGGTAGCGGATTAGCGCGGCGTTTTCCGGCGGAGATAGGGCCATTTGCGGCGGTCGCTGAAGCGAGTCCAGCGGCCTATGCCGAACTGGCCTCCCTGATACCGTCGGGTGAAGGAATCGCGCTGGTGGGCGTCGAGCCGCCGAGCAGCCCGGAATGGGAACTGCTGCGCCAGATTACGCTGCTGCAAATGGTCTATGAAGGTGGAGAAATTGACGCTGACGACGCCCGGACGGTTCTAACACTGCTGACACCAGCGGATGTTTCAACGATGCTTGAACTGGTCAGCCTGACACATCCCGGCCCTTTTGAACAGCGAACGATTGAACTCGGCTCGTATCTCGGTGTGTGGCAGGATGGACGACTGGCAGCGATGGCGGGCGAACGCTTTCATGTGCCGGGTTATCACGAAATCAGCGCGGTTTGTACCCATCCTGATTTTCAGCGACACGGCTATGCGCGCAAGCTGGTGACGGCACTAATCGGCAAAATGCAGCGCGAAGGCGATGTGCCGATTCTGCACGTCGTCGGCGAAAACACGAGCGCAAGGGGGCTGTACGGGTCGATTGGCTTTCGGGTACGGGCGGAACTGCCGCTCTTGGTGCTGAAGCACTGCTAAGTCTGCCCGTTGATAAATACGGCGCTTTTTGCGATCATAGTGTCATGACTGAGATAACCACAGCAACTACTACATCCCTAAATCCGATTGACACGCCACTTATGATCGGCGATGTTCGCATTGATTCGCCGCTCACGCTTGCGCCGATGGCGGGACAGACCAACCATGCCATGCGCTGGATGTGCCGCTCTTATGGCGACTGCGGGCTGGTCAGCACCGAATTGCTAAGTAGCATGGCCTTGTCTTACCACACGCCAAAATCGTATGCCATGTTCGACTGGCAGCCCCGTGAGCATCCTTTTTCAGTGCAGTTGTTCGGCGCAGACCCCGCGATTATGGCGGAAGCAGCGCGCATGGTCGTGGATGACGGCGCGGCGATAGTCGATATTAACATGGGCTGCTGGGTTCCTAAGATTGCCAAAGGCGGGGCGGGTGCGGCGCTCTTAAAGGATGTTTGCGCGGCGACGATGGTCGTCGAAGCGGTCGTTAAGGCGGTCAATGTGCCCGTTACGGTCAAGGTGCGCGCTGGTTGGGAACCGAGTAATCCAACAGCAGTTGAATTCGCGCGGGCTGCGGAAGGCATCGGCGTCAAGGCGATTGCCGTTCACGCGCGCTTTGCGACGCAGGGCTTCACGGGCGAACCGGACTGGTCATGGATTCGCAAGGTCAAAGAGGCGGTCAGCATCCCGGTGATTGGCAACGGCGATGTGCTCAACGCCGACGACGCGGAACGGATGTTCAGCGAAACGGGCTGCGATGCGGTCATGATTGGGCGTGGTGCGTTAGGTCGTCCCTGGATATTTCACCATATTGCTCACAAGCTGCGCACCGGGGAAACCCTGCCCGAACTCCGACCGAGCGAGAAAATCGAGGCGGCGCTGACTCATGCACGGCTGACACTCGAATCGACGCATCTCTCACAGCGACAGGCGCTGCTGGAACTGCGCGGTCAGTTGACCAAGTATCATATTGGCGTGCCGGGTGCGGCGGCGATTCGCGACAAACTCGTGCACATCGAGTCTCTGGAAGATGTCGAGGCGATCCTTCTGCCCGCGCTGGATCATGCACGCGAGTACGAAGCGCGGCAAATCGCGTAAGGGCAGTTCAAAGCTTAAAGTAAAGAAAATTACAAGGGACAAGCACACTTCTGTACTTGTCCCTTGTAATTTAACTTCTACGCTCAATGGCCTGAGCTACATCATATCGACGACGAGATGGATTTTCACGTCGTCGCCTTCTTCTAGATTCTCCGCCTTGCGAACCACGACTTTGAGCGGTACAAGGTAGCGGTCGCCTTTTGGGAACAACGATGTTTTCCACTCCGTGCCGCCGATTTGAACACGCACCGGAATCACGCCCCAGCCATAAGTTACCTCGTTTGAGATGAATTTGATGTCACGGCTTTCCTCTTCGGGAACGGTTACGAAGAAGAAGGGAGCGGGGCCGCGCCAGTAAAAAATTTCGCCGCTGAACTCGAATTCCATTGAAGCGCCTCACTGTTTCCAGAGAGCGTTAGGGTAGGTATTTCATTACTCTATGACGAACTATCCTTCTTCTGTGACCAGGTGCCGAAATCAGCGTGCCCGTTTCCGTTGGCGGGAGTCGGCGGTTTTTCTTCGACAGGCTGTACGACTGGAGTTGGCGGTGGAGTCACGGGTGTTGATTTGACCGGAGCGACAGGCGGTGTGACCGGCGCTGCTTTGGGCGCGAGCGGCGTAGGCCCAAGTGACATCGCCTGTTTGGTGGTATCGATTTCCTTCTTGGTGGCGTTCATGGTTTCCTGGAAGGGCTTGGTGACGGGCGTAAGGGCGCGGCCAATTTCCCGATTCAGGTCGCCGCGCGTGGGGATGTCCTTCGGAACCTGAATATCGACCCCCGCGTCGTCGAATTCTTTCTGAAGCATCTGCGCAGTATCGGCCCACATGCGGCGCAACTGAGACACATATTTTCCGAGCGTATATGACCATGAGATCATACGCTTTGGCCCTGCGACGATTAGCATAATCAGCAAAATGGCGACCAGTTCCCAACCGCCTACGCCTAGAATGTCCATACGCCGCCCTCTTCACTACACATTTGCAAACCACACATTACAGATTGATTCTAACATAAGTACGCCGTGAAGGGGCATCACGGATTTAGAACTCATCCTATGCTTAATTTTGGCGCTACAATCAGACGCTAAAAAAGGAGCAGGGTGATGACAAATTATCGTTTTAACGTCGGCCAGTTTGATGTTTTGATGATCCATGATGGGGGCGCGCCGCGTCCAGCGGCAGGCTGGCTGGCCTCCGCGCCGAAAGATGAGCTTGATACGGTTGTCAAAGCACATGGGCTTGACCCTGAAGCCGTAGACTCGGCGATTACACCGATAGTGATCAATACAGGCAGCGAACTGGTGTTGATCGATACTGGACTAGGCGGTGAGCGGGGTAATCTGCCTGCGCGCCTGCGCGATGAAGGAATTGATGTGGACGACATTGACGCGGTGATTGTCACGCATGGGCATGGCGATCATGTCGGTGGGATAGTCGATGCGAAGGGCGAACTGGTATTTCGCAACGCCGATTACATCTTCTGGAAAAGTGAATGGGAGTACTGGGCGAGCGAGGCACGTCCCGGCGCGCACCCGACTGCGTGGATGGCGCTCAAAGCGAACTCCGAGCTGATCGTGCTGGTCGGCGGCGAGGGGCAGATGGAGGCTGAGATCATGCCAGGGATTTGTGCGGTGGCTGCGCCAGGGCATACCGTCGGGCAGATTGCGGTTGAACTTTCGTCAGAAGGCGAGAAGCTGCTGCACGTTGCCGATGCGGCCCATCATTGGTTTCAACTGGATCGTCCTGAATGGTCACCCGTGTTTGACATCGATCCGGTGCAATCGGCGGTGACACGCAAGCAGTTATTCAGGCGGGCAGTGGATGACGAGTCGCTGTTTTCGGCCTATCACTTCCCGTTTCCGGGGTTAGGACGTATCCACGAAAAGAATGGGAAATTCACTTGGGAACAGGTGGGGGCATAAATCCCTCGCCCTGACGGAAACTGACGTTCCGAGAGGCGGAAAAGAACACTCAGACAGACACTGAAGCGTCTGACTTGCACTCCCCTTTAGCTGAGGGAAAAACGACAAGTTTCGACGTTTCAGTATCCTCTCACTCGCTCAAATGCATCTCGGTTTCAGCGCCATCAATGAGACGGAAAAGGGCGGTGGCACAGGCAGAGAATTGCACCGACCTAAAAACGGGCGAGTTTCTGACACTTTCGTTCCTGCCTCGCCCAATCCTCGCAATTATTCCCAGTTTCGAATGTGAAGAAGCGGCAGTAAATTCAATGAGAAGTTTGCGCGAATCTCTTTATATACCTTGACAGTTATATAACCAATATGGTATATTTAACTCATGATGACGACATACGAAGCACTCGCTGATCCAACCCGCAGACGCATTCTTGATTTGCTGCGCGAGCGGCCCCGTTTGGTGGGCGAACTGACCGATTTGCTCGGAATCAGCCAGCCGGGCGTCTCAAAACAACTTCGCGTGCTGCGCGAGGTGGGGCTGGTCAACGTGCGGCAGGATGCACAGCGCCACTGGTACGAACTGCAACCAGAACCGCTGAGCGAGGTTGATGCGTGGCTGCAAGCCTACCGACATTTGTGGGAGGCGCGTATGGATCGGCTGGACGATTATCTGAATGAGTTGCAAGCCAAGGAGAAACATGATGATCCCGAATCTCAATGACACGACGACCCTGACACTACCTTCAGCACGCGAACTGGTAATTACGCACGAGTTCAACGCGCCGCGTAAGCTGGTCTATGCAGCGCTGACGACACCGGAACACGTCAAAAACTGGTACGGCCCACGTGTAATGAAGATGGTGTCGTGCGTGATGGATGTGCGGGTCGGCGGGAAGTGGCGTTTCGTTACCCTCGCGCCCGATGGCAGCGAACATGCTTTCTCTGGCGAGTACCACGAAATTGTGCCATTGGAACGGATCGTCAACACCGAACGTTACGAGCCGATGGCGGAACATGAATATCTGGCAACGCTGACGCTGGAAGAACGCGGCGGCAAAACCTTTCTCAGGAACGTGCTGAGCTATCAATCGCAGGCAGATCGCGATGGGCATGTCAATTCGGGCATGGAGCCGGGGATGCGCGAGACGTATCAGCGGCTGGACGAACTGCTGGCAGAAATGGTCGAGCAGGAGCAGTAGCGATGGCTGAGCAGCAGAATCCAACGCCGAATCCCGATCTGAAAAGTCTGGAACCGCTGATCGGAACGTGGAAGGTCAGCGGCGAAGCGCAGGGACAGATCCGTTTCGAGTGGACGGAAGGCGGCTTCTTCCTGGTGCAGCACGTCGATTTTGTCCAGAACGGCAAGCCGATCAAAGGGATGGAGATCATCGGGCATCGACAGGGTGTTGATAGGAACCCCAGCCCGGACATTCAGAGCCGCTTCTACAGCCTGTTCGACGGCCTGACGCTCGATTACACCTATGAACTGGTTGGCGACACGCTGCGCATCTGGTTTGGTGACAGATCATCCGACAACTGGTTTGAGGGCAAGTTCGATGCGGACGGAAATTCGTTCAGCGGCGCATGGCAGTGGCCGGGCGGCGGCTATTCGGTTAGCGGAACGCGGATCGCCTAAGTAGAGCGAGAGGATACAACTTGAGTCAGGTAGCGACAGGCAGTTACGCACAGGTGAACGGCATCAACCTGTACTATGAAATTCACGGCGAAGGCGAGCCGCTGATTCTGCTGCACGGCGGCTTGGGCGCGATCGAAATGTTTGGCGAGAATCTGGCGGCATTGGCGGCAGGGCGGCAGGTGATCGGAGTGGATTTGCAGGGGCATGGACGCACCGCCGATATTGATCGCCCGATCACGTTCGAGGCGATGGCAGACGACGTAGCGGCACTGATCGAGCATCTCGGCTTCAAACAGGTCGATTTGATGGGCTACTCGATGGGCGGGCAAACTGCGCAGCAGGTGAGCATTCGCCACCCCGACTTGATCCGTAAGCTGGTGCTGGTATCCTGTCCGTTCAAACGGAGCCAGTGGAATACATACAATCTGGAAGGGATGCAGCAAATGAGCGCGGCGATTGCCGAGCCGATGAAGCAGACACCGATGTATGCGCTGTACTCACAGATCGCGCCAAGAGTCGAGGATTGGCCTGTGCTGCTGACCAAACTGGGCAATCTGGCACGCACGGATTACGGCTGGGAGAAGGATATTCTATCGATCAAAAGTCCAACGCTGCTGGTCGCTGGGGATGCCGATGCGGTGCTGCCCCGCCAGATGATCGAATTCTTCGAACTGCTCGGCGGCGGGCTGAAAGACGGCGGTTGGGATGGATCGGGGATGTCGAGTGCGCGGCTGGCAATTCTTCCGGGGATGACGCATTACAACATTTTCAACGCACCAAAGCTGGTAGAGACGGTAATTCCATTTCTAGACGGAGCCACATAATTCCGCCGCGTTTTATATCTTTGAGCCTCACTGCTGATGGTTATGCTGTGAGGCTTTTTGATTCTGAGGAAAATGATCCTCAGCGCTTTCTCAAATCTGGCGTCTGTTTCTTGGTCAGATGGTCAAGCGATGCCATAATCAGCGCTAAATCCGATCATGCGGGTCGAGATGTGCTGGCTCTGCGGCAGGCGCTTAACGGCGCTTGAGTGGCAATCGCCCGATAATGTGCGGCGAGAAAACAAGACCTATCATTTATTTGAGGATGAGCTGATGTCTACAAAACAACGGATTTATGTTGGCACCTATACAGATCAAGGTACGCCTTCGGAAGGGATTTACCTTTTCGAATTTGATCCCGCAACGGCAAAGCTGGAATCGCTTGGTGGCGTGGGACAGGCAGCGAACCCCTCCTTCCTGGCGCTTTCTGCGGATGGGCGCTTTCTGTACACCGTCGATGAACTAGCGGAATTCGAAGGGCAGAACGGCGGCGCAATGACCGCGTTCGCCGTCGAGCGCTCGACGGGCAAACTGACGTTTTTGAACACCGAACCCACGCACGCCCAGCATCCCTGCCACGTTTGCCTCGATCCAAGTGGACGCTGGGCGTTCGCTTCCAATTACAGCGGCGGCAGCCTGTCGATTTTGCCAGTTGAGGCGGACGGTCGGCTGGGCGTTGTGGGCAGCCTGATCCAGAATCACGGGCATGGGATTCACAAGCAGCAGAATTCGGCGCACGTCCATTCGACGCTGTTCGATCCGACAGGGCGTTATCTGCTGGTGTCCGATTTAGGCATCGACCGAATTCTGATTTACGATTTCGATGCTTCGACGGGCAAGCCGCACGCTCACAGCCCGTCAGAAATTCGCACCGACGCCGGTGCAGGGCCGCGCCATATGACGTTTCACCCGAATGGACACTGGTTCTATCAGATTAACGAACTGAATGGATCGGTTGGCGTTTACGCTTTCGACGCAGCGCATGGCACGTTCGCGCATCTGCAAACGATTTCGACGCTGCCTGCTGGCTTTCATGGCGAAAATAACTCGGCAGACATTCACGTTTCGGCGTCGGGGAAATTCCTGTACGCCTCCAACCGAGGCTATGACAGCATCGCGGTCTTTGCGATTGACGCGCAAACGGGTCAGCTTTCGCTGGTGGAGTGGGTGACGGAAAATATTCACTGGCCGCGTAATTTTGCGCTCGATGCGACGGGGGAGTATCTGTTGGTTGCGAACCAACACAACAGCACCATTGCAACGTTCCGCATCGATGCGGCAACCGGGCGACTGACATCTGCCGGAGAGGTGACGTCGGTTCCGTTTCCGGTGTGTGTGCTGCCTGTTTAAGGATGAGTTCATGTAGAGGCAACCTGTCAGGTTGCCTCTATCGATTTACCCTTACTCGTCGAAGCGCTTGACGCGGATGTCCTCATATTCCGGGTGCTTGCCGATATAGGCAGCGACTGTCGGGCAGGTGGGGACGACCTTAAGATTGTGCGCCTTGACGTATTCCAGTGAGTCATGTACCAGTTTGCTGGCGATGCCCATACCCTGATAGGCGGGTGGCACTTCGGTGTGCGTCATATCGATGATGCTGCCGCGCAAGCTATAGCTAATGAAAGCGAAATCGTCGCCTTCAAGCTGCGCTTCGAAGCGATGCTTGGCCTCATTATTGCGAATTTCGAGTTGTTTGACGTCAATCACGCTGTTTCTCCAGTCCTTCACCAAAAAATCTAGACGCTGGCAGGTTGTATTTTCTCACCCGCTTCGAGCGGAAGGGCCAGGATATTTTGTTTCGGAGGCAGCAGACAGGTCGCGTAGGGTGTGAAGGCGCAGGGCGGGTTGTAGGCTTTGTTGAAATCGAGCGTCGCCGTGCCGTTCGAATTAAGCGGGGCATAGAGAAAGCGCGAGGCCGCATACGTTAGCGGACTGCTGTCGCGGAAGACGAACCACAGTTGATCCTGACCTCCGTCGAACGCTTCCAGCCGGACAGACTGACCGTGAAGTGTGAAATCGACATAACCGGGATTTTTGGTCGTCTCGGTGAGGCCAACCACGTTGACGATGTCAATGGTTTTGGGCTGCGGGTGGGGTGTAAAAGCCGCTGTTACGCGAAAAGCAGGATCGATGGGGAACCAGACACGCCCGTTAAAGGCCCGCCGCCCCGGATGATTGCGGTCGCGCACGCGCACAGCATACTGGTCGCTGCGGCGGATGATGAAGAAATTCACCGAGTCAATCTCAACCCGCGATGCGCCGAATGGATCGCTGTCGTCGCGTAAACGAGTCGTCTTGGCAGCGACGACGCCGTCGATCAGCACTTCAAGGCTGGTCGTGAGATGCAGAGTCGCCTGCTGATCATGAAAGTCGATAAAGCCGAGCTGCTGCGGCGCACTTTCCGGCAGGATGATGTCACAGCTCTGGTCGCTGCCGAGACTGTTCTGCCCTTCATGGAGCCAATACAGCCCGGTCAGCGTCAGCCAGCCGGTTTCAGCGCGGAGCTTCTCGTCCATTGACTGACGCCATGCTTCAATTTCGATCTCATATGTGCGTTCTGTGGCTGCCAAGTTTTGACTCCCCGCGGGTTTGACTTTGCCCGACTAAAACAAAAGCCCCGCTGAATTGGGGGCATGATGTGCGCTGCTATGAAGCGAAAAACAAATGTCTCTAGTCCCGATATTTAAGAGATGACTCGCTGACAACGACGAGTTTGTGTGCTTTTGCTGGGCATCTCAATCCCACTAGTCACGTCGCTTCTCATAATCGGAATGAGGATAAAGTGATTTGTTGCGTCTGTCAAGATTGCGGCTTTTCTGGTATGTTGTAGACATTTGCTGCTGCTGCCGGGAAAAGATTTTGATGACAAATTACACCGAACAAACGAGGGGAATGGACGACCAGATCGATGACGAGTTCTGGAAGAATCCAACCGGGACCGAGGTCGATTTCGACACGCTCAAATTTCTGTACGTTCCCGACCACGTCATGACCTTTATCGCGTCGCAGTTGGCGCGTGCGATTTATCGCTACCAGATTGACAATATTGCCACCAAACAGCAGATCAGCCACGCGGTGATGATCACGATGGGTGGGATGCTGCCAGGGGTACTTCTGCACGATCATTTGGCCTGGACGATCAACAAGAACATTCCACCGATTGCCTTCGGGACGATGGGCGTGAAATATTATGCTGGCCCCGGCGAGCCGCTTGATCAGCCGCGCATCCTGCACGAACTGTCGATTAATGTGACTGACCGGGTTGTCGGCGTCATCGAAGACCTGGTTGATCTGGGCGGAACAGCGCGCTTTGTCGCCCGTTACCTGAAAGAGGAACGTGGCGCACGCAAGATTGTGCTGATTGCTCCTTACCTGAAGACAACCATTTCTGAAGAAGAGATGGAGGTCATCTGGTACGGCAAAGTGCCTAAGGATACCTGGATCATCATGCCGCGCGAAAAGATCGAAACGCTGGTCAAGCGAGTTCCGCACTGGCGTGATGCGGGCGCGTCGCTCAAACAGTGTGAGGACAATCTGCTGCGTATCGGCTATCCACGCTATATGATTGACATTTACCTGCGGGCGACATACGAACGCGGCTGACTGCTGCGCGCGGCAGATTAGCTCTGACCGCGTGGCGTCATGAACCATTCGCAGAAATCGGAGCAGCGCCCTTGCTCGTCAAACTTCAGGACGAAAATATTATCGTACTCGCGCTTGATGGTCGTGCGGTCGGCATCATAGTAGAGTGAGCGACCATTTGCAACCGCTGTATTGCTCGTAAGCGCGACCGGACTGTACTCTGCGGAGAAGGAGTTGGGTTGGTCACGGTCTTCGAGCCAGGCCGCCACAATTTCTTCACGTCCTTGTACCCCGGCATCGTAAGGATTGTATCGGTAAACGGCGTCTTCACTAAAGAGTGCGCGAATTTTCTGCGGATCGTATGATTTCCATGCGCTCACGTAGTTTTCGAGCCATTGTTGTACAAGCTTTTCATCGATCATGACTTTTGCCTTCGGATGAATATAACCAGCTAAAATGCATTTTGATGGTGAGAATATCGCGGAAAAGCTCCCCTGTCAACCTTGAGCAAGCGGGTGATTCGCATGGCTGATCAAACAGCGGTTCCTCAAAAACAATTCCGGTTGATTGGTGAAAATCTCTCCCTCAACTTTGCCAATACTGTTGGCGATCATGCGACCGATCACCCAGATGAGTATCTCGAAGGCTATCCCGATCTGGTTTTATGGGGGCAGCAGGCGGGTATTCTCGCTCAGGCAGTGGCTGAAAAGTTCTCTCAGCAAGCCAGAAAAAGCCCGCGTGAAGCGGAGCAAGTGCTCGACCTGGCGCTTGCTCTGCGCGAGGCAATCTATCATATCTTCTCCGCGACTGCTGCCGGAAACTCTCCCCGCGATGCCGACATCGAGCTTCTGAACGGAGTGCTCGAAGCGAAACCCGTTCAGCTTCATGTGGCTAGAGTAGGTGAGAAATTCGTCTGCGAATGGCTGAGTGATAATGACGTGCTTGATAGCCTGCTTGCTCCGATTGCGTGGTCTGCGGCGACGCTGCTGGCCTCAGACGAGCTTCAGCAGGTCAAGGAATGCGCGAACGAAGGCTGTGGTTGGCTGTTTCTGGACACCTCTAAGAATCACAGCCGCCGCTGGTGCGACATGGCAGACTGTGGCAGTCGCGTCAAAGCCAAACGTTACTATCGCCGCCAACACCCCGAATAGATCACAAATCTTGTAATGTTTGTGCGCTTTAACCAGGCGCTTAGTTGACAACGAATTTGTTCGAGGGGTAGAATTGAAAATTATTAGGCGAACGTTCGCCTGTTAAAATTGCTGATAAATTTTAGTGAATTATGGCTGAAAACGTTACCCTAAAAGATGTTGCCCGGCTGGCGGGTGTGAGCTACCAGACCGTTTCGAAGGTCATTCGCAACCAGATTCAGGTGAGTACCGAAGTTCGGGCGCGGATTCAGTCGGCGGTCGAGGAATTGGGCTATCACCCCAATGCAGCGGCGCAAAACCTGCGCACGCAGTCGAGCCACCTAATCGGCTATTCCTGGAAATCCGACGAGCAGAATCATTCCAGCCCCGTGCTGGAGCAGTTCCAGCACAGCATCGTCGAAAGCGCTGAAGATTTCGGCTACCACATTCTGTTGTTCCCGCAGCGCGCCGACCGCGATTTACACACCACCTACGAAGAACTTGTGCATACGCGGCGGGTTGATGGCTTCATTATGTCAAGTATCGAATACAACGACCCGCGCATCCCGATTATCCGGCGTTTGAACGTCCCGGTCGTCAGTTTTGGACGCCCGACGGACGAGGATGACTTTCCGCCGTATGTCGATGTTGACAATCGTGCCGGAATAGCCATAGCGGTTGGGCATCTCGTGGAACAGGGGCATCAGCGGATTGCATTTTTGGGCTGGCCTGAAAGCTCGCGGGTGGGCGCAGATCGTCTCGCGGGCTACTGGGACGCGATGGCGGAGGCGGAACTGCCGATTGATCCCAAATGGGTCGTGCGCGGCAAAGGTGAAATCGACTACGGGTACGACGCGACGATGAAACTCCTCGAACTGCCGGAAAAACGCCGCCCAACGGCGATTGTCACCGTTCTGGACTCGATCAGTATCGGCGTTATTCAGGCGCTGGAAGCCTGCGGGCTGCGCGTCGGGCAGGATATTGCCGTGACAGGCTTTGACGATATGCCGGTCGCGCACCACGTTAAACCGAGCCTGACGACGCTGCGCCAGCCCGTTTGGGATGTAGGGCGAACGCTGATTCACCTGCTGATCACGTTATTGAGAGAAGAGCAACCAGCGGCGCAGCATATTTTGCTGCCCCCTGAACTGGTCGTTCGTGAGTCGAGCCAGGGGTATTCCCCGGAGACTCCCGGCGCATGACTCGTTACTTATAGATTGGTTGACGAAAGGAGAGGGCAAGCGTTCAGACGAAATGGTTTGTGGCAGGACGGATAGTCGTTTAATTGAGGAAGGCGAGCATGAAAAAAAGTTGGATAGCACTCTTTATCGTCTTTGTTGCGATTGTGGCGGTTGCTGCCCAGGTCGCGGCGCAGGACGCGTCCGCTGATCTGTCCGGCACAGTGCGTGTCGGTAGCTGGGAAAGCGGTGATGCCCTGACCCCCTGGAACAACGCCATCGCGTCGTATGAAGCGGCGCACCCGAACGTCAAGATTCAGTTGGAAGCCGTGCCGCAGGATTATGGCACCAAGCTCCTGGCAGAATTTGCTTCCAGCACCGCGCCGGACATTTTCATGTCGGGCGATGGTGATGTGGCGAAGTGGGTTTCGCTCGGCGCAGCCGAAGACCTCGAACCGTATATCAGCGGCAGCGACGGCGTCGATATGAGCACGCTGCTCCCAGCGGTCGCAGCTTTTGGTGAGGTCAACGGACACCAGTATTATCTGACGAAGGACTATAGTCCGCTGGTTCTTTACTACAACAAAGACCTTTTCTCGGCGGCGGGTGTTGATGCTCCGACGGCAAGCTGGACGTGGGACGACATGATCACTGCTGCCAAGAAGCTGACGCTCGATGCCAACGGCAACGACGCGACGTCGGCGGACTTCGATGCCAGCACCATCAAGCAGTGGGGCATCCAAATGCCGGACGGTTGGGGCGATACCGCCTGGACACGCGGCATTCTGCCGATTGTTTATGCTAACGGTGGCAGCCTGATCGCCGAGGATGGCAGCACATTCACAGGTTACATGAACAGTGATGCGACCATCAGCGCCCTGCAAGCCTATGTCGATGCCATTAAGACCGACAAAGTTGCCATCAGCAAGACTGATGCGGCGTCCTACTCCGGCACGGACTTGTTCCAGAGCGGCATTGTTGCCATGCTGTGGACGGGCGTCTGGCCTTTGAACGACTATAAGGCGGTCGATGGCTTCAACTTCGGCACGATGGGGCTGCCCAGCGGTTCGGCAGGCAACGCCAATGTGCTGTGCTGGTCGGGCTTCGCTCTGTATTCGGGCAGCCAGAACAAGGATGCTGCCTGGGATTTCCTGAAGTACATCGCTACCGGCGATGGCGCGAAGGAATTCGCGAACTATGCCTGGACGGACGTGAAGTCGATCATCGACGAGCAGGGTCTGGCTTCCCAGCCGCTGACCGCGCCGATTGTCACCGACCTCGCCAACGTGAAGCCGATCCCGGACTCGATGTCCCCGAACTGGGCAGACTGCGGCGATCACTTCTTTGTTCAGGAAATTTCGACGGTGCTGGAAGGTGATGTGGGCGTCAAAGACGCGATGGATAAGGCTGCCAGTGAAGGCGATGCCTGCCTTGCGGACAAGATGGCTGCCGCTACCCCGGCAAGCTGAGTCGATAAACGTTATTAGTCACCAGTAAGCCTGAGAGGCGGGGATTCGCCCCGCCTCTCTCAAAAAAACTTCTTTCCGAAACTCTAAAACAACGTTTTTCCTGTACGTAGTCGTGTGAAAGACAGACTCAGCATGATGAGAGTAACCGCAGCGAATCCTCCCAAGCGCAAGGAGCAGCGCGGGATGACCCCGGCGGCGAAGCGTGAGGCGCTGATTTTCTATCTGACCGTCTCGCCCTGGATTATCGGCTTCGTCCTTTTTACTGTCGTCCCGATGGCGATTTCGCTTTACCTCAGCTTTACCCAGTGGAACGTCGTGAAATCTCCAGTCTTTATTGGGCTGGATAACTTTGTCTATATGTTCACCAAAGACCCAGACTTTTATCAGTCGCTGAAGGTGACACTGATTTACACGCTCACGAGCGTCCCTTTGCAAATTGTCGTGGCGCTGGGGTTGGCGATTCTGCTCAACGAGGCGACGCGAGCGGTTGGCTTCTTTCGCACTGCATTTTACATCCCCTCGATTGTGGCAAGTGTGGCTTCCGCTGTCTTATGGCAGTGGATATTCAATCCACGCTTTGGCCCGGTCAACGGTCTGCTGCGCGCACTTGGCATGTATCCACCCAACTGGTTCAACGACCCTCGTTATGCGCTGCCCGCGCTGGTGATCATGAGCGCCTGGGGCGTTGGCGGGCAAATGCTGATCTTTTTAGCGGGCTTGAAAGGCATTCCGCAAAGCCTGTATGAAGCCGCAGAAGTCGATGGGGCAGGACGCTTCGTGCGCTTTTTCCGTATCACGCTGCCGATGCTCAGCCCAACGCTGTTCTTCAACCTGATTATGGCGATGATCGGCGCGTTCCAGACATTCGACTCGGCCTACGTGATTTCGACGGCGCGTTCCGGGCAAATTGGTGCGCCGCTCAATTCGACCCTGTTCTATCTGCTGCATCTGTATCAGGAGGGCTTCACGTTTCTGAATATGGGCTACGCTTCGGCACTGGCGTGGATGCTGTTTATTATCATTCTGGCGGTGACGTTCGTGATCAATCGATGGTCAAAAAGCTGGGTTTTCTACAGCGGGGAAGGCGACTAAATCATGGCTGCGATTACCAATCAAACGGCTGCGACCCGCTCAGCCCGACTGGGCGATTACAAACTGGGCGAACTTGGTCGCAAAACCCTTGTTTACGCGCTGTTGATTTTGCTGAGCGCGACTTTTCTGTTCCCACTTTTCTGGATGGTGACGACTGCCCTCAAACCCGAAAGCCAGATTTTTGTTTGGCCGCCTCAGTGGCTCCCCAGTCCCGTCATGTGGTCGAATTTCCCAGATGCGTTCAGCAATCCGCTGCTGCCCTTTAATATTTTTGTCGGCAACACGCTGCTGGTCGAACTCGGCGTGGTCACTGGTCGCCTGATCTCCTGTACGCTGGTTGCATACGGTTTCGCTCGTCTGCGTGCGCCGGGGAAGAACGTCCTGTTTGCGCTGCTGCTGGCGACGCTGATGCTGCCGCGTGCTGCAATCCTCATTCCGGAGTACATCCTGTTCAATCAGTTTGGCTGGGTGAACACCTTCCTACCGCTGATCGTCCCGGCGTGGTTTGGCGAAGCCTACGCGATTTTTCTGATGCGCCAGTTTTTCATGACGATCCCACGCGAACTGGAAGAGGCTGCCATCATCGACGGCGCGACGACCCCACGCATCATCTGGAGCGTGATTGTCCCGCTCAGTACGCCGGTGCTTGCCGTAATCGCGATTCTGACGTTCAAGGATACCTGGAACGATTTCCTGACACCGCTGCTTTATCTGAACAACACCAGTCATTACACGGTTGCGGTTGGTTTGGCGTATTTTAATGGTCAGAATAACGTTCAGATGAACCTGTTGATGGCAGCGTCGGTCACGCTGATGCTGCCGATTGTCATTCTGTTTATTTTTGCCCAGAAGGCATTTGTCGAGGGCATTTCTCTCACGGGACTCAAAGGCTAGGTGCAAATTGGTACAGCTTCCAAATAACTACTATCACTGCTTTCTTGGCAATGGCACAGATGCAGTGCTGGTCGGCTATACTGGCTCAATGGTATCCGACAGAGTGAGCGTAGACCGCTGCGCTTGGTATAAATCTGATCGTTACTATCCCGAAGACAAGCTGGTAATGGTCGCGGGGCGCTGGCCGCTGGATAAGCCGCTCGAACATGCCGAAGGTTCAGGTTGGTACGATGCCGCCCCGCTGGGGCGAACGTGGTACACCATCAGGGACGGTGATCAGCGGCTCGAACTGCAAGCAACTGAGCAGCGCTTTGTGCCTGAGGAAGGCACGCTCTATTCGAAAGTCGATTATGGTAAGGTCAAAGGTGAGGTCGTTACCTGGCTGCACGCTAATCGTTCGATCCTGATCGAGCGCTATGCCTTCGATCAGGAAGTCGAGTTTCAGGCCTGGATGGGCGCAGGCGTCTGGCCGGAAAATAACGGGATGCCCTGGGATACCGATCCGTTCTACAGCGTCGAGATGAGCGAGATCGCGCCGGAAGGCAGCTATGATCTCGGTGAAACGAAGGGTATCCTGGCGCTGCGCCTTGAACCACAGCCGACCGGATTCGGCAAAGAGGGTGCAGATCGCTGGGTGACGGTGCGTGCCAAAAGCATCACCAAATACTTCACGATTTCCGATGATCGTCAGGGGCCGCTGACGACACAAGCGCTCGATGAGGCAGTTGCGCTGGGCTACGACGCGCTGCGCGCCGAACACCTGCAATTCTGGAAAGCATATTTCGCGGCTTCGAGCATCGACATCCCCGACGAGCAATTTCAGTATTTCTACGACGCCAGCATGTATCACATCAAGGCGATGCAGAGCCGGACTTCTGGCGGCATCCCGGTCAACAATCTGCGAAGAACATGGTCATCGCACATCTTCTGGGATTCGTATTTCATGCAGCGGGCGGTGCTGGAAGCCAATCACCGCTATGAAGCGCTGGAAGGCTGCCGATTTTTTCAGCGCACGGTCGAATACGCCCGCCGTCACGCCCATGATGAATTTGGCTGTGATGGCTTAAAGTGGGATTGGGAGATCACGCACGACGGGCGCAAAGCCTACGGGACGCTGCTGCACATGAAATATCAGGTGCACAATAACGGCTCATATGCCAACATCCTATGGGGCTATTACGAATATACGCGGGATAAAGCCTACCTCGAAGAATTCTTCCCAATTCTGGAAGGGATGGCGACTTTTTTCATGAACTGTATCGTCGAGCAGCAGGACGATGGCTACGGTATCGGGTATCTGGTGGGTGTTCACGAAAGCCCAACCAAAGTGCGAAATGATGGCACGAATCTGGCCGGGACGATTGCAATTTTGCGCCATTATTCCGATGCGGCGAAGATTCTGGGACAAGCCAGCGAATTTTCAAATCACTGCGCGGAAGTCGCGGTTGATTTGACGAAACGTGTCGGCGCACTTTATAACGGACGCTTCTTCAAGGCGTCGGACGAGCAAGACAGAATCAACATGAGTTCGATCACGCCGATTTACCCGATGATGGTCATCCCGGCATCGGACAGCCGTGCGATCAGCACTGCCGAAGCCTATATCGGGCGCTATGAAGGCCAGATGATCGGTCATGGCAATAGCAACCGAGGCTTCCCCTGGTCAGCCGGGGTGCTTGGCGCGATTCTGGCGTGGCAGCACAAAGGCGATCTCGTCTGGGCTGCGCTAGAGGGTGCGCGTCCGACCATTTGCCAGTTTGGTGGCATGACCGAAGTTATGGAAAATGGCGAGTGGAACATGCAGTATTTCGGCACTGCCGAAGGATCGTGCTGTATTGCGCTCCATCAGATGCTGCTGCAAACCCACGACGATCAGATTGAGATCTTCCCGGCGATTCCGTCTGTATGGGAACACGCGGGTTTTGAAGATTTGTTAGCGGACGGATTTACGGTTTCGGCGAAATGGACGAAAGCCAGCGGGGTCGTTTGGACGGTGAAAAACATTGCTGCTGTACCGCTGGTACGTCAACTGCACTGGAGTACACAGGTGAAGACGCTCGATTTGCAACCGGGTGAGGAAAAAAGCGGCGCGTGGATGTAAACGGGCCGCGAATTTAGCGCTGATAGATTGGGACACAAACGACCCTGGAATGGGCGGATTGTGTCCCAATTCTATATAATACGAATGATTGATCAGAGAAACGATTTAGCGGAATGGAACGAACAAAACGGTCGTCTGCGGTCAAACAGATGAACTCTGCTCAGGTTGAGTCAGCCGTTGAAGCATTGGTGGGGCAGCGACGATTAGCGCTGATTGCGCTGTTTGTGGTGTCGGCGGCAGGGCTGGTCTTTGAGATTTCGCTGACGCGGCTGTTCTCGCTGTTCTTCCAATATCACTTCACCTTTCTGGCGGTGTCGCTGGCGATTCTTGGCCTGAGCCTGGGGGCAGCCAGCGCACATTATCTGACACCTGCGCGGCTTCATGCCGCCATGACGCTGACCATCGTTTCGGTTGCCCTGAGCTTATCGCTGGTCATTGCGACTCTGATCATCGCGTGGCTGCCTGACGTGAGTTCGATCTTCCCGCGTGCGTTGGTGGCGCTGGTACCATTCTTCTTCATCGGCCTGTTTGACGGTCTGATCTTCGAGAATTTCAGTGTGCGCGGCGGCAATTTTTACGCCGCTGACCTGGTTGGCGCGGCGCTAGGGGTGGTCGTGGTGCTGGGGATGCTCTACATCTGGAGCGCCTTCACGCTGACGCTGTTTCTCGCTGTGCTGGTAGGGCTGGTTGCGGCGGCATTTGCACTGCGCGGCGCAGATCGCACTTCGCGCTGGCGTTGGGCGGCGTTGGGTACGCTGGCGCTGAGCGTGGCGCTGTTCGGACTCAATCTGGCGACGGGGATAGTCGATTTTAACCCGCTGACGCTGACGGGAGTCCCCCGCGACAAGACCATGATCGCCATCCTGCAAGATAAAAATCAGGCTGGACGGATTATGTACACGGCCTGGAGTCCGTTTGCGCGAGTAGATGTCGTGCAGACCAATGATCACAGCTCACGCTATATTTTCGCGGATGGCGGCGCGGGTGCGTACATGCTGCCTTACGATGGCGATCCTGCCTCACTGACGATGTTTGACAACGCGGTCGAATACCTGCCGTTTACGTCGGGCAGTACCGATAAAACACTTGTGATCGGTGCGGGTGGCGGCAAAGACATTTTGATGGCGCTGCATTCGGGCGCGCAGGCGATCACTGCGGTTGAAGTCAATCCGGCAGTCGTGACGGCAACGCGGCATTTCGCTGATTACAACGGCAGTGTGTTGGATCTGCCGCAGGTCAATCTGGTCGAGGGCGATGCTCGCTCCTTTGTCCAGCGGACGAGTGACACCTATAACCTGATTTACCTGAGTCTGGTTTACACCCAGGCGGTTGAACCTGCCAGTCAGGCGCTGGTCGAGAATTATATTTTCACTCGTGAAGCCTTCAAAACCTACATTGAGCGCCTCGCGCCGGGTGGGCGGCTGACGATTGTCTCGCACAACGCGCTGGAGGGCAGTCGGGCGATGGTCACGGCGCTTCAAGCGATGGATGACATGGGTATCCCTCCGGCGCAGGCGCTTGATCATCTGTGGTTGTGGAGCTATCCCTCAAATGATCAGACGACGACGACCAGTGTGCTGATTGTCGGCAAGGATGCATTGTCCGCTGAGACTGTTGCATCGCTGAATTCGACGGCGCAAGCACAGGGCATGAAGCCGTTCTTCGCGCCAGGGACGAACGAAACCCTGTTCCAATCATTGCGCAACGGTGGCTCGATGGCGACGTTCATCCAGAGCGATGCGAGTTACAATCTCAGCCCAACCGACGACGATCAGCCGTATTTCTTCAATTTGGATTACGGTATTCCTCCGGCGATTCAATCGGCGCTGGTGCTGGCGGCGCTGCTGGCTGTAGCTTTGCTGGTGCTTGGTCTCTATACAGGTGCGGCGACACGGCAGGCGGGGAATCGGAGCGGGTGGGTCAACATCGTTTATGCGGTGCTGATCGGGTTAGGCTTCATGCTGGTCGAAGTGCCACTGATTCAACGCTTTCAGATTTTGCTGGGCGAGCCAATTTTGTCGTTGGCGGCGGTACTGGCGACGCTGCTGCTTTCCGGCGGACTTGGCAGTCTGATCAGCCAGCGCTGGTCAGCCGCCATCCTGCCGACTCGTGTTGCCGTCGCCGGGGTGTGGATTGCACTTGTCACAGCGATTTATTGGTTTGCACTGCCGGGGTTGGTCAATTCACTGTTGGAGGCATCGTTCGCTGTGCGCTTGCTAGCAATTATCGTGCTGACGGCACTGCTCGGCTTCCCGATGGGAATGCCGTTCCCCAGCCTGATGCGCCTCGCTGGTGAAGGAAGTCAAGGTACAGCACAGGGGCATACAGTTGCGCTGCTGTGGGCGATCAATGGCGCGTTTTCGGTACTCGGTTCCACAGGAGCGATGGTGATTTCGATGTTGTGGGGCTTCAAGTGGGCACTGTTGGCGGGCGCAGTGGCCTATCTGCTGTTGGCAGGGCTGGTCTGGGCGCTGCTGCGTGTTCATGAAACGGCGACGCTTCGGCTGGGGGCTTCATGATCAACAAAGGGCTGCGGGATAAATTGACGGATGCTTATGTTGCGACGATCCCACTGATCACCCTGAATGTGGTCTGGTTGGTGACCTCGCTGCCGCTGGTGACGTTGATCCCCTCAACCGCAGCGCTGTTCTACGCGACCAACCACCTCGCACACGGTAAGTCTGCGGATATGTATACGTTCTTCGAAGGCTTTCGCCTCTACTTCCGCCGAAGCTGGTTCTGGGGGTTGTTGAATCTGCTGGTCATTGTAGTTCTGGCAAGCAATTTTCTCTATTACGGGCACTTGTCGGCGCAGTGGGCGACGATTGCTGAAGCCATCGTGATTGTCGTCTCGCTGGTATGGCTTTCACTGCAAGTCTACAGCTTTCCACTGCTGCTTGAACAGGAAAAGCCTGATTTGCGGCTGGCACTGCGTAACAGCCTGATCCTGCTCATTCGCCGCCCGTTTTTCACGTTCGGCGCTGCGCTGCTGATGGTCGCGCTGGCGGTTTTTTCGTCACTGGCGCTGCTGCCTCTCTGGTTCTTCTTTACGGCGAGCACCTGCACCTATCTTGCCAATCTGGCAACACTGAGTTCGATTGCGAAGGTTAATCGAGCACGACCAACGGTTGAGGGAGAATCTGTCGAAGCCGACACTACGCTTGAAGGGGGCGAATGATGACAACGCAACAATCCGCGAAGTTTGCCAAGACACTCAAGAAGAAAGTGCAGTTGAATTATCTGCTGCACACGCCACCGGGCGAAGGGAAGCACCCGCTGATTGTGTTTTTACACGGGCACGGCGAAAGCGGCAGCGATCTCGAAAAGGTCAAGGTGCATGGGATTCCGCGCATCGTCGAGGAGCAACCGGACTTCCCCTTTGTGACGGTTTCGCCGCAGTGTCCGAACGGGGTCACCTGGGTGCTGATCTCGGATGCGGTCGAGGCGCTGGCAGAGGAAGCGATGAGTTGGGAGAACGTCGATTCGACGCGAGTGTACCTGACTGGGCTGAGCATGGGCGGCTACGGGACGTGGCATTCGGGAACAAACCGACCGGATTTGTTTGCGGCGCTGGCTCCGATCTGCGGGGGTGGCTCGTTTGTCAACTACCTGCCATTTCGGTTTGAGCGGCTGAAGAACATGCCTGTCTGGGCGTTTCATGGTGACGCGGATACGGCGGTTCCGCTGGCGGAGCAGAAGAATCTCGTGAATGCGCTCAAGAAGCAAACGGAAACCGAGGTCAAGTTCACCGTCTATAAAGGGGTGGGGCATGATTCATGGACGCAGACTTATGCGAACCCCAAATTGTACAAATGGCTTTTGAAATGGCACAACTAGGATGTGTTGACAGATGAGGCATAATTAGCCTCATGAGAACCGTAAAACTACAAGACGAAGAATGGATGAAAATCCAAGCATTCCTGCGGCAATCTCCGCAGGTAAAAGTCGGGTCGGCACGCAAGTGTCGGCGCTTTGTC
>DAOUCB010000132.1:0-60043 GCA_034432495.1 Anaerolineae bacterium | reverse complement strand
TATGAAGCCTATCAGGTCGGCTCGCGCCGTCTGCGCAAGATGCTGCTTTATGACGGCGAGGATCGCCTTGTAGGGATGCCGAGCTATGCGCATTATGTGGATGGATTCTGCACCTCCCCGCGTTACTTCTGGCTGCTCTATTCGTCCAGCGCGTTTTGCATCAAGGGACGCAACCTGCCCGGCGAACTGCTCACCCTGTTTCAGGATGATCGGCTACGGCTGCTGCGTTGTTTCAATCCTGCGCGGCATATGGAACCGGATGCGGATGCGCTGCTGATTGAGAGCATTACGCGGCATAGCCTGAAGGAATTTACCTTGCAGCAGAAAGGGGAAATGGAGCGGTAAGCTATTCATTAGGCAGTTTGGGCGGCGCTGGCGCGCCAGCGCCGCCCAGGGCTGACTTAACTGCGCTGCCACCAATGCGCCTTAGAACGCACGCTTGCAGGCGCGGCTTCGGCTTCTTCCGAGCCTTCCCACTGATCGAGAATGAGCAGCCCGGCTGCCAGTTCTTCGCTGCTTGGCCGGAGATTCCACACGAGGCGATGATTATCATGTTCCGTGAGAAACGTGACACCGACCGCCATCGCGGGCTGCGACTTGCCGCTGAGCGGCAAGCGCAGATATTTTACGCTGAAAGACGGCTGGCTTTTATCGAGCGGCGCGGAGACTTCCGGCTTCGGCTTTTCTTTTTCCGGTTTTGTTTCGACTTCCTGTTCCATTTCCGTTTCGCCTGCTTCCGGCAGGGTTTTTTTCAACGGACTTTGTTTCGAGGCCGGAACGAAAATGAGATGACTTTCGCGCAATTCGATTGCCGCAGGCACAACATGCCACAGGGCATAATGACTGCCGAAATTGAACGGCACTGTATAGCCGACCGTGAAGCCAAACCCGGACGGGCTTTTGCCCGGCATGGCCTTGCGCTGATTGCCGGACTGCACCAGCTTGACCAGCATTGGCTTATCTTCCTTCAAGCCTGCGGTTTCATCCCAATAAAACGACGGTTTGAAGCCCAATGGATTATAGAGAGACATATGCTTGTTCCTTTCAACAAGGGGTTATAAGCAGGGCGCGCCCAGCGCCCGCCTTATAACCAGCGGCAGCCAATTGCCGCGCCCGTTCTTCCCTGTCAAGGGCTTGAGCGTAGCGTCCCTTGACAGGGGAGAATGGGTGTGGCATCCCAGATTTTTATTTCTCGCCTGTTGCTCTGGGAATACGGTCGTTCATTGGCGTTCAAAAAACGCCTACTAGTGAAAAGACAAATGCGATGCGTACACAGGACGCTAAAAAGATTCAGATGCGCCAGCTTCTTTCTAGGCTTGGATTCGAGCCTGCCTCCGAGAAGCCGGGCGATATTTGGTACACCTCGCCGTTCCGTCCACAGGAGCAAAAAGCCTCGTTCCATGTGCGGGAAAAGGACAACGTTTGGTATGACTTCGGCTTAGGCTCTGGCGGAAATGTCATTGATTTCGTGATGAAATATTTCGAGTTGCCTGATCTGTCCAGCGCGCTGCGCAAGCTCGATGACATGCAGGGATGGCAGCGTAGTGAACAGGCAACACAGCCAAGAGCGGCGCAATCTGCGTCGTCTCAGGTGCTTGTAGCTACGTCGAGAAGCGAAGGCAGTAAGATGCAAACGGTCAAGATTCAGCCGTTGCAGCATTGGGGCTTGCTCGATTACGTCAAGAAGCGCGGCATTGATGTGGCGGTCGCCCGCACGCATCTACAGGAAATCTACTACAAAACGCGCACGAATCCCGACAGGACGTTTTTTGCCCTCGCCTTTCCAAACCGGATGGCGAATGGCAGCGAACACTATGAAATGCGCAGTGCCTATTTTCAGGGCGTACAGGGGCAGAAAGACCTCTCGCTCATCCTGCCGCCACAGCAGGAGCAGGCGACGACGGTAAGGGTATTCGAGGGCTTTATGGATTTCCTGTCCTATCTGACGTGGCAGGAAAAGCGCCAACCCGATACGGCGGTGATCGTGCTGAACGGCGTCGGTATGGGCGAGCGGGCGATCACGCTCATCCGTGAAAGCGGCATGAATGAGGTGCATCTCTGCCTCGACCAGGATACGGCGGGGCGCGAACTCACGGCGAAATTCCAGCAGGAACTCGAAGATCGGCGGGTGATCGACGACTCCGCGCAATATTTGGGGTACAAAGATTTCAATGAGTTTCTGCAACAAAAGCGGCAAATGCGGCTGGCGCTATGATGTCGTCGTCGCGGTGGTGTGGCTGGTGACGGTCACGCCTGCCGGAGAACGGGCGAGATTAGAGCGGGTCATCGACGGCGATACGATATGGGTCTACGTCAACGGAGCAAGCGAGAGGGTACGCTATCTCGGCATCAATGCACCGGAACGCGATACGGCCTGCGGCAAAGTCGCCACGCGCGTCAATCGGCGGTTGCTCCGGGGAAAATCGCTGCGCCTCGTCGGTGACGCGGATGTGAGCAACAGGGATGTCTATGGTCGCCTGCTGCGCTATGTATATGCGGGGAACACGCTCGTCAATGCCGCACTCGTCAGGCAGGGAGTAGCAGAAGCGCGGCGGTACGAGCGAGGCATTGATTATTATCCTGAATTTGCGCGTCTACAGCAGTCTGCACGCGCAAAGAATCGCGGCTGCGTGAAATAGACCATCAGGGGCGCTGCCCCGAAATTTTCTTTTCACTAGTTCGCGGTAATTTCTGACCCCATGAAGTCAGAAATCCCTTATTAATTATCTTAATTTTTGTACTTGTGAAAAGAAAATGTGAGCGTAGCGAACGCCGTTTAACAGGCCACGCCTTCGGCGTGGGGCGCAGCGAGCGAATGCGAGCGGAGGGTCGGGCGGTGCGCAGCACCGCGTCTGGTTTTTTGAAGTTATCCACAGACCGCGCCTCTGTGTTAAATACTTGAGTTAAATACTTGTGTTACACGAAATGACCTCTTTCAGAACTCACTGAAAACGTTTGGTATTTTGGCCTGATTTTTGGCGGTTGGTGTGTAGAACCACGAAAGCGGGTGTGTAGAACCACGAAAATAGGGCGGGTTTGGTGTGTAGAACCACGAAATGTCGGGACGGTGGGTGAAAACACGATGCTTGACAACGGTGGGTGAAAACACGATAAGTAGCGAAGGTGGGTGAAAACACGAAGAGAAACGCATGAAACCCTTATTGCCGGACAGACACCCCAACCCGGATTTCTTCGTCTGCGACGTTTTGGATGCCGTGCCGAAGGATGACATGGCAAGCATGGAACATCCTATCTTCTCGCTCTCCACCAAGCCCGATACCCGTATTCAGCACTACGAACATAACGGCAATAAGGTGGAAATCACACCGAGCGTTCGCGGCCTGGCAACCATTCATGATAAAGACGTATTGATCTACTGCATCAGTCAACTGGTTGCAAAGCTCAATCGTGGCGAAGCGCCGAGCCGTGTGATACGGCTAAAAGCCTATGACCTGATGGTTTCTACCAATAGAGAAACGAGCGGGGATGGGTATCGGCGCTTGAAAGAAGCCTTCGAGCGCTTGGCAGGAACAAGAATCAATACGGATATTATGACCAACGGGGAACGGGTGATGAGCGGTTTTGGCCTCATTGATGCCTGGGAAATCCGGGTCAAAGACCCGAAACTTGGCCGGATGGTCGAACTCGAAATCACCCTGTCCAAATGGATGTATAACGCGGTGATTGGGCGCGAAGTGCTGACGCTGCACCGGGATTATTTCCGCCTGCGCAAGCCGCTGGAACGGCGTATGTATGAACTGGCGCGCAAGCACTGCGGCAAGCAGGACGAATGGGTGATTTCGCTGGACATGCTCAAGAAAAAATGCGGGTCGGCCTCGACGGACAAGGAGTTTCGGCGGCTGATAACCATGATCTGTGAGGAGGATAAGGCGTATAGCCATATGCCGGATTATGCGATCTCCTTTGATGGCCGGAATATTTGCTTTACCAATCGTAGCACGATGAAAGCCCCTGCCCCGCTGGAAAACCACGCCTTCCCGGTGCTGGATACGGAAACCTATCACGATGCGCGCACGGTCGCGCCGGGCTATGACGTGTATTTTCTCGAACGGGAATGGCAAAACTTTTGGGTAGAGAGCGGCAAGCCGGAATTGAAGAACCCGGATGCCGCCTTTATCGGCTTTTGTAAGCGGCGTTACGAGCGGCAGCCGAATCCGTGAGGCGGTCTATCCATCTGAAAAGATTACTCATATTTGGGGAGTTTCCGCGCCGCGTGTAGTTTCTTTATTGGTCATATCAACTATAGCGGCAGATGCGTGGGAAGGGCTATTCTGCTTCAGTTCCTCAAGCTCCTGATGCTCCTTATGCAAAAATACGCCGCCAAATATGGTTGCTACACCGCCAGCCAAAAGGGTTGCTTGCAGCAAATTGAAGGTCTTTGTAGGGCTACGCATATAGGTAAATAGGCTGTTGATAACAGCCAGGACGCCGCTCGCCGATATACTGAGGGCAATGGCGTCCGCTTTGCTGATGGACAGGGGTTGCGCATCCGCCTTTTCAGCTTGTTTTCCAGCTTTTGTCATTGAGATAATACGATTTAGTTGGGCGAAGTTTTAGGCAATCATTCTAGTTCTGGGCTATCCAGTAATCAATCTTGTCATAAGAATGTCATATCAAAAGGTGCTACTTGGATTTGACATTTGTTGGTTGTAATAAGTTTGCTAACTAACTGTATTGTATGTGAATTCGTGGTAATATAAATAATCAGGGAGAATAGGGAGATAACGATGGCCGATTCACAAAATGATCGAGAAAAGATTTACAAGGCTGAAAAAGAAGCGGAAGACAATGAATCTGTGGCGAGCGCCACAGCAATCATCGGCGTGGGACTGGCAGTTATCGGCATGTTTGCCGGGCTAGCCGCCTCTGATAAACGCAAGCAAGCGGAAAAACTACGCAACAACAAAATGTGACCTTTTGAGCTACTGGGGGGACGATACCCTGCCCTCACAGGCGACAATCACCTAACGATAAGCGATAAACTTCAATAAACAGGTTTGCGTGTATGCGCGCAAGCCTGTTTATACGTCGGCGATACGGCTCAGACCATATTTTGCAAAGAGATCGTTGATCGCCTCAATCAGTAGTGCCTGGGTGGTGCGCTCCTGCTGCACGGCCATGAGTTTGAATTGCTTGGCGGCTTCGGGCAATACATGCGCGGCGATGAATTGCCTTCCTGCGCGCCCTGTTTTCGCTTTGTCGAGCGGCGTTGCATCGTTTGCCTGTTTGCGTGGTTGCACGTTTTTGGGCAACCCTGCTTGAGCCTTCGCGGGCTTGGCGGGCACGCTGCCTTTGCCGATGGGGGATTTGCCTAAATCGAAGGTCAACGGACTACGCTTGCTCATCGTTTTACCTCACTTGCGTTTGGATGTTTTCGTGTTTGCACGCACACTCGTTTTCTGGTCAGTTTTTAGCTTCAAATGATCGGATACCCAGCGAAACAGCGCCCTCACCTCTGCCGCCGCCTTGCCTTTGGGATCGTATTCCTGCGCAGTGCGGCCATCATTTACCGCATGGGAAAAGGCAACAAGCTGGTGCAACATTGGCGTAGCCACCTGCACGCCTGCGCCCTTGAGCGCGGTGGCTGCCTCCTGCCCCAGTTTTCCCTGTGGCGGAACGGCATTGAGCAGAACGAAAGCGGGTTTCTTGGCGACGGCGGCGAGACCCAGCGTCGTGCCGATGGCGTTCAGATCGAACGCCGCCGGGCGGCAGGGAATGAGAATCAGATCGGCGGCGCGGGCGGCAGCAAGGGAAGCAGCATCGGCATTCGGCGCGCTGTCGATCAACACAAAATGGGCGCGCTGCTGTGCCGCCTGCTCTAGCAGATTCGGCAAACGCGCGGCTTGCGCCGACACCACAGCGGGGCGCGGCTGCTGGCGTTTGTCTGCCCAGCTTGCGGCGGAAGCCTGCGGATCGAGGTCAAACACTGCCGTTTGCAGGCCACGCTGCTCCGCTGCGACCGCCAGATGCACGGCGAGCGTGGTTTTGCCAGCGCCTCCTTTCTGGCTGATGATGGCGACGGTTTTCATGCTTGCGTGTTTGCCTGCTTGAGCGTTTTTGTGTTTGCGCGTTGAACGGGTTGATGGTTTGCGTGGTGCGGTGTTTCGCTGTAGCGATGTTTGATACCCTACACGCAAACACACAGGCAATCAACTGCGTTTGGCAAAGCGGAAACTTTCGCTCGATTCAACGCGAAAAATTTGTATAGCTGTGTTCATGTCGGATTCCATCATAGACCTTGCCGTTGAGATTATCGCCGCGACCCATGACGGCGATGACCTTGCGCCGAACCATCTGAAACTCGTGGAGATGGCCGTCAACGGCTATCTCAATGAGCAGGGAGAAGTGGCGTTTTACGAGTTAGTGGCAAATGTCCGGGGCGGATACCACAAGCCCTGGTTTCATGACATTGAACATCTCACCATTGACCATGAGGGCTTTGTCTACTGGAAGGATAAGCAGGTGGAGCATTACACGCCGCATTGGGCATATAGCGACGATGCGCGGGCGCAGGCACAGGAGTTAGGGCGGCGCTGCCGACATCTGGAATCCATTGGCGTGGAAGTGAGCTTTGCGACAGTCATAGGCAGGGATTGGGAACTCTATGCCAGTGCCAGCGCTGCGGATAAGAATAGCCGGGCGAAGGACGGCGAGGGCAGGGACGTGTGAAAAGAACAGGGGAGTGAGCCTACGGTGTACGTTTCGGATGTGTTCTCGAATCTTCCTGTTCAAAATCACCAAGCTTTAAAGTTTCTTCCCGATTTTTCGATTGCTTATCGTACCAACCTTCTTGAACTCTACAATAATGTTGAACCATTCTGTTGCATACCCAATTTAACCCTTCAATCGCATCTATGTTTGCGGAATCCTCTTCAAACAACCCTGCGTAAAATGAAAATTTACTAACCATGTGCGCTCTTGTCGGTGGCTTGTCCCCTCTTGCCGATTGAAGCGCGGTATCTACAGGAAATGAAGCCTCTTTAGCATTGACCAGATTTTCCAAAATCTGATTCAGGTCTCGCCACGCTGCATTTACAATTTTAGCTCGTTCGCTCTTTAGCGTATCTGCTGACTTTGGTCTGCCCTTGTGAACTTCCTTATGGTTTTTTTCTTGCCAATAGCGGTTTACTGCTTCTCCAGCTTTCAGCGTTAGCTCGCGTAATTCCTCAATCTCTTCCAATAAACCCATTGCATTTCTCTTCTAGCGGCGAAATTGCTCCTATACAGGAGTTTTTTCTCCTTGAAAAGTGAAAGACTGGGTTTTTGGTTTAAAGAATTGAGCAAGTCTTTGAAATTATTCAGTTTTATACTGTTCTCCTGTTTCCCAAAGGCGTTCATAGTCCTCACAAAAGAAATTGAACAGCTTTTCGTTGTCGCTTTTTGTAACGTGGATTACTGGCGCGTGTAGCGGGTCTTCTCGAAAGTTATATAGCAATACTATAGCTTCTCCACTTGATGCTGGATCGGAGATAATGACAAGGCTGGGCGCAGGATGCGGAATAAGCTGAATCGCCAGTCTATCTGACGTACCTGCTCTTGCTGCGCAATCTCTAACCGCGTCAATTGAATCGGCTATGGTTTGAGCAACTTTGCTGTTATTGCCAGTAAAAATGTGTCTGCGTTGTGCTTGTACGGTCAACGCATAGTTGTCGTTATAATCATAATCACTAGCATTCGCGGGATTGCGATGGTCGCAAACCATAAAGCGGACACGAATTCCGTGATTGCTCATAGCTGTAAATAGGGCTTTTTCTGCCGTCGAAGTGACGGTATCCACAAAGTGAGCCGTGCGAGACTGAATCCAGAGTTCCTCCTTCGTTCCACTAATCAATCTGTCTCTTGTTTCCTCATAACGTTTGGGGGCAATGAAAGTGGTGGCTGTTTGCTCTAAGGTTAATTCCATCTTATTGACAGGGGATAAGGGGGCGATGTCGTCCGTCCCGCTCACCAAACCCAATAGCCAGTCAGTGGACGTTTTTAAAACGAGGGCAAGCATAGGTAACTTATCTGCTGACGGGAGAGCCGTGCCCTTATGCCAATGTTCGACCGTTTGAACATTGTACGTTTTCCCAGATGATTCGCTTAGCTCAGTTGCTAACTCCGTTATACTGATCCCCTGTTTTTGCATTGCCGTCCTTAACCGTTGACTGAAGGTCTTATGAAGTTTGCTCTTTGGTTTGCGTGTCCCGCGAGCTTCATTCATGTCGCTCTCCATTTTCCAATTTGATTGGTGATTTTCTGCATTCGGTTGGAAATATTAAGCGAGATAATAGAACTGACAAGCGGCACTTGAGACAAAATCAAGCACACCAACGAACCGAGATTATCCTAGCCGCTTTGTATTGGGAGATGGGAGAAGCTCATGGTAATTAACCTCAATGCTAATCTGCCCGCTGGTGAATTGAGTATTCCCGTAATCGTCTTTATCGGCAGCTTGCTGGGGCTTGTATCGTTACTCTACGAGAGATCAAAGACCGATCCGAGAATTTGGAAATATCTCGCAGTGGCCGGGCTAGGAACGTTGACTATAAGTTTTCTGGTAATCGTCGTGTTGCTGGTTTCAGTCCAAACGACAACTCCCTCAAGCTCTGCCGTCGAAGCTACGGCGACGCGGCTTGCGCCGCATCACCTGAAACTCGTCGAGATGGCCGTCAATGGCTATCTCAATGAACAGGGTGAAGTGGCGTTTTACGAGTTAGTGGCGAATGTGCGCAGCGGATACCACAAGCCCTGGTTTCATGGCATAGAACATCTCACCATTGACCATGAGGGATTTGTCTACTGGAAAGATAAGCAGGTGGAGCATTACACGCCGCATTGGGCATATAGCGGTGATGCACGGGCGCAGGCGCAGGAATTGGGGCGGCGCTGCCGACATCTGGAAGCCATTGGCGCGGAAGTGAGCTTTGCTACAGTGATAGGCAGGGATTGGGAACTCTATGCCAGTGCCAGCGCTGCGGATAAGAACAGGCGGGCGCAGGACGGCGAGGGCAGGGACGTGTGAAAAAAGAAGGTGGTGACAAATCCCTCAGACGACTACGGCGGTCTGACGGGTGTGATACTATGTCCTATATGGCACGCCCGTGCTCCATTAGGAAAAGCTAGAGGCTAACCAAGTTGTTTGGGGTCGTGCCTTGATTGCTCACTATCGGAGAGTTGGGAGAGTTCTTGCTCGTTTAGCCCCGGTTGCGCCGGTGAAAGCTCCTCAACAAGGCGATTTTTCAAATCCGTCCATGCCTTTTCCATTCGCGCGACGCTTTGGGTACTATGTTGATTTCCTGCGTAGAGCTTCGCAGGAATTTGCAGAAACCCTGCTACAAGTTCACTATTGTGAGCCGATCTCAGTATACTGGAATCCAGCGAATAAAGTTCTGGAAATCCTTGCTTTAGTTGCACAAGTATCACGTCGCCCGCTTGCTCGATTAATTTGTCCATCGCGGCGCTATGAGGAGAGTCCAGATCAAAGCCATCATCCTCCCAAGCCTTCATCGCCTTTCCAATTTTGATAAAAAGCGCCATAGGTGTTTCTGCATCAGGCATCGTGATTCTCCTTTCCTGAACCCCAGCTTCTATACACGAAGCAATGGTTGAAGAAAAGGATAAAAGTGGCTAGAAATATTACAATTTATGTATTCTTACTTCCTCCAAAGGTTGTCCACATTCTTTTTGTGTCTTCGTAGAACCAGTTGAATAACGTAGAGGTTTTCGATTTTTCAACAAGCATAA
Source organism: Anaerolineae bacterium (assembly GCA_034432495.1). Taxonomy (GTDB): domain Bacteria; phylum Chloroflexota; class Anaerolineae; order Aggregatilineales; family Phototrophicaceae; genus Flexifilum. The sequence goes on along the minus strand of DAOUCB010000132.1, from coordinate 50,296 downwards.
ATGGTGTAACAGGTGCCTGATCTCTAAATACTACTGTCGCAACGAGTGCCTTCGCGGAAGGTGTATGAGGATCGGCGATATAGCTTACCCAGACAGGAGCATAAGGAATGAGCAAAAGTTCTGATAAAGAAGGAGCATGTGATTGTTTAATGATTGTCGTAAATGAACGTATCGCTGCTTGAATTTGCGCCTTCGCAGCAATCGTGTCAGCGGACGCGCTATCTCTTGCCAAAGCTACGGTAGTTACGGCTTCGCGTTTTTTCGGATCAGGTAACATGATATGCAAGCGAATATCACGTTCTTTCATGACGGCTCTCAGCGCCTTATGCGTATCTTTCGAATCGCTAAAATATGTCCCAACGCGGTTGACAATCCATAGCTCTTGCTGAATCGATTGAATTAGCTTAGTTCTCTGGTTTTCGTAGTCCGAAGCGTCAATAATGACTTCAGCAGGCGCATATGCTTGAGGCGGCAGAAACCAATCAACTGTTTTTTTGAATATCTCGGCAATGAGCATCAGCGTTGCGAGATTGGGGGCTGTACTCCCCTTTAGCCATGCATAAACGGTACCTGCCTCATAACCCGTTTGCTCGCCCAATTCCTCTCGACTCATGCCTATTTCAGCCATTGCCTGTTCTAACCGCTTCCCCAAAAACATCAAAACTTCGTCCAGAGGCTTGCCTTTGCGGGCGTTCATATCACTTATCCTTTTTAGAATTCAGAATTTCTGAATTATCTTCAGCGATTTTAAATTCTATCAGGAATCGTAGATATTCATCAGTTCGCGCGTATAGCAGCACACTGAATCACAACCACTTCACAAGACTTCTGAGCACGGAATCCGCTACAGTTAGGCGAAGTAAACTCTATTTTTCAGATTGAATTCTAGTCCGCTGTACAGAGTGGGAGGCAAGCAAGATGGCTCTGGATGTCGATGTAACTGTTCTTGTGGATAAGCTCTCCGACAAATCAAAACCCCATCGCAGAATTAGGGGCGTTCTTGCGATACTTTTACTCATCGCTGCGTTGCTGAGTGTTGTAGCGGAAACGCTAAATTCAGTGACCACTATTCAATCGTCACTAGCTCCTGCCGCTGTTACCCATTCTACTGTTTCTGTTGCCGACCTTACAGCGACATGGCCTGCGCCTGTGCAGGAAGCTATTGAGGCTACGCTCACTGCGCAAGCAAAAGCTCTACATTCACCCTCGCATTAGTTAGTGTATTGGAGGAGCAAAATCATGTCTCTTGTAATCTCAATCGTGCGTTTTCGGACTTTTGTTGCGATCACACTTCTCATGGGCTTGGTGTGTGGCGCTCTCTGGTTTGGTGGGGTGGACACTAAAACGACTCTGGCGCAAGATGCAACTGCTACCTTATCTCCCGGTGAAATGGCAACAGTGGCCGCCGCTGTCGCGGCGCATGTTTACGATACGTTTCCAGGTACGACTCTCGACAACAAATGGGCAGACGCCAGCGACTTCGATTGCCAATTGCAGCCGAATAACGGCGTGCTCATCACTGACAATACGCTCTCCTCTGATGCGATGAATTGCGACCTGGAAGCGAATTTTCCGCTTATCAGCTTCAACAGGCTGGGTTGGGTGGAAGCTCAAATTGAAGTCAAAGACAACCATAACCATCTGGAACTTAACCAAGGAATTGAACTCTCTTCGACAAGTCTTGCCCAGCCTGTTGATCTGTTCTGCGGCATCAATGCAGGAGATTCAGAGGTGGCGGCAGTGGCAACGGGAGACTTGATAATAGACGGGGTAATCAAGGAATTCTATAAGGCGAATGATCTTTCAGTAGCCTACAATGAATTCCATACGTTCCGCTGGACAATTGACGCAGCTAACCTGACGGCGACATGCTCCGTCGATGGGGAAGTGATAGAAGCGGTTCCCCTGAATCGAACAGATGGCATTCTACAAGCGGAATGGCTCATATCTTTATCGTCCTATCGATCTGAAGGCGCTGTAGGGACGACGAGTGTAACCAACGTCAAAATCGTACCGTCGTAGTCAAGATGCCGTTTCTTCAGCGGAGAAGGGAGCAGGCAATTCCTGTTCCTTTTTGTTTGGTCGGTGACAGAGGATGGCGGGGTTTTGAGGTTGCACGTTTGATCGTTTGCATGGTTGTGTGGTTTTATGGTGGGGCGTTTGGGTGGTTGATCGTTGGCGCGGTTGCGCGCAAACAGATGAACAATTGCTGTTGTTTTACAGGCGCTTTGATTAGGGTTGCGCGAGGATGTTGCGCACGGTTGTGGCGTACCAGGCCGCATTGCGCGCGGTGGGAATGGCGCGGCGGTTCAGTTCAGCGGCGATGCCCGCAAGCGTATAGCCCTGGCGCTGTAGCTCCTGAAGGATCGGCTTCACGCTGGCGCGGTAGTCGCGGCTGCGTTGCTGGTGAACCGCAACGGCCTTTTGCGAAGCGGGCAGGGGAGTGGGATTGCCGAGTTTCACTCCACGCTGTTTCGCCGCTTTGAGCGCTGCTTTGGTGCGCTCGGAGATTGCTTCACGTTCGTATTCTGCGACTGCTGCCAGAATGTGAATGGTGAGTCTGTTGGCTTCGGGCATATCGACCGCGACAAAATCGACACGGCTATCCATAAGATTACTGATGAAGGCGACGTTACGGGCGAGGCGATCCAGACGCGCGATGAGTAACGTGGCTTTGCGGCGACGGCAGAGTGCGAGCGCTTCGTGAAGCTGGGGGCGATCCTTTCGGTTGCCGCTCTCAATCTCGGTGAATTCTGCGACGAATTCTCCGTGCCGGGCAACATAGGCACACACGGCGGCGCGCTGGGCTTCCAGTCCCAGACCACTCTTGCCTTGCTTGTCGGTCGAGACGCGGAAATAGGCAACGAAATGACGCATGAAAAGAAAATAGGACGGGATTTGTAAAAGTCAAACGGACGTTTGGTGTTTACACAAGTCCCGAACATGAGAGAATAGTTGATCTGTATGGCAAGTTCACGGAGACAACTTCATGGCGGAGAGGTCGCTTCCCGTCATCAATCCAAAAGCAGCAAAAAAGAGCATCGAGGTTATTCGGGCACTTGATTTGCGTAGCACCACGATTGAGCAAATTCATGATCTGCTTACGCCGGTCTTCACCGGCTACAAGGTAACCGCACCTCATTTCGAGGCCGGACTCGATTTATATCGTGTTCGCGTATGCGATAAACCCCACTTCATTAGCGAATTGTCCTACCCGCCTAATCACCTTGTTCCATTGGGTCGTGTCAATAGGCCGGAAAAACCCGTTCTCTATTGTTGTACTTCGCGGGAAGCCCCTTTTTTTGAGGCCCATCCAAGTGAAGGGCAAACGGTTGCTATTGTTCACTGGAAAACGGCTGCACGGCTGCTGGTAAATCATGTTGGGTACAGCAACGCCACCTTTAAAACACTTGGATCAAATCGGCGTCAAGCGGGTTGGGACAATGAAGACGCGCGTGTTCCGGGCGATGAGACAAACCGATTTATCATGGAATTTCTTGCAGAAGCATTTACCCGTTCCGTACCAATTGGATCGGAGCACGAATACAAGCTCTCCGTTGCTATTGCAGAACATCTATATGCGGATCAGATGTTTAATGGTCTCTTATATCCAACCATAGCGATGCGTGCAAACGCAGACAACTTCGCACTTAAGCTTCCTTACGCGGACACGCATTTGCAGTTCGTCAAAGCGGAATTCGCGCGGATCGATAATCTCCGGGATTTTGCCTTCGATATTACAGTCCTCGACACCGCGACGCAGTTAGCGTCCGATGGCGCAATTATGTGGAAGGGTCGGCTCGATCAATGGGTAATCCGTGAGAACGGAGGCCAGCTCACGCTTACGGTGGAGAACAATCAATGGGTTGCTCGCGACGCTTCCGGTCATGTCGTTAAACCTGAATGAAGCTAGAGACGCTAGAAAAGCGTGCGCTGGTTCATGGGACGTACCCAGGCGGAAAAATCGGCGTTATCAAGGCCAGAAAACATATCCTTCTGTCTGCCGCCGCTATCGCGCAGGGATTCGGCCTGGGCGAGTTGATAAAGATTATTGAGCACGGTAGCAAGCGCCACTTTTTGATCGGCGGCGAGAGAGTTAGCTTGCACGCGCTGTTGCAGGTCGCAAAGATCGTAGTTCTGCAACTGGGCGAGGGATTGTTGCAGGCTATAAGTCGCGCGCTTGATGGCGGGCGTGGTTTTCGGATGTGGCTTGGTCGTCATCTGCCCGCTCGTTAGCTTGCTTAATGCGCAGAATGTTTTTCACCTACAACGAGAGCGAGAAAGTGTCAACTTCTACACAACTTGGCGGCATAGACATCATCAAAGTATCCTAAGAATTTCTGCAAGCAAAACATCTAGGTCATTTGAAAAATTGACCTGCGTTTCGTTGGGCAATGATTCCTTACCTCGAATTTGTACATGTAAAAGTGCGTCAGCGATGTTTTTACAAGACTTTTCCAAGTGTTCCATTGAATGCTTGAAAGATCTCGAACTGCCTGGGTAATGGTTTGCAATTCCTGCGAAATTACTTGCGCCAAATATAGGTGGAATATGATCGAGCAAAGCACGAGCCAACATTGCTACTGCAAGATTGCATCCGTTCTCGGAACAGATGTTTAGCTCTTCGCATAACCTGATTAGCTTGGTTAAGTCATATTGCTGAGATTGCACAGCTTTTAATTCAACAATCCTGCTTTCGGCGACGTAATTGGGTTGAGTGGTGGTGAATGTTACTTCCTGTTGGACACTTTCGGTTGTTACCGTATTTGTCTTGCGCCACAGATAGTATCCTCTTTCGGGATTCGCTAAAGGAACGTCAGGGTAATAAAGTTCCATAGCACGTCTATGCACATATTCGAGGAGATTGCTGGGAAGATCTTCTACATCGCTGGGGATTCCTGCGTCCCAGTAGTCTGCACCGATGCTGCTTCCGTTAGTGAATCGTCCCAGATTGATAAGAAAACCCAACAAATACAACTGTTGCGGATCAAGGCTCAAATCTGTTGCTACTTCACTGCTGTTAACGCGAATGCGATCAGTTTCTTCAATACACTTTCGATAAACGTACCCAAGATACCTTACAAGCAATGTCTCGTAGGTTTGACCATCTTCAGTAAGAAGAACACCAAGAAAGGTTAATTGGTAATACGTGCGGCTTTGCTCGTCCCGCTCAAAAACGATTGCACCTCCCAGCGATTTTAGGGAACTTTGTATTGCGGGTTTTCCACCGTACTCCGCATGAAGGGCGCGAGTGATAATCCACTGCTTGTGTATACGAAAGTGCGTGAAGATCGCTGTAAGGAGTTTTCGCTGCTCGTTGGTAAGACCGCTTCGAAGGATTTCCAAGCTAAGCATATAAGCGCCCCAATGCTGTTACGTTCTTAAATTAGTTTACAGCAGAATTATTTGCGGTACTCCGCTGCGATACTAAGCGCAATAACCTGTTTTGGGATAACCCATTTTGGGCTTTACACTTCTTTAGACAATTGGAGAAGCGCTTGAAGTCCATCTTTACTAAAGAATATGAGATGTTTCTCGCCCGTCTAATCGACGCGAGAAAAGTCGCAGGTCTTAACCAAAGTGATCTAGCGGAACGCCTTCAAAAACCTCAGTCATTTGTCTCAAAATATGAGCGGGGCGAGCGACGGCTCGATGTAATTGAGTTTATTCACGTTGCGCGTGCCATAGGGATAAAAGCCTCTGCCATAGTCGCGGCACTCGAAGATGAAATGAATGACCAATGAACATCATTGAAACTCACACTCTCATATCCAAAGGCGCTTTTGCGACTTCTGACGAATGGCAGTTAATTCAAAAAACAGTTTATACAGCGATAAAAGCTGTTGTCTGGCCGCCCGGTTCTGACAACTTCACTATATATCCGCAATCTGGAAAGCAACGAGGGCAGGGCAACGGAGTAAAACCTATTAAAGACGCAGCAATTACATACCTCACCACAGAGGGCTGGAAAGCAAATTATCCTTGGCCGGTTGGTGTAAGAAAATCTCCTGGTAATATTGATGCAGCTTTCCAAGCCAATCAAGGATTAGTCGGCTTTGAGTGGGAGACAGGCAACATTTCCTCAAGCCATCGCTCCTTGAATAAACTCTGTCTTGGCTTATTGAGGGGAGAAACCATCGGCGGGTTCTTAGTTGTTCCTTCACGAAAGCTCTATAAATATCTCACCGACAGAGTAGGGAATATTGCAGAGCTTGAACCATATCTCGAATTTTGGTCTGCTACCCCGTGTAAAGAAGGCACACTTGAAATTATCGTAATCGAGCATGATTCTGAAAGCTTAGACGTGCCACGCATTCCCAAAGGAACAGATGGGCGTAATCTACTTTAATCTTCTACGAAATCCGTATTTTTGTGGTGTTGGATAGAATCGCCTTCCAAGCGTTCAATAACACCGTCTGCAAAATCCAATTCTACTCCTAACCAATGGCGGTGCTTGACCTCACAGACTGCATAAGTCGTACCACTTCCTCCAAAAGGATCCAAAATAATATCCCCTGGAAAGGTACTCATTTCCACCACTCGATCTAAAAGCTTTGTCGAAAGAGTGTTAGCCTTTCGTGCTTTGGACTTAAATTTCCAGTGTCGCACTGGTGGTATATCTGTCCATACATCCTTGAGGTTTACACCATTCGGATTCATGGCGTCTCGGTGTCCCCCGTAATCCCGAATTTCTCCTCCACAGTGACGACACGTTTCAATAGGAGTGCGTATTTTCCGAAAGGTGTTTGGCTTCCCTTTTGTGTAATAAAGTAAGCTGTAGTGAGCGGGATAGAGACGCTTTGGAATAGGAAATGCATTGCCAACTGCAATCGCAATCCAGTGACGAAAGGTCATGCCTTGCTGCATGAGATAAGCCCCTAAAGGAATATTCCATTTTGGCAAGTTATAGATAAAGAGCGATCCTCCAGGTTTCAGCACACGAATACATTGATCTATCCATAGATAACACCAAGCTAAATACTCTGCGTCTGGAAGATTATCATTCGACTTGTCCCCATAGTCTTTATTGAGGTTAAAAGGGGGATCCGCAAAAACGGTATCAATACAAGAATCGATGACGTTTGGCAGAATTTTCAGACAGTCACCTGAAAAGAGTGCTCCTAAGTCAGTTAGGTAATATGGGTTCATAGCCTTATCGAAAAAGGGATCGTAGTTGAAACCCGGTTTAAAAAGCTTTTCCTGTGCAGCACCCATTCCGCTTATCTACTCCCAGCGATTTGATAATGTGCTATGATAACCCATTTTGGGATATTTTCAACCATTATAGAACAATCTTGCTATTGTAACCGATTTCTACGGAGTATAGGAATTCTTGAACGGTGGAATACCTAAGTAATGACTAGTCAGCAAAGCCAACGAGTATTTCTGATGAAAAGAACAAAGTATGGTGCGTCATCAATGGTGTTTGCCTTTGATGATCTGGTGAATGCGTTGGTAGGAGATGCCGAAAGCCTGGGAAAGTGCGGCTTGAGATTCGCCAGCTTCATAGCGGGCGCGGATGAGGCGGTTGCGTTCCTGGAAGGAAAGGGCAGGGCTAGGCGGCTGCTGAAGCAGTCTGTGGACGCGGCGTAGGACGCGGGCTACGGCGGCAATGACGGGTTCTTGAGCAGCACCGATTTGTGACTCGTAATCTCCTATGGAGCACCATGAAAAGTACCGGCCCCGAGCAAGTTTCGGAGCCGGCTTTTTAATCTGCAAAGAAGCCAAACTCAACGAAGCCACATGACCGAGGATCATCGCACGAAACAAGCTTGTATTCTTTAAATACAAACACTCTTTTGTTGTGACGCCTCATTTTCTTTTTCAACCCATTCCATTGAGATTTTGTTGGAAGTTCAGGATTGATAAAATAATCTAGGCTGAATTCTGCCCCGTAATGCCCGTCGTCATATTCGACCAAATACCTAAAAAAACTCTCTTCTGGTTTGTTTGGATGGCTGAACACTCGTTCGACGAAGATGATAACGTCTTCGCGTCGATAAACTTTGAACTTCGGGAGTTCTTTCATTTGACTGTTTGTCCCTGTCGGTCAATTGGTTAATTAACGGGGAGAAGGGCAAGAGCGCCTCGGATATTTGCCAGGGCGCTCAGCAGCCATCCATCATAACTGTTATAGTGAATGTGAAGCCACGTGCCGGACACATCGCTACGACTATCTGCCTGGATTGTTGTGTTGAAGGGAATTACAGCGAGAATAGCAGAATCAAGTGTAGGTTGTTTGTGCAGATTGGTATTATAGCGCGTGATAATCATTACTGTTTGCTGCGGCTCTTCGGTAGCGGCTTCAACTGAAGCCGGAACAACTTCAATATCTTCCAGCGAACCCGTCAGGCTGACAACGAAAAAGGCTACCCAAGCGGGAGTCCCACTGAAATCGATTCGCAGCCACTCATCATCGTTTGATCTTCCTGTGACATCAACTGTCGCGCCTGCCTCAAGATTTCCAATCGATACGTAGTTACTTCCTGGGCCACTACGCACATTGACACGTCGATATGCTGTGACAAAGACGCCGCTTGACGCCTCAGGCATTATTGGTGTTGTAGCTACTCGGGTTGGTAGACTGTATTGATCTTCACGAGCCGATACAATATCCAAGCGGTTTACATCCCCTAGTACAGTCACCGTGAAATAAGCTAACCAACCCTCACCGCCCTGAAAATCGATACGCAGCCAATCGCTCTCTTCATCACTTCGTCCAGTGACGCGCACTTCATTGCCACTGTTCAACTGGCCAATAATAGCGTATTGTGTTCCTGGGCCATTGCGCACATTCACTGTGCGATAAGCTCGTGCAATCACATCATTCTGTGCCAGCGCATTTCCTGCTATTAGGACTGCGATGAGCAGGATAGTCACGGTTTTCACAAGGCGCATACCGAATAACTCTCTTTCATTGCATAAATCGCTACGTGAAGATTGTAATCCCTTAGACGGCAAAAAACCTATGGCATGAATAATGAAGTTATCAAAGAATGCATCGTTTTTGTGTGAGGCAGAAATAACAGAAGGTCTGGAATCTATCACTGAAGTGGAATTGAAGGGCTATAAGGCGAAGATCCTGGCTCAACGTCCTGGTGAGATTGACTTCTGGTTTGCTGGTGAATTAAGCACACTTTTGAATCTGAAAACCGTACAATCCATTTCGCTGATGCTGAATTTTCCTATTCCTCGCCCTCGCGCGCTTCTGAGTAATGAATATCTGCCGCTAATTTTCCAGGTAATCCAAACCGTTCTTAGCTTGTCATCTCCGGGAAAATTCCGGACATTTTTTCTTGCCGCCGCTGGAGCGGATTCCACAATTATGCAGCGTATCAGGAACGCAATTGCTGCGCACAGTGGCCTAGTAGATGGTGGCGACAAAGGCGATCTGGGCATTCGAATACGCGCAGGTAAAAAGGGTGGGTGGGATGTCTTAGTCAGGCTCTCACAGCGACCATTAGTCACACGCACTTGGCGTGTTTGTAATCTTGAAGGCGGACTTAATGCAGCAACCGCAGCAGCGATGGTAATCCTCACAATGCCAACACCAGACGATATTTTTGTCAATCTCGGCTGTGGCTCAGCCACATTGCTCATCGAACGACTAAATTGTGGAAACTGTCAGTGCGCTATCGGTTTCGACAACAACTTAACTCATTTACACTGCGCGCAAGCCAACATTGATGCAAGCGGGCAGAAAAACAAAATTCAGGTTCAACTTGGCGATATGAGACATATTCCGCTTGCTTCAGCGTCTGTGAATGTACTCTGTGCAGATCTTCCCTTCGGCCAGCTAAGCGGAGCACATCGGACTAATATGCATCTTTATCCGTTGATGCTGCACGAAGCGGGTCGCGTTGCTGTGAGTGGCGCGCGATTTGCTTTGATCACACACGATATCCGCTTAATGGAACAAATTTTGGCGCATGACCTCGCTTGGTCTGTGGATCAGACGATCAAAGTTAATCTACGCGGTTTGCATCCGCGAGTCTATCTGCTGAAACGACGGTGAGACATACAGCCAATAGGGCAGGGGAGGCAATTTCCTTAAGCTACTGAAGGCACGATTTTTACTATTACTTTTGCTGAAATTGTGTTGAACATGTACAAGTAATGGACATTGCAGCATCCTTGCCCCATTACAAGTATCCATGCGTAGTCGCAAAAAATGGACGGATAGATTAAGCTAAACAAAATTTGAGCAGATTTTATGTCTCCCCAAGGTGAATTGATGAGCATTCATGCACGGTTAAATCGATTGTTTGCCGCTGATGGGAAGTGTTTTGATGTTGCTATCGATCACGGTTTTTTCGGCGAAGGCAGCTTTCTTGATGGCATTGAAAATATGGAATATGTTATTTCAACTCTGGTTGCGGCGAACCCTGATGCAATTCAGTTAAGTATTGGACTCGCGTCTATATTGCAGAATATCCCCGGTAAATCAAAGCCTGCGCTTGTACTTCGCACAGACATTGCAAATGTTTATGGAAAAACTCTTCCATCGGTTTTGTATAGTAATATTCTGCACGAACCTCTGGAGCAGGCGCTTCGCCTTGATGCTGCTTGTGTAGTCGTTAATTTGTTTAACCTACCTGATCAGCCAGAAATTTACAGCCAGTGTGTTCAGAATATTTTGCAACTCAAACCACAATGCGAACGCTACGAAATGCCCTTAATGATTGAACCCCTGGTCATGAAAGATAACTCGATTTCTGGCGGCTATATGGTCGATGGCAACATTGACAAAATCTTGCCTCTCGTGCGGCAGGCTGTTGAATTGGGTGCCGACGTAATTAAAGCCGATCCTTGCGACGATATTTCTGAGTATCATCGCGTGATTGAAATTGCTAGTCACACTCCTGTTTTGGTACGTGGTGGTGGCAAAGTCGCGGAATTTGACATCCTAGACCGTACATATGCTCTGATGGCGCAGGGTGCCAAAGGAATCGTTTATGGACGTAATGTTATCCAACATGCCAATCCTTCCGGAATGACAAAGGCTTTGATGGCTGTAGTTCACGAAGGTACAGCACCGCACGCAGCACTTCAGTACTTGGAGTCGTGAATGCCATCTAAACGTAAAATAATTCGCTTTGGCATTATCGGCTTGGGGTTGATGGGGAGAGAATTTGCCAGTGCGGTGGCTCGTTGGTGTCATTTACTTGACGTCGAATTTCAGCCCAAAATCACAGCTATATGCGATACAAATCTGCAATTATTTCCCTGGTTCGAGAATAATTTTGACGACCTCACTGTAAAAAGTGTCGATTATCATGATTTGTTAAACAGCCCGGAGGTCGATGCTATTTACTGTGCAGTACCACACAATCTGCATCAGCAGATTTATAGTGACATAGTCCGTAGTGGTAAACATCTCCTTGGCGAAAAACCATTCGGTATCGATCTAGCTGCCAACAAAGCGATTCTTGAAGTCATTGCTCAGTCCCCCAATGTCGTGGTTGCTTGTTCATCTGAATTTCCATTTTTCCCGGGTGCTCAGCGTATTGTGAAGTTTGTTGAAGAAGAACGCTTTGGACAAATTATTGAGGTTTCGGCTGGTCTGTTACACAGCAGTGACCTTGACCCGAATAAAAAGATTAACTGGAAACGGATGGTCGACATAAATGGCGAATATGGTTGTATGGGCGATCTGGGAATGCATACCCTGCATCTACCGCTCAGGTTCGAATGGTTGCCGGAGAGTGTTTATGCCAATCTCAGCAACATAGTGAAACAGCGCTACAATGTCGATGGGGAACTTGTCCCTTGTGAAACTTGGGATAACGCGACTCTGAACTGCAAGGTTGCCACTAAGGGACATGAATTCCCAATGTCCATCCAGACCTATCGAATCGCACCTGGAGAGGCCAACACCTGGTATATACGTGTTCTGGGGACAGAATTCAACGCCGAGTTTTCTACGAAATATCCTAAAACACTTCGGTTTATGTCTTATAGTGCTGGCGCGGAACAAGTATGGCATACGGTTGATATCGGATATGAATCCATATATCCCTCAATCACTGGGTCGATATTTGAATTCGGCTTTACTGATGCCATTCTTCAAATGTGGGCGAGTTTCTGCGATCAATTAACCAATGGTCGAGAAAAAAGCCGCTTCTGGTGTGCAACTCCAGAAGAAACCCACCTACACCACAAAATATTAACCGCAGCCATCCAGTCTCAATCTGAGAATCGCGCTGTCCCCCTTAATGAAATATCATGATCAGTCTTATTTGAAGAAGGGAAGGGCATGGGAAGATCGATTGACGTTGTAGTGAGTGGTCATCTTTGCCTCGACCTGCTTCCAACCATGGAACACATTCGCTTGAATGCGCTTCAATCGCCGGGGCACTTGTTTGAGGTTGGTGCTATGAGTTTTTCCACAGGTGGTGCGGTCTCCAACACGGGACTCGCGTTACATAAACTTGGTGCGAAGGTCTCGCTTATGTCCAACGTAGGCGATGACTTAATTAGCCGCCTAATTCTAGTGTCTTTGCAAAGCCGCGATCTATCTCTGATACAACATATTCGCTCTAGGCAGGGTCAGTCAAGCTCTTATACATTGGTATTGTCACCAGAACGTGTTGATCGGATTTTTCTACATCACACGGGCACAAATGCTACGTTTACATCAAATGATCTCGACTATAGTATCGTAGCGCAATCGCGGTTGCTGCATTTGGGTTATCCACCATTGTTACAATCGCTTGTTGTGGATAATGGTGCCGAGTTAACTCGGTTGTTCCGGCGAGCTAAGGAGTCTGATGTAGTTACATCACTGGACACATCACTACCAGACACTTCGGGTTCCACTCGACAGGTCGATTGGAAAAGTGTTCTGGGACAGGCACTTCCCTTTGTCGACATATTTTTGCCAAGTATTGAAGAAATTATTTTCATGCTGCGTACAGAAGACTACGCAAATTGGAAGGGGAACATCATCGAACATGTCTCAATTCCCTACCTCGACAGTTTAGCGAATGAGTTATTCCAGATGGGCAATATGGCGCTAGTGGGATTCAAATTAGGAGAATATGGCATTTATTTGTGCGGAGGATTCAGCAAGCGTTTTGAGTGCTGGCACGAACTGCCTATCGATCCTGCTTCATGGGCCGCCCGCCGCATTTGGCATCCAGCATTCGAAGTAAACGCTATTGGAACGACCGGTGCAGGCGATTCTGCTTACGCAGGACTGCTTACGGCAATACTCAACGGGTTAAGTCTAGAAAACGCTGTGCGCATGGCATGTGCTGTCGGTGCGTGTAATGTTGAAGCTGCCGACGCCACAAGCGGCATTTGTACGTGGGAAGCCACTCAGCAACGCTTGGATGCAGGATGGAATACTCTGGACAAGCGCCTACATAGTGTCTAAATCTGCATATTGTTGGTTGGATATTACTCATGATAATGCCTGTTATCATTGAGTAATTTGAATTGCTTGTTGTTCAAATTGAAGTGTCGAGAAGTAATCATCCATCGTTTCTGCTCGACGAATCAACTTCACGACTCCATCGGAACCTAATAACAATTCTTGCGGTCGCAGCCTCCCATTGTAGTTGAACCCCATAGAATGCCCATGTGCGCCAGTATCGTGGATAACCAGCAAATCACCGCAGTCTGCAATCGGAAGCTGACGCTGAACCGCAAATTTATCGTTATTCTCGCAGAGGGATCCAACGACATCGACAATTTCTTCCGCACCGCTTTTGCCTAGCACATCAATGTGGTGGTACGCGCCATAGATGCCCGGTCGCATTAACGACGACATATTGGCGTCAACACCAATGTAGGTGCGATATGTCTCTTTGCGGTTGATGACTCTGGTAACCAGCACGCCATTTGGCCCTGTTAAGTAGCGTCCACTTTCCATAAAAAGCTCAGGCGTCTTGTCAAATTTATTTTTGTAAGCTTCAAACAAATGACTGGTTTCAAGCCCAAGAGCCTGCAAATTTAAAGGTTCATCTTCTGGTCGATAAGGTATGCCAAGCCCGCCACCAATATTGATAAAATTAAAATCGATCTTTAAGTCTTCTGAAAGCTTTTCAACTTGACCGAGAAGCATTTTGGCGGTAAGCACCATCGAATGATAGTCAAGCTCGTTGGACACCAGCATGGCATGAAGACCGAAACACTTAACGCCCATCTCCCGCGCACGGCGATAAGCCTCATGCAATTGATTGTGGCTCACACCAAACTTCGCTTCGATAGGATTGCCGATGATTGAGTTCCACTTAGGAAGTGAGCCTGGGTTATACCGAAAACACAACATATCAGGCACGACAGGAAGTTGACGGAGAAGACCTATATCATCTAGATTGAGGATGCATCCACCCTCGCTGGTCGCAACCGTAAATTCCCCTACACTCGTATTATTTGAGGTAAACATAATATCCGACCCGCGTGCGCCAATCTGTCTGGAAAGCACAAGTTCCGGAATAGAACTGCAATCAAAACCAAAACCCATACTCTTGATGATTTTGAGAATTTCAGGATTAGGCAATGCTTTAACCGCGAAGTATTCGCGAAACGTCTCAATTTGTGAAAATGCTTCTATCAGAGATGTTCCCGTTTCGCGTATTCCTTGTTCGTCATAAAGGTGAAAAGGCGTGCCGAAAAATGCAGCAATCTTACTTAATGACGGGAAAAGTCGCTGTCGAAATGATTCGCTAATCGGTATGATCGCCCTCCTCTACTTTTTATGGTTCTCCTAATGTGTACAGCATTTGTACATTACTTATCAACGACAACTGGTTCGAAGAAAATCGCGTGGATGCTGCAATTATATAGAACAGATTTTGGCGAGAAATGAAAGCTAGTAAATTATATTGGTGTCTTGAATACGCTCGTGCTCATTTGCTTGCGTGCTTGATTACGACAGTTCCGTCACCCTGCACAATCTTGCCAACAACCATTATCTCATCAATAGTAGCTTTTGCTGTTTCAACCTGCTCGGCTGGGACAATCATCAGCATTCCAAGACCCATATTGAAAACGTGAAACATCTCATCGATACTCACATTGCCAAGCTTTTGCATAAGATCAAAAATTGGTGGCACAGGCCAGGTGCTGCGCTCAATAACCGCTCCAGTTCCTGTGGGCAAGATTCGCGGCAAATTGTCGATGACACCACCACCCGTGATATGAGCCATACCGCGAATATCAACCTCAGCAGCCCACAAACGCTGCACAGAGTCTAGATAGGATCGATGGACTGCTAATAGAACATCACCAACCGACCTACCCAATGTCGGTTGCAATTCGCTCCAGTCCAAATGCGCCAGAATGCGTCGTGCAAGCGAATAACCATTCGTATGCAAACCGGTAGAAGGAAGCGCCAAAATGACATCACCTTCAGCGATGCGCTGACCGTCAACCAAATGCTTTCGCTCAACTACGCCGATTATTGTTCCTGCAAGGTCGAGTTCTCCGCTTACGTAGACACCCGGCATTTCTGCCGTTTCACCGCCAAGCAATGCGCAATTCACCTGACGACAAGCCGTGGCGACTCCCCGAACGACCGTCGCAATTTGCTCCGGATCCAAGTGCGATGAAGCGACATAATCAAGAAAAAATAAAGGGCGTGCTCCTTGCACCAGAATGTCATTGACGCAGTGGTTGACCAAATCTTGCCCGATTGTATCCCAACGATTAAGGCGAGCAGCCACTTTTGTCTTTGTACCAACACCATCGGTTGAAGCTACAAGTACAGGTGCTTCCATCTGCCTCAGCAGCGAAGCATCATAGAGGCCGCCAAACGCACCAATT
This sequence comes from Anaerolineae bacterium, assembly GCA_034432495.1. GTDB lineage: Bacteria > Chloroflexota > Anaerolineae > Aggregatilineales > Phototrophicaceae > Flexifilum. The sequence continues at coordinate 34,525 of DAOUCB010000132.1, read as the reverse complement.
CCTGCGAGAACTTCCGGGCCGTAGGTCGAACGTACAGCCTCCGTCATAATCCGTGTCGCTCGGTTACCTGCCTCAATATCTACACCCGACTCGGAATAAGCGCCAAGTTGAGTCATCGGGCGATTTCCTCGGAAACTCGACCAATATCACGACGGAAGTGCATTCCGTCAAAACGGATACGTTCAATTTGCTGATAAGCCTGTGAAAGCGCAGCGCCAAGCGAGTCGCCTTTTCCGCTGACTGCCAAAACACGACCACCTGCTGTCACAACTTGTCCATCTTTTAACGCGGTTCCTGCGTGAAAAACTGCTGTATTTTCAGTTAATTGCTCCAGACCATAAATCGGATGCCCTATGGGATAAATTCCTGGGTAGCCCGGCGACGCTAGAACTACTGTCGCACATATTTCCCTACGCCAGCTTGGCAGATGATCAATTAGGTTGCCTTCAGTACAAGCCAGGAGAATTTCACATAAATCCGCATCCAACAGCGGCATAAGAGCCTGCGTTTCCGGATCTCCAAAGCGGCAGTTAAACTCCAATACCTTTACGCCATCCGGAGTAACCATCAAACCTGCAAACAGAATGCCTACATAAGGCATTCCCTCCTCTGCCATACCACGTAGTGCTGGTTCAAGAACAGTTTTCCGAATCGTTTCAGCAAAGTCGAACGGCACATCGACTACAGGCGCAAATGCGCCCATCCCACCGGTGTTTGGCCCCTGATCACCGTCGAATATACGTTTATGATCGCGGGCCAGCGGCATGAGAGCGACATTCATGCCGTCGCAGAAGGCCAGCGCTGAAATCTCTGTTCCGATCAGTCGTTCTTCGACCACTACCTGGTTGCCTGCTGCGCCAAACTCGTGTTCAAGCATAATTTGAGCGAGCGCAATTCTCGCTTCATCGGCGCTATCGCAGACAATTACACCCTTCCCCGCTGCAAGTCCATCCGCTTTGACGACAACTGGTTTTCCAAACTGCCCGACAAAATTAAGAGCAGCTTCATAATCCCCAAAAACACCATATGCTGCTGTTGGGATCTGATGGCGCTGCATAAACGCTTTCGAAAAAGCCTTTGAGGTTTCGATTTGGGCCGCCTTCCTCGTCGGCCCAAAGACTCGCAATCCCGCGTCTTGAAAGGCGTCAACTATTCCAAGTGACAGTGGGACTTCCGGGCCAATCACTGTAAGATCAATCTGTTCATGCAAAGCAAATGACAGAAGCGCGGATATGTCATCTGCTGCAATTGCCACATTGATTGATGGTGCGCGATCAATCGCACGATTCCAGGTTGTCCCGGCATTCCCCGGTGCCACAAAGAGTTGCTCAACTGATTTCGACTGTGCCATCACCCAGGCAAGTGCGTGTTCGCGTCCACCAGCCCCGACAATCAGAACTTTCAGGCTTGGCACAGTTATTCTCCCCAGACTGTTTCAAAGACGAGTTTGTCACGATCTTCTGTGAACAGCCATTGAGGCACGGGTATCGGGTATTCGCCGGAGAAACAGGCTGTGCAATGACTCGCGTCCCTGGGCATCGTTTCGTGGATAGCGCTTAACATCCCAGGCAAACTCAAATAGCCGAGGCTATCAGCGCCAATGCGCTCACAAATTTCGTCGATATTCAGATGATGTGCGATCAACTGTTTATAAGTTGCCATGTCGACACCCATAAAACACGGGTGACGCACAGGCGGAGACGATACACGCAAATGGACTTCAGTTGCGCCTGCCGAGCGAATAAGCTGCACCAACGGCCCAGCTGTATTGCCGCGCACAATCGAGTCGTCAACGAGAACAACCCGTTTGCCCTCCAAATTGGAGAAAAGTGGATTGTATTTCAATTGCACACCAATCTGCCGCAGCTGATCGTCTGGCTGAATGAATGTGCGTCCTATATAGCGATTCTTAATCAATCCTTCGGTGAAAGTTAGGCCACTTTCGAGGCTAAAACCAATTGCTGCTGGAGTCGCCGAATCAGGAACCGGCACAACAATATCAGCGTCTGCTGGAGATTCACGAGCAAGTTCGCGTCCCATCCGCTGCCGAACATTGTGGACAGTTTGCCCTTCAAGCACAGAATCAGGGCGCGCAAAATAGACATACTCAAAGCTACACAGCGCAGGCTTGAGTGGTTCATGTCCCCAGATCGAAGTAATGCCATCGCTATCGAGGCGCACGATCTCGCCAGGTTTCACTTCTCTTACGAATTCCGCTCCGATGGTCGAGAGTGCGCTCGTCTCTGAAGCAACGACATAACCATCTTCGATTTTACCCAGGCAAAGAGGGCGTAGGCCATGCGGATCACGCACTGCATAGACCGCATCACGAGTGAGAATAACCAGCGAATATGCCCCCTCCGCTACCTGCGTAAAGGCGCGGATACGCTGTTCCCATTCGCCAACGTGATAACCATTCATATAGTGATCTTCATCTGTCCAAACTTCCGGCGGCGACGCAAGAATCTGTGTAATGACTTCGCTGTCCGTCGTAGAAGACAGTCCGACACCGCGTGTGAGCAGTTTGTGTCGCAGTTCAAGCGCATTAGTCAGGTTGCCATTATGCGCCACACCAAGCGGCCCATAAATCGTCTCGATCAGGTAAGGCTGAACGTTACGGAAATGTGATGAACCAGTGGTCGAGTAACGATTATGCCCAATCGCAAGATGCCCCTTCAAGGGCTGAAGATTGTCTTCATTAAATACTTGCGAAACCAAGCCCATTTCTTTGTGCATATACGCCGCGCGTCCATCGCTGGTGGTAATACCTGCGCTCTCCTGGCCTCGGTGCTGCAATGCATAGAGGCCAAAAAATGTCAGCCGCGCGACGTCGCGTCCGGGTGCGTAGATTCCGAAAATGCCGCACTCATCGTGCGGATGATCATCGCTGTACAAATCTTCCATTTGCTTTATCTACTTTCCCAGACCAGCACTTCAGGCTGATTCTTACGGATTGAACTCTGCATCGTCACTCGCCAACCGGGCGCGATTGTCGTTCTGTAACGTCGCAATTTGCTCGCGCAGATCCGGATCCGCCAAACCGAAAATTTTAGCTGCGAACAGTGCTGCCCCTTCTGCATCCAAGATTACTGCCGGTGCAACACCACTGGGCATCCGCAGCGACGAAAAAATGTCAGCACCGCCAAAGGTTTCCGACAATGGTGGACAAGCGATAACGGGTGCGCTCACCTGAGCATCAACCATTCCACTCAATGCGTTTGAGCGTCCTGCAATCGTGATATAGACCTTTTGGCGTGGATCAGCCTCGTAAGCTTCCAGAATTTGCAGCAGCACTGCGGGTGTTTTGTGTGCCGACGCCACTCGAATCTGCGACTCGATACCAAATTTCGCCAGTGCAGCAACAATTGTCTGGGCATGTTTTAAATCGGAGCGCGATCCCATCAGGATCGGGACAAAAGCTGACATTAGGCTTTCACCCCCGCACGATACTGCGATAGATTTCGCTCGATTCGAGCGGCAATAGGTTGTTCACCAGGGTTGAAAGTTTGACCGGTCAAGCGTTGATAGGCTTGAATGTAGCGTTCAGCAATCTGAGCAATCACGTCTGGAGGCATCGACGGCACAGGCCCGTCACCCCTATAACCCTGACCGACAAACCACTCCCGCAAAATTTCTTTATCGAAATTTTTGGGTTCCTGACCAGCTGCCAGCGAATCGAGAGTCCAGTATCGACTAGAATCAGGCGTATGCACCTCGTCGATCAGCATAAGTTTGCCTTGAACCAGACCGAATTCATATTTAGTATCGACCAGAACTAATCCTGCTTTGCGCGCGACTTCCTGCCCGCGCGCGAACACAGCAAGAGCGGCCCGCTCGACCTGTTCCCAGAGCGATTTAGCGACCAATCCGCTGCTGATAATTTCGTCACGAGTTAGCCGTTCGTCATGAGCACCACCAGTGGCCTTTGTCGTCGGGGTAATGATCGGTGCAGGTAGCGGATCATTTTTGTGCAGGCCATCCGGTAGTTCGATGCCATAAGGATGCCGATCTCCCTGAGCGTAAAGCGTCCACAACGACGTACTAGTGACCCCAGTAATATAGCCTCGCACGATCACCTCGACGGGAAGCGTTTCCGCTTCCTGTCCAACTGTGACATTTGGATCAGGAATGTCAATAACGTGGTTATCAACAATATCCTGCACCTGGTCAAACCACCATGCACTCAATTGATTGAGGACTTGTCCTTTAAATGGAATCGCCCCGACAACGCGATCAAATGCCGAGACACGATCAGTCGTGATCAGGATGCGCTTATCACCCAGGCCATAAATGTCACGAACCTTGCCAGACTGTTTCTCGCCCCATCCGACCAAATCCACAGAGCGAAGCGGAACTGCCTGCGCCAACTCTTCTCGATTTACCATCAGTACTCCTATTTATTTCAGGCGCGTTTCACACCATTTTGGAACAAACGTAAACCATCCATGCCAACAGCACCGCGATGCCACTGCGGATGCTGCCAGAAAAAGACATGATCTTCAGGGTGTGGCATCAGCCCAAAAACATTTCCTCCCCGATTACAAAGCCCTGCTATATCTCGAATTGAGCCATTTGGATTCGCAGGATAAGCAGCAGATGAACCATCAGCTTCGATATACGTCAATGGCACGAGACCATCTTTCCAAAGTGCCTCTGCGGTGGCAGAATCCGTTGCCAGCCGCCCCTCACCATGCGCAACCGGACAATAAATCGGTTCGTTGATACCTTCGGTGAATAGACATGAACTGTTCACGTTTGGCTGTAAATACACCCAGCGACATTCGAAATGCGCAGATGCATTATAGGTCAGAGTCGCTGGATGTCCAGAACCACCAGGAAGCAAACCAGCCTTTACCAATGCCTGAAACCCATTACAAATTCCTAAGACGGGGCGTCCTTCAGTGACAAACTGGCCCATATCCTGATCTAAACGGCGCTGTAGATCGACTGACCACAGCTTGCCCGCTCCAAGATCATCACCATAGGAAAATCCACCCGGCACGACCAGCATGTGATAGTCGCGTAGTTGTCGATCACCTTTGAGTAATTGATTGACGTGAACAATCTCAGCTTGTCCCCCAGCCAATTCACAAGCCAACGCTGCGTCTCGGTCACGATTCGTCCCGTTCGCGTGGAGTACCAAAACACGGGGTTCGACTGCCCGCGTTATGTTTGAGAACCGTTCACGCTTCACGGGTTGGATCGCGGTGTCAGGTTGAGAAGCATCGCCGCGCCATGCAGTTTCCATAGCTTCGATGCTCAACGCAAATGCTTCGTTGTTAGCTTTAACTTTGAGGAGCGACTGTTTAGTAACTACTCCGACACGTTCGCATGTGAAATTGGCGAGCATCTGCTCGAAGCGTGCAGCGTTGCCCGGCTCGACCTCCACAACAAAACGGCTCAGCGATTCTGAGAACAGCAGTCGCGTATCTAAATCAGTAGTAATGTCTGCGCCAAATTGTCCGCCAATACACATCTCAGCCAGCGCGACGGCAATTCCACCTTCAGAACAGTCATGGCAGGCACGAACCAGGCTATTCTGAATGGCGAGATAGAGCGCACGCATTTGCTTCGGTGCGTTCGCTACTGACTGAGGAACCGTGCCATCAGTCAGTCCTTGCAACAGATGCAGGTGACTGCCACCAAACTCTGCGCGCGTTTCGCCGATGATGTACAACAGATTACCCGGCGCTTTCAAATCCATTGTGACCGTCTTGGCGACCTGAGGAACAATCCCCAATGCCGAAATTAGCAGCGTCCCGGGGATTGAATGGCGCGTCCCGTCAACATCGTTGTATTCATTGTTCAGACTATCCTTGCCAGAGATAAATGGCGCACCATATGCGACTGCCGCATCATAGCAGCCTTGTGCGCTGCGTACCAAACTTCCCATTCGATCCGCTAGATAAGGACTGCCCCAGCAGAAATTATCGAGCAGCGCGACTTGATCGGGATCAGCGCCGACAGCGACCAGATTGCGAAACGCTTCATCAATCGCAGCCCAGGCCATCGCATAAGGATCGAGTTCGCCGTACTGCGGGCAGATCCCGTTTGAGATCGCGATTGCTTTCCCATTGGCGCTGCGCTGTGTGTCCAGCGGAACCAGTACCGCCGCGTCACCATGACCGTGCTTGTTAGAACCGACCAGCGGCTTAACTGCTGTCCCGCCCTGAACCTCATGGTCGTACCGGCGAACAATTTCCTCTTTGCTGCGGATATTTGGATGCGCCAGCAAAGCCAACAGCATCTCGCTGGCGTCAAACGCTTGAGCACTCGTCACTTCGACAGTCGGCGTTCGCCAAGTGGCCTCTAGATGAAGCTGCGGGATGCCCTCGTGTAGAAATTCTATCGAGACATCGCCAACGAAATGTTCTTCATAAGTTAGCTTGAGCCGACCTGTCGCCTGAAATAAGCCAACTCTCGCAACTTCAACATCCTGTCCCACACAAATTTCCTGGAGTCGCTCCCAGTTGCTTGGATGAACAGCCAAAACCATTCGTTCCTGGGCCTCGCTCAGCCAGATTTCCCAGGGGCGCAGTCCCGGATATTTGAGAGGAACAGTTTCAAGCTGTACATGTCCGCCGAGTCCGGCTGCCATCTCGCCAATCGACGATGATAAGCCACCCGCGCCACAGTCCGTAATGGCATGGTACAGTTGCGCGTCCCGCAGCTTGAGGATGACTTCCTGCACCTGCTTCTCGTGAATGGGATGTCCGATTTGTACCGCGCTTCCGGCAGTGGTGCTGGTATTGGTGTCCATCTCCATACTGGAGAAAGTCGCTCCGCGCAGACCATCGCGTCCAGTACGACCACCGATCACCACAATCAAGTCGCCATCCTGCGCGCCTGTCACATGAGAACCACGAGGCAGCAATCCGAGGCAGCCACAAAATACAAGCGGATTCGCGACGTAGCCAGAGTGAAAAAGCACCGCCCCATTGACTGTGGGAATCCCCATCTTGTTCCCATAATCTTCGACACCGTGAATCACGCCATCGGCGATACGCCGCGGTGGCAAAGTGCCTTCTGGGAGTGCCGCTTCAGGGGTATCGGGCAAACCAAAACAAAGAATGTCCGTATTCGCGACTGGGCGTGCACTTACGCCTAGAATATCGCGCACAACACCGCCTACACCCGTATTCGCCCCGCCAAATGGTTCCAACGCCGAAGGATGATTGTGCGTCTCAACTTTGAAAGCCAGATCCCATGCGTCGTCAAAAGTAATGATTCCCGCATTATCCACAAAGGCGGAGTGTACCCACGGCTTATTGATTTGTTCGGTTGCAGCACGGATGTAAGTGCGCAGCAACCCGTCAATAGTCTGAGTTTCACCTGTGTCGCCGTCAGTATATTCGATCAATGCCTTGAACGTCTTATGGATGCAATGTTCGCTCCATGTTTGCGCCAGCATTTCCAGTTCGGCATCACTCGGATCGCGATCTTCCGTTTCGAAGTAAATTCTGATCGCTTGCATTTCGGCGAGATTAAGTGCCAGATGTCGTTCTGCGCTGATATTCACTAAGTCGTTGTCACTCACTCCACGTACAGGAATGATCTCGACTGTGAGATCGGTTCGCTGAAAGGGTACAAATGGCGGCGTAATCGGCTGATCGACGGTATAGCGTTGGATGATGGCATTCGAGAACTGCGTTGCCTGCTTTTGCAGTTGTTCAGGTGTCATAGCACCAGTCAGTAAGTAGCGCTGACCGGTCGCGACACGCTGCAATCCCTGAACCCCAACGAGAGGCGCAGTCCGGAGCAGATTTTCTGCAGCAGGATCGGTAACACCAGGGAGTAAAGTAACTTCTATTGAATGGACAGATTCGTTTACAATTGAGGAGGAATCGACCTTCACCGGACTCACGGTGAACGTTTCCGTCACCGGGTCGGCGAGCAATTCCTTACTGAGTTTGATCACTTCGTCGGCGCTGAGGACGCCTTCAAGAAAATAGAGACGGATAACCTGCAAACCGGCATTTTGATCACCGGAAGCAACTTCAACGCGGAAGGTTGAAGTTGGCTGAATTGCGGACTCGAGGGACGAAACCTGGACTTCCTGCAATAAGGTTCCTCCAGTGCACAAACCAATTCGATTGTTAAATTGGATTATAATTCTAGGAGGGACTTTTCACAATTGCAATTATCGATTATCATCATTTCGGTTCAAGTTCGTTTCGGGCAGTTTGTATGAGAGGGTAATTTTGTGATGCGCTGGACCCGCCATACGATGCGAAATTTCCGAATATAGACCACTCATTCCCGTGATGAGTGGTCTTTTTTTTAGAGGAGGCAAGTCGATTGATGGTGACCACTGAATTGCGCACCTCGGCCCATTTTTCAAATTCATATGCGCCCGCGAAAATTCACGGATGCTTCAGCGGTAAACATATTGTCACAGTCGAGCAGTTCGACCGGGGTGATTTGCACACGCTTTTTGCTGCGACGGTCGATCTGCGTGAGCGTATCCGCAAGGGCGATCCTAGTGTCCTGCAAACCTGCGCCGGCAAAGTTATGGCAACCCTCTTCTATGAGGCAAGCACACGAACCGATATGTCATTTCAGGCCGCTATGCTTCGCCTCGGCGGTGAAGTGATCTCTACGAGTGGTGGCGTTCAATTCTCATCGGTCTACAAAGGTGAAAATCTTGCAGATACGGTGCGTGCAGTCGGCTGCTATGCAGATATTGTCGTCCTGCGTCATCCAGATGTCGGTTCGTCCTATGAAGCGGCTTATTACCTCGATTTGCTTGGTGAACGATTGGGACGTCACCCTGTTGTTGTGAGCGGTGGAGATGGAATCGGCGAACATCCAACTCAGGCATTGCTCGACCTGTTCACAATTTTTGACTTCAAACAGGAGGTCAATCATCTGCGCATCGCTTTGGTTGGTGACTTGCGCAACGGTCGTACTGTTCACTCGCTTTCGAAATTGATTGCACAGTACGAGGCTGTGGGTACAGTTCTCGACTTCGTTTCACCTCCCTCCCTGCGAATGCCTGCCACCACACTGGAATTTTTGCAGAGTCGGGGCATCGAGGTTCATGAAACTGAGAATTTACACGATGTACTCGGCGCGGCTGATGTCATTTACTGGACACGTATTCAACAGGAACGTTTCGCTAACCCTGCCGATTATGAAGCGATTGCTGATCATTTCATCATGACACCAGCTTTACTTTCTGAAGCGAGATCGGATGCTATTTTGATGCATCCCCTCCCGCGAAAACACGAGATGGGCACACCTGCCGACCACGACATCCTCGATGCAGACCCGCGCAGCGTATACTTTCGGCAGATGGAAAACGGGATGTTCGTTCGAATGGCTTTAATCGAGAAAGTGCTCGGTACAGAATGATTCTGCGTATACCGGGAATGCTTGACCCTCACGTTCATATGCGCGATCTCGATTGGACGCATAAAGCAACCTTCGCGAGCGAAACTCGCGCTGCCCTGGCAGGTGGTTATTGGGCAGTGCTGGATATGCCCAACACACCACCGCCAACCACCAACAGAAGCGCACTCAACATTAAGCGCGCGTCAATTGCGCGTCAGGCCGTTTGCGACTGGGGCTTGTACTTCGGGGCTGCACAGCAAGGGAATTATGGTGAATATGCCGAATGTGCGCCTGATGTTTGCGGTCTGAAAATCTACAACAATGCGACCACCGGAACGCTGCTTATTGAAAATCAGGAGCTACGTGAACAGCATTATCGTGCCTGGCCTGCTGGCAAGCCCATTGCCGTACACGCCGAAGATGAGACCGTTGCCGATATTCTTCAACTCGTGCGACTGACGGGCAAGTTCACACATTTCTGTCATATCAGCACAAAGTACGAGATCGATTTACTGCGGGCAGCTAAAGGAGAAGGTCTGCCAATAAGCATAGGCGTCACACCACATCATCTCTATCTGACCGAAACTGATCTGCCCACACTTGGCTCGCTCGGCTTAATGAAACCCACGCTCAAGACTGCGACGGATCGCGACTCACTGTGGCAGGCCGTGCGCGACGGCTTGGTTGATGTGATCGAGTCGGATCATGCGCCACACACACTTGAAGAAAAGCAATCCGCCAATCCGCCCTATGGGGTTCCGGGACTGGAAACAACACTCCCCCTGCTCTGCCTCGCAGCAGAAATGAGACGCATTACTTATGATCAGATTGTCGAACTGATTGCACTGAATCCACAGCGGATTTTCAATCTGCATCCTGATTCGGAGACATACACACTTGTCGATACCCACGCTCAATATGTCATTGAGCGTGCCAAGCTGCATACTCAGTGTGGTTGGTCACCGTTTGAAGGAATGCGTGTTTTTGGTCGCGTTGTCGGGGTATGGATCAGAGGTGTTCAGGTCTATGATGGCGAAAATGTCCTGGTAAATGCTGGCTATGGTCGCGGCATTGCTTCGACACGAGTGAGTGCGTGATGCATGGCGTCTTTCTCTTCCTCTATCGCTTCCTTTACGAGCGTATAGCACGAGGAATGATTTTTCGTCATTCAGCGTCGGACGTACATCAGAGCATGTTGAATCTGCTGACCTGGCTGGATGCTCACCCCTGGACACATTTTATTCTAAAGTGGTCTCACGATCTCGCTTTTAGCGAATGTCCGCTTGATGTTGGCGGCGTTCGACTGCTTCATCCACTGATCCTGGCCGCTGGGTTTGTGAAAGGCGAAGGCTTCACTGATGAAACGAGTGCGCTGCAAGCTGTGAGCCGAAATATTATTCCGGGCTGGCGCAGTATACCGCTGCTAGTGGGTGCCGTTGAGTTCGGCTCATTTACTCGCCACCCGCGCATTGGTAACCCAGGCACAGTTCTCTGGCGTGACGAAATGACACTTTCCACTCAAAATCGTGTTGGGCTGAAAAATCCTGGCGCAATCGCGGCGGCTGAGTTTCTTTCGCGCCATCGACAGCAATTACCTCCGACATTTGGGATCAATATCGCCGTCAGCCCTGGAATTACAGATCCCGAACAGGAATGTCGTGAAACTCTGGAAGCGTTTGCAGCATTTGCGGATCGCGGCGTTCTTCCAACGTGGTTTACGCTTAATCTAAGCTGTCCAAATACCGATGATGATCCGGGCAGTCATCAAACGGAAGCTCGCGCTCGCAATCTCTGTTCTGCGCTCGTTCGCCTGCTCCAACCTTATAATATTCCGCTTTGGGTGAAACTCAGTCCGGGACTTGCTGACGAACAGTACTCTGTGCTGTTACGCACGATTGCAGAGATTAGTGTACGCGCTGTCATTGCGACCAACACACTTGGAGCGCCTGCACCAGACGGGACAATCGCAGGTATTGCTGGCGGGCGTTTGCACGCCGAAGCGGTCAATGCGGTTGCCTTTCTCTGCGAAGAGAAAAAACGTCACACATATAATCTCGACATTATTGCGTGTGGAGGTGTGCAAGGTCGGCAAACTTATCAGGCATTCGTCCGGCATGGCGTACAAGCGATGCAATACTGGTCGGCGCTCGTTTATCGCGGCCCGCTTGCTGCCGCTGTCATTGAACAGGAAAATACCAAACCATGATTAACCCAACTGCGCAGGCGCTTCTCGACATTCAGGCGGCTGTGTTTTCGCCGGATGCACCGATCACATTCAAATCGGGAATCATCTCTCCTATTTACGTCGATAACCGCAGACTCCCCTTTGAGCCTGAAGCATGGCATACGGTTATTGAGGCGCTGCGAAAACTCGTCGAGACACAAGGTCTGGTCTTTGATGTGATTGCAGGCATCGAAACTGGTGGAATTCCCCACAGCGCGGCTCTGGCTTATACGCTGCATATGCCCTCCGTTTTTGTGCGCAAGCAGCCGAAAGATCATGGGACAAAACGGCGCGTTGAAGGCGGTGAAGTTGCTGGGAAAAGCGTACTGCTAATCGAAGACCTGATTACGACTGGAGGAAGCAGTCTTTCAGGTGTTGAAGCCTTGCGCAGCGAAGGTGCAACGGTAGTTGCATGTTTGGCAATTTTTTCTTATGAATTTCCACAAGCCGCTGATTCTTTCGCCGCTGCCAACGTCCCTTTGCTCACATTGACTTCACTCGCATCAATTCTTGAAGCTGCTCAGCAAACTGGCTATTTTTCGTTAGATGCTATTCATGCAATTGAGACGTGGCGTCAGCAAATATCAGGATGAACATGATATGGCAGTAATTGAAAAATATAATCAGCGTGCCGATTCGATAAACTCGCTTTTGTGTGTTGGCCTCGACAGTGCCTTCAATAAACTGCCTGAGCGCTTTCGGGTCGATGCTCATCCTCAGTTCGCTTTTAACCGCTGGATTATCGAGCAAACACATGCTTATGTGAGCGCTTATAAGCCTAATATCGCTTTTTATGAAGCGCGTGGCGACCAGGGTTTGTCGGATCTGAAGCTAACGCTCGATTATTTACACGAACAGTATTCTGATATTTTCACCATCTGCGATGCCAAACGTGGCGATAACAGCACCAGCAACACGGGTTATGTCGAAGAAATTTTTGACTGGTTCGACTTCGACGCCATGACACTGCAACCCTATATGGGCAGTCAAGTGCTTCAGCCTTTTCTCTCGCGTCAGGATAAAGGCTGTATTGTTCTGTGCCGCACCTCGAATCCCGGCGACGAGGAATTCCAGAATTTATTATTGAGCAGCGGTAAACCGTTGTGGCAAACTGTCGCTGAAAAAGTCAGCGGTGAATGGAATAGCCTGGACAACTGTATGCTGGTGGTTGGAGCGACCCGCCCTGATGAGCTTCGTCAGGTGCGCTCAATCGTTGGAGAAATGACGATACTTGTGCCTGGAATTGGCGTTCAAGGCGGCAGCGTTCAGGAAGTCGTTGCCACTGGTCTCAACACGGCGGGCAAAGGTCTGATTATCAACGCCTCACGATCAGTCATTTTCGCGGCTGATCCCGCTGCTGAAGCGCTCACTCTGCGCGATGAAATTAATCGCTACCGTTAGGCTTCCAGCTTAAATGGATTAAAGTCGGTAGCCGTATCATAGTAATCTTCGCGCTCTGCCCGCTTGAGCCAACGAATTACTTGCAAGGTAATCGGCGTCATGATCACTTCAATACCGACTTTGAGAATATAATTTGTGAGGATCAGTGAAAGCAGTATGTCAGGAGGAAACACACCAAACGCTGTCGCAATGGTGATAAACGCGATTGAATCGACAGCCTCTCCGACCAATGTACTGCCAATTGTTCGCGTCCAAACCCAGCGCCCCTGGGTCAGAATTTTCATTCGTGCCAACACATAGCTGTTGCTGAATTCACCTATGAAATAAGCCGCGAGGCTGGCGACGACTAACCCACTCACGCCACCAAGCACCGCATCGAACGCGCCCTGCCCTACGGACTGTTTCCATGTCGCTTCGCCCGGCAGAACGCCTGCTAGCCAGACAAAGAAACCCATCAGCGCCATCGCCCCAAAACCGAACCAAATTACGCGCCGCGAGCGTCGATAGCCGTAGACTTCAGTCAGAATATCGCCAAAAATATAGTCGATTGGGAAAATCAAGGTTCCGGCGTCGAAGGCCAGCGCAATCGGCCCTATACTCACCCCTAGATCAATTATTTTGGCGCTGCTGAGCAAATTACTGACGAGCAGATCCGTTACGAACAGCACCATAATCAGATCAAGGTATTTGAAATTCTTGCGTTCCTGCTGCATGACGTTTACTTTTAATCTCAGTGGCAAACGGCTCTATTCTCTCACCTGTGGTAGAATTTGACAACGAATGGAAGGATTTTCTATGAACCCAACACGGCAATACGAAATTGATTTTCGCAAAGAAGAAGTCGAATACATCATGAAACACGTTGCGGGTTCGACTTCCTGTTCGCTTGTCGGTATCGGCAGTGTTGGCAAATCAAACTTACTCCAACACCTCACCGATCCGAAGGTTCACGAGCATTATCTGGGCGCAGATGCCGCAAGTAAACTCAAGACGATTGTCATCGACGCCAACATGCTTGGCCCGCTGCCATTGGATAAAGACGACCCGATGCGCTGCTGGGCAGGTTATGAATTGATGATGCATCGCTTATTTTTGGCTTTTTACCCCTTCGATATGTTGTCGGATACGGAAGCCAGTCGCTTTTACGAAACTTATCTCGCGCTGCAAAACGGAACCAACCCTCTTTATACCTACATGGCACTGCGCTACTTTGAAGTTGGTATTCAATTTTTCATCCGCCAGGGCTATAAAATTGCCTTCATGTTCGACGAATTTGATGAAATGCTCAAGCAGCTTCCGGTGAAATTTTATCAAACGCTGCGCGGCATCCGCGACTCGAACAAGCGCAATCTGGTCTATATCACGTTTACCCGCTCCCCCCTGCCAACCCTTATTGAGCGTTTTGATATTCCAATGCTCGACATCGAGCCTTTCAGCGAATTGTTTACTGACAATGTCTACTATGTTGGCCCTTACAACGATAAAGACGCAGGCAAGATGTTCGACGAACTGAGCAGTCGCCGACAGAAAAACTTTTCTGCCGATGTCCGGCAAATGCTGCTCGATGTCAGCGGGCGTTACGCCGGACTGCTGCGTGCAGGCTTCGCCGCACTTGAAGAGCTTAATCTCACGCAAATCACGACCACCGACGCACTCTCCGAAGCGCTTGCAGCGCGCAGCGCCGTCCGTACCGAATGCAAAACCATCTGGACAAGTCTCAATCGCTCCGAACAGTATGTGTTAAAAGCAGTCGCGCGTTTGACACCCTACAACGTCAGCGCAGAAACCGAACTCGCTGTGACGATGCTAATCCAGAAGCGCTTGCTGAAACTCGATAAGACCCAGCAGCGCTTGGAAATTCAGCCACCAGTATTTCGCGTCTTCGTCGCAACGAATCCCGATCCGTCATGAGCGACGGCTACCTCATTCCGACGCAAACGCATCGGGTGACGACTGCCGTTTCAAATTCGCGTTTTATCACCACCATCAGTTATGTCAGCACCGTTGATGAGGCGAAGGCTTTTCTCGCAGCGGTACGCACAGAAATGCCGGACGCCAATCACCACGTCTACGCTTTTCGGGTTGGTTTTGGCAATTCGGTCATTGAAGGCATGAGTGATGACGGCGAACCCTCTGGTACGTCCGGGCCACCCGTGCTAGCAGTTCTACGCGGTTCTGATGTAGGTGATGTAATTGTTGTTGTGACGCGTTATTTCGGTGGCACCCTGCTCGGCACAGGTGGTCTCGTCCGCGCTTACGGCGACGACGCCCGCGAGGGCCTTGCGACATTGCCAACCGAGCGAAAAATCGAAAAAAGCACTCTCGGAATTGAACTCTCCTATCACTTTTTCGACCAAGTCAAACGGCTGATTGCACAGTATGACGGTGTTCTTGATGAAGAAAGCTTTGCCGCAGAGGTGACTATTATTGCTTCGTTCCCGGTCGATTGCGTGGCTGGTTTTTCCGCTGCATTGATTGAACTGACTGCCGGCAGCGTTCAACCGATTATCCTCTAGTTCAACGGGCTTCTCGTATCATGTGGGCAATCACCTCCCTGTAACATAAAGCACTCATTTGGAGTATTTCCGCTTAACGAACCCATGATGAACCTGGGCATCCTCTATTTATTTCGGCAACGCCACATTGTAGGTGCAGGACGAATACGAACCACCCAGCACCACACGAAAATCAACACTGCGGTTCGGGTCAGGACTCACGACCACATGACTGCTGTCTACACGGAGAGCAGCTTCGAGCGCGGATAGACTACTGCCTTTATTTTGTCCACTAAAATCGTAGATAGTTGTATGCGCCTGATAGACGGGAGATTCCTCGGAAATGTGCGGGGCGAATCCTTCCCACGCCAACCGATCAGCCGCGACTTGTCCAAGCGATGCGTTCCCGGTTGCATTCACAATCTCGACGCGAGAATTTTCACGCACTAACTGATGTTCGGTTGGGGGTTCGATCATTTGCTGTTCCAGCGTGCGAATCGCCTCGCGCACAGGGACGAGCACATCCGACCCTTCTGGAGACCGCCACGACTTTGTCTCGATATTCGGACGGAACGTATATGACGCAATCCGAGTGGAATCGAGCGAGAGTGCCAGTGGCGCGAGGTTTATCATGTCATCCAGACCAATATCCGTTTGAACTGTATCTGAGACCTGAGGCCAGATGTCGGATAGCTGACTCATGAGGTTTAAGCTGCGTATGCGCGCCAGTAGAGCGCGCAGGAGTGCCTGATGGCGGCGTCCTCGATCAAAATCACTGCTTGTTTTGCGGCTGCGTGCGTACCAGAGAGCGAGATCGCCGTCCATCTGATAGACACCGACCGGAAGTGTAAATTTCTGCCAGTTCTCCTCGACCGTCTGGTCGAGGCCCGGTTCTTTCAGTCGCCAATCCTGAATGGCACAGTCCACTGAGATTTCGACGCCGCCAAGAGCATCGACAATATTCTTGAAATCAGCGAAGTCAACACGCGCATAGTGGTCAATCTCTATCCCTAGGTTGTAGCGAATAGTCTCGGAAAGTAATTTAAATCCGCCTGTCCCATCGTATTCCCCATAGCCATAAGCGCTGTTGATGCGGTAAACGCGATAACCAGGGATGTATACGTATAAGTCGCGTGGGATCGAGAGCATCGATACGGTGCCCGCCGTGCGATTGACTGAAACAATGACCATGACATCGGTACGTCCAGCATTTACAGGATTGGTTGTATCGCTTCCGAGCAGCAGAAAATTCTCGATGGTGTAGCCCGCATTATCGAGCAGCGGCATCGGATCGGGCTGCGTATCGGGATCAGAAATCGTCAGGCTAGTTTCCTGCGCGTTTAGGGGTGATACAGCAACAAGGAGGATTAGCAAGAGAAAAACGAGCTGAACGAAACGGTTCATGGAATACCTCGATGGGTAGAATGAATGCTACAGACCTGAGTATATTCCCGTCGTTCGCGCCATCGAGCAAGCGCCGCTGAGCCGTCAGCCAGTCGTTGCTTTAGACTCAAAACGAAGAGGCGAGAACCCCTGCGCGGGAGTTCTCGCCTGTTCATGTAAGATCCGACGGCTATCGCTTAGCGATAGCCGTTGATGAGGTTCAACATTCCGCGAATCGAGACTGGCTTTCGGACGTAATCGTTACATCCGGCAGCAACATACTGGTCGGCATAGCCCATCGTATCGTAGGCCGTAATGGCGATAATCGGCTCGTTTACCCCTTTTTGGCGGAGCATTCGAGTCAGGCTCAGCCCATCCATGCTGCGGTTGCCGAGGTTCAAGTCCATCAGGATCAAGTCCGATGAGCCATCAGCGATTTCCGCAAGCGCTGTTTCCGCTTCGCTGTACGTGACCAGTTCATCGCTGTTCATATGGCAGATGCGCTCGATTAGCGCAACATTGGCGAGATTATCTTCAACATAGACAATACGCATAACGCTTTGACCAGCCTTCGCTCTTAATAGACACTGTGGATAATCGGAACGTTCTTGAACGCTCCTCTGAACAACACGAATTCGCTGGCAATCCAGCCTTGACCGAAGGTTCCCTTTACCAGATACCAGGATGAATCGGTCGTCACGCCAATCACTTCCAGTTGTGTCCCACCGGGAACATTCAGCAGAATAGTGTACTGTGGCCCTGGCCCCGTGCGAATGTTCTGGTAACTGGTGTTCACGACGATATGCGGCACCTCAAGCTGCGGGATCGGGAGTGATCCAGCCACTGTAGCGACAGGAGCGCTGGCTGCTGTTGCTGTAACGGTTGAGACCGTGCCAGCTTCAATGGTCGCTTTAGGCGCTTCGATCCAGCCTGTCCCCAGCGTCGGCACCACAATGGCAACCCAGGGAATACCAAGTGTATCATAAGCATAGCCGACAACGGGATAGATAGCATTCTCGGTATATCGAAACACAATTCCGATGACCGATCCTTCTTCTGACGGCTGCGTGCGCAAATTGACGGAAGTTACATTGATGATAGCAATCGTCGATGATTGGATCGTTGTTTCTGCCGCCCCTGTAATCGGGTTCGTGTAACCTGTTCCCGGCAGGCC
The DNA here is from genome assembly GCA_034432495.1 of Anaerolineae bacterium. Taxonomy (GTDB): domain Bacteria; phylum Chloroflexota; class Anaerolineae; order Aggregatilineales; family Phototrophicaceae; genus Flexifilum. The sequence continues at coordinate 16,515 of DAOUCB010000132.1, read as the reverse complement.
AATCGAAATTGGCATTGGCAACGGGGGGGGGGTGGCAACTGTCGGCGCAAGCGTTGGCACATTGCGGAAATCGCCACGCGGCAGGGTAAATTGCAAATCGATCCAGCCTGGGCCAGCAGCAGTTGATACCAAATACCACGTTTTGTTGCTGTTCACGCCGAGGACAGGCAGTTCTGTTCCGCCAACGACTGTCAGCACGACCGTATACTGCGGCCCATCACCGCTGCGAACGTTTAGGAAGCTCGTATTGACGACGAGCAGCGGGATAGCTAATTGAGCCACCTGCTCTGCACCCGAAGCGAAAACGAACTGGTTTACTGAAAGCATCAGCAGTGAAGACAGCAGGAAAACGACCGTCAATTTGCGTTTCATAGTGCTCCTCCCGTGCGACGTGGAGCCGCAGAATATAAGTAAGGCTTTATTAAGTATAGGCAAAAAACTAAAATTTCGCCCTAAAGCTAGACAAGTTCCTTATGGAATCGATGTGCAAGCGGAGGTTTGTCGATGTTGAAGCGTTTGGTGCGTCCCTGCTATAACTTATACAGCGCATAGATAAAAGGACAATGACATGCACATCGGCGTGCGATCACGTGGACTCATCACAGGAATGCTCATTTGTTTGGTCGTTACGTTCGCGATTCATGCCGAAAGTGCCTGTACCGAACCCTGTGCTGCGACGGATGCTGAAATTCTCGCTTACCCCAAGCCAGACGTCCAGCAGCTTTATGCACAGCACGATCAGCTTTACGACCGTCACTACGAGAAAGTGCTGAACGCCGTCAATATCTACGATGCGCCTAACGGCAATGTCGTTGATACACTGGATGCAGGCTTCAACTATATCACCGCAAAAGGCTCGGCTGATGGCTGGACAGAAATCGATCAGGATCGCTGGGTGCAGAACGAAAACCTTAAAGAGGTACTTCCTTCTACTTACGCGGGTGTGACAATTTCTGAAAAACTTCGCTACCCTATCGCCTGGATACTGGTCAACGTGGTGCCAAGTGTTTCACCCGGCGCAGATGCACCTGACGGGGCGCTGCCGCTTTTGCGCTACACTGTAGTCAACATCTACGCTACCGTTCACGTGGGTGACTGGGACTGGTATCAGATTGGCATTGATCAGTGGGTCGAACAGCGCAAAATTGCAAAAATGCTGTCTGTAGAGCGACCGTCAGACGTAGATACAGAGAAATGGGTCAGCGTCGATCTGTATGAGCAAGTGGTTGTCGCCTATGAGGGCACGACACCTGTGTTCACAACGTTAATTTCGTCCGGTCTGAAAGACTGGGGAACTGAAGAAGGTTTGTTCCATGTTTATGTGCGCTATCCACGCACATTAATGGAGGGTGCGAACGGTAAACCCGACTTTTATTGGCTCCAGGAAGTTCCCTGGACGCAGTATTTCGACCATGACATCGCCTTTCATGGCACGTACTGGCACGATGGCTTCGGCTATCGTCATAGTCACGGCTGCGTGAATATGTCGATCACCGACGCACAGTGGTTGTACAACTGGGCGTCGTCGGAAATCGATCTCTCGGTGGCGAACGATACCGGCGCAGCCGTTTACGTTTACAGCAGTGGCACTTATAGCTGAGCGAAACCGGCTCAGTTATCGACCATTGCGTCTGTTCAAAAGCAGGTTATCATGATGCACCACGACTACCTCTCAGGAGCATCCGTAACGTGCAGGATCAAGTGGTCAATCTGCTTGCCAGCCGCCTTGACCAATTCATGGTGCGCTATGGCTACGAAAAAATCGAGACGCCGATTATCCAACCGGCAGAGCTATTTCTGACCAAAGCAGGCGACCAGATTATCCATCGCCTCTTCACGTTTGAACGACTGGGGCGACAGCTCGCGCTGCGCCCTGAATTCACGGCTCTTGCCGCACATCTCTATGCCACTCAGTTCGCCACAGATTCACTGCCAGTCGTTCGCTGGCAGTTTGGTGGACCCGTGTTTGAGGATACCGCCGGTGAATATCAGCGTTTCAGTATTGGCGCTGAATTGATCGGCTTAGGCGGCGCTGCCGCCGAAGCTGAAATTATTGCGCTCGCGTCAAACGGTGCTGCGGATCACGGGCTGGAACGCTGGAGTCTGGTCATTGGTCATGCACAGCTTATGCGCCTGCTGCTCGAACGCTTCAGACTCGACAACCGAACCGAGCGTTTTCTGCTTCATCAGCTTCCGGCACTCAAGCAATCTGGCAAAGCCTATATTCTAGACCAACTTGACAAACTGCTGCTTGGTAAAGGTGCTCAGGAAGAAATCAGCATCGAAAACGTTTCTGAACTGAGCACGCAGCAGATGCTCGATGTACTCCTGGACGCTACTCAGCATGGTGCGACGATGGGCGGACGGACACGTCACGACATTGTGCGTCGACTGTTGCAAAAACGTCAGCGGGCATCGGAACGTGCTCAGGCGGTGGCTGCACTTGACTTCCTTGAGGCCTGGAGCGCAATCTCGGCATCCCCAGACGCGGCGTTTGAACTCATTGAGAGCATGATCGCGCCAGATGATAGTGAAGCTCGTCGAGTCCTGAACGAATGGCGTAGTGTCATTATCCTGCTTGATGCTTACGGCATCCCCGCCAGTCGTATTCAAATCCAGCCAGCGCTGGCACGCAACTGGGATTATTACACTGGAATCGTGTTTGAGTTGTGGTCGAATGATGGACATCATATCGGCGGCGGCGGTCGCTACGATGAACTTGCCCAACTGGTAGGCGGTCAGAGAAATGTTCCAGCCGTTGGCTTTGCCTATTATGTTGATCAACTGCTGGCTTCACTCCCCGACATGCAGCCCGAAGCAAGCATCAGCATTACAATCTGCGCATCAAAAGATAGTTTCCCCATCGCCATTCAGTGGGCACAGCGCCTGCGATCACGCGAACGGACTGTCGTTTTGCGTGAGGAAAACATGGAAAGTGCTGAAGAAAATACCTATGTTGCCCAGGCTGACGGCTCACTGGCACGCAACCACCAAAGTTATGCGACGGTTGAGTCTCTGCTCGACTCATTGGAGGCAGTGCGATGATAAGCGACCGTGTGACGCTGGCACTGCCAAGCAAAGGTGCCATCGCCGAGCCAACGATGTCATTTTTGCAAGACTGTGGCTTACGGGTTGAAAAGCCAAATCCGCGCCAGTATACGGGTTCGATACCTAATTTGCCGTGCGTCGATGTCCTGTTTCAGCGGGTAACCGATGTTGTCTACAAAGTTTCGGACGGTACGGCGCAGCTAGGCATTACTGGGCTGGATGTCGTGCGTGAACATCCGCACGAAGACCTGATGGTCATCCAGGAAGATCTGCGCTACGGCTACTGTAAGCTGTTGGTGGCGGTTCCCGAAGCCTGGGTCGATGTCGAAACCATGATCGACCTGACCGAAGTCGCGCTCGATTTTCGCGAACACAAACGGCGTAATCTGCGCGTTGCGACCACCTATACCAAGCTGACGCGCGAATTTCTGCATGATCAGGGGATTCATCACTTTACACTGGTCAATGGGGAAGGTGCAATCGAGGCCGCGCCGACCATTGGTTATGCCGATATTATTGTCGATTTGATGCAAACAGGCACAACGTTGCGCGAAAACCATCTCAAGGCACTGCCTGATGGTGTAGTCGTTGAGGCGCAGGCGTGCCTCGTCGGCAACCGCCGTGCGCTGCGTAGCAATCCTGCCGTGATAGATGCTGCGCGGGTCATGCTGGAACACATAGATGCTGCGCTTCAAGGGCGCGGCTTTTCTCAAGTCACGGTCAATATTCACGGCGACAGCGCGGAAGAAATTGCCCGCCGTGTAGCTGCCAATGCAATTACACGCGGGCTGCAAGGCCCGACTATCGCGCCGATTCACGGCACGGAAAGCGACTGGCATACCGTCACGGTGATCATCGCGAATGGTAATTTGCTGCGCGCGGTTGAATATCTGCGCGAGTTAGGGGGGACGCAGTGCATTGTTGTGCCGGTGCGCTATGTCTTTCTCGAAAAACCGCCGACGTTTGCGCGATTACAGGAGACGATTGGCAGCTAATTTCGTTTCCCTACCGGATGATTTCCGCCGTTCCCTTCCGGTAAGGTTCGGAAATAGCCCGTTGTTCTCGTCCGGCATGATCCGGTCGCGTGGCGAGGGGAAGGTTACACGACCGGATGGTAAGAAGCATCGGGCGCAGCGCACAACGGCACTACAAAACCTCGTATACAACCCGCTTATTTTATTGCCAGCTCGACCTGATCGAGCGTCTGGTCGATCAAACTGCGCTCTCCGATACTTTCGCCACCCATCTCGACCGCCATCGCCAACCCTAACAGGCTGATCTCCGGCGGAAATTTCGTATTGTCTGCCAGATTCATCGTCAGGAACGGACAGCAGAAGAGCGCGGCTTTGAGATAAGCGCGCCAGTCGTCGCGAAGCCAACCGCGCCGTTTGAGTTCGGAAAGAATTGGGATAAGGACACGCTCAATTTTGCTGCGCAGGAACATTTGGCGCACGGGATGGAGACTGTAATCGTGTTCGACCTGCCAGACCTGCCCTTCTCGCTTCAACGTGAGATGAGTCTGTGCCGCTTTCTCGTGGGGATAGTACATCCACATAGCAAAAACGTTGTGAAAAAGCGGCTTGGTCAAGTCGAGCAAGGGCGAATGTCGCCCGGCAAAGGCCGGATCAAAATACATCAGCGGCGCATTTTCGCCACGAAAAAAGACGTTGCCATTATGCGCGTCGCCATGCCCAATAATTGATGCGCCTGCCTGCGCAGGCAGAAGTTGATCCACCGCTTTTGCAATCAATTCGTTCAAGGATACTGTATAGCGCTGTCCATTGATCAGCCAATGCACAGTGCGCAGCGTGTTCAGCGGCTCGACGCCAGTGGGCAGCGCGACCTGAGTTCCATCATAAAATCGATTCAGGCGTCCGCCCGTCAGCCGGTGATAAAACAACTGATGGATAGGGGCGCGCTCTGCATCTTCGGCGGACTGCCATTCGAGCGAGTTCCGATAAAGCTGTAAGAGCAGATCGTCGGCACGATTTTGAGCCTGCGTAAGCTGAGGCAGCAAATCACTCGAATCAATTTCGATTGCCCAGGCGAGATCGAAGACAGAGGGTTCACTGATGATTTCATAGACAAGCAACTGCTTGCCCGCCTCGTTAGAGGTGAAGATTGGCTGAAGCACCGGATAGCCCGCATCCGCCAGCAGCACCGCATGATAGTACTCGTCGATCACACCATCGGACTCGATATGCGTTTTGAAGAAATAGCGCTGCCCGTTGGCGAGGGTCATGAAGCCGTTGAACGAATTGAGCGAGACTGCCAGCGGACGCAGTTCGACCGCAACAGCGTCAGCGGAGAACGAGTAGTTCGCGCGCAGAAATTCAAGCAGCAGCGCCTCGGCTGCTGGTTTGTCGCTAAATTGGAGGGATTGTATACGTTGGAGCAAATCCATACCCTTACTTCTGCTGACGAAAAACGGGGCAGCCTCCCTCCCCAAATTCAAGGAGGGGACGACACTTGTTTGCGCCGCCAGACCCTCAAAGGTCTGGCTAGGGAAAACAAGCCTCCTGAAGGAGGCTCAAGTACCTGTTGAAGATTTTGATCTCTAGGCCATCGGGCGAGGCACGCCTCGCCCCTACATTTATTGTCGCCCCCTCAGCCACTTCGTAGAGAGGGGGATAAGTAGAGGCGCACAGCCGTGCGCCCCTACAGGTTGCCAGCGATTGTGACCAGACTGTGCCAATGATATGATTCTGAAATAGCCTCACGCCTCGCCCCTACGAAGCTCGTGTATCGCTACAGGCCGAGAAGATCGTTGCGCTTGCGGATTGCCATTGCATGAGCCGGGAAATCCTCATAATCGGCGAGCGTGGTGGTAATCCCCTGTAGGCGCTCGTAGCCCTCACGGGACAGATAGCCGATCCCGCTGCGTTTGAGAAAATCCCAGACGCTAACCGACGAGAAACTGCGCGCAAAGCCGCCTGTCGGCAAAATGGCGTTCAGACCGAGACAGTAATTGGCGGTCGGGATAGGCGTATAGTGACCGAGCAGAATTTCACCCGCATTGCGAATCTTTTGCAAGGTGATGAACGGATCGGCGGTGAGGACTTCGAGATGTTCCGGCGCATAGTCGTTGACAAACTGGATCGACTCGTCGAGGCTGGACGTGAGCAGGACGCCGCCGTAGTTGGTCAGCACGTTGTTGATGAAATTGCGCCGCCATTCGGGAAGTTCGGCGATATAACCGGGCAGCATGGCAAGCGCTTTTTGGGCAACTTCCTCGCTGTTCGTGACCAGAATCGCAGCCGATTCGGGGCCATGTTCGGCTTCGACCAACAGGTCAAGCGCAGCCAGACGGGCATCGACGTTTTCGTCGCAGAGAATGATCGACTCGCTGGGGCCAGCAGGCAGGCCAACGTTGACGACGCCGTTGAGCAGACGTTTGGCAGCGGTCACATAGCTATTGCCGGGGCCGGTGATCTTGGCGACTTTGGGAATCGTTTCAGTGCCATAGGCGAGCGCCGCCATCGCCTGAATCCCACCGACGACGTAGACCTCGTCAATGCCGCAGATTTCAGCAGAAACCAGCGTCGCAGCGTCAGCTTTACCGTCGGGCGTCGGCGGCGAGAGCACAAGCAAGCGAGGAACGCCCGCAATTTTTGCTGGAGTTGCCAGCATGAGCATGACCGAGGGGAAGGCACCTTTGCTGCGCGGCACGTAGAGACCGACACTGGTGACAGGGGTGACTTTTTCGCCTGCCATAATCCCCGGCTGGACTTCGGTGAACCACATCGGTTCGGGCATCTGTTCGGTATGGAAGCGCTGGATATTTTCGTGCGCCTGCTCAATCGCGTCGATGAGCTGCGGATCAAGGGCAGCACGCGCGGCGGCAAAATCCTGCGGTGTGGCGCGAAGCATCGACGCTTCAAAGTTTGGCGCATCCCATTTGCGAGCGTACTCGACGACGGCGGCGTCGCCGTCGGTGCGGACGTGGTCGATCACTTCCTGCGCCAGCGGGAACAAATCGCGAATATCTTTTTCAGCACGGCGCAGGAGACGACCTAAATCGTCTTTGGACATTTCCTGCAATTTCAGATATTGAACCATTTCATTCTCTTTCAAGCTTCGACGAGTAAGGCTTTCAAGCGCTCGATTTGCTGACTGGTGATGCCGCAGCGCTGAAGATAACTGGCAACACCGCCATAGCGCTGCTGTACATCTTCCAGCGCGGCAAACATTGTGTCGGCGGCAGAACCGCTGTCACGCTCAACGATCAACATGCTGCCACCCGTTTTCTCAGCGGCTTCACGCCATTCGACGATCAGGTGCTGAATATGCTGGCTGGTGCGTTCGTAGTCTTCGGCAATCACCTCCGCCGGAACGCCAACGCTGCTTAAGACCATCGCGGCAATCAGTCCCGTGCGATCTTTGCCTGCATAGCAGTGAAAGAGGATGCCCGGCGTCCCTGTCACGACTGCTGAGATGATCGCCCTGATCTGCGGCTGACAGCGATCAAAATAATGCTGATAGAGTTCGTGGAGCGTGGGGCTATCCGTCCAATGCCGATACCAGGTTTCATCGGCGCTGAGTACAGCACCAAAGAACGGCAAATTCAGGTAGGTCGTGGAGGGAACGAACTGATCCGGGTATTCCTCCGCTTCCTGCTCATCCCGCAAGTCAATAATGGTTTTCACGCCGTAATTCGCAAGCTGCTGCTGACCGCGCAGCGTGAGTTTGTCCAGGGTTCCGGCGCGAATCAAGACGTGTGAACGCGTCACCCGACCGTCCGTTGTCGGATACCCGCCGAGATCGCGGACATTATAGCCGCCTTCGACCTCGATGTGGCGATTTGTTTCTGGCATAGCCTCTCCTTGTCTCCACGCAAATTAAAAGCGCGGGGCGGTCAGCCAACAAACTGCGTTGGGAAGCCCCGCGCTTTAGGATGTTCTCCGATGAAACAGCGCTCAGGAATTGACCGCAGCAGTTTGTTGATCGAGCAAATGGGAGCGGCGATGCGTGCCATCCCAGCGAATATCCGGGATGAGGGCATCGCGCTTGGCGATAATTCGCTCTTTGTGCTGCAACAAGTCCTTGAGCATGATGCGCATTTCGGCAACCACGTCGTGGGTTGGCTGGTAGCCTAAGTCGATCAGATGCTGGCGGTCAGGGTGATAGTAATGCTGCTCTTTTTCGGTGCGCGGGTTATCGAAATGGTCGATCTGAACCTCCAGACCAACGGCGGAAGCCGCCTCACGCACTTTTTCAGCCAGTTCTTCAATCGTATAGCATTCTTCAAATTGATTGAAAACACGATATTCACCGGGCTGCGGCGGATTCTCAATAGCGAGGGTCAGGCACTGCATCGAATCGCGCAAAGGCAGGAAGCCGCGCGTTTGCGAACCGCTTCCGTAGAGAGTCAGCGGATGACCGATGACGGCCTGGCAGCAGAACCGATTGATGGCTGTGCCGAAGCACTGGTCAAAGTCCAGGCGGCTGCGCAGGCGCGGATCGTCACCCATCGCGTCGATGTGGGTGCCAAAAACGACACCCTGCATGATGTCGGTCGCACTCAGGTTCCAGATGCGACAGGCAAAGATGGTGTTATGGGTGTCGTGAACTTTAGTGAGGTGGTAAAAACTACCGGGTTGGCGCGGAAACGGCAGTTTATCCTTGCGCCCGCGAAACTCGACTTCGAAGAACCCTTCAGGAATATCCACATTCGGCGTGCCGTATTCGCCCATTGTGCCGAGCTTGACGAGATGCGCCTGAGGACAGACTTCGCGCATGGCCCACAGGACGTTCAGGCTGCCGATGACATTATTTTGCTGGGTGAAAGCCGCATGTTCCTGATCCATCATCGAGTATGGTGCTGACGGCATCTCGGCGAGGTGAACAATCACGTCCGGCTGGAAATCGGCCAGAAACGTGCGCAGGAATGCAAAATCCAGCAGACTACCTTCGCGGAAGATTAAGTCTGTACCGAAATGTTCGCGGAACGCCTGCAAGCGCTCGTCCATACTATAGATGGGAATGGCGCTAAGACTGCCGACTTCCTCAACCCACTGACGGCGCAAATAAAGATCATTTCCGGCGACGACGTGACCGCGCGCGGTCAAATGTTGTGCCAACGCCCAGCCGAGATAACCGTCTACTCCGGCAATAAAGACTTTCATCAACCCCTCCGAGCAATGTCAACAATCATCAAAACCCCATTTTAGCGCAGAGGCTACGCTCGGTATGTTAGGTGTTTGCTAAGGCTTCACGCGCAACAGCGGTATCTGGTTGAAACGCACCCAGATAGCCCTGCACAGCGAGCAATTCAGCATTCAGGATACTGCATCCCGCAGCACCGCGAATGGTGTTGTGCGAAAGTGCGACGAATTTGTAACCGAGCAGCGGGTCTGGCCGCAAACGCCCAACCGAGGTCGTCATGCCCTTCCCTGCATTGCGATCCCGACGAGTTTGCGGACGATCCTGCTGCGGCAGATAATGCACTGGCTGAAGCGGCGCGCTGGGCAGTGATGGCACAGGTGTGGGGCCCCGGAAATTGTTCCAGGCGTCAATGACTTCGTCGAGGCTGGGCTGCGCCGCCAATTCAACCGAGACATTGACTAGGTGCCCGTCAATCACGGGGACACGGTTGCAGGATGGGCTGATGAGCGCATCGAGCAGATCGATGGACGCGCCATTAAAACGCCCAAGCATTTTTTGCGGCTCTTCGACCAGTTTTTCTTCTTCACCGCCGACGTACGGAACTACATTATCGATGCTGTCGAGTGAAGGCACACCGGGATAGCCTGCCCCACTAATCGCCTGCATACTGACGACCGACACTTTACGCACGTCAAAGGGGAGCAGCGGGGCGAGTGACATCACGACTGGCATGGTTGTGCAGTTCGAGTTTGCGACCAGCGCACCACTCGTCCAGCCGCGCTTGCGTCGCTGAATATCAACGAGGCCAATATGGTCGGCGTTGACTTCGGGCAGCAGCAGCGGCACATCTTGATCCATGCGGTGCGACGAGGCGTTGGTCGCTACTACGTGGCCTGCCGCCGCCAATTCGATTTCGCGGTCGTAGGCTTCTTCTTTAGGAAGCGCTGAAAAGACCAGCAGCGACTCGAAATCAGCGTCAAGCGGCTTTACGGTCAAATCAAGTACGTCGGCGGGTGGCTCGTCGTCGAGCACCCAGCGCACGGCCTCGCTGTAAGGACGCCCAGCACTTCGGGAAGACGCAATGACTTCGGCGACGCGAAACCAGGGATGGTTTTCGAGTAACTGGATAAAGCGCTGACCGACAGCCCCGGTCGCGCCAAGTACAGCAACATTCAGCTTGTTCATATACCCACCGATTGATTCTTCACTGCCGGATACGATCCCAGCATCTTGACAAACGAGGCGCGCTGTAACAGTCGCGCCAGGGCTTCCTGGCAGAGCGGATCGTGCCAGTGGCCTTCAAAATCCAGAAAGAAAATAGGTTCCCAGGGACGATTGCGCCGGGGGCGCGATTCAATTTTGGTCAAGTTCAGACCGCGTGTCGCGAACTCACCCAGGCATTCATAGAGGGCTGCGGGTCGGTTGCGAGTGGCAAAAACCAGCGACGTTTTGTTGAATTCGCCGGGCTGAGGGTCGTCACTGCCGACGACCAGGAAACGGGTGAAGTTAAACTGAACGTCTTCAATCTGCCGGGCGAGAATTTGCAGGCCATAAAGTTCAGCCGCCAGTTCGGTGGCAAGCGCGCCCGTATGACCATCGCTGGCTTCAGTAGCAAGGTCTTTGGCAGAACCGGCGGTGTCATACCAGGGAACAGGTTGAATACCGTTGCGACGGAGAAAGGCTTCAGACTGTGCCAGCGCCTGCGGATGAGAGCGCGCGCACCTGATGTCTTCAAGCTTGACACCGGGAGGCGCAAGCAAGGCGTGATGAACGTGGAGGATGACTTCGGCCTGAATACGGAGGTCAGAGTCCATGAGGAGTTCATAGGCTTGATTAACCGCACCGGCGAAGGCATTTTCGACGGGTACAATGCCGAATTTGACCTTGTGTGAGAGAACAGCGTCGAACAAATCGGTCAACGTAGGGCACGGATAGCCCGTCGCATTTTCGCCGAAATGCTGGCGCAGCGCCATTTCGGAATTTGCGCCGGGAATACCCTGGAAAGCGACACTATCCTGCAAAATGGGAACTCCCGCAAGGTGAAGCCTGAAAAGTCGTCCAAGCGTAACATACAGCTTTCGGTGCGTCAACAGCGCAGTAAGCGGGAGTGGTCAACCGACTCACAAGTTTATACACTCCCGTAAGCGCACCAATGAGCCATAAATTGACCAAGTACATGGAAAATGATAAACTTTTCTCTAATCAGTGTGATTTTTATTTAGGATTCAACCATGCAAGAGACTCGGCGCTTCATCCTGGATATTCTAAAGCGGCGTCGACAAGCGACGGTGGATGAAATTGTCGAGGAACTTCAGAAGCAGCGCGGCTCGATCACAGCGGTAACGGTGCGTCATCATCTGAAGCTGCTTCAGGAAGAAGATTTGATTACTTCACCGGAACTGCGGCGGCGGACATCACCGGGTCGCCCGCAATATATCTATACACTGACCGATAAAGCGCGTGAGCACTTCCCCAACAACTATCAACGACTGGCCGAAGGGCTGTTGGAAGAACTCCAAAAACATCTGCCGCCGGATGGAGTCAACGTTATCCTCGAAGGTGTCGCCGACCAGATGGCAGACGAAGCCTATATTCCAGAGGGCGAACTGACGGATCGTCTGGACGTGGTGGTAGATTATCTGACGGATCGCGGGTACGAAGCGCACTGGGAGCAAAATCCAGAGGGCTACGTTCTGTTTACCTCAAACTGCCCCTATCATCACATCAGTGAGCATAACGTCGCCCTGTGCGAAATGGATATGCGCCTGATTTCCTCGCTGCTGAGTGTTGTCCCGCGCCGAATCAGCCGGGTGGTCGATGGCGACGAAACGTGTTCGTATCTAATCCCGGAGGTCGCTGAGACCAGCGTGACAGAATAAAGCTGATCAATTTCTACTAAATTGACGCTTTTCAAGAGACGTGTTAGAATTTTCGTGAAGTGAGTTTACGTGTTTAGGAGAGTGAGTGTCATGGCTGTCAACCTGCAAGATGCGCCCGTAGAGTTAATGGAAACAACAGAAGTGGCGACCGTCCTGACCGTCACTCCGTCGGCAGTACAAATGATTCGTTCGCTGCTCGAACAGCGGAATATTCCCGGCTATGCGCTGCGCGTCTTTGTTTCGGGCGGCGGCTGCTCCGGGCTGCAATATGGAATGGCCTTCGAACCGGCAGCGCGCGATTTTGACGCTGTTGTCGAGCCGGACACTGGCGTGCGTCTGCTGGTTGACCCGACCAGCATGATGTACCTCGAAGGTGCGACGATTGATTACGTGGACAGCCTGATGGGCGGCGGTTTCCGCATCGAAAACCCGAACGCGGTTTCGACCTGCGGCTGCGGTCACTCATTCCGCACCAAAGATGATGCCCAGGGCGAAAGTGAAGCGGGTTGCAGCAGTTGCAGCCAGTAATCGTCAAAGCCAGGCAAAAAATGAACGGGGATGCCAATGCATCCCCGTTTTTGTTTCTAACTCCGGCGCAATGAACTTAACGCGAGGCCGAGCAGCCCGATCCCCCCTAATACGAGAATTGGCACAATTGGCGGCAGGTTGTTGCTATTGCTTGTCGGCAGTAAGGCAGCGGCATCGGGCGATGCCGTGCTCACTGGCGCGCCCGGTGACGGTGCAATCGGGATCATCCCCGGTGGATAGGTAAAGGTCGGCAGAATTTCATGGGTGCCGCTGTCGGCAGGCGCAGGTGTTCCCTGCGGGATGACAATTCTAGCCAGAATCGTCGCCGTCAGAATGCCGCCCGGTGTTTGGGTCAGAACGCTCTGAGTCGCCGTTGCGCCTGAAGATACACTGTCCACCTGTTCGTTGGCGAATGGATCGATGTCCGGGATGTTATCGATATTGCCCGTCAGATTGACAAGATCGCCGAAAACCCAGCCCTTCCCCGTCGGCGATGTCGGGAACTGGAATTGAATCCACGATACGTAACGCCCGATGACGTTGTACTGTTCGCCTGCCTTGATTTGCCCAAGCTGCGCGGAGTCGGTGCTTGGATCGGCACGCACATTAGCGAAATCTTTGGCTTCCAGCAGCGCAATTCCGGGTTGAGTCGCTGTGCGCGTTGGCGTGGGTCCGCCTGAATCCTGCGCCTGGACTTCTGGCGCAACGGGCGAGAGATTAATCTGCGCAGGTGTCGCCGGCACATCCTGAAGTTGTGGGCTGGCGGAAACCCATAAAACCGTGAACAAGAGCAACGCACCCGTCAGCGCTAAGGGGAAAAATCGACGCAGCTTATAAAGCATGTTCCGCTCGATACTCTTTCCAACACAGAGAAACAGAAATTATCGCCTTCTCAAACGAAATTCGAGGAGGAAGTGCGTATTATACCATCACCAGTTGACTTGATTCTCGGTATTGTTGCGCCCCTGATCTGCGACGCGGCGGTCTCCGTTTTTGAGCATTCCACCCTGATATAAGTCGCCGGGCAGGCCGTAGAATGTCCAGCCGCTCATCACGAGCGGCGGTCGGGTAATTCCCGGCGCACAGACGTTGTTGCAGGACACGGGAATCCATTCACCGTTGTAGCGCCGCGCGATATGCATGTGTGTCCCGGTTGAAACACCGCCTTCACAGGAAGGATGACCGATAGGATCGCCTGCCTGGACGACGCTCCCCTCCTGTACACGATCCTGCGCTGCCATGTGCAGATAGAGGATCGTCCAGCCCGTACTCTCGTCGCCGTCGCCGTCGAGATCGAGGATAACTGTGCCTTCTGAAGTGCGCGCAATCACACCGGGCGCGACGGCAGTCGCAAAGAACTGCGATACATAGCAGCTACTGGTAACGGTGGTGATGTCATCAGGCGGCGCGAAATCGACGGCAGCCCAGGCGCTGCCATCGCCCCAGCCGCCGTGTGGCCCGCCGGTGAAATACCAGGTTTGACCGGCAGGAAATGGGAAGGTCAGCGTTGGCTGCTGGAGATTGTCCGGGATGATCGACGCGAGCGCTCCATAAAACGGATCGCCAAACAAACTGACGTAGGTTCGGTAGAGACCGTTTTCGCTGACCGCCTGCTGCCAGTCCGGGTAGTCTGAAGTCTGGCTCAGCAAATACTGGATACCGACCGTCGCGGCATTGAGGCCGCGCGCAAAGAGAATGCGGGTATGGTCGCTGAATTCCATCGTGGTCAGCCCGGTCAGGTTCCAGCCATAGTAGCCAGCATTCAGCCGGTCGGCTGCCCAGGCGAGTTGTAAGTAGAGACCATGCCGATCATTTCCGCTGGCAGACACGGGCGCGCCCAGCGCGTAGTTCTGCTCTGTGTCCGTTGGTGCGGGATTGGTCAGGAGCTTCGCTTTGTATTCGAGCAAAGCCAACAATAAGCGGGGATCGACGCTGTATTCGAGCGCAATGCGCTGAACCACCTGCGCGCCGCTGTAAACGACGCCGTTGATGGTATCGGTCGCATTGCGGAGAAAACCGGGCTGCTGGTCGATGAACGCCTGCACGTCGAATTTGCTACTTCCCGGAGCGCGCACAAGACGGCTGTCGGGGACGATTTTGAAAGCGCTGCCTTCAATCGTCGGCGAAGCGGGTAGATGAATGACCTGCCCAATAATCAGGTTGTCGGGGTTGGACAGATCATTGACCGAGAGCAACGTTTCAATCGAGATACCATGCTCAGCCGCAATTGCAGACAGCGTATCCCCGGCGGCGACGGTGTAATCCTGAGGCGCAGTCGTCGGTAACGGCGCGCGCGTGGGGCTGTTGGTCGGCTGAATGGGTGTACCCTGTGGCACAACTGGCTGACCATCAGACGGTGCAGGCTGGAAGGTTGCCGTGATGACAATTGTATTGGGCTGCTGGAGGGCACAGGCACTTAATCCCACAGCCAGCAGCAAGCATATGAACTGGATTTTGCGCATAAGTTGAGGGTTAGCTAAAGCTCCAAATTCCAATCACTCCATCGCCAATGACGAGCGGCACGGAAAAGGTGTGAGTTGTATCGAGGACACTGATGATATGACGGCGTGCGGGTGTTACCTCACTATAAACTAGCGCGCGGCTGTCTGGTGACCAGACGTGATGGCTGACGGAAAACTGGTCGAAATAGACCAGCAGATAAAGCAGTTCGTCGCTAGGCTGAAATGCCCCATAGTGGCGATTTGCATCGTCGGCAATGTCGAGGACTGACCAGGCCAGCCCGGATGAATTTTGAAGCGAGGCGGCAGCGCGACGTTTTGCCGCCGTGAATGTGCCATCGCCGGGCTGAAGCGGCGGCGTGACATAGGCGATGTGCTGACTATCCGGCGACCAGAAAAAGGCAAGCACGCCTTCGACGGGTGTTTTGGTGACGAGTGTGCCGGACGCAGCATCGACGACCATCAGCGGCCCATGACGATCAATATAGGCAACCTGTTTTCCATCAGGCGACCAGGAAAACCAGATGGGGTTGGGCTGCGCCGCTGCAAGGGTCGTGACAGCGCCATTTTCAGCGACGACCAAATCGGTAGCGGCCTGATTTTTGATCCCCAGGAGTAAGCGATCATCGACCGGCGACCAACCAGGCGTGAAGGTGGCCCCCGGTATTTGACTCAGTGTACTCGTGAACTTGTTTGCACCCGTATCATAGATTTCGAACTCCTGGTTGCTGTGCTGCATAATCATACGTTTGCCGTCGGGACTCCAGGTGTAGTAAAAGGGCGCACCTGCCCCGACAGTGGTACTCGTGCCTGCCCCACCCTGCCAGCGGATCAGTTTGACCGAGAGGCCATTCGGATCGCTCAGCAGCAGCGCCAGATCGCGACAGTCCACACCGCAGGTATTCGGCGACCAGTTGGCATAGGTAAAGGCTTCATTGGTGCCGACATAGGCACTCGTGCCGGATGTTTTCGCATCTGGTGAAACCAGAACCTCTGTCGTTGCGCCGCCGCTCGAATCGAGACCAGAGCGGAAATAAGCGAGCTGCCCTTCGGTTGACCATGTGGGCCACTGATAAATTTGCCTGGTATTTGAAGTGATACCCGCGTCCTGAGTGAGCGCGGTCGGTGTGCCGCCTTGAGCAGAAATTGTGTAGACGTTATAGTCCGTGCCGATATAGGCGATCAGACCGGGGCTTACCGTCGATTCTTGTGCCTGAGAAAAACCAGAGGAAATTAGAAGCAATACAATAACAAAGAACAATAGACCTGTTTTTTTCATAACAACGAACCCTCATCTACGGGAAAACATCCGTCTTTGGTTGATCGTGTGCGCGAAAACTCCCTTTTGCTAACCATGTAGGCGCGGATCTTTTTTGATTGTATACTATCCCTCGTTTGATAACACAATTCAGGAGTTTCAGGACAATGGCATCCCGTGAAGAGGTGGCAAGTGTATTTCCAGAAATGGTTCAGCGTTTCGATCCCAAGAAAGCTGA
>DAOUCB010000131.1:0-37454 GCA_034432495.1 Anaerolineae bacterium | reverse complement strand
GAAGGCTGGTCAAGTGCATGTTGCCAGAACGTAATTCAACACAAAGGCGCAGCGCACCTAGACGAGCCAAGATACATACGTAGAGGCATGTCCGCAACCTGCCTAGACCCCACCCCTGCGCCCAAAAGCGGGGCGCTTCCCCTCCCCGAATTCAAGGAGGGGAGAAAAGCAAGGGCGCACGTGCAAACAAGTTTGCCTGGGTACGCCCCGACGAAATCATCTGGCATAATGCTTGTGGTTGTACTTAGAACGAAAGCTGCGCCAGCATTTGCAGCGTCAGAAGTTCGCGTTCGGTGCGACCGTAGTATTGTTCATCTCCCGTGAAATTGGTGACATTTTCGTCACGCACCGAGAAATGATAGCCATCCGGCCCCATGCCGCGATTCTCGTAGGTGTAGAGGACCGAGCGAATGTCCATGAGCGGGACGTTCTGGCTGGACGCTACATCACGGACGACAGCGTTGAAGTACTGCGGCTTGCCGTCGTTGAAGCTGTCCGCCATCGGGAAGGTGGACATAATCGGCACAACGCCATTATTGCTCAGGTATTGGATGATTTTGATCAGGTTGTCGTGGTACTGTTTTTCGGAATAGAAGCCCATATCGGCGACGCCGAGATAGATCAGCGCGTAGCTGGGCTTGTAAATACGATAGCTACACTGAAGCGGCGTTTCACCCGAACGACACTCCGGTTCAATCGCCCACTGCGGATCAAGCAGATTGGCGGACGCCATCCCGCTGCGGGCTGTATAGTCATAGTGGCAGAAGGATTCGGTCGAATTGAAGCGATCCACGACAGGCTGAAGGTCGGCATAGGGGCCGAGATCATAGTTGCCGTAGTTAAAGTTACACATATAAACCGTGCCCGCCATGTTGCTTTCGCCGATTTTGATGAGCATATTGGGATTATTCCCGCGCTGCTGACCGCGCGCATAGATGGCGCGGGCGTTGCGCATGACGGCATCGCCCAGCCAGAGCGACGGATAGTCGGTGCGCTCTGCCGGGATAATCGGCGCGTTCGGCTGCCCCGGTTCGAGCGGAACGGTGAGATCAACGCCGCTCATGTCCGTCAGATTGCGAATGCTGATGGCTTGATCGAGACGCAGATATTGAATTGCCATCCAGCCGCGCGTCGTCCCGTCTTTGGTGTGGACGAGCAGCCACCCCTGGGTTGAATCGCGGCCTTCGACGACGACTTCGGTTTGCACGGGCAGTTTGGTGATGACTTCCGCCCCGGCACGCGGGGCATTGCGCATATTGAGGTCTACCAGCGTCACGGCAGTGACGCCATCCTGGGCGAAGCTCAGACTGACGCTGCTCAATAACAGGATGAACAGCAGCATGAGCACCTTTTTCAGCATAATTCTCTCCCTATCGCATTCGGTCGGCTGTGTAATTAAACGTATGGGTACAGCCAGAATCGCTATCGTAAACGATGTGCATCGTCCCAACCCAGGTCGTTGGCCCGGTAAACGTCACCGTCAAGGACAGGTTGGCGTTGTTCAACTGATTGCGTCCGCGATAACTGAAGGTGTTGTCACCACTGGGGCGCAAAGTGTAAGGCGCGGGTTCCTGACCGAGCCAGGTGATCGTCCCGTTTGGCTGCGCGGTCACCGCCGCCAGATGATCACACTGGGCAATCGGCGGCGCGGTACAGACGCCCGTCAGATTATCAACGCCAGTGTGCGCCTGCCAGATCGAGCGACCGTCGGGAAGCTGATCGTGGGCGAAGCTGGCGGCAGGCAGTGAAACGGACTGCTGCGCAGCCGACGCGGAGACTTCAGGGATCGATTCGCAGTAGCCAGCGAGCGCAACATCATCGGCAGAAATCCAGTTCGAACCGAGCAGATACCAGATTTTGCCGTCGCTGGTTTTGGTCTGTCCGGTGACGAGCGCGCCATTGTCGGCGTTCAATTCGGCGCTCGACTGCGACGCTCCCGGTGTGCGATAGAGCGATGCAGCAGTTCCGCTGGTCACGCCAGCAACACAGGCCGAAGCCGCCTGCGGCAAAAATGATAAGGGGGCGCTGCTCAGCATTGAGAACGAGTAGTTATCGACAAGCTGGGGTGCGGCGGATACCTGCGTTCCGCTGAGCGCAACTGTCGCTGTGGAACCCGCCTTCACCGCAAGCGATTCACCGCTGGCGGCAAGATCGACTGTGCCTTTAATCACCTGCACATTGAGGGCAGTGTCCGCCTGTGCTTGCAGAAGCAGGGTCGCGCTGGCAAAGGTCAGCAGCGCGCCGTTGATTTCGAGATGGGCATCCATGCTGTTGGCGGACTCGACCAACAGGCCACCCGCGCAGCTTTCGGCGGCACTTTCAAGCTTCAGGCTCTGGAATTTCTGCGTGATTGGGCTGTCAGTGGCAATCAGTTTCGCAGCGTCGTCTCCCTCTTTGACCGTCACGAGTGAGGCGTAAATCCAGGCTGTCCCCTGCTCGCGCTGAACGCGCAGCCATGTGCCATCGCTGCTGCGACCGTCTGCCGTCAGTTCGTCATTCGGCATCATCGTGCCGACGACTGTCCCGCTCAGGCTCGGTGTCGCGCGCAGGTTGAGGATGTTAAAGCCCGCATTCTGGAGTGTCACTGTCGGGAGCGGCTGCGGCAGTGCGGTGAAAGCGTTGCTGAGGCTGGCAGCGCCGTAGAGAACAAGTTCCAGCGGCTCTGCGCCATCCGGCAGATCCGCCAGCATCTTCAGCAGCGCTAATGAGCCGCTTGTCCCGGTCAAACTGTCGATTGTGCTCAAATCAACGGCTTCGCCAACCGTCGTCAGACCCTGCACCTCGCCCGCGCCGAGACAGCCCTGCCCCACGTCGATGCTGGCACAGGCCGCCTGCGCCGCCGTGATTGCATCGGGCGGAATGCAGGCGTTGGCTGGCGCGGCTGCTTCAGGGGTTGCACCCTGCGCGTTCGGGGCAAGACAGGCGTTGATGCCGCTGTCAGCAGAGACGCCGCTCACCAGCAGCGAGCAAATCAGCAGCACGGAAAGAATCCTTAAGAGCATCCGCAGTCCTTTTGTAATTCCAATAGTTACCTTTAACACTCCGATTGTACCGAGTCTGCCTGAAACGCGCACCTGACAGAGACTCCTGGGAGTGGTGAAGATCGAGAAGATAGTATCCCCCTCTCCCCCGACCCCTCTCCAACGCAAGCGGAGAGAGGGGAGAAAAAAACGATCCGCTTCGCGATATGTACCCCGGCTTTGAAATACGTGTCCCCGGCCTTCACGGCTCTCAGCCTCTTGCCAGCGTTTCGCGTTTATGGTTAAGATCGCTGCGTGAACCGACCAACAGGATTATCGTTTATGCGCTATCGACTGATCATCAGCTTACTACTCGTTTTCGTGATCGCGACCTTCAGCGTTCAGGCACAGGAAACGCCCACGCTTGATCTTGCCACTGTTTCCGCGATTAAACTCGACGACATCCCGATTCTTCCGACACTGACCGAAACTGCCCGCGAGATTTACGCCGCAGGCCAACAAGCGGGGCATAACGCGCATATGCTCTCGAAAGTGGGCGACTGCATGACCGCGTCGCCGAATTTCCTTGCCCCGTTCTCGCTTGATGGCGGCAATTATGATCTCGGCGCGTATGGTGACCTGCAAACCGTAATCGACTACTTCTCCTCCGCGACCGTCAGCCAGAACTATACCGCGCTGACCAACCCCGGTTTAGCGACGACGACGGGCTACACGACCGTCAGCGTTCAAGATCCGATCTGGGCTGACCCCGCCGTCTGTGAAGCCAATGAAAGTCCGCTCGGCTGCGAATATCGCGTCTCAAACCCGGCCTTCGCGCTGATCATGTTCGGCACCAACGATACCACCTTCTTCGAACCGGACTCGTTCAATACTTACCTGCGGCAGATCATCGACCAGACGATACAAGATAACATCGTCCCGATTCTGTATACCTTCCCGGAGCGCCCGGAATTCCCAGACAAGTCGATCCTGTTCAACCAGATCATCGCGCAGATTGCGACGGACTACGACCTGCCGCTGATCAACCTATATCGCGCGCTGGAAACACTGCCCGACAAAGGCATCAATCTGGCTGACCCGATTCACCTGTCATCGCCGATTGACGACAATGCCGGGAATTTCACGCCCGAAAATCTCCAGCGCGGCTATACGCTGCGCAATCTGCTGACATTGCAAGCGCTGGATGTGGTGATTTCGGGGCTGAACGGGGAATCAGCGACACCAGAAGCGACAGCGGCGGAATGATCGGAACACGGGCGCACAGCCGTGCGCCCCTACCGATGCCGCTTTAGGGGGTGCTGGCTTCGCCGCAGACCTTCCATTCGCCGTCTTCCTGTTTGACGCTGTAGCTGGGGATGGGGCGAGCGCGATCTTCGCCGTTGTAAGTCGTGACGATATTTCCGGTGCAGGTGACGATTGTGGCGTCGCCATCGGTGCCGCTGGCTTTACAGCTTACGTTATCGAGCTTGGCGTTCATCGAGCGGAATGAATCGGCCTGAGCAGCGGCCTGCCCTTCCCAGGCGGCACACGAAACCGCGCGAATGGCGTTGGTATCAGCGGCGGCGCGCGCCTGCAAATACTTGACCACCGCATCGCCGGGATCGCCCGCCTGCGCGCACGCCGCGAGTAGCATCAGCAGCGCATACATGCCGAAACCAAGCGAAAGACGTTTCCGGTTCATGCTAAGCGACCTCATGGGCAATCTGCTGCGCCGTTGTTAACGTGCTGCCCGAATGTGGCGTCTTGTAGGTCACGCGGCGCACGACATCGGCCTCAGCATGATAGCCAAGATGATCGAGCATCATGCCGATGCTGAGAATCGCGGCGCGGGGGTCGGCAATGCCCTTGCCCGCAATATCGGGGGCGCTGCCATGTACAGGTTCAAAGACAGCCGTTTTGCCCATGCCAACATTCGCCGACGCTGCTAACCCTAAGCCACCGGTCAGCCCTGCCGCGAGATCGCTGAGGATGTCGCCAAAGAGATTGGTCGTGACCATGACATCGAAGCGTTTGGCGTCCTGCGCGAGCTGGAGGGCGGCGGTATCGACCAGCAGCTCATCGACCTGCAAATCGGGATAATCCCTGACGGCTTCAAAGGCGACACGCCGAAACAGGCCGCAGGTTTCCTTGAGAACATTCGCTTTGTGGATGATGGTCAGCTTTCGGCGGCGGGTCATGGTCTGCTCGCAAGCCGCGCGAACGATGCGATCCGAGGCTTTGACGGTGATGACGCGCTCCAGAATGGCAGTATTGCCGTCGTCTTCGAGATGTTCGCGCCCGCTGTACATGCCTTCGGTATTCTCGCGCACGACCAACAAATCGATCCCTTTGGCGGCATCGACGGCGGGGCGAAGATTGGCAAAGAGATCAAAGTGACGGCGCAGCGTCAGAATCGGGCTTTTGTAGCCCGCGACTTTGGTCATCGGCGACTGCGTAGCGCCGAACAGCACCGCGTCGCTGGCAGCGCAAAGCGCGAGCGTTTCGTCAGGGAGCGCATTCCCGGTACGCTCGAATGTGCCGAAGCCTGCGTCCGCTGTCTGAATCGTGACGGGTAGGTTGAGCGCTTCGAGAACGATGCGCGCCGCCGGAACAACCTCCTGACCGATGCCGTCGCCGTTAATCAAAGTGACTAAGTGCTGGGCAACCTCCGGTTGCTTACTGAGTGCTGAGTGCTGAGTCAATTTATGCTCACCTGTTGAGATATGTGCTTCCGGTTCGCTATTCACAAGAAAGGCAGCTTCGCTCATTTATGTGAGCACATATGTTCGCTCAACAGCTACCTATGGGAAGAAAACGATGCAAAAAATAACTCCATTTCTGTGGCTCGACAACCAGGCCGAAGAAGCTGCCAATCTTTACGTCTCGCTGTTCAAAAATTCCCGAATTGAATCCATTTTGCGCTTCGGCGAGACCGGGCCAGGTGAACCGGGCAGCGTGTGGACTATCACCTTCACCCTGGATGGTCAGACGATCACGGCGCTGAACGGCGGGCCATACTATACCCTTACGCCCGCCTTTTCGCTCTCCGTCGATTGCGATTCGCAGGAAGAAGTTGATCGCCTGTGGAATGCGCTGTCGGCAGTCCCGGAAGCGGAACAATGCGGTTGGCTGGTGGACAAATACGGTGTCTCGTGGCAAATCGTCCCATCGGTGCTGATCAAGCTGCTGACCGATCCTGATCCGGCGAAAGCCAGCGCTGTTAACGAGGCGATGCTGCAAATGAAGAAACTCGACATCAAGGGATTACAGACGGCTTACGATCAGGCGTAGCAGCCCCTCTCCCCCAACCCCTCTCCCACACAAGCTTCACGGGACGACAGTTTAAACAAATGGATTATTTCGCCGTAGAAAATGGGCGAGGCACGCCTCGCCCCTACAACCCCTCTCCCTCGTTCCCTCTCCCACGCAAGCGGGGAGAGGGAGGAAAAACGGTTGCTGGACGACAATTGATTAAAAGTGTCGTCCGATAAACACACAAGCGGGGAGAGGGGAGAACACGGTGAGATGAGCCATCTACTAATTCGTGGATGTGGATTGAAAGCGGCGCTGAAGCATGGGCTGAAGGCCGCCCGCGTCGAGGATGGCCTGCACGGATGGCGAGAGTTTCGGCGCGGTGAAGGTCTGGTCGCCGAAGCGGATGGTATCGCCGTCGATTTCGATCTCATCGCCCGTTTTGAGCAAATCTGTCAAATGGGGCAGCACAATCGGGCGGACACCCTGATTGATGCAGTTGCGGAAGTACAATCCGCCGAAAGATTCGGCGATGATGACGCTGACACCCGACCACTTGATGGCAGTGACGCCCTGTTCGCGACTGCTGCCGCAGCCCCAGTTTTTCCCGGCGACGATGACGTCGCCGGGCTGAACGGCTTTGGCGAAGGCCGGATCGAGGTCTTCGAGGGCATGGGCGGCAATGTCGGCCTCGGTCTTGAGCGTATAGGTGTATTTGCCAGGGAAGAGCAAATCCGTGTTGACGTTCTCTCCGTACACCCAAACACGATGTTTCATGACAGAAACTCCCCTGGATCAGCGATACAGCCCGTTAAGGCGCTGGCAGCAACAACATACGGATTCGAGAGGTAGATCGGCGCATCTGCCGTGCCCATGCGCCCCCTGAAATTGCGACTGCCGCTGCTGATGGTGGCTTCGTTGGGAGCGGGAACGCCCATGTGATTGCCCATGCAGGGGCCGCAGCCGGGAGTCGTGATGGTCGCACCAGCTTCGAGCAAATCCGCCAGCACGCCGGAACGGGTCGCTTCGAGCAGCACCTGTTGACTCGCTGGAATGATGACGAAACGAATTTTAGTCTGATGACCGCGCAGAACGGCGGCAGCGGCGGCGAGGTCGCTGTAGCGCCCGCCCGTACACGTCCCGATGAATGCCTGCTGAATCGGTTTGCCGAGTGCTTCATCGAGCGCGACAACCTGATCCGGCTGGTGCGGCAGCGCTATTTTCGGCTGAAGCGCGCTCACGTCGAAGGTGTGGCGCTCGTTATAGACGGCATCGGCATCGGGGTAAATCGGTGTATATGCGCCTGCCCCGCGCGCGTCAAGATAGTCGAAAACGACCTGATCCGGCGGGAAATAGGCGTTCATCGCGCCGAATTCCGCCATCATGTTGGGGATGACGGGGCGCTCATCGAGCGAAAGCGAAGCCAGCGTGTCGCCCGTGAACTCAATCGAGCGGTACTCACCGCCGTTGACGGTCAGCGCAGCAAGGATTTCGAGCATGATGTCCTTCGCGGTCACGCCGGGGAGCAGCTTGCCGTTGAGCGTGATCTGCATGGCTTCGGGGACACGCAGCCAGAGTTCACCCGTCGCCCAAAGCGCCGCCATTTCGGTACGCCCGACGCCCATGCCGAACGCGCCGAGCCAGCCGAAATGCGGCGTATGACTATCCGAACCGAAAATGGTCTGACCGGGAAGAACGAGCGCTTCTTCGCTAATGACCTGATGGCAGATGCCGCGCCCGACTTCGAAGAAATGCTCGACGTGCTGCTGAGCCGCCCATTCGCGGATTTCGGCATGGTTTTTGGCGTGTTCGGTCGTCGGCGCAGGAACCGCGTGATCGAGCGTAAAGATGGCACGCTCCGGGTGCAGAATCCCCGGCGCGCCGATTTTCTCAAAAATCTTGCGAATCGCTGCGGTGTTGTCGTGGCTGAACATCACGTCGGCGGTCACGTCGAGGACATCACCTGCACGCACCTGATCAACGCCCGACGCACGGGCAAGGACTTTTTCGGCAAAGGTGTAACCGGTCATCAAGTCACCACCACTTCAAAAATGACGAGGGCGCACAGCCATGCGCCCCTACGGTTCATTGATATTCCAATCATTGCGACACCACCACAGCGCTTTCGCGCAGGAGAGCATCAACTTCATCGAGGCTCATCGGCTGCACGTCGGCGCGCTCCTTGATGATGTGGGTGATATTCTGAATCGCGGCATCGTCGAGCGACAGACCCAACGCATGTGCCCGGCTGCGGACAGCGTTCCATCCGGTGAGGCGATGCCCGATGGCGATTTCGCGGGTGACGCCGAAATCTGTCGGATCAATCGCCTCATAAGTTTTGGGGTCAGCGAGCACCGCCTTCGCGTGAATGCCCGCCTTATGGATGAAGGCACTCGACCCGGTGATGTAATTGTTGAAGGGAATAGTCAGGCCGCAGACATCGGCGATCAGTTGGTCAAGCTGCGCCAACAGGTGCAGATTGTATTTGCTGACATAGTCGCGGTTGATGGTATAGAGCCGCGCCAGCAAGCCGCCGAGCGGAGTGATACCGTTGCGCTCGCCAATGCCGAGAATGGTGGTATCGACATGGGTCGCCCCCGCTTCAAGGGCGGCGCTGGCGTTGGCAATGGCGCAACCGCTGTCATTGTGACCATGAAACTCGACATCCAGCCCGGTCAGGCGGATGAGTTGATGCACCAGCGCGTAGACCTGATCCGGCATCGCAACGCCGACGGTATCGGCGACGCCAAGACGGTTGACCATGCCCAAATCGGCGACAGCGAGATAGACACGCAGCAAATCAGCTTCGCGACTACGAAAGCTATCTTCGGTGCTGAAGCGCAGGATCATGTCCGGCGCTTGCTCGCGGATATAGGACATGACTTCCGCCGCCGAGTCGATGACCTGACGGATGCTTTTTCCGTGACTGTGCTGCATCAACTGAGGTGATGTGCCAATCACGACATCGACGCCATGCACGCCGGTATCCAGCGCGACCTGTGCATCCTCTTTTTTACAGCGGATGTGCGTCAGAATACGCGCGTTGAGTCCCGCCCCAACGACTGCGCGGATGTCGGCCTCACTTTGGGGCGACGCCACCGGAGAGGTCATCTCGATCATTTCGACGCCGAATTCGTCAAGCAGCGTGGCAATCTCCAGCTTTTGCGCGGTGCTGAAGGTCGCGCTGCTGAACTGCTCGCCTTCGCGCAGAGTACTCTCAATAATGCTGAAATTTTCAAACGGCATAAGGATACGCTTCCACTACGACCGGACAGCCGGTCTTAACGAGGTCTCGGAGAGCTTTTCAAAGGTTTGACGCACAAAGAAACGATGTTTCTCGATCATCTTTTGGGCGGCAGCAGGGTTCGGTTCCCAGGTCGTGAATTTGCCAATGGGTCGCAAGGCAGCGGTCAAATCCCAGTAGGCCAGATCGGTAAAATCGCAGGAAGTGAGTGACTGATAGTGGTCGGTGAAGACCTGCATCGCCTCTACGCCGAACGCCCAGAGCAGATCGAGTCGGGCGCAAGCGACATCAGAGAGGGGATCGCCCAGAGCAGAGTCTTCCCAGTCGATCACCGCAGCAATCCGGTCATCGTTCCAGAGGATGTTGCCCGGCCAATAATCGCCATGCAGCAAGCCGACAGGATTGCGCGGCGGAAGCGGCCAGACAGCTTCCAGCGCAGCACGGATGCGACCTTCGCTGACTGAGTCGTCAGGCTGCGCGGGACGATCCTGCAAGCGCTGGCGCACACTCTGTTCGCGCTGACGGAGAAAGGTCAGATCGCGAGCATCGATGGCGTGAATCTGCGCCAGCAGCGCAGCAAACCGGGTGATCATTGAAAGCGTCCAGGGCGCGAAGCTGGTTTCCCCCGGCACGAATTCCACGACGATATAAGGCGTAGGGAAAATCGCGCCGGACAGATCATAATCATAGGGTTTTGGCGCGGGAATCCCCGCCGCCTGCACCGATTGAAGCAGCCGGAACTCATGCGCAGCGACGTTGGGAATCATGCGCAGGTTGACTTCGCCATACTGCCGAACAACCACCTTGAGCTTCTCACCGTCCGCCTGCTCAATTTCCAGTACCGTCACCTGTGCCGACACGCCACCTGTGAGCGACCAGCGGCGCAGCAGCTTCCCCTCTGGCACAATTTTCTGCGCCACTTGCTCGAATGCGGCGAGGTCGTCCATCAGAGCCGTTCCAGCGCATTCTTCAGGACACGAACGGCACGTAAATACTCGTCCAGGTCGATGTGTTCGTGGGGTGTATGGTCAAGGGCGGAGTCGCCGGGGCCATAGGCAACAATCGGGCAGTTCCAGACGGGACCGACGAAATTCATGTCCGACGTCCCCGTTTTATGGACGAAAGCAGGCTGACCACCTTCGGCACGGATCGCGCCGCGCAGCGCCCGGCTGATGACCGAGTCTCGTTCACAGACGTAGGCGTTAATTTCGCCGTGAACTTCGACGGTGGCGTCGTTGTCGGATTGCAGCGCGGCGGCAAGTTCGTCCAATGTCAGGCGCGGCGGCAGCCGGAAACCAATGTCCATCCAACCCCAGCCATAAATGCCATCATGTCCGGTCTGGATTTGCTCGCAGGCAATGTCCAGTTGATCGAAAATGCGATCCCGCCCCTCATTGATCTGGGCAGCGTAATCCTGCACGCGCCGCCAGTAATCGAAAGCGAGTTCCGCCGCTGTCGCCACCTGTCCGGCGCTGTGACCGAGATCGCCGCGCCATTTCCACGAGAGCTTCATCTTGCCCTTATAGCCGAGCGTAATGCGATCCCACTGCGACGGTTCGCCAATCACGCAGACCTCCGGGTGATACTGAGTCATGGCGTGATGCGCGCCTCGGCTGGCAGGCGATTCTTCTTCGGTCGCGCCGATCACAATGAGACGAACGTCCGGGGGAAGATTGGCCTGTGTCGCTGCTGCGGCGAAGGTCGCCAGCGGGCCTTTGGCATCGACCGAGCCGCGCCCATAGAGCAGGCGTCCTTCACGGCGCACGGGAAAATTGCCGCCGAAGGTATCGATGTGACCGATCAGCACAATCTCGCGCGAGCCGTGCCCGATAATGCCGACAGCGCTGTCCGATTCATCGACGAAGGCTTCGTCGTAGCCGTGCGTAGCCATCCAGTCGGCAAGAAAGTGCGACGCTTTCTGTTCCTGCATCGACGGACTTTCGACCGAAACCAGATCGACCAGCAAATCCTCAACCACTTCATTCGCCAGCGGCGCGCGGGAAATTTCAGTCTGTGACATGGGTGAGCGTCTCCTCGACGGCATCGGCTAAACGGCGCAGTTCTTCGGGTGTGATGATCAGCGGCGGGAGCAGGCGCAGCACGGTTTTCCCGGCGACCAGCGCCAGCACACCGCGCTCCTGCAAGCCCTGAATCACCGGAGTCACACGGCCTTTCAATTCAATTCCAACCATCAGACCCGCGCCGCGCACCTCGCGGGTAAAAGGCAAATCGCGCTCGCGCAGTTCACCGAGCAGCCAACTACCGAGTTCAGCCGAACGGGCAGGCGCGTCGATCTCGCGCAGGGCGGTCAGCGCGGCGACACCCGCCGCCGCCGCCAGCGGATTGCCGCCGAAGGTGCTGCTGTGCGTGCCCTGCTCGATTTGACCGAGGCTTTCGCGCCAGGCGACTGCGCCCATCGGCACGCCACCCGCAATCCCCTTGCCCATCGCCACAACGTCGGGCAGGATGTCACTGTGCTGGAAGCCGAACCATTTTCCGGTGCGACCGAGACCCGTCTGGATTTCGTCCATGATGAGCAGCGCGCCGCGCTCGTCGCAGAGTTTGCGCAAGCCTTGCAGAAATTCCGCCGTCGCGGGATAGACACCGCTCTCGCCCTGAATCGCCTCGATCACCACCGCCGCCGTTTGATCGGTGATAGCAGCATCAGCGCTGGCGAGGTCGTTGTAAACGATGTGGGTGACGTTTTCAGGCGTCCAGCCGACGAACGGCTCACGGTAATGCTGATTCCAGGTGAGGCCGAGCGAACCGAGCGTCCGTCCATGAAAGCCACGTTTAGCGGCGACGATGCCGGTGCGTCCGGTGAGTAGACGAGCGACTTTAAGCGCCCCTTCGATGGCTTCCGTACCGCTGTTGCACAGAAAATAGCGGTGCAGGTCACCGGGGAGAATTTCGCTGAGGACGCTGTAAAATTCGGCACGCTTGTCGTTGTAGAAAATCTCCGGCAGCGTGATCAGCGTGCTGGCCTGCTGCGCAATCGCCGCTGCAACAGCGGGATGCCCATGTCCCAGCAAGGCGACGCCCATGCCGCTGGTGGCGTCGAGGTAGGCATTCCCCGCGTCGTCGTAGAGGGTGCTGCCCTCGCCGCGCACAATCGTCAGCGGACGTTTCGAGTAGCCGCCCGATGTGTGCTGGTTTTCAAGTTCGGTGACACTTTGGACTATCGTCGTCATCAGCAAATCTCCGTAGCTGAGCGAAAAAATTTTTAACCACAGAGAACACAGAGGACACAGAGAAAGGACTTTATATTTCCCTGTTTCTTCCAGGCTCTCTCATTAAACGAATTCCGTGCCTGCGCCGCCGAGCGCCTGCGTGACTGGATTGTCGGTGCGACCGTCGGCGATGATGACGCGGCGCACGCCACCTGCGAGCGCTTCATGCGCGCCGAGAACTTTGCGCTTCATGCGCCCCTGCGCCCACTCCGATGCGAGTTCAAGATCGCGGCGATCTACGTGAGAAACAAAGGTAGATTCGTCGGGGAAACTGCGATAGAGGCCGCGCACATTGCTCAGAATGACCAGTTCATCGGCGTGGAGTGCTCCGGCAATCGCGGCGCTGGCACGGTCGCCATCGACGTTGAGCAGGCCATCGACGCTGGCGGCATAGGGCGGAATGACAGGCGTTCGCTGACCATCCAGTGGGTCGCTCAAGGACGGTAACTGTGTCGCTCCGTGTTCGGAAAGTATGGCGTTCAG
Organism: Anaerolineae bacterium; assembly: GCA_034432495.1. Taxonomy (GTDB): domain Bacteria; phylum Chloroflexota; class Anaerolineae; order Aggregatilineales; family Phototrophicaceae; genus Flexifilum. The sequence goes on along the minus strand of DAOUCB010000131.1, from coordinate 24,285 downwards.
GGGCGAAACTTCGACGCCTTCAATCGTGCCGCTGTAATCATCGCGGATCATGCGGATACGCCCATCGACCAGCGCACGAATGGCGGTTTTGCGTTCACCTTTGAGAACGGTCTGATTATCCGTCAGGCCAACGGCGTTGATGCCGAGCGCTTCGAATCGGGCGACCAAATCGGCGTTGACGTTGTTGGCGGCTTCGACGTAGACCTCACGGGTTTGCGGGTCGGTGTAGCGCGAACTGTGACCCGTCGGCGACGTGATGGTGCGTACTTCGATGCCGCGTTCGGCACAAAGGGCGTTCATGGCTGCGCTGACGCCGTGAACCACAACCAGAGGCCGCGACGCCGCGATGGTGACGAGATCACGGATACAGCGATCCACATCCAGCCCTTCCCCGCCGCCGATTTTGACGACCAGCAGATTGGCGATCTCGGTCATGGGTAAATCCCCGGAAAGGTCAAGGCGGTGGTTTCGTCAACGCCGAGCATGATGTTCATGCACTGAACGGCTGATCCGGCTGCGCCTTTGCCGAGATTGTCGAGTGCCGCCATCACGACCAAATGCGTGCCTGTACCGTCGGCCTGTTGGTCGAGTTCGAAGCCAATATCGACGAAGTTCGTCCCGGCAACGATGCGCGGCTCTGGGAAGCGATGCAGCCCAGTTTTGCTGGCGACCAGCCGCACGAAGGGTTCGCCGCGATAGGCTGAGCGATAGAGTTTCCAGATGTCTTTTTCGCTGAGCGGCTGGTTGAGGTAAACATGCGCTAACAGATGCACGCCGCGCACCATCTCAATCGCGGTGACGGCGAAATCGACCTGCACATCCGCGCCGAGGATCATGCGGACTTCGGCGAGATGACGGTGCTGCGTCGGTTTGTAGGTGCGCACCGCGCCGGAACGCACCGGATGATGCGAACCCGCATTGGGCTGATTGCCACCTTCGGACGAGCCGACTTTCAATTCGATGGCGGCACGGTCGAAGACGCTGGCGCGAACGAGCGGCAGGAGCGAGAGATTGACGGTAGTCGCGTTGCAGCCAACGCCGCTGGCGTAGTGCGCGCCGCACAATTGATCGCGGGTGACTTCAGGCAGACCATAGACGAATTTGTCGAGCCAGGCCGGGGCGGGATGCGCTTCGCCGTACCAGTGTTCGTATTCGTCTAAGGATTTGAGGCGGAAATCAGCGGAAAGGTCAATCAGCGTCGGCGCGAGCGCGGCGTACTGTTCAATACGTGAGGCCGTTGTGCCGTGCGGCAGCGCCAGAAAAAGAATATCGCAGGCTTCGAGCGCATCGGGGTGGATGAACTGAAGCTGACTGACGCCACGCAGATTGGGATGGACGGTGTGGACATAATGCCCAGCGTTCTCGCGGCTGGTGATCTGCGTCACCTCGACATTGGGGTGAAAATGCAGCAGCCGCAGCAGGTCGCCGCCTGTGTAGCCGCTTCCGCCGACGATCCCGGCGCGTAAACGCTCGGTCATGCCTGCACCCGCGCCTGAGACACCGCGTAACGCACGACTTCAGCGGCAATATCGACGCCCGTGGGGATACTGCTGTTGCGAAATTCCATCGTGTGGTTGATTTCGTTGACAAGCAGACCGCCTTCAGGCGTTTCGAAGACATCAATCGCCAGCACGCCGCCGCCCACCGCCTGCGCCGCCCGCAGGCAGAGATCGCTCAATTCGGGTGTGACGGGGCAGTTCGAGGCTTTGCCGCCGCGCGCTGTGTTGGTGATCCAGTGTTCGGACGAGCGGTAAATCGCGCAAATTGTCCGGTCGCCGACGACGAAAGCGCGAATGTCGCGCTGCGGTTTGTTGACGTATTCCTGCATGTAGTAGACGTGGAAGTTGTAATCGCCCAACGTTTCACGGTGTTCGATGATGGCTTCGGCGCTGTTCGCATCGGTGACACGGGCGAGCAACCTGCCCCATGACCCGGTGACAGGTTTGAGCACCGCCGGATAGCCAATGGCGTCAATCGCCTGCATGGTGCTTTCGGGCGTGTAGGCAACACGCGTCGCGGGCTGCGGGACGTTGTGCTGTGCCAGCGCGAGGCTGGTCAGCAGCTTGTCGGCGCAAACCGAAGCCGTCGCATAGTTGTTGATGGTGATGATGCCCCAGCTATTGAGGATGGCCTGGGTATACAGCCCGCGCGAGGTGCTGACGCAGCGCTCCAGCACGACATCGTAGGCGCTCCAGGGAACGCCGGACGGCGCAAGCTGATCGGCTCCAGAGAGCACGTCCAGGTTCAGATCGCGGTCAAGGATGACATCCGGTTCGATACCCTGCGCCTGAAAAGCCGCAATGAGCAGTTTTTCTTCGGGACGCAGCAGGGTGATGAGTAAAGCGATACGCATGAACTATTCGCCCCAGTCTTCTTCGACATCCGGCGCAAGCGCCAGTTCGACCGGGTTCAGGCTGATCACTTCCAGTTCGGTGCCGCATTCCGGGCAGGTGATCAGTTCATTTTCCATGACGCCCTTCGGCAGCGTCAGTTCGGCTTCACATTCGGGGCAGGTAATCATTTGAAACGCTCTCCTTGAAAAATCGACACGGGTAAAAAAGACAAACAAAAACCGCCATCCAGTGTTTCGTCTGGATGGCGGCGCATCAACAAGCGTGGCGCAGCACAACTATCCAGACAGGGTGTCAGGCTTCTTGGGCTGCTTTTTCTTGGGTTCAAACAGTGCAATCTGGTACATGGCCTTGCTCAACCTTTACTCACGAGAAACAGCAACAAAAAACCGCCCTTCCGGGCGGTTCGTTTCTCTGCTGTGGCGCGTTCAGAAAGCGAAAAGTCCCGGACTATTGTTCGGTGTTCTGCTTCTTAGCCTTCTTGAACATACGCGAATTCATGACTTTTTCCGCTGGGTTAGAAATTACAGTGTATAAGATAACGCGCTTCGATTCAAGTTGCAATTAGACAGATTGAACGATTCTGGTTAGTGATGTTGCACGAGTGGAGAGATACCCCTCTATCCCGGCTGACCAAGTACAGGTCAGCTTCCCTTTCTCCCACGCAAGGCGAGCGAGGGGCAAAAGCGTACCTCACCCCCGACCCCTCTCCACTGCGTGGCGAGGTGAGAAAAGCAGAGGGCGGCCAGACTGGTCGCCCCTACGCGGAATAGAGTGAAAAACGGGAGAGGCGTGCCTCTCCCCTACAGGGTTAGCGGATTGCGGGACTAGAAGCCGCGCAGATATTGGGGCGGGATGGGTGCATCCTGCTTGAGTGCACGGGCGGCGTGAATAGGCCAGTAGGGATCGCGCAGGAACTCGCGCGCCAAGACAACGATGTCGGCGCGGTTGTTGCGGATGATCTCATCGGCATGGGTCGGCGCGCTGATCAAACCCACTGCTGCGGTGGCGATGTCGGCTTCGCGCTTGACCGCTTCGGCAAAGGGAACCTGATAACCGGGATAGCCGCCGCTGGGGATTTTCTGCTGGGTCGAACTGCCGCCGGAACTGCAATCGATCAGATCGACGCCTTCATTCCTGAGCCGCTTCGCCAGTTCGACCGTCTCATCGAGCGACCAACCGCCCTCGACCCAATCAGTACAGGAGAGGCGCACCGTGAAAGGCTTATCATCAGGCCAGACGACTTTCATGGCCTGCACGGTCTCGATGATGAAGCGGATGCGGTTATCGAAGCTTCCGCCGTAGTCGTCGGTGCGCTGGTTGGAGAGCGGCGAAAGAAATTCGTGGATGAGGTAGCCATGCGCGGCGTGGAGTTCGACCCACTCGAAGCCCGCGTCGTAGGCGCGCACGGCGGCATCGCGGAAGGCCCACTGGACAGCGCGAATGTCGTCGAGCGTCATCGCAGTCGGTTGGCGATAGGTGTCGCTGAAGGGAATGGCGCTCGGCCCGATGACTGACCAACCGCCCTCTTCGTCCGGGACGCCGCCGTGCTTCTCTGCCCAGGGGCGAAAGGTGCTGGCTTTGCGCCCAGCGTGCGCGAGTTGAATCCCGGCAATGGAACCCTGTTCCTTGATGAACTGGGCGGTTTTCGCCAGCGGCTCGGCGTGCGCATCTGACCAGATGCCGAGGTCTTCGGGCGAAATCCGTCCGCGCGCTTCGACGGCGGTCGCTTCAGCGATGACGAGCGCCGCACCTCCGACCGCCCGCGATCCCAGATGTACGAGATGCCAGTCGGTTGCCATGCCGTCGTCGCAGCTATACTGGCACATCGGCGAAACACCAATGCGGTTGCGCAGGGTGACGCCGCGAATAGTCAAAGGTTCGAATAAATGGGACAAGAAAACCTCCAGGAGAAAGTGCTGAGTACCAAGTGCTGAATGCTGAGTAAAAACAGAAAAGCAGCGAGCGAGTCGTTACGAAACTTGGTGCAGGACAGGCAGAACTTTCTCGCCTAAAAGCTGGATGCCTTTTGCCGACGGAAGGCCATGCGGCGTACCGAACTCGATGCGGTTCGCGCCTACCGCGAAAATCGCTTCGGATTGGCGAATGATGTCGTTGGCGTCGCCTGCGAAGGCGAAACGGTCGAGCAGATCATCCGAGATCAGCGCTGCTGCGGCATCCGAATCGCCCTGCTCGACAAGCTGTTGAAGCCGCGCGACCAATTCCGGCTCAACCGCCAGCGAAGGATCGAGTGGCAGGACGACCGGCAGATAGAGCGCGACTGAGCGACGGGCAGCAGCACGCGCAACTGCGCGGTCTTCGTCAATGACGGTGACCGCTCCCAGACAAACACTGACGGCATTCGAGCGGTTGGCCTTACGCTCACCAACGGCGATGTAGTCGCGAATCACGGGAATCAGGTCAGGATTAGCGGAGCCGCCGACTTTGACCTCATCAGCGATTTCGCCTGCCAGCGCACAGAGCGTTTTGCCCCAAGAGCCAATCATCAGCGGGATCGGTGCGGTCGGCAGCGGATACGGCGCGTGGACATGGGGCGCGAGATGATAGATTTCGCCGTCATAGCCGCCCGTTTTGCCTTCGAGCATGTAGCGAATCACGCCTGCGGCTTCGCGAATAGCCTGAATCGGCTTATGCGACTCGGTGATGCCGTGATCCGCCAGCCACGCGCCACGCGCTAAGCCAATGTAAACGCCACCCTGCGCCATCTGTGCCAATAACGCCGTCTGCGCAGCGATGTCGATGGGATGCATCCGCGCTGGGGGAATCGCTGCCGCGCCGAGACGCGCTCGATGCAAATGGGGAGCCATCAATAGCAACGGCGCATAGCTCGGATGATAGGGTGCGTCACAGTAAACGCTGACGACATCGAAATCGTAGCGGTCGATCAACTGCGCGAGGGCGCTGTAATCGGCGGGCGTTTTGTCGGTTTGCAGAGCGATACTGATTTGGCGCATAAATGCCTCAAAATATTTAACCACAGAGATCGCAGAGGACACAGAGAAAAGATTTAGGTCAGATCGTCGCTGTTCATGGTGCGCTTGCCGATGCGCTCGATCTTCATAATCAGGCGATCTTCCGGGTCGGGACAGGCAACGAGCGAGTCGCGCTCCATCCAGTCGCCTTCAGAAAGAAAACGCTGCTTGGCAGCCAGCAGCGGCAGCACCGAACTGAAGGCATACATGCAGAAGTGTTTGCCCGCCGGAATACGGATCTTGCTGCTTTCAACCAGTTCGAAGTAGTCGCCGACCTGCAAGCCGCAGACGGCGCGCCCTTCAATCGAGACGACAGTCACACGCAGATCGTAGATTTCAAATTCTGCCATTTATCATCCTAAAAGGGCGGGTCTGAGACCCGCACCTACGATAATTTGCGAAAGTGGGGAATCACATCGCGACCAATCGCCTGAAGCGCCGCCAGCGGATCAGGGCCGAGCGGCGGGCCAAAGCTCAGATGACGGACACCGAGACTGGCGAGATGCTCCATACGCTCGATCAGGTCATGGGTTGTTCCGGCGATGCCGATTTTGAGCATAGCAGGCGTGACGAGCCGCATAGCTTTGGGCGTATCACGTTCGACCATGATGGCCTGCTCAATCGGGATGAAATCTTCGCGTGTTAACCCCAGGCGATTCCAGATGAGCGGACTGAGAGCATGTCCATAATAAGCTATTTTTTCGCGCAAGGCAGCCTCGCCGGAAACGCCGTCGTCGCTGATCGAACACCAGATGCAGGCGGCGATGTCAATATTGTTCAGGTCACGTTCAGCGAGCGCTGCTCCCTCGCGGATGTAAGGCAGGACTGTCTCGTAATGCTCCGGCGGGAAGAGCAGCGGCAGGCCGCCATCCGCGACCTCACCAATCAGCCGGAGCATCTTAGGACTCATCGCGCCGATGTAGATCGGTACGCGGCGCAGCGGCTTGAAGCGCAGATAGGCTTCGCTCGTCCAGCCGTCAACGGATACAGGTTCACCCGAAAACAACTGGTTGACCGCCGTGATGCTATCGCGCACGGTTTTGAGCGGCTTGTCCTGCTGAACGTCAATCCATTTGAGAAACTCGCCTGCCCCAGCGGCGAGGCCAAGATTGAAGCGTCTGCCAGAGATTTCGTCGAGCGTCGCCGCGAACATGGCGATTTCGGACGGGTGAATCGTGTACGGGTTGAGGATACACGTCCCAATTTCGATGCGTTCGGTCGCGGCTGCGACGGCGGTCAGGATCACTGGGGCGCTGCGCAGAAACAGATCGTTGCTGACCCAGAATTGATCGAAGCCCGCAGCCTCAGCGGCGCGCGCCAACGTCACATAATCTGCTGCGGGCAGGTCATTGTTGAAGCGCAGGCTGAATTTCACGAAAAGATTACCTCACCCCCGCCCCTCTCCACTGCGTGGCGAGGGGAGAAAATATAAGCGTAGGGGCGACCTGGCAGGTCGCCCCTACAACTGCAAATTTACGTTATTCGACGACGATCAAATCCTGCCAGCCGTTAGTAAGCTTTTCACCGCCGCCGGGGCGAGCAACAATCACGTCCTCAACACGCGAGGAGAAGGTGTTGAAGTTCATGATGCTCGGCTCGATGGTGAACAACATGCCTTCCTGTACGGGGGTCGTATTGGTCTTGGTCAGGAAGGGCGGCTCGTGAACATCAACGCCGATAGCGTGACCGAGGCGGTGACGAAAGGCTTCACCATAGCCTGCGTCTTCAACGACTTTGCGCGCAGCAGCATCGACCTGTTCACAGGTAACTTCGCCCGCCTTGAGCGCGGCGATTCCGGCAGCCTGCGACGCCATAATGGTCGCGTGAACGCGCTTGAATTCGGCAGTAGGTTCGCCAAACGAGACCGTGCGCCCATAATCGTAGCAGTAGCCTTCGAGCACTGCGCCAAAATCGAAGAGGAGCGACATCGGCGCGAGCAACTGCCGATTCCATGAGGCATCGCGTCCGCCCATCATGAGCGGGAAATTCGGGCCGCTGTTGTACATAGATGTGGTGAAGGACGGGCCAAGTGACCCATGACGGCGCATCTGAAAATCGACTTCGGTGATGACGTCGAGTTCCGTCATGCCGATTTTGAGATGCGCGAGTACATCGGCGAAGGCGGCTTCGGTGACTGCCCCTGCCCGCTTCATGATGTCGATCTCATCCTGCGACTTGATAGTGCGCAGGGCGCGTAGTTGGTCAGTCGCGGAAATGAAGACAGCATCGGGCAGAATCGCCTGTAAATGGACGATGGTTTCGCCTTCCGTCCAGTTGCTGATAGCGACGCGCGGTTTCGCCGGGAGATTGAAGCTCTTGAGAATGTCCGCGACTAGTTTGGAAGGATCGTCCCAGTCTCCAAGCACGCGCAGTTCAACACCTTTGACCTTCTCCTGCAAACCGCTCAATTCGGCGGACATGCGCGAGAGCGTCGCAACAGGCGCATATTTCGGGGAAATCCACGCGCCTTCGAGCCACGCGCCGGGGTGAATAGTTGCGCCAAAATTGGGAATATCACGGGGGACACCCGTCAAATACTGAAGGTCGGACGAGATCGGCAAAAAGACTACGTCCGCGTCCACCATCTGCTGAAATTTCTGGATTCGCTCTGAATAAGAAGTCATGCCTTCACCTGTTGGTTCGCCTGGAAGATAGGAGCGACTATAACATGCCAGTGCGCGCATCGGAATAGTGCCAAGTGGTTTTTTGCCTGTAGGACAGGGACAAGCTACAATCCCCTGAAATCTTCGTAATGTTCACGATGATCGATTTAAACGTTTAAGGAGCTTACCCTATGCGTCTCGCTCGTCTTTTTACGTTACTCTTTGTCCTTGTCCTGCTTTCGGCAGGCGCGCTGCAAGCGCAGGACGAAAAAGTGCTGGTGGTTGGGCACGCCGAAAGCACGGACTCGCTTGACCCGGCACGCGGCTACACCCAAACGACCGGCATCGTCAACCAGGTCACTTACGACACGCTCGTGACCTTCCCGAAAGACAGCGCCGCGACGATTGAACCGCGTCTGGCGGAAAGCTGGACAATTTCGGACGATGGACTGACATATACGTTCATGCTGCGCGATGCCAAATTCGCCAACGGTGATGCGGTCACCGCCGACGATGTGGTCTTCTCGCTGAACCGCCTGAAGAACGTCAAGGGCAATCCGTCGTACCTGACGGACGGGATCACCAGCATTGAAGCGACCGACGCCAAGACCGTCACGATTACGCTGGCTGCGCCCAGCCCGGTCTTCCTCTCGCTGCTGGCAAACGGCAGCATGTCGGTCACCGATGCAGCGGTCGTCAAGGCCAACGGCGGCACCGATGCCGAAGGCGCAGACACAGCCGACACCGCCGGGGACTACCTCGACAATCATTCGGCAGGCAGCGGCCCGTACATGCTCGATCACTGGACGAAGCAGACCGAGACCGTGCTCGTGCGCAACCCGAACTACTGGGGCACTGCACCGTACTTCGACCGGATTGTGATCACGAACATTCCTGAAGCCGCAACCCAAAAGACTTCGCTGGAAGCTGGCGACATCGACCTCGCGCTCGACCTGACCTCGGATCAACTGACCGGGCTGAAGGACAACCCTGACGTTGCGATCACCAGCACCCCCGGCAACATCATCCACTTCCTGCTGATGAACGAAGACCCGGATATTGGTGGCCCGATGGCGAACCCGGACGTTCAGCAGGCCGTTCGTCTGTCGCTGGACTACGAAGGCTACAAGGCGCTGTGGGGCGGCATTACCCCGGCGACCAACCTGACCTACGGTTTCGCAGGCGCGTATGGCGAAGACAAGGCCAACAAGCGTGACATTGAGGCGGCGAAGGCGCTGCTGACGAAGGCCGGGTATCCCGATGGCTTCGACGTGACGCTGAGCTACCCGATCTTCACCTTCCAGGGTGTCAACATGGATACGAACGCCCAGAAGATTCAGGCTGACCTGAAAGAAGTCGGCATCAATGTGACGCTCAACGGTCAGGAACTCCAGGTCGAACTGGACAACTACCGCAACGGCAAGGAAGCGTTCGGCTACTGGTTCTGGGGGCCTGACTTCCTCGACCCGGCAGACGTCCTTTCTTTCCTGCCCGGTGAAAAAGTCGGTCTGCGCGCGGGCTGGACAGCCGAGCGCGGCGATCAGTCGATCCTCGACCTCGACGCTCAGGCGAAGGTCGAAACCGACCCCGCCAAGCGCACCGAAATCTTCGACAAGATTCAGGATTATCTGTTGAGCAATGGCCCGTTCGCGCCGTTCATTCAGCCGAACGTCCAGACCGCGTATCGCAGCGACATCACGGGCTACTACTGGCATCCCCAGTGGCTGGTCGATCTGGCGCTGCTGGGTCGCTCGTCGTAATTACTCTTCAAGCACCTCGTAGGGGCGCACAGCCGTGCGCCCCTACACACACCTAGGTCGTCCATGCCGTTATACGTTTACATTTTGCGCCGGGTTGTGTTCGTGATTCCGCTGCTGCTGGGGATCACGATTGTTTCGTTTGTGATCGCCAATGCCGTTCCGGCGGATCCGATCAATTCAAACCTGCCGACGAACCAATTGAACAACCCGGAAATCGTGGCGGCTTTTCGCGCCAAGTGGGGGCTGGATAAACCGCCGATTGAGCAGTATGTGACCTATCTGGGCAATCTGCTGCAAGGCGATTTCGGCACGTCAATCAAGACTCACCAGCCCATTGTCAACGACATCGCCCAGTTTCTACCGGCGACGATTGAACTGGCAACCGTCGGCGTCATCTTCGGCGTGGTGATCGGCATGGTGCTCGGAATCGTCTCGGCAGTCTGGCAAAACCGCCCGATTGACTTCATCGTGCGAACGATCAGCCTGATCGGTGTGAGTGTCCCGGTGTTTGTGCTGGCGCTGTTGGGGCTGTCGATTCTGCATGGTCAGCTTGGCTGGACAGCGGGAACGGGTCGCCTGAGCGCACGGATGATCGCGCCGACGACGGTGACGGGCTTTTTTACGGTAGACAGCCTGATTGCAGGCAACTGGAATACCTTCCGCGACGCGCTTTCACATCTGATCCTGCCGGGGTTGGTGCTGGGGTTGTATATCGCAGGACTGATCAGCCGTGTGACACGCTCGTCCATGCTTGAAGTGCTGAGCGCCGATTACATGCGTACCGCCCGCGCCAAAGGTCTGGCGGAACGGCTGGTGGTGCTGCGGCACGGTCTCTCGAATGCCCTGCTGCCGATTGTCACCGTGATTGGGCTGTCGTATGGCAGCCTGCTCTCTGGCGCGGTGCTGACCGAATCGATCTTCGCCTGGCCGGGAATCGGTCGCTATATGTTTCGCGCATCCACATCGCAGGATTTCCCAGCGATCATGGGTGTGAGTATCCTGATCGCCTTTATCTACGTGGTGGTTAATTTAATCGTTGACATCCTCTACTATTTCATCGACCCGCGCATCCGCGCGGCGTAAACGCGTTCTCTACCTCGCGCGCAAAAATCCGCTGATGGTGGGCGGGATTGTGGTCGTGGTCGTGTGGATACTGGCGGCGGTCTTCGCAGCGCAGCTTGCCCCGTATACGCCGCTTGAGCAGAACATCAGTGAGCGCCTGCAAGCACCGAGCGCGCTGCATCTGTGGGGCAGTGACGAACTGGGGCGCGACGTGTACAGCCGTGTCCTTTACGGTGGATTGATCACCATTCCTGCGGGTACGGTCGTGATTGTGGTCGGCAGCCTGATTGGCACATTGATCGGCGCGCTGGCGGGCTATCTGGGCGGCTTCTGGGATGAGCTAATCATGCGCATCACCGAACTGTTCATGGCCTTCCCGACGATCATCCTGGCGATGGCGATCACGGCGGCACTCGGCCCGGCGATTCGCAACGCGATCATCGCGCTGGTGGTCGTGTGGTGGCCTAGTTACGCGCGGCTGGTGCGCAGCCTGGTCTTACAGGTCAAGAGCAAGGAATTTGTCGAATCGGCGCAGTGTCTGGGCGCGTCGAACCTCTATATCCTGTTTCGGACGATTCTGCCGAACTGCCTCGCTCCGGCGATTGTCCTGACGACGCTCGACATCGGCAACGCGATTCTGACGTTTGCCGGGCTAAGTTTCCTCGGTTTGGGGCCAGAACCCACCTCGCCGGAGTGGGGTCGGATGGTCGCGGTGGGCATCGACTACTTCGATCAATGGTGGACGTGGCTGTTCCCCGGTCTGGCGATTGCGACACTGGTGGTGGCCTTCAACTTCATCGGCGATGGTCTACGCGACATTTTCGATCCGAACATGCGCTAAAAGCGATTCGAACCGCCAGGACGCAGAGAATGCCAGGATTGGCGGTTCAAAATTACCCCTACCCTATTCCGATCTGAGCGCTATAATAGCCCGTCCTGAACCCTCAAAAATCACATCCTGCTGATTTTACAGCATTATTGATTCCAAGAGTTCGATAGAGGGAGCGCCAGATGATCATCGGCATGGACTTCGGCACGACCAATTCGGGGATCGCCACTTACGACGGGCAGCATTTGCAGTTGATCCCGATTGACGGCAGCAACATTGCCCGTACCGCCCTCTACATCACCAACGACCGCCAGTTTTACATCGGTCGGCAGGCCATCGACACCTATTTCACTCAGAATCTGAACCGCCCCGTCAAAATTGAGCGCGTCTATGTCGGCGAAATCAGTGTCATCGCTGCAAATCTGCCCGAATTCATGATCGACGTCTACATCGACAAGGACACACTCGCGCCGGGACGACTGTTCGTCTCATTCAAGACCGGGCTGTCGCTGATGAACTATGCGGGTACAGTCGTTGGGCCAAATTTCTACTTTCTGGAAGATATTGTCGGGCTGTACCTGTACATGGCGAAGCAGCGCGCCGAGGCCGCGCTTCAGCAGGAGATTAAGCGGATCGTGTTGGGGCGTCCGGTGCGCTTCTCGTTTGACCCCAAAGACGACGCCTTCGCCAAAGAACGCCTGCTCAAAGCGGCCTTTCGCGCCGGATACGAGGAAGTCTATCTGCAATATGAACCGATTGCTGCCGCCTCGCATTACGAGTCGACGCTTGATCACGAGGAGATCATTCTGGTGTTCGACTTCGGCGGCGGCACGCTCGACCTGTCGATTCTGCGGGTGGGCAATCCCAAAACACGGGCAGTTCTGGCAACCGCTGGTGTGCCCATCGCTGGCGACATCTTTGACTCGAAGCTGGCACGAGCGCGCCTGCCCAAACACTTCGGCGAAGGCAGCAGCTATCGCTCTGGCGGACAGCGCCTGCCCGTGCCGAGCAGTTTTTACGAAGCCTTCAGCGACTGGCAGGAAATGCTGCTGCTCCAGCGACCCGATATGTTCGAGCAGATTGAGCGCATTGAGCAGACAGCGCAGCGCCCGCAGCAGATTCGCGCACTGCGCAATCTCGTATCGAGCAACTACGGCCTAAAAATGTTCGACATCGTAGAAGGCGCAAAGCGACAGCTTTCCGACACCGAACGCGCCACGATTCATCTGGACGGCAAAGGTTTCGATGTCCGCGAAATTGTCGGACGCAGCGATTTTGAAGCGATTATCGGGCCAGAGACGCGCATCATCGAAACGCAGGTCGATGCCATTCTGAGCGATGCCGGACTGAGAACGGACGACATTGACGTGGTGATTCGCACAGGCGGATCGTCGCAGATTCCGGCCTTTGTGCAAATGCTGGAAGCGCGTTTCGGGCGCGAGAAGGTGCGCAGCATCGACACCTTCAGCAGCGTGACCTCAGGGCTAGGGATCATCGCGCACCGGATTGAAACGGGCGAAATCGACGCGCAGGTGTACCGCAGCAGCGACTTTCCAGCGAGCGAAATGGCAGAAACCGACATCCCCGCCATCGAATTCGACGTGCTCAAGAAGTTCGTCACGCTGACCGAAGACCGCAGCGCAGACCACAACGGACTGGGCGTCGTCACGCTCAACGATAAGGGCGAACTGCACGCATCGCTTAAAGCGCCCGACGAGGCTGGAATCGCCGCGCCACATATGTTCGCCGCCGCTGCCGACGAGCCGCTGCTGATTATGACGTCGGAATATCGCTTCATGCTCAAGACCACGCAGCAGCTCGCCATGCTGGACACGCTGGGTTTGCGACTGGCTGAAGCTGAAAGCTTTCATCGTGACGAATTCGGCGCGGAGTATGTCAGCGGCATTGCTCAGTGGCGCGCCATTCGCCCCGATGCTCCTGCTCTGCTGATCAGCAGTTCCGGCCATTTCAAAGCGTTCAAAGGCGACGCGTTGATTCCACGCGTCGAAACCCCCAATGGCTACCAACCTCAGCGCATCAAGGGCGATCCCTTCGCGCTGGTGGGCGCGGGCGCACAGGTGATCGTCTTCAACACGACCGGGCGGGCGGCGCGTCTGTCGATGAACCAACTTCAGGAAGCCAACGAAGGTCGGCTGATGCGGCTCGACCGCGAAGACCGGTTGATCGCTGCATTCGCCGTCGAACGAAACGCTCAGTTCCTGCTCGCCAGCGCAGATGGAACAATCATGCACGTCCGCGCCTCAAATATCCCTATGACGAACGATTTGCAAGACCCCGGCAGCAAGATTTTCCCCAAGCGTGATCTGCAAACAGTCATCCTCTGGCAGCCGGAGCGCCCTTTATGGATCGCCACGACCAGGCGCATCCACGCGCAAACGGTTGAAGGAATCCCCACAGGTAAGCTCGTCCTGAACAAAGGCGAGACGCTGATCAGCCTGCTCAGCCGCTAAGCTCAATTGACATTTCAGGGGCGTGCCTGTAGATTATGGCACGTTGAAGCTGAGCGAAAGTTCTCATCATGCTCCACAGCGGCACGCGCAACGTGCGAATTCTGGTGAGTACGGCTGTCCTGCTGGTGGCGATTGGCTTCCTGTTTACACGAGTCGCCAGCCTGACGCTGGGCTACAGCGAAGCATTCTCGATTTTCCATGTCTCCGGCAGCTACGGGCAGGTGTTCGACCCCGATCTGGCCTATCCGCCGGGATTCTACGTCATCCTCTACTGGTGGATGAAGCTGGTTGGTTCGCAGGAAATCGCGGTCTGCGTACTCGCTGCGTTTACAGGCTTAATCGCTGTTGCGCTCATGATCCAGATCGGGCGACGCTTACACAGTTGGCGCGCAGGCTGGTTCGCGGCGTTCGCAGTGGCAACCTCAGGCTACGCGACCTATTTTCTGCTGGAACTGCGCGCCACTTCCATCGCGCTGATGGCGATTGCCCTCTTAATCTGGGTGCATCTGCTCTGGCTGAAACGGCCCTCTCGTCTGCGCAGCGTGATCTACGCCCTGGCGATCACCTTCGCCCTGTTTATGCACTATTACATCATTTTTCTGGTCGTTTTTCTGGGATTGCATACACTTCTCACCCGCTGGCGGCTGTGGTGGCGCTGGGGACTGCTGTCCATTTTTGGTGGGCTGCTGCTCATTCCACTGATTCCACCGCTTGCTGATTTATGGAACCTGTTCATCGGGCAGCGCAGCGGAAACCAAACATATCCCAGCTATATGCTTGCACCCTTCAGCAGCTATATTCAAGCCTTTAGCGCCCACTGGGATGTTGTATTCGCCGTCATACTCGTTGTCGCCTTCGTCGGCGTGATCCTGCTGATGCGGCGAAATACACAAGGCCGCGCTCATGTAATCTGGCTGGCGCTGCTCGGCATAGGCATTCCGCTTTTCGCCTATATCACACGCGAACGTCTGGGACTGTTTCTCACGCGCTACCTGTTTTACGTCATCTTACCGGCTTACGCGCTGATCGGCCTGGGGTTGGCGGCAGCGCCCAGGCGTGTGCGTGTCGTCGGGATGGCTGCGCTGTTCCTGCTGGCATTCGCGCCCTGGCAGCCCTTTGATTTCCGCCCCCATCTGACCGATTCACCGGATGTCAAAGCGATGGTGCGCTACCTGAATCAGCATATGGAAGCGGATGACGTGCTGGTGATCGACCCCAACTGCGCTTGCGGCGATCCGCTGATCTGGTGGTATTACGAATCGACGCTGACCACACATGGTATTCGCCACGCCAGCGCTAATGATCCGCTGCCCGCGCGTGTCTGGTATCTGGTGCGTCAGGGAAAACTCGACGAGGATCTGGCAAGTCGTGTCGCCCAGCAGCGAATCGAGACGGTCTACTTTGGTCCCTGGTATTTCATCGCTACCCTGCACGAAGGCAGCGGTGCGACTCAGGCGACCTACGGCGATCACATTCAACTGGGGCGTGTCGAAGTTACCCCGGCTGAATTCGCACATGTGAGTGATCAGATTGCGATCTCGACGTGGTGGTCGGTGGATGCGCCGCTCGACCAGGACTACTCGATCAGCCTGCAAGTCATCAATTCAGCGAGCGGCAGCCTGCTAACGCAAATCGACAGCGGGCCAGTAGGGCCATATACGCCCGGTCAAACGTCAGCATGGGAACCCGGTAAGGTCTACCGTGATGATCGCACCGTGACACTCCCCTTTACGATGCAGGGTGGGGAATACGATTTACGGGTGATTGTATATCAATCAGCCAACGGAAATCGGCTCACCGTCACCGATCAGCAGGGGAGACAGTCCGACAATTTTCTGATCAAGCAGATCAACGTGGTGACATATAACAAGGGCTGATCAGGCGCGTTGACTTTGACGGGCGGCAGTGCTATGCTGATCGCCATAGAATTGAGTAAAGTGAGGGTGTGCCTGCGCCCGGATGCGCAAGCACAAGCGGAAGGCGAAGAATTGCACTTCGCTTTGCGCTTTGGGGGAAGACCGGTGAGAGTCCGGCGCTGTCCCGCAACGGTCAAGTCATTTGCCAACGCAAGTGATTCAGCCCGATTACCCGCCCCGCTTTAGCTCGTGATTCACCTTCGTGGAAAGAGGGGAACGAGCATGACCGCGTTGACTCCGCTTCAATCCCGCCCTGCGGCGGATTTTTTGTTCAAGACTGCTCCCATTCTGCAAACGCACGATTTGGCGATTGGCTACGCGGGACGACCCGTGCGGCTGGTTCTCGATCAGATCAATGTCAGCCTGCGCAGTGGCGAACTGGTCTGCCTGATTGGGCCAAACGGCGCAGGCAAATCGACGCTCATGCGCACACTCGCCGGAATGCAGCCGCCGCTGCGTGGCAGCGTTACGCTGATGGGCGACGACGTGCATACGCTCCCGGCTCGTGATCTTGCGCGCCGCCTGAGCGTCGTCCTGACGGAGCGCGTAAACCCCGGCTTACTGACAGCCTCGACGCTGGTGGCGCTGGGACGCCACCCATATACTGATTGGTCGGGGCACTTGAATGTGCGGGACAAGGCGGTCGTCCGGCAGGCGATTGCAGACGTGGGCGCTGAGTCGCTGGCAGATCGTCAGGTGGGCGAATTGAGCGACGGCGAACGTCAGAAGATCATGATCGCACGGGCACTGGCGCAGGAACCCGCGCTGATGATCCTCGACGAGCCGACCGCCTTCCTCGACCTGCCGCGCCGGGTCGAAATGATGCAGTTGCTTCGCCGGCTGGCACACGACAGTCAGCGTGCCATTTTGCTCTCAACCCATGATCTCGACCTGGCATTGCGCACAGCGGATCGCATCTGGCTGATGCCGAGCGGTGAACCTTTGCAGGTGGGCGCGCCGGAAGACCTCGTTCTGAGCGGCGCATTTGAAACGGCCTTTCGCACCGAAGGCGTCACCTTCGACACGCAAACAGGCGCGTTCCGACTTCACAGTGAAACACAGGGACGGGTCGCGCTCAGCGGAGACGGCCTGCCCGCGTTGTGGACAAAGCGCGCGCTCGAACGGGCTGGCTTTACAGTCGTCAGCAGCGGCGAAACCGCACTCGCACATATCGAAGTCGAATCGGCGCGCTGGCGCTTGAACGCGGGCAGCGAGATCGAGGAATACGACTCACTCTACGACTTGATCGAGGCGATGCAGGGCTTCAAGGATGGCTGAGCCGCCGCAGATGTCGCCGTATGAGCGGCACATTTTCATCTGTACAGGCCGTTTCTGCGATCCAGAGGGACACGCAGCCGCGCTCTACAACCGTTTGCCTGCCCTGCTCGGCGAACTGGGCAATTACGAAAATCCCTGCCGCGTCAAGCGTGGGACTACGCCGTGCTTGGGGGTTTGTGCGGGCGGCCCGATTCTGGTGGTTTACCCGGATGGTGTCTGGTATCACCATGTTGATGAAGCGCTGCTCAAACAGATTGTCGAGGAACATCTGAAAGAAAATCGCCCCGTTGTCGAGGCGATTTTTCACAGATTAGGTGAATAAAGGGCAGGTAAGAAACCTGCCCCTAAGCATCATTTTTCGCTGATAACCGCATCGACTTCGATTTCGATCAGATGCGCAGGATCGACAAGCTGTTTCACCTCAACCAGCGTGCTGACTGGGCTAATCGCGCTGAAGATTTCACCGTGCGCCTGCCCAAATTCCTGCCAGCGGCTGATGTCAGTGGTGAATGACCGTGTACGCACAACATCCTCAAAACCCGCGCCGACTTCCTGGAGCGCCCGACCGATCTTCTGTAGCACGTAGGCTGTCTGCGCATACACATCGCCGGGAGCAATGACATTGCCCTGCTCGTCGCTGGCGGTCGTCCCGGCAACATAAACCAGATTGCCGACGCGAATAGCGCGGCAGTAGCCCACTTTTGCTTCCCAGGGCGTCCCCGATGATACGCGCTGTCGGTCGCTCATTGTCCCTCCACGCGTAAAGTCACCAGGCCACTTTTGGCTTCGCCTGGTTGCAGAATGAAAATGCCATTGCCCTCAACACCCTGGTCATAAAGATTGAAACCGTCGTTGGCGTTGGTCTGCGGCTCGATGGCGTAAAAAGGCTTTTCCGGCGCGAACAGCAGCACGTTGTGGAAAAGTGGATCGGCAATCATCGTCAACGCGACTTCGGGGTAGACGATGCGCGCGGCAACGTCGCTGGTGCGTTTGGTGTAAAGCTGCTGAAAAAATTCCACATTCAGTGGATGAAGCGCGCGGAAATCCGTTTCGGCGGTCTGCGGCAGCGGGGGCGCGGAGACCATGCCCGCGTCGAGCGCAAAGTATTCCTCACAGGGGATTTCGAGCTGAACGAGGTTCGCGCCTTGATCGCGGACGAAATAGGGATGATGCCCGAAGCCGCCGGGGATGGGCTGCGAATCTTCGTTTTTGAGCAGGAGCATCATGTGAAAATTGACGCCTTCGAGCCAGAATTCCGCCCGCGCCGAGAATTTGAAAGGATAGTTGACCTGTTCATAATCCGCTGAATGAAAGGTGGTGGCGAGGCGCGTGCTGTTGGAGCTTTCGATTTTCCAGGGCAAGCGCCGCACCGCGCCATGAATCGCTGTGCCGTCGTTGTCGCTGGGCTGAAGCGGATAATCGACGCCATTGAAGCGAAAATGAGCGGCGCGCAGGCGGTTCGCCCAGGGAAGCATGATAAAACTCGCGCAGAGGCTGGCGTTGCCGTAGTCGCTCTCGGCGGTCGGGCGCATAACGTCCAGCCACTGACCGTTCCGCCGAACCCGTCCGAATGCTGTCGAAGAACCTGTTTCGGGCAAAACGCCCACCTGCCAAAATTCATTTTCAAGGATTTGAAGGGTCATCAAGAACTCCATTTGGGTGGCGCAAACGCGATTATCATAACCAAAAACCAGCGCAAAAGCGCACAGTCCAATGATACTTGACACCCTTACGAATTTCCTGTACTCTGACCACAGTTCGGCGAACAATTACCTTCCCCGAACTCTCGTTGACTTTAGCAAGGATAATATGGTGACGGATCGCGGCATTTCTTCCCGGTAACGGATTCCCGTTCTGCCGCGTATGCCTGTTACGTCATCCTATCTATGACAACTGCATCTTCGCGCCGCTGAGGGGACTCCCTGGGCGGCGTTTTTGATTACGCGAACTTCTTCGCGCCGCTGCCCGTTGACTTTTTGGACTCGCAAGCGAAAAGGAGTTGCAGTTGATGTCCGCTTATCTCACTATTCAACATATCGCGAAGGCTTACGCCTTCCATCAAATTCTGAGTGACGTGTCGTTTGTGGTCAACCCCGGCGAACGCATCGGTCTGGTCGGCGCGAACGGCGTGGGCAAATCCACCCTGCTCAAGATCGTCATGGGCGAAATCGAAGCAGACGACGGGGCAATCGTGCTCGCGCCGGAGCGCAAACTCGGCTATCTGGCGCAGGTGATCGAAGGCTTCGATGATCAGACGCTCGCAGCGCTGATCGCGGCAGCGGTCGCTTATCTGCGCCAGCTTGAAACGCGAATGCGCGATCTCGAACGCCAGATGACAATCGTCAGCGGCGACGCGCTCGATGAAATCATGACGCAGTACGGCGACGCCTCGGATCAGTTTGAGCGCTACGGCGGCTACGACATCGAATACCGGATTGACATTGTACTGCAAGGGCTGGGTGTCGCTCATCTGGCACGCGACCGTCAGTTCGGGACGCTGTCGGGTGGCGAAAAGGCGCGCGTCGGGCTGGCGTTACTGCTGCTGCAAGCGCCGGATGTGCTGCTGCTCGATGAGCCGACGAACCACCTCGACTTTGCGACGATGAAGTGGCTGGAAGATTATCTACGTGGCTATCGGGGCGCAATTCTGGTGGTTTCGCATGACCGCGAGTTCCTGAACCGGATCGCGACTGCGATTGTCGAAATCGACGAGCATTCCCACTCGGCGAAGCGCTACAGCGGCAACTACGACACCTATCAGCGCGCCAAATTACAGGAAAAACTGAAGTGGATTCGGGATTACGCCGAACAGCAGGAAGAAATCAAAGCACTGCGTATCGAAATCAAGCAGACGGCGCACCAGAACTCCAACTATCGCGCCCATACGGATAATGACAAGTTTGTGCTGGGCATCAAACGCAACACCCACGCCGATACGGTTTCCAAACGGGTACGCTCGGCGGAAGAAAAACTCAAGCGCATCGAAGCTGATCCGATCCCGCAGCCGCCCGACGAACTGCGCTTCGAAGCCACCTTCGATCCGCAGGCGCTCAAAGGGCGGCTGCCGCTGACCGTCTCCCAGGTCAGCAAGCGCTATGGCGACAAAATTGTGCTGGAGGATGTGTCGTTTGCGGTCAGTCAGCGAGCAAGGATCGTGCTGGTCGGCGTCAACGGCGCGGGCAAATCAACGCTGATGCGTATTCTGACGGGCTTCGAAACGCCCGACAGCGGCGAGGTTTATCTGAACCCTGCCGTCAAAATCGGCTATCTCGATCAGGAGGGGCGCACGCTCGACCCTACGCTGACAGTCTTTGAAGCGTATCAACAGGGGTTGGAAGGCAGCGAACAGGCGTTAAAATCAATCCTGCTGCAATCCGGGCTATTTCGCTACGACGACCTCGACAAACGGGTCGGCGTGTTGAGCGCAGGACAGCAGCGCAAATTACAAATCGCGCGGCTGATTGCCGATCAGGCCAATCTGCTGATCCTCGACGAGCCGACCAACTATGTCAGCTTCGACGTGCTCGAAGAACTGGAAGCAGCGCTCAAGCTGTTTCCCGGCCCGGTGATCGCAGCCTCGCATGACCGGCGCTTCATTCAGCAGTTTGAGGGTGAAGTCTGGGCGCTGGAGGATGGTCATCTGAACGTTGATGGCTTGGCAAATTACGTCGAAGCGCAGACCCAAAATGCGTCATAATCTGTAGGAGTGACCTGGCAACCTGTGGGGCTAGCTAGTACCAAATTTGAGGGAAGGTATTCGTAGGGGCGACCTGGCAGGTCGCCCCTACAGACCCAATAAAACCCTTTTAGACCCACAAACGAGCACCATTCGTTGGCAGGTCGCCCCTACACAATCATAGGGGGATCATTCAATGGATTTCACTGGCAAGACCGTTCTCGTCACCGGAGCATCACGCGGTATCGGCAAAGCGATTGCGCAGCAGTTCGCAACACACGGCGCAAAGGTCGCCGTCCACTACAACAGCAATCGCGCGGCGGCTGAAGCAACCTGCGCGAGTTTGCACGGCGAAGGCCATCGTATTTATCAGGCGGATATTGCTGATCCATACGCCGTCAAGTCACTGGTGGATGCGGTAGCTGTCGATATGGCAGGTATCGACATCCTGATCAATAACGCGGGCGTCTACAGCGATCACAAGATTGCCAGCGTGAGCTACGAGGAATGGCAGGCACAGTGGGCAGCGATTCTGGCGACCAATCTGGTCGGCGCGGCGAACCTGTGCTACTGTGCAGCCCAGCAGATGATTCCGCGCGGCGGCGGGCATATCGTCAATGTCTCGTCGCGGGGGGCATTTCGCGGCGAACCGACGGCTCCGGCTTATGGGGCAAGCAAAGCAGGCATGAACTCGATGGGTCAGTCGCTGGCGATTGCCCTCGCACCGCATAAGATTTCGGTCGTGACGATTGCACCGGGTTGGGTCGAAACCGAAATGGCGAAAGATGTTCTTGCGGGCGACCAAGGCGATTCGATTCGCAATCAAAGCCCGCTCAAGCGGGTGGCAACGCCCGAAGATGTGGCAGCGGTGGTCGTCTTTTACGCATCCGATGAGGCGTTTTTCTCAACGGGTGCGGTCGTGGATGTGAACGGCGCATCCTATCTGCGAACATAATCAGCGCAGTTTGTTCATCTCCGCCAGAAGCACGGAAAGACTGGGCATCGTTTGCGCGCCGCCAACACCCGTCACACTGAAGCCAGCGGCAACGCTGGCGAACAACGCCCGGTCTTCCAGCGACCAGCCTTGCAGCGTAGCATACAGAAAGCCCGCATC
Organism: Anaerolineae bacterium; assembly: GCA_034432495.1. Lineage (GTDB taxonomy): Bacteria > Chloroflexota > Anaerolineae > Aggregatilineales > Phototrophicaceae > Flexifilum. The sequence continues at coordinate 2,232 of DAOUCB010000131.1, read as the reverse complement.
ATAAGCATCGCCCGCGCCGATGGTGTCCATAACTTCTCCGAGGACAATCGCAGGCTGATGATGCAGCCAATTCTGCTGATAAATCGTCGAACCCTGCGCACCCTGCTTGATGACGGCGGTTTTGACACCCGCACTCAACAGAAGGTTCGCAGCCAGATCAAGATTTTGCACCCCGGTGAGACCCCGTATTTCGCTGTCCCCACAAAATAGAATATCGATGGAAGGCAGTAGATCGGTTAAGGCGCTGATCCAGGGGCGTGGCAGCGAAAACAACGGGAACTGCGGGTCGAGCGAGGTGGTCAAACCGCGCACTTTCGCCTCACGAAACAAATCGCAGGTCGCCCCATGCCACGCCTCACGAAAATGAAGATAGCCACCCAGATGCAAAACACGCGCATCCAGCAGGCGATCTACTTCATCGGGGGCGAAATCGGTCGGCCAGAGCGGGTGCGTCGGCAGGCGGTAGATGAGCGGGCGTTTGCGGCTGCCGAACAGCAGCGCATAGACGCCGATGCCGCCAAGCGTCCCGGCAATCTGCTGAATGGAATCCGTATCGACTCCGGCACGGTGCAGCGCATCCTCGATAAACAGGCCAAGCGGATCGTCCGGGAGACAGGAACTGACCGCGACCGACAAGCCGAGCCGCGCCAGATTCTGCACGGTATAGCCAACCGCCCCTGCTGCCGTCATGTCCATCTGCGCGGGGCCGTCCCAGTCGGGGAGCACAGCCCAGTCCGACGGGCCGTCCCCTTTGATGAGCAGATCAATGTTCAGCGGCCCAACGACCGATACGGCACGCGGCATCGATTTTCGCTCCTCACCGCTTCAGTGTAGAAAATTTGGTGCGCCTCACCCTCGAATGTAACGTCTGCTGGGGCAGCAATCAATTCAGATTTGGAGGTCTGCACCAGCTTCGCTCAGATTGTCCGGTATGAACTTCTATTACCCCTCTTTACAAGCCACAAAAACTAGTGCATACTGATGAGCGTTATCCGATTATCAGTTTGCAGGAGGCGTATATGTCCAATGTTCAATCAGCCCTTGTGTTTCAGGGTACGCCTGCTGCTGCTTAAGTTCTCCTAAGCTCACCACAACAGGCGTATTGACGCATCGTCTCGAATTCGCATGGAGATGATCAACGTTGCCTGTTGACCCCTGCTGGCTTTTCCGCCACCTGGTTCAGTCAACGCGCACATTCTGGCTTTCGCGGCTGGTATTTACCAGCGTTTATTGACTTGACACTAACCAGGGAAATTTTCTACCTTGAACAACTTCGATCAATACGAAGATTACGAAGCGCTGTTTGACCCGATGCAGACCGACCGGAAAGCTCGGCGGCAGCGTAAACCCAAAGCGCATCACACGCCCAAGAAGCAGCAGAATGAGGTGATTACCGAGATCGCCGACGCTGACAGCGGCGAGGAAACCGGCTTCAAGACGAGCTATACGCCGGGGCTGTTTGAAGAAGGCTGGCTGATCGACTCGCTGCGCCCCTTCTATGATCGCGGCCTGATCACTGACGTGCTGGCACGCATCAAGGGCGGCAAGGAAGCGAATGTTTATCGCTGCGCGGCGAACCCCGAAACAGGCTTTGATCTGGTGGCGGTGAAAGTCTACCGCCCGCGCATGTTTCGCAACCTGCGCAACGATAAGATGTATCAGGAAGGCCGTCAACTGCTGACAGCGGACGGTAAGAACGGCAAACCCGACGACCGCATGATCCGCGCAGTGGGGAAGAAAACCGCCTACGGTCAGCAGGTTTCACACACGTCCTGGCTGATGTACGAATATACGACGCTGGAAAAGTTGTACGCAGCAGGCGCTGCCGTCCCGCAGCCAATTTCCAGTGCGGAAAATGCCCTGCTGATGAGCTACTGCGGCGACGAAAACTTAGCCGCGCCTGCTCTGGAGGGAGTTTCGCTCGATAAGGACGAGGCGAAGCTGCTGTTCGCCGAAACCCTGCGCAACATCGAAATCATGCTGCAAAACGGCATGATTCACGGCGACCTGTCCTCCTATAACATCCTCTACTGGGAAGGCGAGATCACGCTGATTGACTTTCCACAGGTGACAAGCACACGGGGCAATTCACACGCGCGCGATATTCTGGCGCGTGACATCACGCGGGTCTGCGATTATTTCGCAGGTCAGGGCGTCGCCAGCGACCCGCAGGAGATTCTGTATGTGATGTGGAAACGCTATGTCGAACTCGACGCGCGGCTCCAGGCTGCC
>DAOUCB010000130.1:0-62273 GCA_034432495.1 Anaerolineae bacterium | reverse complement strand
CTTGCGGTCGATGGAATCGACTTTGATTTGTATTCGGGCGAAACCCTGGGACTGGTCGGTGAATCCGGTAGCGGAAAATCGACGGCGGCGATGGGTATTCTTCAACTGGTTACGCCTCCGGGACGCATTGTCGATGGGGAAGTTATCCTCGATGGTCATAATATCCTGGGACTGCCAGATGAAGCACTGCGTGATGTTCGCTGGAGTAAACTAGCCTTAATCCCGCAGGGCGCGATGAATTCGCTCAACCCGACGATGCGCGTTAGCGCGCAAATCAAGGATGTGATCGTCGCGCACGAAGGGAAAAAGAGCGAAGCGGAATTGCGGACGCGCATTCTCGAACTGCTGACGATGGTTGGCCTGCCGGGGCGCGTCTACGATCTTTTTCCGCATGAACTTAGCGGCGGTATGAAGCAGCGTGCGTGCATTGCGATGGCAATTGCGCTGAATCCGACGATCATTATCGCGGATGAGGCGACCAGCGCGCTCGACGTGGTTGTGCAGCGCATCGTCGCTCAAACGATGCTCAAGGTCAAGCAGATGCTGGGCGTCTCGATGATCATGATCGGGCACGATATGGGGCTGATGGCGCAGATGGTGGATCGTATCGCCGTCATGTATGCCGGGAAAATTGTTGAAATTGCCCCGGTCAAAGCCATGTTTGACTCGCCCAAACATCCTTACTCACAGGTTTTGATTGACTCGGTACCTTCGTTGAAAGAGCGTAAACCGCTCAAAATCATGGAAGGCATCACACACGACCCACGTAACCCGCCCCCAGGCTGCATTTTCCAACTGCGCTGCCCGTTTGTGATGGACAAGTGCCGTTCGGTTGCGCCGCCATTCCAGGAAGTCACCCCCGGTCAGCTTGTGGCCTGTCACCTGTATCAAGAGAGTGAAGACGGGAGCTACATCAATGTCGCAGATGTTGCTAGAAATTCGTGATGCAACCAAGATTTACCGCCAGCGTGGTAAGGGTGGAAAAAAACGTGAGGTGGTGGCGCTTCAGAACTTCAATCTGAATATCCCCAAGAGTCCTTCCTCAATTATCACGATAGCCGGAGAGAGTGGCAGCGGTAAGACGACGCTGGCGCAGGTCGTTTTAGGCTTCGCGACACTGTCTTCCGGGCAAATTATCTATGATGGTCAGGATATGTCGCACGCCGACGCGAAGCAGATTAAAGCCTATCGTCGTCAGGTGCAGGCCGTCTTTCAGGATCCATTCGGCGTCTATAACCCGTTTTACCGCGTCGAGCATGTTTTTTCGACCGTGCTCAGCAATTTCAAGCTGAGCAGCAACAAAACGGAAGGCCGAGACATGATTGAAGATGCGCTGAACATCGTCGGTTTGCACGGCGACGACGTTCTGCGCAAATATCCGCATCAATTGAGCGGCGGTCAGCGGCAGCGTATTATGATGGCGCGCGCCTACATGATTAAGCCGAAATTAATTGTCGCGGATGAGCCAGTTTCGATGGTTGATGCTTCCTTGCGCGCTTCAATTCTCGATGTGATGATGCGCCTCAAGGATGAGGGGATTTCCTTCCTTTACATCACCCATGACCTGAGCACGGCCTATCAAATCGGTGACCAGATTTTCATCCTCTATCAGGGGACAATTGCCGAGAAGGGCAGCACGATCAACGTCATCGACCAACCGAAGCACCCCTATGTGCAGCTTCTGGTCGATTCCGTGCCTGTTCCAGACCCTGACATCAAATGGGAGGGCGAAATCGTTCTGCCACCGGAAGAAGAAATGCGCAGTTCAGTCCATACGGGCTGCCGCTTCTATCCCCGCTGCCCCAAACATATGGATCGCTGTCTGGAAGCGCAGCCGCCACTCTATAAAATTGATGAAATCGATCATCAGGCGTCGTGCTATCTCTATTCCGAAAATGAAATCGCCGTCAAAACCACACCCGTATAGGGTGTGGTTTTAATTGCACTTGAAGTTTATTCTCTACCCCTAAGGAGCGACTGATCTTGTTTCACAAAGTTTATTGGACGCCGCAGAAAATCGCGCAGCGCATAGAATTGATTGAACCGCTGGTTTATCGCCAGCGTATTCCCCTGCCTAACTTCCGCTATCAAGCGTTGAGCAGCCCACAGGATACTCCCCCAGTTGCTCAGGAATATGACATCAGCGGCTGGGAAGAAGTGAAGCCGCACAGTTACTGGGGTGGATGGCGGCAGGATTTCGTCCTGCGCACGTCCTTCCAGGTGCCGAAGGCCGACAAGAAGCTGCCTTACGCGCTCTACCTACCGCTCGGCGATTCGCACGATTTCAGCCACCCGGAGACGCTGGCCTATATTGATGGGCAGGCTTATGCTGCCGCAGACCGTCACCACCGTGAGCTTGCTCTGGCGAAATCATACCTTGACGGAAAAACGCACAGCCTTGCGCTGCATGGCTGGACGGGTGGCAGCATCAATGGCGATCCGAACATTAAGCTGTATATGCGTGAATGTTCGGTTGTGCAGATCGACCCGCCGACGCGCCAGTTTGTCGCTGCGGCGCGGGTTGCGCTGGAAGTCGCAGAAGAGCTTGAAGATAACGATCCTGTGAAGGCGCGGTTGTATAACGCGCTGGACGCGGCCTTCAAGACAATCGAGACGCGTGGGATTGAGAAGCAGACCGAGACAGGTGGGTTTATCGAAGCTCCCGTCGGCAAGGAATCGTTTTATGACAGCGTTCCAGCAGCCCTGAAGGTTTTGCAGAAGGGCATCGCGGACGCAGGCGAACCGATGGATGTTGACATTATCGGCGTTGGTCACGCGCATATCGACGTGGCGTGGCTGTGGACGCTGGCACAGGTCGTGCGCAAGTCAGGCCGCACGTTCAGCACCGTGCTTCGCCTGATGGAAGAATTCCCCGAATACAAGTTCAGTCAGAGTCAGGCGCAGCTTTATGCCTACACTGAGGAGAATTACCCGGAACTGTTCGCGCAGATCAAAAAGCGCGTCGCCGAAGGGCGTTGGGAGCCGATGGGCGGGACGTGGGTCGAGCCAGACTGCAACGCCATCGGTGCAGAGTCGCTGGCGCGTCAGTTCCTGCTCGGACGCGGTTATTTCCGCAAACACTTCGGCGATGTCGATACGCCGGTTCTCTGGCTGCCGGACACCTTTGGCTATAGCTGGGCGCTGCCGCAGTTGATCAAACAGGCGGGCATGAAGTATTTCATCACCCACAAAATGAGCTGGAACCAATTCAACCACATGCCCAATCAGATTTTGTGGTGGCAGGGGTTGGACGGCACGAAAGTGCTGACGCATTTCCTGACGACGCCATCGGGTTGGTCGTTTCTTCCGCACGCGACGACCTACAACGCCAACGTCTCACCGCAGGAGATCTTCGGGACGTGGAATAACTTCCACCAGAAGGAAGCCCACAACGAACTGATCACCGCTTATGGTTACGGTGACGGCGGCGGTGGCCCGACCCGCGAAATGCTCCAGAATGTTGAACAGTTGGGGCATCACCCCGGTGCGCCGCGCGTTCGCACAGGTACGATCCGCGAATTTATGGAGAAGCTGGAAAGTGTCTCCGAAAATCTCCCGGTCTGGAACGGTGAGTTCTATCTGGAATACCATCGCGGGACGTACACCAGCCAGGCACGCAACAAGCGCAACAACCGCAAGAGTGAATTCCTGATGCACGATGCCGAATTTCTGGCAGCGCTGGCGGCGGTCACGGGCAAATTTGACTACCCGCACGCCGATGTGACCAAAGCCTGGGAATTAATCTGCCTGAACCAGTTCCACGATATTCTGCCGGGGTCTTCAATTGGCGATGTCTACGTGGACAGCACGAAGGATTACCAGACCATTCGTGCGTTGGGCGAGAAAATCAGCGCGAGTGCTTTGAGTGTGCTGGCGAAGACTTTGCCCAAGAACAGCACCATCCTTGTCGCCAACCCGACCTCGTTCGCTGGACGGCGCATCGGTTTGCTGGACGGCACGCTCAAGGCAGGGACGCACCTCGAAAGCGCGGGGCAAACACTGGCGACACAGGCAGTTGAAGGTGGTACGCTGGTGGAACTGCCGAATGTGCCCGCTTACAGCGTCGTCGGGGTGAGCGAAGCAAATAGTGCGGCTTCGCTGCCCGCTGGCAGCCTCTCGATTAAACAGACGAAGAAGCAGACCGTCCTCGAAAATGCGCTGCTTCGTGTCGAACTAAATGGCAACGGCGACATTACCCGACTTTACGACAAGCAGGCGGATCGCGAAGTGTTCGTGAAGGGTGCGCTTGGGAACGCGCTGATGGTCTTCGAAGATCGTCCGATGAACTTCGACGCCTGGGACATCGACATCTTCTTCGAGGATCGCAGTGAGCAGATCACGGGCGGCACGAGCAAGGTAATTGAGCAGGGGCCAATTCGCGCGGGCGTGGAAGTTACCCATACTTATCAAAGCAGTACCATTCGCCAGAAGATTTACCTGTATCGCGACAGCAAGCGCATCGACTTCGAGACGTTCGTCGATTGGCACGAGCATCATATTCTGCTCAAGGCGGCGTTCCCGGTTGATGTGATGAGTCCGGCGGCAACCTTTGATGTTCAATGGGGCAATGTGGAACGCCCGACCCATCGCAATACCTCGTGGGACTGGGCGCGTTTCGAAACCTGCGCCCATAAATGGGCAGACTTGAGCGAAGGCAACTACGGTGTCGCGCTGCTGAACGATTGTAAATATGGCTACGACATTCACGACAATGTGATGCGTCTGAGCCTGCTCAAGAGCGCGACCAACCCTGATGCTAACGCCGATCAGGGCGAACACTCTATGACCTACAGTCTGCTGCCCCATGAAGGTGACTGGCGCGCCGAAGTCATTCCCGCTGCCTATGACCTCAACGACCCGCTGATTGTTCGGCGTGTGAGCGGTGCGGCTGGCGCAGGTGCGCTCAATTCGCTGGTGTCGGTTTCGGCGGAGAACGTTGTCATTGAAACAGTCAAGCAGGCAGAAGATGGCAATGGCGTGATTGTGCGCATGTACGAAGACCAGCGTAATCGTGGCAAGTTCACGCTGACGACGGGTTTCGCGCTCAAGGAAGCCTACCGTTGCAATCTGCTGGAAGAGAACGATGGCGTGCTTGATGTGAAGAACAATCAGGTGCAGCTTGACGTGACTCCCTATCAAATTATCACGCTTCGCCTGATCCCTCAGGCGTAGCGATCACCTTGATTTCGCGTAAGGGCGCGGCACGCTGCGCCCTTACAACCCCCTTGTTGAGGATTCCCTTGACCAAAATTGAGACCGTCTATCTTGTTCACCACAGCCATACGGATGTGGGCTATACCGTTGACCAGCCGATTGTCTGGGAACTGCATACCCGTTTCATCGATCAGGCGCTTGATCTTGCTGAGAAATACGCTTCCAGCAACAGTGACGGCGCGTTTCGCTGGACAATAGAAACGACTTCGGTGCTAAATCGCTGGCTCCAAGGGGCTTCGCAGCGCGATATTGAGCGTTTCATTGCAATGGAACGCGCCGGACGGATTGAAGTCACGGCGATGTTCGCCAATCTGACGCCGCTCTTTGATACCGATCAGTTGATCGAAAGTTTTCAACTGCTGCGCAAGCTGCGCGGCGACTACGGGTTCAACATTCGTTACGCCATGAACTGCGATGTGAACGGCGAAAACTGGCCGCTGGTTGACCTGCTGCTCGATCTCGGCATCGAGGGCTTCACGATGGCGATCAATTCGCATTACGGTGGGCCACTTCAGCCGCGTCCGTCGGTTTTTAACTGGCAGGGGCCATCGGGACGCACAATTCCTACCAATAACGGTTGGCCTTATGATAAAGGCTGGTCAGAGGGGATTGGTCGCGACGCCGACGACTTTGCCAATGTACGCTGGCCTCGCCTGCAAGCCTATCTCGACGACATCGGCTATTCACTGCCGATTCTCTTGCTGCAAAGCTATCATCCCTACGGCGATAACGGCTCGGCTTTCGAATTTACCCCCTTCATTGACGCCTGGAATGCCGCCGGAAACTCGCCGCGTATCGTGCTGGCGACGCCAAGCATGTGGTGGGCTGCCGTCAAACAGCATCAGCTTCAGACTTTGCGCGGCGACTGGACGGACTACTGGAATTTCGGCGCGATCAGCAGCGCCGTCGAAACCACCGTCAATCGCAGCAGTCGCAATCGTTTGCGCAGCGCTGATGCTGTCTATGCGGCTGCGAGCCAACTTCCGGCATCAGGGCGGTTATGGGCAGGGCAGGCGTTCAAGCGCTATCGTGAACAGGCGTGGCAGTCACTCAACTTCTGGGATGAACATACCTGGGGCGCGGATACGTCGATTCGGCAGCCCTATAATCTCGATACGGTCACGCAATGGCAGCACAAAGCGAACTATGCCTACGTCGCGCGCAGCCTCAGCCTGATGCTTCAGCGTGACGCTGTTGCTGATTTCGCTCGTTATGTTGCCCGTTCCAAGCCAGATGACATACTTGTCTTCAATCCGCTGCCCTGGGAACGTACAGTCGCGGGTGAAGTCTCGATTTATGTGACCAAGCCGCGCGGCAAGATCGAAGATTCTACGGCGGCGCGGCAGCATCAGGATCGGGTGGGTCACGGCAGCGAACTGCAACTTCTGCCGACAACTATTCCCGCGCTGGGCTATAAAGTGATTCCGCGTGATCAGTTGGTCGCCAGCGACACGTCTCCGCGCACCAGCGAGGAAGCGACAGTTGATACCGAGCGCTATCGCGTCCGCTTTGACCGTGACCAGGGCGGGATTGTCTCGCTCTACGACAAACAGTTGGATTGGGAATGGGTCGATACACAGGCAGATTATCGCTTCAACGGTTTCGTTCATGAAGCGGTCGTCGATACATCGGCTCCCTGGCCTCGCAATCTGCAATTTCAGCGCAACTGGGCTGCACCGCTGGCGGAAATTCCGATAGGCTGGCAAAAAGACTGGCACGCGCGGCGTTCAGTTCCTACGAGCGTGACCAGCCATAAAGTCTATCACTTGGCGACCGGGATTAAAGTCGTTCAGGAATTGATTGCTCCCGGCTGTGAAGGGAAACTGGTTCAGACGGTTTTCCTGCCCATTTACGCCGATTATGTCGAATGTGAAGCGTCTTGGGAAATGGGGCTGAACGCGCATCCAGAAGCGACTTATATCCTGTTCCCGTTCAATCTGCCGGATGCCACAGCACGATTTGATTTGGGCGGACAGGCCGTGATCGCGGGTGAAGAGCAGTTACCCGGTGTATGTCGTGACTATTTCACGGCACAGGGTTGGGTTGATTTCTCCACTGACGGGCGCGGGGTCACGGTCGCTTTGCCCGATAATCCGCTGGTACAGTTTGGCGATTTTCACTTTGGCGATTTCCAGATGGAGTTTTCGCTGGGTAAAGCGATGCTGCTGGGCTGGGTCACGAATAATTACTGGGAAACGAATTTCCGCGCTCACCAACCCGGTCGCGTAACGGCGCGCTACCGCATTCAACCGCACAGCGGACGTTTTGATGAGGCAGCGGCGCATCGCTTCGGCATCGAAGCAGCGAACAACCTTGCACTTGTTCAGCACATGGGTGAGGCGGCGGTTGAACCCTCGCTTCTACCCTCCAGCGGTACGCTGCTGACGCTGCCGGAAGCGCCTGTCCTGACGGTTCATGTTAAGGCGGCTGAGGACGGCTCTGGGATCATCGTCCGTTTGCTCAATGCCAGCGACAATTCGCAAACGGCGCATATCGGCTCTGGTTTGCTGACTCTTAGCCAAGCGTACCAGTGCGATCTGCTTGAAGCACAGCAGGGCGAACTTCCAGTCGTGAATGGGGCTATCAGCCTCGACATTCCGGCGCGTCGTATCGCAGTCGTTTACCTTAATATCGCGGACATTGGCTGAGTATCACTTCACCTCGTCTACAGCAACAACTTTTTAGAATGGGGTGTTCTTTTGAACACCCTTTTAATTTTAGCCTCGCCCAGAATTGGGCAGAGACGGTTGTTTTCCGCGTGATAATAGTTAGAGCATAGATTAGCTTAGTTAAATTTTACGATAATTTCATGAATTCCATTGCTTCATATCAGAACTCTCAGCTACGATAAGCCGGGATCACATACTCACTCCAATCACGTTGTTGGCAGGATTACGGCTCCCTTGCCGTTTTTGTGCGCCTGGTTGGGCTGAATTGCACCCTCGCGATTTGGATCGCTGGATGATGTTCACAACGCACCGTACTGCATCTGACTTGTCTGCTTTGCCTGAGAGTATATCCGGCCTGGCTAGTGCTGACATGGATGGGTAACCGTTTGGCTGCGAGAGAAGAATGTTCTCGCATTTTTAAATTGTATGCATGCCAGGAGCAGGGGTTTAAATGAAGCAGGTACATGCGTTAGTTGTCGATGATAATGTGAAGCAGCTCGGCGTTCTCACTCGACTGTTGGCGAGACAGGGCGTTGTCTGTACGGAAGCTTCCAATGTTGGTCAACTGGCGAGTGTTTTGCAGACGCTGATGGCGGTCGATGTCGTGTTTTTCGACCTGGAATTGCCCGGCGTCAACAGTGACGAAATCGTGCGCCAGTTAAAAGCAGATGCGCGTTTTAATGCCGTCCCATTTGTTGGCTTTAGCGCTCAACTCGGCGATGCGAATACAGCATATCCGCAGGAGTTTCACAGCTTCCTGAATAAGCCAGTTGATTCTGAAACGTTTCCAGCGCTGCTTAGTCATATTCTGAGCGGCGAGTCTGTCTGATGCGCCGGAGTATGTTCTTTCGCTACGCAGCCGAGAGCGCTATGATCGTTTCTGCGCAGCGGTGACAGGAGGCAGAAGCGATGCGGATTTTTGATGCGAATGAAGTCCGTCAGGCGATTACGATGCGACAGGCGATCTACGCAGTTCGTGAGGGTTTCATTGCGCTTTCTACCGGGAAGGCGAATGTTCCGGTGCGTGGGTCGCTGTCTGTTGAGGATAACGTAACGCTCACCATGCCAGCTTATATTCATGGCAGTCCGGTAAGCATCGTCAAAGTGATCTCGGTCTATCCCGGCAACGAGGGGCGCAATTTACCAACGGTATTGGGCAGCGTGCTTGTGCTGGACGCATCCATCGGCGTTCCCATCGCGCTAGCAGATGGCGCTGCCTTGACGGCGCTGCGTACCGGGGCGGCTTCCGGTCTGGCAACGGATTTACTGGCTCTGCCAGATGCGCATATTCTCGCGGTGATTGGCGCTGGAAAACAGGCACGCACGCAGGTCGAAGCCATTTGTGCAGTGCGCCCGATAGATGAGATTCGAGTTTACAGCGTGAGTGGTGCAGCAGAATTCGCTCAGGAGCTTCGTCAGCGCTACAGCATTGCTGTCCAGGTTGCTGCCAAAGCGCACGATGCACTCCGGGGCGCTCAAGTTGTCGCAGCAGCGACCAACACGCAAAAACCTGTCATTTATGCGGATGATTTGAGCCAGGGTGTCCACATCAATGGGATTGGATCGTTTCGACCGGACATGCAGGAAGTTGCGAGCGACGCTGTCCAGCGAGCGAAAATTGTGGTCGATCATCGTGCGAGTGCGTGGCATGAAGCGGGAGATCTGATTATCCCGCGTGATCAGGGGATCATCAGCGAAAGTAGTGTCTATGCCGAAATCGGCGAAATCGCCGCTGGACTGCGTCCCGGTCGAACGTCTGCCGATGAAATTACGTTCTTCAAGTCGGTTGGCAATGCAGTTCAGGATGCAGCCGTAGCAGCGCTGCTCTTAGGAAGTGGAACTGCTTAGCGATTCTTGAGAAACTGACGCATCAGCGCAATCTGATCGAACAATGTGCTTTCACCAATTGAGTTCTCAATCTCGATGGTGACAGCTTCGATAGGCGCGTGATCCAACACCCATCCAAGCAGCGGTAGGTCTTCGGGCAGCAGGGGTTGGTGCAAGTCAACGCGCTGCGTACCTTGCCAGCCAGGGCGTGTGACATGAACCTCGCGCGCTTTATGTAATGGTAGAGCTTCCAGATAACTTTCTGCGCTTGACCAGCCCAGGTTATGGGCGCTGATAAGCGCGTGCGCGAGGTCAAGCAGCATTCCGCAATCAATCTCGTCCAGAAGCCAACGAAAGAGTTCTGGCTCACAGATATACTCATAGGCATTGGTAGGGTGGTAGTTGTAATTTTCAAGCAAAAGCGGAACGCCCGCCCAATCTTTTAAGCGCCGACCGTGCCTGACGATGTTTGTGATCACGGTTTCGCGCGTTTGCAAAGCGTTGAGATCGGCTTCGCGATATGGGCCATTGCGGTGAGCCTGAGGTTCTGCGCTCGCGCCAATGCCGGTTGAGAGCCAGGGGGACTGGGCGATGTCGAGCATGGCACGCGCTTCCGTCATTATTGAATCCGCAAAGGGATTTTCGTAATTCAGCCAGAAGGGTTCAGGTAAATCGTGCAGATATAGCGGCTTGAACCTCCTATATTTTGTATCGTTTTCAATCCAGCTTCAGCGTAATAGACGATGTAATCGACGTCGAGATGTCCCGCCTCGGCGAGTGATAGAGTCGCCTCAGAAATTGGCACACCAATACGGATCAATGCTTGTCCTTTGGGGCGTAAGCCCGTAGCTATTTTAGCGAAGTTGCGGCATCGACTTACTTCGCAAGGTTGTCATGAGTTTTGAAACTGCAATCAACGTTGATGCGTAGAATTTGACTATATTGTATCGTGATCAATTACTGGAAAGCACGCTGCGCTCTGGAAAAATATGGCAGAGGCTGCGCGTGGCTAACAGGTTAGACTTTTTGATCGTCTACGTATTTCTACGTAAAGTATGTTGACGGGACGGAAAAAATCTCAAAACGCTTATGTTTTTAGGTCATCATCATTGTTAATTGTTGATAATCCATTCTAAAATCAATACATTCCTCATTGATCAGGCTGGACGAAAGCATAGCAGGTATTGGCTTCCAAGCAATTGAAAACATCTCGAACCCAGTATTTCCTAGAGCGAATGCGCATTAATTTCCGCCAGGGAGCGGAAAGCGTATTGCATTCGGAAAAAGAACTTCATCGACATGAATTATACCTGCTGGATTTACTCATCAAGCTGATCGCGGGACTCGTTGTCACGCAAACTGCTTATCTGGTGATGACAAGCGGCTCACCACAGGCCATAATTCCACTCCTGATATGTACTCCCGTTCTCCTGTTTGCCTATTGGGCGTTTCACACTCAACATTATCAGTGGGCGCTTGGGGCTACGCTGATTGCCACATACTTGCTGTTTGCGGCTGATGTGTTGTTATTGGGTGTTTACAGCCGCTTTGATGTTCTGGCCTATTTAGTGATTCCCTTATTTATGGGTGTCGTGTTACTCTCGTATCGGACGCTTGTTGTTTTGATTGTTATCGATCTGCTTTTAACCTTGCTCGCTGGAAGCATAGTGACTTCCGGAGCATCGCTTGATGCGCTGGCACTGCCGGTGTTTGGCGTGATATTTACCTCGGTACTCGCACTGCTGCTGAAGCGGTTTATTCAGCTGATCGACGAGGATCAAAGACTAGAAATGTCAGAGAACGAGAGCATCTTTCATGGCTTGATTACCAATGTGCCCGTTATCCTCGTCGTGCTGGACAACCAGGGGATTATCACGTTGGTGGAAGGCAAAGCACTTGCGGACATTGCGTTTGAACCCACGCATTTCGTAGGTCGCTCGATTTATGAAACGTATGCCAATTTTCCCCAGCTTCTACAGGAATGCCGCCGCGCGCTTGACGGGGAGGTCTTCAATTCAACTCTGGAAATGGCGGGCCTGGTTTTCGATGTTTGGTATTCGCCGCTTCGGACTATTGATGATCGCATTAATGGGATGATCGCGGTTGCGACCGATGTTACCGAACGTCGACGCGCTGAGGATGTGCTTCAGCAGCAGGCGGGGCTGCTTCAGAGTGTGTCTGACGCTATTATTTCGCTTGACCTGAACTTCAATATCGAGACCTGGAATCGCGCTGCTGAAGAGGTTTATGGCTGGCTTGGCTATGAAGTGATCGGGAAACCGATCAAGGGCGTCATCCAGACTGATTTCCCATTAAATTGGGAGCAGGAAGCCCTTCAAAAAGTCACCGAAAATGGCGAATGGGAATGTGAACTGTTTCAGAAACAGAAAGATGGCTTATCGATTTGTGTTCTGGCTTCGTTTTCGCCCCTCGAAGATGTCGAAGGTGAGATCACGGGGATTATTCTGGTAGGGCGTGATATTACGCAGCGAAAGCTTGCCGAACAGCAGTCACTTGAATTGGCGCTGGAGCGTGAAAAAATTAAGCTTCTGAAGGAATTCATCGGCGATTCATCCCATGACTTTCGCACCCCGCTGGCGACGATTCGAACGAGTGCGTACCTGCTGCGGCGTAAGCATCCCGATATTACGGTTAAACATCTTGACGTGATTGATACTGAAGTTGACCATTTGGGACATCTGGTCGAGGATTTACTAACGCTGGCACGTCTGGATCGCTCACCAGCGCTGGAGTTCTCGCCAATCGAGGTCAATGCGTTGATTGAAACGGTTCTTGCCCCGCTGCATTTATTGGCATCGGATAAGCAGCAATCGCTGACCTTCGCTCACCAAAGCTCTGCATTCATGGTTTCGGGTGATGCGCTGGAACTAGACCGAGTGCTGGTTAACATTGTCACGAACGCCATCAACTACACGCCTGAAGAAGGGAAAATTACGGTTGAGACGACCAGTGTCAATAAAATGGTGCTGATTACGATTCGTGATACAGGCACAGGCATTGGCAGCGAAGACCTCCCCTTTATCTTTGATCGCTTCTTTCGTGTGGATCGAACACGCGGCTCCAAGACGGGCGGAGCAGGGCTGGGGCTGGCAATCGCCAAGAAGATCGTTGAAGCGCATCACGGAACCATCACGGTCGAAAGTACGCCGGGGCTAGGCAGCACCTTCGTCATTCAACTTCCGCTTATCGGGTAATCTGCTGTTCGCGATACCATGCGCCGAAGCGCGTATAAACTGATTCACGCTGCCATTCCCCAAGGGCTTCGGCGCGCTCTTGTGCGGAGAGGGCAGTCAAAGGTTTAGTGCTGCCCGCAGGAATGAAAATACGCCATAACTCTGACCATGCTTCAGGGCAGGGTGTCGAGTCAATCGTGTCTGCCAGTATTCCCACACCGCGATCATCGACAAAGGTATGAGCCTGCTCATTTTCATCCATATAGACCATTACGCTGCGAAACATACACGTTCGAGTTGGCAGGTCGCGCGCGAGCTTGAGCAGACCAGCAACACCAATCGTTTGCAGCACGTATTTCGTATACGGCCCTGGAAAACCTGAAAGTTCGTCCACACAGAAACCGCCATCTTCGACCAGAACAGGTGCGTGGCAATATTGATAAGCCTGCCGCGCTTTAGAGAGCGCCACCTCTTCAATTGTGTCGGCCTGCGGTTCAACCAGGGGCAGCGTCTTATGCACTACCTGCACACCGAAAGGTTCCGTGTATTTCAGGACTGCCCGCGCTTTGTGCGCGTTACTCGTAACGAATGTGATGATTAGAGCCACGTTTGATCCTGCACTTTGCCTCATTTCTCGTAGCTTAACACGTTTATAAGCGATATGGCATCTATGAAAAAAGCGTGAATTTGCTAACCATAACTCAACTTTTCATTAAACGACGCTATAATTTACGAATAGATGAGCATAATTCCTGTATGTCTCACAAACCTTTGATTGCTCTCGCGTAGCTCAGTGAAAAGGTAAACTGCGATGTTCGAATTTGAGGACAATGATTTTGCCCAAATGGAGAGCTTTTCTCTCTTCAACGACGACGATACTTGTACCGATTTCGAAGATCAGCCTCAGGGGACATATCTTGGTGATGGCGTTTGGGTTGTAGACGCTCGCGAAAACGTGGGCGCAGCCGAACCGACTCATTCGAATCTTCGCTCACCTGTCTCGGAATCGTAAGGCGTGCTGACGGTGTAGCACAGTTCACGCTTTTAGCCAACGTGTTTTCTTAAAACATCGACTATAATTAAATCGAAATGAAATGAAGTGAGATCAGACGATGGGCATTGAAGTACGCTGGGATAACGAAGCCAAAACCATCATTCGTTATATATATGATGGCCGGTGGACCTGGGAAGAACTTGATGGTGCTCGCGATGCAGCGGCGAAACTGGAAGAGAGCGTCAGTGATCGCATCAACGTGATTGTCGATGTTCAAAACTCGAAGCTGCTGCCGAATGGCACGATCAGCCGGGCAAGACAAGTCGCAACGACCGCGCCTGCCTCACATCCAAAGGAAGGCATCACGGTCATCGTCGGTGCAGGGGCGTTCGTGCGCTCGATCTACGATGTCATGCACAAAGTCTATCCAGAGATCATTCAGCGACGCGGGCTATTTCTTGCCAAGTCGCTGGACGAAGCCCACAGCATTATTGAGCGTGAAACGCAAGCACAGACTTCTATGCCATCGTAGTGGTTTCGAGTATCTCGGTTGGCTTCCGCTGCTGTAACTGCATTTTCAAGCCGAACTTGGGTCGCAATGTGGCAAGTCGCTGCGGCGTGACTACTTGTTTGGGTTCAAGACTCAGGTGGTAGTGCTGAACAATTGTGGCCACGATAATTTTCGATGCCATTTGCGCAAATGAGTTGCCGATGCAGATTCTGGGGCCGCCACCAAACGGGAAGTAAGCGTAGTCTGGTATCGCCTCGACGACATCTTTTGCAAAACGCTCCGGCTTGAATTCCTCTGGATTTTCGAAAAAACGCGGGTCGCGCTGGGTGATGAATGCGCTCACGTAAACCGTCGAGTCCTTCTTGATCAGATAATCACCAAGCATGACATCTTCAGTCGGTTCGCGCGTCAGAATCCACACGGGAGGATACAAACGCATCGCCTCGCTGATGACCATTTCGGTGTATTCCAACTGCGCGAGATCCTGAAGCGTTGGTGCGCGATTGCCCAGCACCGCAGCGACTTCTTCGATCAACTTTGCTTCAACTTCCGGATGCTGTGAAAGCAAATACCACGTCCATGTCAGTGCGTTCGACGTTGTCTCATGGCCTGCCAGAAACAGCGTCAGCGCCTCGTCTCGCACCTGCGTGATTGGCATGGGTTTGCCTTCGTCATCTTCTGCCTGCAACAGCATAGACAACAGATCGCCCTTATCCTCGCCGGATTTTACATGCTCGTTGATGATGCCGTAGAGAATCTCATCCAGTTCTTTCACCGCTTGTTGTTTTGCCCGATTCCGTTCCGTTGGCAGCCAGTTCGGGGTGCGCAGGGGTGACGAGAAACGCTTGATGGCATAGTTTTGCAGCGATGTCATCGACTCGCCGACGCGCAGAGCGACATCGGCGACATCGGCGTCAAACAACGTCTTGGCGACGATGCCCGCTGTAAGCTGCACCATTTCTTTTTCAAGATCGCGAGTTTCGCCATCCTGCCATTGATCGAGCATTTTCTGGGTATGCTGCACCATAGTCTGTGCATACGCTTCAATGCGTTTGGTATGAAAAGCGGGCTGCATCAGCTTGCGCTGGTGACGATGGAATTCACCATTGACGACGATTAAACCTTTGCCAATGAAACTGCCCGCCACCTGCTGGAGCAAGCGCGTCTTATAAAAGCGATTCGCCTGCGAAACGAGCACTTCGTGAATGTAGTCGGGGTGGTTGACGAGGTAGATCTGCGACTTTCCGACGCTGAGATGAACAATATCCCCGTACTGCGCAAAGGACTGTTTCACCAGTGAAAAGAAGCCTTTGCGAATTTGGAACAGATTTCCAAAGACGGGAACCCCGGCAGGACCCGGCGGGTTTTTCGCGACCATTATTTCCCCTGAAAGACTAAACCGACTGTCTTGTTAGTGTTGTTGGTGAATTCAGACTATTCCATTTCACTGGGCCAGGTTGGTCCAGGCAGCGGATAGACGAAATCCTCATATTTTTTTGTCAGCCCCAGAACGGTTTCCTCATTCGCTTCATAGAAACGTTTGAGGCGTTGAATCTCGTTCGGGTGAACGTCAACATAATTCCGTCCGGCGTCCTGGGTGTTATACAGGTAGTCGTAGAGGATGCGACGCAGACCGCGTTCAGTCAAGACCAACGGCGTCACGACGGTCATGTAAATACGATCATTGCCCTCCAGCAGCGGTGGAATTCCTACCCGCGAATAGAGTCGATTGAAGGCAACGAGGATGTTCAGGCGGCTTAGGTTACGTTTGCCATAATACATCTCGACCATATCTTCCCACGAGGGTGCTGTACCGCAGTTCATGCTGAACTCGTGTGAGAGCTTGAGCATGTAGTTATACGGGTTAGTGGTATTCACATCGTAATACAGTTCATGTTCGGCTGCCGCTGGCGAGTACAGGGTCGGTTCCAGCAGTTCCTGGCGCAGCGATGGCTGGATGAACGAAGCATCTCCATAGAAATTGACCGCGAAGTTCGATTCCTGGTAGCGACTCACCAGTGCTGGATATTTCTTAAGCGAAACGATCCCTTTCACCAGGTATTCGTAGGCCTGAGTCTCGCGACGCTGCTGATCTTCGGAATAGACAGGCACGAAGATGCGGTATAGTCCATGATCTGCCAAGAGTTTCAACAGATCTGCCAGACGAACGAGGACTGTCTCCAGATAGTGCGAAAGGTAGCTGTTATCCTTAGGCGGTGCGTCGAAGTAGCGGCTGATGTACCATCGCCGCGTCCCGTTGAGTAAAAGAGAGATGTTCAGTTGATGTGGATAAACAATCTCTCGTATCGTTTCGGTTGGCAGATCCAGGAATTCGTCAATGTTCTTGAAATTCGGAACCACTGGGTTCTCTCCTGAGCGCATTCACAACGGCTGCTGAAATTGCGCTAATGCTACTTAGTTGGTCGTTGTACGAAACATTACCTCCTCGAATAAGACCCCATTGTACACAACTTTACGAATTTGAGAAGAATTTTGTTATATTGACAATAAATCCAATTTCCTCCCTTATCACTATATACCAATTCTGTATTCTGAGGATACTTTTTTCACAATTATAACAAAAGTCGATGTATAACTAATATAACCATATGAGAAAACTTGCCTAACAATGCTCATTATGAGCCAGATTTGGAGTATTTTGCGCACAATGTGAGAGTTTTGCAATCATGTTAATGTAATTGTAAATATAAGAAACCTAAAATTTTTATATAAATATATTTTAAAGACTACTAACATTGGCATCGAATTGATCTCATTTGGGCTGCCGACTTCAAATACAAATCCGGCAGTGCAAATGCTGGAAAATTCAGCGATTTGCCACGACAATTTTAGTGCGCCGTTCATCCGTCGTCTACGGGGAGACCAGCCAAGCGCATGATTTTCAAAGCATTGGTCGTTGGTGAAGCTCCTGAACGAATGCGATAGTCAAAGCTCATTTCCCCGTCAACCACTTGATCTTCAAAGTGATAATTCAGCAGACCGGGCAGGGTGGTTAGTTCGAGGTCGTGTGTAGAAATCAGGCCAACGCCGTGTTTGCCGACCAACGCGTGTACGTAAGACCGGCTGCCGATCAGTCGTTCCTGATTGTTGGTTCCCCGAAAAATCTCGTCAATCAGAAAAAACAGCGGCAGTGGTGTATCCATTTCCAGCGCTGTCAGCAGCCCACGCAAGCGGCGTACTTCGGCGTAGAAATATGAGAAACCATCGGCAAGCGAATCGCTCACCAGAATGCTGGTATAGAGACGGAACAAAGTCGTTTCTAAGGCTTTCGCGCAGACGGGCGCGCCAGCGTAGGCCAGACACAAATTGACCCCCACTGTGCGTAGAAACGAACTTTTGCCCGACATATTCGACCCTGTGATCAGCGCGGCCTCGCCCAAGTGTTCCAACGCGAAATCGTTGCTTACGCGAACAGGAATGAGCGGATGCCCAAGCTCGACCGCGTGAAAGACGGCATTTTCGCACACCATTGGAAAGGTGTGGTCTGAATTTAATGCTGCATAGTTCGCAATCGAACTGGCTGTTTCGAATTCGAACCACGCATCGAGCCAGGTGGGTACATAAGTTGCCAGTTCGGTGCGATAACGCTGGAGTTGATAGGCGACGAACAAATCCCAGGGAAGCAGGCTGTTCAGAAGCGCTGCCAGTACAAAATTCTTCTGCACACCAGCGGCTGTTGCCAACCGAGTTGCGCGGCGAAGCTGGGCACTTGGGCGTTTGCTCGCGTGAAATGGGCTGCACAATGCTTGCAGATGGGGCCGATGGGTAAAGTGCGTCGTTTCAAGGCGGCGGACGATTTCGACTAGAACTTCGAGCGCGCTTTGCAGGTCAGTCGCGAGTTCAAACGAATCGTCATTACTCCGCCCCTGCGCACCCAGCACGGCGAGGTATGCGACGAAGCTCGCGATCCACAGCGGCGGCAGCAGCCCCATCTGATTGAGCAGAAAAAGTACGGCGTCGCACACGGCGAGATCCGCCGCCAGCATCAGCGAATAGCGTAAACGAGTCGAGGGGGCAGGTTGCGCCAGCCAGCCGAGCAGGCGTTTCGCATCCCAGCGCCGAGATTTGCCGACAATCATTCGAGCGCTCAGGGTGAGCCGATCTCTCAGGTGAGCCAGCGGCACGAGTTCCTGTATGAGCGCCTGGCGAGCGGCGACAGTTTCCACATGATCAGGCGTTGTCAGCAGGCGGTCGCGCAGGCGTAGAGAGCTTTCCAGCGCGACGGTTGTATCGAGCAAGTGATGAACCGAGCGATTCCCCACGAGATCGAGATCATTTGCGTAGGGGTGGTCGCGGTCATTCAGAGGGGGCAGCGCCGGGGGCAGTTTTTCCCATTCGAGTTTGGCGCGCGCCTCGTGCTCATTTTGAATATCGCGCCACAGACGGAACTGCTTCAAGGTGCGGCGCACCAGACGATGCTGCCGAATCGCGAAGCTGAATATCAGCACCGTAATTGCCAGCGCGACCCAACCCGCCCAAGCGCTGAAGCTGTACAGGACAAAACTGCCCAGGCCGCCGATTAAAAAGATCAACAGCCGCGCCCAAATGAAGCGATTATCCAGTCGGCTTAAATCTTCAATGCGCAAATCGACACGAGCGAGGCGCTGTCGGAAATTCAATGTTTTCTCAGGCAGGGTTCGTTCCAGGCTTTCAGGGCAATTATTGAAGTTGTTCGTGGGGGATGATAACGATAAATGATGTCCCTTCGCCAACTTCGCTTTCTACCCGGATGCTGCCCCGGTGTGCATCAATCGCTTGTTTTACAATCGCCAGACCGAGGCCAGTTCCGGGGATTCTGCCAACATTCGAAGCGCGATGAAAGGCTTCAAATAAACGCTTCTGGTCTTGCACAGGAATCCCAATCCCGTGATCGGTAATGCGGAAAACAAGCTGCTGCGGGTCACAGGTGATGGTCAGGTCAACGCCTTTCTCATCGGGCGAGTATTTCAGCGCATTCGAAAGCAGGTTGTTGACGACCTGGCTAATCAGCTTGGAGTCCAGCATAACAACCCGACATTGACTCACATCCAGC
Source organism: Anaerolineae bacterium (assembly GCA_034432495.1). Lineage (GTDB taxonomy): Bacteria > Chloroflexota > Anaerolineae > Aggregatilineales > Phototrophicaceae > Flexifilum. The sequence goes on along the minus strand of DAOUCB010000130.1, from coordinate 42,811 downwards.
GAGAAATCGATTTGTCGATTGGGCACATTCATTTGCTGTGCGGCAACAAGTTCCAGGAAAAATGGTTCTATCTCTATCGGAACGGGATTACATTCCAGTCCAACGGTCTGGGCTTTGCTGTAACTCAATATTTCGTCGAGCAGGAGGGTCAGGTGTTTGACCTGCGATTCAATGCGAACAAGATGCTCGCCTTTGCGTTCGTCGGTCATGCGGCTGCTGTAGAGGTGGACGAGTTCCGCTGAAGATTGGATCGAAGAAAGCGGAGTCCGAAATTCATGGGAGACCATCGAAACGAAGCGCGATTTGAGAAGGTTGAGTTCCTTTTCCTTTTCGAGAGCCTCGCGCAGCCCTTGTTCAATCCGTTTACGCTCGGTCACGTCCCGCAGGTTGCAGATAACGTTCGGTATTCGGTCGTCATTTTCCGCCACCGCGCTAAATGCCATCTCCGCATTGAACACGGTTCCATCACGGCGCTGAATGATGCAGTCCAACCGCGTCGGCTGCTGATTGAGTGCGACGGCGCGGATTGCGTTCGTGAGCATCTCTTTCTGGTCAGGAGTCGTGAAGCTTTCGAGCATTTGACCATAGACTTCAGCGCCGTCATAACCAAAGAGCTGGCTGAATGCCAGGTTGGTTTGCTCAATCTGTCCTTCTGGCGAAATGACCAGAATAGCGTCGCTGCTGTTGTCCAGAATCGCTTCAATATGTTCTTTCACGCGCTGAAGTTCCGCTGTCCGTTCTGCCACGCGCGATTCCAGTTCATTCGCATGGGTGCTGAGCGCTTCATAGAGCTGCATGGTTTCAATGGCTGCTGCTGCCCGTTCCGCGAACGCCAGCAATATCCGCTGATCACGCTCACTGAATGCGTCCGTTTCCACACGTTGCAGGTCGAGGACACCATGTATGCCATTGACTGTTTTCAATGGAATCACATATTCGGATCGAGTTGATGGATTATTGGCGATGTAATTTGGATGGCTTAGAACATCAGGCGCATAGATAAATTTCTCAGTGCGAACTGCTTCCGGAACGAGGCCCGCTCCATCAAGAAGCAGTGGGGCTGAGGTTTCGACATGGCTTTCGCCAGCACGTGCCAGTCGAATCATCCTATTTTGCGCTTTGTCGACCAGCAGCAGTCCGCAATCGACCTGACCGATTTCCTTGACAACGGCCTGCACAATTTGATGCCCCAGGCTTAACAGGCTGTCGGCGTTAAACAGATAAGAAACCGCGTCGTAAAGCGCTCTCAGTTCATTCTGCGCCTGCTTGCGAACGGTGATGTCGTTGAACAGCAGCAGCATACCGGCTTCGCCGTCAACTTCGATGGCTTCAGATGAAACCAACAGTTCGCGTGTCTCCCCGCTGTGCGTTCGGCAGGTGATTTCTACGTTGCGGGCGGCAATATGCTCACGTACCAGTTGCATCAGCGTTTGCGGATCACTCCAGATCGTCAAACCGGGCAGCATCTGACCGATGATTTCTTCGCGTGTGTAACCCGTGAAGGTGAGAAACTGTTCGTTCACATCGAGAAATCGGCCTTCAACGGTGATGATGCCGATGCCAACTGGACTAGCGAGAAAAGCCTTCGAAAAGCGCTCTTCCGACTTGTGAAGCTGCTGCTCCGTCCAGCGGCGTCTGCGCCGGTCTTCGGCTTCGCGCATTTCACGTTCAATCGCGGGGATCAGCAGTTTGAGCTTGTCTTTGGCGAAAAAGTCGTGCGCGCCCGCTTTCATTGCCGCGACCGCTGTGTCCTCGCCAACCGTCCCAGATACGATGATAAAGGGAATATCGAGTTCGTGGCCCTGAACGATTTTCAAAGCGGAAGGTGCGTTGAAGCTGGGCAGCGAATAGTCGGAAAGGATGACGTCCCATGTTTCGCGAGTCAGCGCGGCAGTGAATTCCTCAGCGTTCTGCGTCCGTTCAAAGTTCACGACATAGCCTGAACGCTGTAGCTCATAGCTGAGCAGGAGCGCATCATCATCGCTATCTTCCACGAGGAGTACGTGAAGCAATTTAGGATTGGTCTGTGTCATGGGTTAGATGCTCATTCAGGACGAAACAATAACGTTATAGCGACGAAGTCCATGACTACTGTGCGTATTTTCAGGAATGAAATGCTCGTTCATCACTAAAGTGCAATACAGATCACTCACGCCATGAGTCAACAGAGTTCGTAAATAAATGCTATTGAGTGATCGTAAAATTCAATTCATAAATTTTTGCCATGTGCTGGCTTGATTTAAGTTCCCAAACCACTTCAAAACTTTGCCTCACCGTGAATTTACGCGTAAGTTCATTCAAACTAAGTCTATTACACATTATAGCGGTGAAAATTGAAAAACCATCACAATCCACCAAATTACGTCAGAAAATATGCGCCGTAATTTAAGAATAGCCTCATCCTTGTTGAACGTGGCTATACTTATCTGGATGATTGCCTGATTGAAGAAAGGTTTCAGCAGTGAACAAGCGCGATCTCATGTTGAGTTTGCTCGATGAAAACGCAATTTCGTCTTATACTCCGGCAGCGTTTTTCCTGCATTTTGGTGCCGATTATCATACTGGCCGGGCGGCAGTCGAAAAACATCTGGAATATTTCCGTTATACGGACATGGATTTTGTCAAAATTCAATACGAAAAGTCCTTCCCCCAGCGCCCGGAAATCGCTCAGCCGAAAGACTGGGCGCACATGCCCTTCTATGAGCGTAATTTTTATGAAGAACAGCTTCAGGTGATCGCGGGATTAGTTCAGGCGGCGAAAAAAGATGCGCTGGTCATCGTCACGCTGTATTCACCCTTCATGTGCGCCGCACATACCACCAGCCGCGCAACCATGACCAAGCACTTGAACCACGATCCGGCTGCCGTTCAGCGCGGCCTCGAAGTGATTACGGACAGCCTGCTCCTCTTTGCCCGCGCCTGTATCGATCTCGGTGTAGATGGTTTCTATCACTCGACGCAGGGCGGCGAAGCCGGGCATTTTGAGCGCGAGGACACGTTTGAAAAATTCATCAAGCCCTACGATTTACGCCTGATGGAAGAAATTAACCAGCGCTGCCCCTTCAATATCCTGCACGTTTGCGATTACGTCATGCCTTACGATGATTTTTCGCCCTTTTTCGATTATCCGGGTGACGTGATTAACTGCCCACTCGATCTCGGTGAGCGAAAGCTGACGCCCAGCGAAGCAGCGCAAATGTTCAAGCGCCCCTATATGGGCGGACTCGAACGCAAAGGCGAACTCGCGACCGGAAAGCCGGAACTAATCCCTGAACTGGTCGAATCAGTCCTGCGTGACGCGCCCGACCGCTTTATTTTGGGAGCGGACTGCACCGTCCCCGGCGATACGCCCTGGGACAATCTTAAAGCGGCGATTGAGACCGCTCATAACTACCATCGCCCATGATCCGTTACCCAACCTACAGCGAACTCATCTTCATCAACGGCATGATTGTCAACGCGCCGGACATCATGACGGGCAAGAAGAAGGTGCGGGACATCGATCTTTTACTGGCGGCAGAGCAGCGCCCGCAGATGAGCGCCTTCGGCGAAGATGCTTACCCATCCCTGCATGACAAAGCGGCGGCGCTGCTGCACTCGCTGGCGCGTAACCATCCGTTTACTGACGGCAACAAGCGTACTGCCGCCGTCGGCACGTTGTTTTTGCTGACGATTAACGGCGAGAAGGTTGTCTGGGATGCGTCTGAGGCGCTCACCCAGATTCTGGATGTCGCAGAAGGGCGGGCAAGCTGGGAGCCGTTCGCCGCCTGGCTGAAGACGGAACCCATCCTGCCAGCGCTGGAACCAGACGCTGACCGTGATACACTGATCATTGAACAGATCATTCGTGAGCAGACGTGGCTACTGCATGAACTTTCAGAACGATAGCGGGAAAATTCTTTCGGCGAATGACCTCTACAATATCAATTCAGAGGTCACCGGGCGGATGCCTTTCCTGCGCGAGCATCAGTTATTGCAGTCGGTCGTCGCTCGCCCTTATATTGTTGTTTTTGGCGAAGAACAATTCCCGACGCTGCTCGACAAAGCCGCCGCGACCCTGCACGCCTTGGCGGCCTATCACGTCTTTGCGGATGGCAACAAACGTACCGCCATTCTCGCGACCCGTATGTATCTGCAAGCGAATGGATTTCGCCCGCTGTGGAGCGAGGAAGAAGCCCGCGAATTTGTGCTGGGCGTCGCCAAAGGTGAAATTGATCTCGAAGGCGTCAGGGCGTGGCTGCACAGCCATACCCTTTCAGAAGCGCAGCCATGACGCAATATGATGCTGTTGTCGTCGGCTCCGGCTCAAACGGATTGTCTGCGGCGATTACGGTTGCGCGCCCGCGGAAAAGTCCTCGGCATTGAAGGCTAGTTGTCGTAGGTCTGGATGCGGCGCGACGGATCGATGAATGAGAGGCGCTCCATGCGGCTGCGCACCTGCGCGAAAACTTCTGCTTTGTCGATGGTCAGCAGTTGGCGGTCGCGCATGACGATTTCGCCGTCGATGATGACAGTTTGCACGTCGGTGGCGATCAGGTTGTAGACCAGCGATGCGGGAATGTTGTTGAGCGGCTGATAGTGCGTGCCGCTCAGGTCAATCAGGATCAAATCGGCGAGATAGCCGGGAAGCACAGCGCCGAGTTCGTCCGGCTGCCCGTAGACGCGGGCGCTGCCGCGTGTGGCAATGGCGAGTGCCTGCGCATTGGGCATGACTTCGCCAATGCCGGACATCTGTTTCTGCGTTTGCCCCATCAGGCGCAGGGTCTCCCATAAATTCATGGTGTTGTTGCTGAGCGCGCCATCGGTCGCGAGGCCAATCGGCAGTCCCGCTGCCATAAAGTCGAGCAGGGGGGCGGGCGGTTCACCCAGCTTGAGATAAGTTTTGACGGCATGGGCGATGCCGACCGGGTACTTCTCCATCAGGCGAATGTCGCCCGGCGTCGCGCCGCAGACGTGCGCCATAATCGTCGGCAGTTCGAGGATGCCGACCTGTTCGAGAACCTGCATCGGCGTGATGCCGCGCTTGCGCAGGCTGGCAATCGTCTGCGGCAGCGATTCGGAAACGTGAATGTGGATGCCGACGCCAAGTTTTTGAGCGACGGCAGCGGTAGCACGCAGGAAGTCATCATCGCAGGTATAAGGCGCGTGTGGAGCCATGATCGTGCGGATGCGCCCGTTGGCTGCGCCCTGAAAATCCACGACAAAGCTGGCGGTTTCCTCGATCATGTCTGGCCCCTGACTGCCAAACATGCAGTAACCCAACAGCGCTCTCGAACCAATCTTCTCAACGGCTTGCGCCGCGTAGCTCATGTGGAAATAGTGGTCTGCGACTGACGTGACGCCGCACTCGATTTGCTCGATCAGGCCGAGCAGCGCGCCCCAGTACACATCTTCCGGCTGCAAGTTATTTTCGAGCGGCCAGATGTAATCGTTAAACCAGCGCGTGACCGAGACATCTTCGGCGAGGCCGCGCCACAAGACCATTGGCACATGAGCGTGACAGTTAATCAACCCCGGCATAACGAGTTTGCCAGCGGCGTCAATGACCTGATCGAAGTGCGATGGATCGGCGCTGCCGGTGGGCTGGACAGCTTCGATGCGCTGGCCTTGAATGAGGACGTCCTGTTCCGGCGTGACCGTGACTTTCGGATCGCTGCCGTCGCTGACATTGAGGACTTGCGCGTTGGTGATGAGCAGATGGGACATTAGGTTTCTCCGATATAAAACGGGCAAGGCAGCGCCTTGTCCCTACAGCCCCTCACCCCTGACCCCTCTCCCACGCAAGCGGGAAGAGGGGAGAAAGCCTATGCGTTGAGGGCAATGGTCAGTGTATTTACATGAAAAAGAGCATAAACCAATAATACGGAATCTCAAGTTTGCTGATGACGGCGCGCCATCAGACGGGCGATGTCGTCGTTCTGGTGGGCGCGGGATTGCGCATAGTCAAGAGTTTGCAGCTTGCGTTCGCGCATGAGCCATTGACCATCCACCATTGTATCGGTGACGTGCAGGCCGTTGACACTGTAAACCAGCGCCGTAAATAGCGCGTTGGTCGGCTGCGGTGACCAACCAATCTCGCTCATGTCGAGCACAATCAGATCGGCTTTTTTGCCGACTTCCAGCGCGCCAATCTCATCCTGCAAGCCGAGGGCTTTCGCGCCGCCTCTCGTCGCCATATCAAGGACATCGCGGGCAGGCAGTGCGCCGGGGCGCTGCTCACGAAAGCTGCTGAGCTTGGCGAGCGTGCGCATTTCCAGAAACAGATCGTAGTCGTTGTTGTTGCAGACGTTATCTGTGCCGATGGCGACATTGATGCCTGCGGCGCGCATTCCAACGACAGGCGCGGCTTCGGCTCCGGCGCGCATACAGGCGCTGGCGGCGGCGACGGCGGTAAACGGTCGCTGGCTGAGCAGAGCCCAGTCCTGCTGTGGGATGGTGATGGCGTGGGCGGCGATGATCGGCTGCTCCATCATCCTGAGTCCGTCCATTTTCTGAACGGCGGTCGTGCCATAGTGCTGCTGGCAGAACGCGTCTTCCTCACCCGTCGTCGAGATGTGAATGTGCAGCCCCGTGTTGTACTTGTGCGAAAGTGTCCGCTCGACCGCCATCGTTTCGGGCGTGTTATCGACAAAGAAGGCGTGCGGCCCGACCCAACCCTTCAACCTGCTCGATTGGCGCGAATTGATGTCCTCAAGGAAAGCGTCCAACTGCGCCAGTTCGCGTGCCTGTGCTGCCGCGTCGCCGAGTTCGACCACGCCGTAAGCCAGCGCAGCCCGTAAGCCGCTTTGCTCGACCACCGGGATAATCTGATCCATGAAGAAATACTGATCGGCGAAAGTGGTTGTTCCGGTGCGGATCATCTCGGCGCAGGCAACTTCGACCGAGGCGGGAACCATATCAGCGGTCATCGCCAGTTCCAGCACTCGAATGCTGTTGTACCAGCCGTCGAGCGTGAGCAGTGAGACGCCTTCCGCCAGCCCGCGAAAGAGCGTCATCGGCGTGTGCGTGTGTGCGTTGACCAGCCCCGGCATGATCAGCTTGCCGGAACAATCGACCACTTCATCAAAGTGGCGCGTCGTGGCAAGGTTAGAAGCCGCGCCGATTTCGACAATCCGATCCGCTTCGACGACAAGGTAGCCGTGATCATAGATGACGTCGGTTTGCCCCAAACAGAGGATCGTTCCGCCTGTCAGTAAAGTCGTCGTCATGCAGGTTGGCTCTCGATTCTGGAGACCAGAAATTCTTCGAAACGGGCAATATCGACCGCGATACCCATCTGAATGGGGCTGTTCGGGTCAGACTTCATGAGCGTGGCAGCGGTCGCAAATTCGCCACCGAGTTCGACATCGACGTGAACGGGCGCGCTGGTGATGAAGGTCGGGTCAATGATTGAGGCGACCGCCAGCGGATCGTGCATATTGGTGAAGCCCTCGCTTTTGATGCGTGGATACAGGTCAAGCTGTGTAGCGACGGCTTCGTGAAAGGGCGTGCCGCCCGCCCGAATGCGGTTCACGCCGTCGCGGGTGATGCGCACCTGCGTCGTCAGATCGAGCGGGACGACCGTCATAGGGATGCCGGACGAGAAAACAATGTGAGCGGCTTCGGGGTCGCATTTGATGTTATGTTCGGCATAGGGCAGGTCGAGACGGTCGATGCTGCGGGCGACACCGCCCATCAGCGTGATATGCGCCAGCGGAAGCTGCGGATCGCGAATCAGCGCGGTCGCGATGTTGGTCAGCGGGCCGATGCCGAGCAGATGGATTTCGCCGGGATGCTCGTGGGCGCTGCGGATGATGAAATCGACGGCGGGTTCGGACGAATAGGGCAGGTGATCGTCTTCGGGCGTGAGCAGACCTTCGCCTTCATGTCCCGCCCAGTATATGCTGCGTTTGTTGAGCAAAGGCTTTTGCATCCCCGCCATCACGGGGACGGTGGACAGCCCGCGCAGGCGCAGCAGCTTGCTGACCATGCGCGCCCGCAGATCGGTATCTCCGTAGACGCAGGTCACGCCCATGAGATTCAGTTCGGGCGACGAGACGATCAGCGCGAGGGCAAGGCAGTCATCGACGTCTGTGCCGATGTCGGTGTCGAGGATTAAATTGGTGACCATGAGGCTCCCTTTGTGCAGAAGTTTTATTTAAGCAGTGTAATTTAGCCTATACACTATGGATTGTCACCAAACAGCTCCTTAATTTTTGTAAGATTTGACCGAACGTCGCTACAATGGAATATGTTCAACTAAAGCGACTTTTGGGCATAAGGAGAAACGAAGTGTTTGATGGAATTCGCAAGCGTCTCATATTCGCTTTAATCGTAGGGTTGATGGCTGGTGTGCTGGTCGCACATGCCCAGGATACGCCGACCTACACCGATCCCTGCACTTCGCCGGACGCGATGGCGACCGTCGCGGCGACTGCTGCGCCTGATAACAGCGACAAATCGTTCGCGATCATTCTGCCGGGGCCGCGCGGCGACCGTTCCTTCGTTGACTCGGCGGCTGCGGGCGCTGAGCGCGCGATTGCTGAACTCGGCGTCAAGGGGACGATTGTTGAAACTGCCGGAACGCAGGAACACGACGCTGCGATCCGCCGCGCTGTGCAGGATCACCCGGATCTGATCATTACCATCGCCGTTGATCCGAGCATCATCGAAGATATTGTCGATGAATTCCCGGATCAGAAGTTTGCGGCGCAGGAAACCTTCTTCCCGGAAACACCCGATTACCCGAACCTGGCGCTGTTCAACATCTACACGCACGAGAACAGCTACCTCGCCGGAATCGCTGCCGGGATGCTGACCCGCACCAAGACGGTCGGCGCGGTCGGTGGACTGGATACCCCCGGTATCAATCTGTTCATCGTCGGCTTTGAAGAGGGCGTCAAGTCGGTGTGTGCAGATTGCAAGCTGGTGCGCTCTTACGTCGGCGACTTCTCCGACCCGGTGACCGCGAAAGAGCAGGCGCTCAGCCTGTATTCAGGCGGCGCGGACATTCTGTATCAGGTCGCAGGCCGCAGTGGTGAAGGCGTTCTGCAAGCCGCGAAGGAAACCGGCAACTTTGCGATTGGCGTTGACAGCAACCAGGACGACCTGTACCCCGGTACGGTGATCGTTTCGGCGATGAAGCGCGTCGATAACGTGGTCTTCGGTTTCGTCAAGCAGATTGTCGATGGAACCTACGCCCCCGGCCTGAGCAAGGGTGGTCTGGCTGAAGGCTACGCGGGTCTGAGCTGGGACGTGGGAGTTTGCTCACGGACGTTCGACCAGAATGGCCCTGCCGACATGGTCGAAAAGCTGCCTGCCGTGCGCGCCGCGATTGATGAAGCGCGTCAGAAAATCCTCGACGGCGAGATCACCGTCACGAATGCTCTGGACGACAGCGCTTCTTAGAGGCGGCTGCTCAATGTTGAAATCGAGCCGTCACGCTGCGCTGCGGCGTGACGGCTCACGTTCGATAGGAACCCCATGACCAGCGCAGTCGAGATGCGGCATATTCGGAAATTTTTTTCATCATCGCGGGTGCTTGCCAGCGACGACGTCAGCATCGACATTCAACCGGGCGAAGTCCACGCGATTGTCGGCGAGAACGGCGCGGGAAAAACCACGCTGATGAGTATGCTTTACGGTTTCGTCCAGCCGGACGAAGGCGAGATTTACGTTCAGGGGAAGCTCGCCAAAATCACCCATCCCAACGATGCGATTCGGCTGGGAATTGGCATGGTTCATCAGCATTTCAAGCTGGTTCCCTCGTTTACGATTGCCGAAAATATTATGCTCGGCATCGAACCGAACCAGGCAGGCTTTATCAACGGCAAAGCGGAAGCGGAAACGGTGCGCCAGTTGGCGGAAAGCTTCGGCCTGCCGGTCGATCCTAACCTGCGCACGCGCGATATTTCCGTAGGGATGCAGCAGCGCGTCGAAATCCTCAAGATTTTGCAGCGCAATGCCCAAATCCTGATTCTGGATGAGCCGACGGCTGTGCTGACGCCGCAGGAAGTCGGCGAACTACTGACGGTGGTGCGCCAACTGGCGCAGACCGGACGTACGATCCTGCTGATCACGCACAAGCTGGTCGAAGTTAAAGAAGTTGCCGACCGCATGACGATCATGCGGCGCGGGCGCAACGTGGGAACCTATGCGGTGGCGGGCGTCAGCATCCGCGATACCGCGAATATGATGGTCGGGCGCTCGGTGGTGCTGACCGTCGAGAAAACTGCTGCAACACCCGGCGAGGTGGTGCTGAAAGCCGATAATCTGCTGGTGGCGGGGACAGCGGGCGTGCCTGCCGTCTTCGGAGCGGGTTTTGATCTGCGTTCCGGCGAAATCCTCGGCATCGCCGGGGTGAACGGCAATGGGCAAACTGAACTGGTCGAGGCGGTCGTCGGGATGCGCCCGGTTGATCTGGGTACGATTACGTTTATGGGCAAGGACGTGACTCATACGAGTGTGCGTGATCGCCGCGACAGCGGTTTTGCTCACATTCCTGAAGATCGCCTGATTATGGGACTCAATTTGCAGACCAATCTCGACGAAAATGTGGTCGTGACGAGTTATCAGCGCCCGCCCTATTCGCAGCGCGGCGTGTTCCGCTTTGTGAATATTCGTGATTTCGCCCAGAAAATTGTGGATCGATTTCAGGTCAAATCCGCTCGTGTCGGTGAACCGATCCGAACGCTCTCCGGCGGCAATCTGCAAAAGATCGTCTTAGGCCGCGAACTGGAAGGCGATCCCAAACTGATCGTCGCCAACCAGCCGACGCGCGGCCTCGACGTTGGTAGTATCGAGTTCGTGCATAAAACGCTGATCGAACAGCGGGATCGCGGTGCTGCGGTGCTGCTGATCTCGGTCGAACTGGATGAAATTCTCGCGCTCAGTGACCGGATCGCAGTCATGTTCGAGGGGAAGATTCTGGCTATCCTCGATGCAGCCGACGCAACCGAAGAAAAGATCGGTCTGTTGATGGCGGGTGGCAGCCTCGAACAGGCTGCTGAAAAGGCACAGGCTTCGCTGACATGACCCTGATACGGCGCACACTCAATGGTATGGCGATCCCGGTGATCGCGATTTTACTGGGGCTGGCTGCCAGCAGTATCTTCGTGGTGATCGCGGGGAGCAGCCCGATTGATGCTTATCAACGGCTGTTCTGCGAAGGCTTTGGCCCTCAGGGCTGCTCGACCTTCGGTGAACTGCTGTTTACGCAGGTCAAAACGGACGATGGCGGCCTGCAAACGGTCTTTAGCCCCACGTATGGCGGGGGCGGTAATCGGCTGGCGGTGGTGCTGGAGCAGGCAACGCCCGTGATTCTGACGGCACTGTCGGCAGCCGTCGCGTTTCAGGCGGGGATGTTCAGCATCGGCATGGACGGTCAGTTCATTCTGGGGGCGATCACGGTCGCTTTCCTCGGCTACTGGCTGCCCAACCAGATTTATGCACTGGCGGGGGTGGGCGACATCAAAGGCGCGTCCGAGACGCTGATCAACGTCATGCACCTGTTTGTGCCGCTGATCTGCATCGCGGCGGCGATGATCGTCGGCGCGGTCTATTCGTGGATTCCCGGCTACCTCAAGGTCAAGCTGAAAGTCAACGAGTTGATCTGTACGATCATCCTGAACACGATTGCGGTGCAGTTGGTCGGCTGGCTGGTCAATTATCCACTGCGCGCTGATATGAACAACACCGCCCGCACCGCCCGTATTGACGATACCGCGTGGCTGGTTCCGTTTAATCGGGGGCTGCTGCCGAATGTCGAATGGTTTTCGGGTTCACGTCTGGGCATTGGCCTGATCATCGCGCTGCTGGTCGCGCTGGGCGTTTGGTTTTACCTGTGGCGCACGACGGGCGGCTACGAGCAGCGCATGACGCGCGGTTCGAGCCTGTTCGCCCGTTTCGGCGGCATTCCCAGCGAACGCGCTGCCCTGCGCGCCATGATTATCAGCGGCGCGCTGAGCGGCCTCGCCGGAGCAATTGCCATTCTCGGCGTCGAACGACGCATCATCGATGGTTATCAGTTGAGCGGCGTGGGCTTTGAAGGCGTGCTGGTTGCCATTCTCGCCAAAGAGTCGGTGATCGGTATTATTCTGTTCGCCCCCTTCTTCGCGGGACTGAATCTGGGATCAACCAACCTTCAGTTTGGCAATCTGCCGCGTGAACTGGGCGGAATCATCATCTCATTCATCATTCTATTCAGCGCGATGGAAGACTTTTTGCGCAGTCAATTTGCAAATTTATGGAGTAAACGCCGCCTTCTCCGGCTGGCACGCGAAGTTCAGGATGAGGCTGTCACATGATTGAGTTTGTGAACCGTTACCAGAGCCAGAGCCGCATCCTGCTGCTGGTGATTGGCATCGCGCTGCTGCTGCTGATCCTGTTCGGCCTGCCGGTGACGCTGCTGCAAAGTAGTATCCGGCTGGCGACTCCGTACGTACTCGGTTCGCTGGCAGCGATTGTCGCCAGCCGGGCAGGGGTGCTCAACCTCGCCATCGAAGGCAAGATGCTGCTGGGCGCGTTCATCGCCGTTGCCGTGCTTTACAAAACCGGCCTCGATCCGTTTGTGGGCGTGCTGGCAGCGAGCATTGCGGGCGGTGTGCTGGGTATTGTGTTCGCTGTGTTGTACCTGCGCATTCGCATCAATCTGATTATTCTGGCGCTGGCGGTCAACCTGTTCATCGCTAACGCGACCGTTTTTTTCATGCGTGTCTCGTATGGCGCTTACGGCACGCTGGCAGACCCCAGCATTCGCGGCCTGCCGGAAATCCAGCTCCCGCTGATCAAGGATATTCCCTATCTCGGCGAACTGCTGAGTGGGTACAACATCGTCGTCTATTTTAGCTGGCTGATGGCGCTGGTCGTGTGGGTCGTGCTGTTTCGCACCCAGTTTGGGCGGCACATTCGCGCAGTGGGCGAAAATCAGGAAGCGGCGGAAACGGTCGGCATCAACGTGACGCGGGTGCAGGTGTTCGCGCTGACTTTCAGCGGGATGTTGGCGGGTATGGCGGGGTCGTTCCTCTCGATTGGCGTGCTGAGTCAGTTCGTCTCGAACATGACGGCAGGGCGCGGCTGGATCGCGATCACCGTGTCGCTGTTTGCCTTTGAACAGCCGATCCCGGCCTTCTTCACGGCGCTGTTTTTCGGCCTTTCAGAAGCGATGTCGTTTTATCTGCAAAGCCGCCCTGAATTGCAGCTTCCGCCCGATTTACTGCTGGCGTTCCCGCAAATTGCGACCATCGCGGCGCTGGTATTTGTCGCGCTGCGCATTCGCGCCGGGGTGATGCTCAAGCGGCGCAATTTCGCGGCGCAGTTCGGGCAGGAACTCGAAAAGCTGCGGCGCGGTCAACTGGCGGGCGATTAGTTCAAGCGAAAACCTGTTTACCATAGAGGACACAGAGATCGCTGAGAAAAGCTGTTTCCATGTTTTTCTCTGTGTTCTCTGTGTCCTCTGTGGTTGAACCGCTTTTAATTCCCGGAAAGGATATTCACATGGCTTATAATGGTGATCCCTGGACGCTGGCGCGAACGCTTCACGATTTCCCTGCTGATGAGGTGATCTCGTCGCTGCAAAAGGAGATTCGGCGCGGGCATAGCGAAAATGCGTCGCTGCTGGCCTACGAGATGCTGACCACCAGCGCGGAACTCGAAGAATATCTGTGGGGGCGGCTGCAAGTGATTTCGGTCGAGGATGTGGGTTTTGGCAATGTCAATGCGCCCGTCTTGATTGAAACTCTGTTTCAGATGCACTTTCGTTTACCGCGTCCACGCGGCGACCGCTATCTGTTCGCGATCCATGCCGTGCGCTTTCTGTGCCAGTGTCAGAAGGAGCGGGGCAGCGATGATTTGCTCAACTGGATGCGCAACGCGACTGAGCGTGGCACAGCCAGCCCGACGATTCCCGATTATGCGGTGGACATGCATACGAAGCGCGGTCAGGAAATGGGACGCGATTACAATCACTTCCTCAACGAAGCCTCGAAGGTGGAGCCGGAACTGCCTGACCGCGACACGACTTACCTCGACCGCCTCAAGGCCATGTTCGCGCAGTCGTAGTGTTTAGCCGAGCGCCTGCCGGAATATTTCGAAAACCGTCCGAATATCGAGTTCGGTCACGACTTCGACGTTGGGGGGACGGCGCAGGCGCTTCCCGTGATCGAGGATTGTTTGCCCGCGTGAATGCGTACCGCCCAGTTCGACGGTGACGTAATGTGGCGAACTTTGGCGCACAATTGACGGTTCAAGGGCGACCGCCATCGCCAGCGGGTCGGGAATCAGGAACAGGCCGCGTGCGCGCTGCGTCGGCGTGCTGGTGGAGAGACCCGTCGCTTTGAAAAATTCGCCTGCCGGAGTGGGCAGCGCTGCGAGTTCGTCGTACTGTTCCCAAGTGAAGGGATGTTCAAGCGTCGCTTCCCACGAGATCATGCGCGCCTGCGGGAAGGCTTTGAGCGTGATGTAAGCCGCTTCGGGGTCGCAATAGACGTTCCATTCGGCGGTCACATTCTGCGTGTTGCCGATAGCCGAGTGCGCGCCGCCCATGAAGATGAACTCTTTGATCTTGGATGGGAAGGTCGGGTCGAGCCGAATCGCCAGCGCGAGATTGGTCATCGGCGCGAGCGCGACCAGCGTCAGTTCGCCGGGGTGATCATTCGCCAGCCGAATCAGCGCCAGGGCAGCCTGTTCCGTTTCAACGCGGCGCTGCGTAGACGGACGCGAACGCAGGTTGCCCAAACCATCCTCACCGTGCCATGCTTCGGCAGACCAGTCCGAGACCAGCGGCTCGCTCGCGCCGCGATAGACGGGCACATCGGCGTTCATCACGTCGAGCGTTGTCAGCACATTGGCGACCACTTTGTCCACGTCGACATTACCGCACACCGTTGTGATCGCTTCGACCTGTACGCCGGGATGGCGCAGCGCCAGCATGATCGCCTGCGCGTCGTCAACGCCTGCATCCGTATCAATAATTAACCGCATCTGCTTCTCTCTTTACTCTGCCATGCGCAGCGCCGTCAGCGCGAAAATCAGCGCCGCTTGGCTTAGCCCGTCGATGTCGGCGTATTCGTTGGCGGCGTGAGCGTTTTCGCCGGTTGGCCCAAAGCCGCAGACCGTCGGAATTCCCTGTTCAATCAGCAGATAGCCCTCATTGGCGGGGCCAGCGACAGTTTTCACAGCGGGAATGCCGCGCACCTGCGGGATCAAATCCGCCAGAATCGCAAAGATCGACGCGTGCTCATCCGAGCAGGCCGCCGGAATGAAATTCAGGCGCTCGCGCTGGAAATGGAGCGCAGGTGTCGCGA
Organism: Anaerolineae bacterium; assembly: GCA_034432495.1. Lineage (GTDB taxonomy): Bacteria > Chloroflexota > Anaerolineae > Aggregatilineales > Phototrophicaceae > Flexifilum. Next base: position 27,530 of record DAOUCB010000130.1, on the reverse strand, counting down.
TTTGGGCGCTGGCTTCGTCAATCAGCCGCTCGATCACACTGGCGTCGTTTTCTGGCGTTGTGCGCACGTCGATCAGCGCTTCGCAGCGATCCGGCACAATATTAACGCTCACGCCGCCGCTGATCATGGTTCCCGGCGTCATGACGGTGCGAAAACGCTCGAAGTAGGGCGCGCTCGAATGGATAAAGCCCGCATTGATCTTTTCGAGTGCGACCAGCAGCCGAGCCATACCCGTGACCGCGTTCGCGCCAGCCGTCTGCTCCTGCCACTCAAACGAACCCGTGTGCAGCGCCTGTCCTGTGCAGGTCAAGCGATAGCGCAGCAGACCGCGATGCCCCAGAATAATTTCGCTGCCCGAATATGCATAAATTGCGCCTTTGCCCTGCAACAAACCGTGCGCACCCAGATATTTGATGCCAAGCATCCCGGTTGCGCCGGTTTCCTCGTCAGGCACGCCGATAAACTGCGCCCGCCGACCTGCCGGAAGCTGATCCTTGACCGCTGCCAGCGCGTAGATTGCCGCTGCCATCCCGCCTTTGGTGTCAATAGCGCCGCGCCCGTAGATGCGTCCCTCGGCAATTTCGCCTGAAAAGGGCGGATGCGTCCAATTGGCAGCGTCCCCCGGCGGAACGGTATCAAGGTGACCGATCAGCAGCAGACCCGTTTCGCCTGAGCCGCTGGTGCTAACAATCACGTTCGGGCGCTGCGGTTGCTCGCCGATGATTTGCGCGCTTAAACCTAAGCGCTGTGCTTCGTTGGCAATCACTTCGGCGAGATGAACTTCGTCGTTCACTCCATTGACGGAAGGCGTCTGAATCAGGTGGCGGCAGAACGCGACCAAATCCGCTTTCTGCGCCTCCAATGCCTCGGCAATCTGCTGTTCAACCGGATCGGCGAATCGAGCCATCAGAATTCGACCTGTAGGCTTTTCAGGCCGCGAATCACGTAGCCGGGGCGATATTCTGGCGTTTCACTCAGGCGCATATTGGGCAGGCGGCGCATCAGTTCGGCAATGGCAACCTGAAGCTCCAGCCTTGCCAGCGGCGCGCCCAGGCAGTAGTGAATTCCCAGGCTGAAGGAAATATGTGCATTATCCGCCCGCGTGATGTCGAGCCGATTCGGCTGCTCGAACTGTGCCGGATCGCGGTTCGCCGCGCCAAACAGCAGCGCGATTTCCTGCCCGCGTTTGAACGCAAAGCCCTTGTAGTCGATGTCTTCCAGAATCCAGCGCCGAAAAAGCTGGAGCGGTGTATCGTAGCGCATCATTTCTTCGACGGCGGTTTTGGTGGTCGCGGGTTGATCGCGCAGCAGGCGCAGTTGATCGGGGTTCTGGAACAGCGCCCACATACCGTTGCCAATCACGTTGACGGTTGCTTCGTGTCCGGCGTTGAGCAGCAGCACGCACGTTGAGATCAGTTCGTCCTCGCTCAGCACGTCCCCCGCTTCCTCAACCGTCGCCAGCGCGCTGATCAGGTCGTCCTGTGGGGCGCGTTTGCGCTGGCGCGCCAACTGCCGCAGATAGTCGGAGAAGTCAATCGCCGCCTGAATGGCGCGCTCGGCGGCTTCCGGCGTGTGATTGAGTTCGTACATGGCGACAATATCGCGTGACCAGGGGCGCAGCAGATGGCGATCCTCGTCAGGCACGCCAAGCAGCGCGGCGATCACGGTCACGGGCAGCGGGACGGCGAAATCTTCGAGCAAATCCATCTGACCTTGCGGCTGCACCGCATCGATTAAGTCGCTGGTGATGGTCTCGATTTGTGCACGCATATTCTCGACGCGGCGCGGCGTGAATACTTTGTGGACGAGCGAGCGCAGCCGCGTGTGATCGGGTGGCTCTTTGTCGAACATCGAATGTTCGCTCAGCTTGCTGAAGGGCGCATACGCCGGGTTTTTCGGCGGTAAATTGGCTTCCGCTCGATCAAAGGCGCGCCCCAGCCGCCGATCCCGCAGCAGGGCGGCGACGTCGTCGTAGGCGCTGGCGAACCACATCTTCAGGTCGGCGGAGAAGAAAATCGGACTGGTGCTGCGCAGAGCGTCATAGATGGGATATGGGTCGCGCGCGAATTCCGGCGCGAGGGGATCGAACTGCATCAACGACCGTCCTTTAAGATTGCTGCATCTTACACGCGTAGTCGCTCAGTATAACAGGCGGCGGCAGCGCTTGACGATAGCCGCGAGATGCTGCCGGGTGCAAATTGGCAATAAATTCATGAATGGGGAGTCATGGGCGGCGCAGACAATTCCCTGCGCCGCCCACGAAGGGGTGATACTACGAAGGCGTCAGAAGACAAACATGAATTCTGGGTCGATCAGGTTCTGTTCACCGGCGAAGGCCGGAGCATTCGCCGCAGGCAGGCAGCGAATTTCGAGATGCAGGTGTGGCCCGGTCGTGTTCCCGGTCAGGCCGACGAAACCCAGCGGCGTCCCCTGCTGAACTGCGTCGCCTTCGCTGACACGCAGGTTATCCATCAGGTGCGCGTAGTAAACATAGGCGTAGTAGTTGGTGAAGCCTTTATCGCTCATCGCCTTGCGCCCACCCGCTGAAATATCGTTCCAGGCGTAGCGCACAATCACCAGATTGCCGAAGCCGAACACATAGCCGAAGCTCAGGTCGGTGAACGCCCGATCTCGATCCGCTTTCGACAGGCCGAGATTATCGAAGCTCGTGCCGCGACACTTCGCGCACGGAAAGACTTTGTAGGCGACGCCGACGCCACCCGCGACCACCGGCGCGCCAATTGCCGCCAGATAATCATCGCCGTTGTGTTTGCCGTCGCCGTAATCGACGGGCGAGTCGAAATGGAACTGCCCGCGTGACCAGAAGGCGGTGATCGGCGCGGGGAACAGCGGCGTCATGTTGAGCGCGCCGGGTTTCTGCACGTTGATTTCAGCATACAGCTCGAAATCGAACGGATTGCCCTGCGGATCATGGGGTCGCCAGGTTGAACGCACCGTTCCTAGCGTATTCGGCGCAGTCAGATTGACCGAAACCTGCCCGGACTGTCCCGGTCGCAGCGGCGGCAGCGGCACACTCGCGCCACCACCCATATTATCGCCGCTGTCGAAGGTGAGTGTGTAGGTGTTGTCCCAGACCTTGTTACCGTCGTTGCGAATCGCCCACGTCTTTTGGAACTTCTGCCCCGGCGCGACCTGCATTCCGTCGGGGATGGTCAGGTCGGCAACGAAGCTCAGCAGCGGCTTGGCGGTGTCGCTTTTGGTCGGGCGCACGTCGATGATGACGTATTGCTCGTAGGGGAAGAATGTGCCGTCTGGCGCGCGCGGCTTCCAGGTCGAGCGGTGAATCCCCGGCGTCGTCGGCGCGATCATATCGACGGCGACCAGCTTAACCTCGCCCGGCTGCGCTTCAGGCAGCGGGACGCTGCGCCGCACGCCCAGCGGCTCGTCCGCGAAGAACGCCAGTTCGTAGCCTTCGCCCCAGGCGGTCGTTCCGTCGTTGCGAATCTGCCAGATTTTTTTGAACGGCGTGCCAGCAACCATCACCGTGTTGTCGGGAATCGTCGCGTCGGCAACGAACCCTGCCTCGTTTCGTATGGTCGTTGTGCTGTTCAGGTAAGGCAGCGGATCGACCACATCGTCCACGACGTAATTTTTTAGACCTTTGCCCGTGTGCTGCAAGGTCAGGAACAGACACACTTCGGTCGCGCTTCCCGACTGCCCAGCGATGCCGATCACGTCACCCTCGTTGACGTTCTGTCCGACTTTTACACTAATCGAGGCCATCTGCCCGTACCACGTCACAAACGTATCGCCGTACCATTCATGGGCGATGCACAGAAAATTGCCGTAACCCTGCTGGAAGGTGTCGATGCGCGTCACCCGTCCGCGCTGCGCTGCTCGCACTTCCAGCGATTGATTCAACGGTTTCGGCACAAACAACATCCCTTCGCGCTTCTGAAGTTTGCTCGGCTGACCGCTGTAATTGACCGGATCGTTGAACTTGGCCTGTACTTCAAATGTCCACGTCATTGGGTACGCCAGCGTAAACGGTGGCGGCGTAAACGTCGTATTGATCGTATGGGTAAGGCTGTTTGAATTGGACATGGGAGTCGAGTCTCTGCTTCCTACTGGTTGAATTTCGCTGTCACTTGGGACTGGCGGCGGTGGCGGGTTTGGTGCCACCACGACAACAGGCGTGCTGACGGGCTGCGCTGGCGCGGCGAAACTCGCCACGACCTGCCGAATTGCGCCGTAATCGCCAAAGCGCCGCGCGAAACCTTTGGTATCGGCGACGCCAGTATCCTGCGGCGAATCGTCGAACGCCCACAGCATCGCGCTGAACGCGCCGCGATCCTTCCACAACTGAAGCTGGCTCTGGATAAACTGCGCGCGACTGCCGGTCGCTACGTCGATGCCCAGCTCGCCGACGAAGAACGGTTTGCCCAGTGATTTCGCCACCTCCACATCGATCAGCGCGAGATCATCCTCTTTATCTTCGGCGTAAACGTGCAGCGAAATCAAATCGATATTCGGCAGGCTGTACAACTGGCGGGCGAATTCATGTCGTGCCGCTGTGTCGCCGCCGGGAACGATCTGGTTCGTGTTGATCAGCCCGGTTGAAATCAGTTTGCTGGGTGAGCGCTGCTTGATGTCCTGGCTGACGATTTTGACGAACTGTACGAAGGCGTTGAAATCGTCCGGGCTGGAGGGCTGCGGCTGGATGGCGAACTCATTGCCCAATTCCCAGGCCAGTACCGCCGGATGATTGGCAAACCTCGTGACGAGTTTCTGGACGTAGGGGAAATAATTCTGGGTGTAGCCCGGTTCATGCCAGTAGCGCTTGTTCAAGTGACCGAGCGGCGTCCCCTGATGATAGTCGTCGTCGCCGGGGATGGTGAAGCCGGAAGGCGCGAGCGCGTCGCCCAGGCAGACAATCGCCTGCATCTGTGCTTTCTGAAGCGCGTCGAGCGCCAGCCCAACCTGTGCCAGATTGGTATTGATGTCGGCGTGGTGCTGCGCTGCGAAGAAGCGCACCAGCGGAACTCCCAGTTGTTGCAGCGCTGTGACCTGAAATTCTCGCGTCGGCGGAATGGCGTTGGGGAAGGGGAGTAAATCGCGTCGGTCATAATATGCGAATTCTCGCATGTTGACGCCTGTGCGCCACGAAATTGTTACCATGATTGACTTCCCTCTTAATGTGATTATGCGTTTATTATAACTGCGTTTCATTTGAACGGAACTGCCGCTTGACTGCTGCGAAGTCCCATACCATCCATGAGAGTTCGCAGGCCAGTGTAGAGCGTGCGATAATGGGTTCCGGTCTATTGCTTTAGTCAGCGATTCACGCCGAAAAGTGCTTTTCATATTATTCATAAGGATTAATTGGCATGGATGATCAGCAAAAAATTAGGCTTATTCAGCAGGCGTTGGAGCAGGGTGGGGGTGTCGTTCGCCTCATGCCGACCTGGGTTCCGCGCTCATTTTGCGTACCGGGGCGACGCCTGCGATTGCATCCGAACGATTTGTATGCTCTGGGGGCAGCGCGCGGCGGCATCGACGAACGTTGGTTCTCCTCAACTGTCTACGCGGATAACGGGCCACTGACCTCGCCCGACGAGGGCTTGAGTTTTATCTACCTCGAAGGCGAAAAGGTGACTTTGCGCGATGCAGTCGGCTTGATGGGGGAGACGCTGCTGGGCAAGGCCGTGATGGATCAGTACGGCGGCTGGGTCATGTACAGCAAGTTTTTTGATAATATGTACCCGCTGCCGCATCACCTGCATCCGAGCGACGCTATCGCCGCCAATGTTGGGCGCGTTGGCAAACCGGAAGCCTATTATTTTCCGGCGCAGTACAACTTTGCCCTCGATACCTATCCCTACACCTTCTTTGGTCTCGAACCCGGCACGACGCAGGATCAGGTCGTTGACTGCCTGAAGCGCTGGGAGGAAGGCGATAATCACATTCTGGAATTGTCGAAAGCCTATCGTCTGACGCCGGGAACAGGTTGGGATGTGCCGCCGGGGATTCTGCACGCGCCGGGGACGCTCTGCACCTACGAGCCGCAGCGCGCCAGCGATGTCTTCTCGATGTGGCAGTCGCTCGTTGCGGACTATCTGGTGGTCGATTGGTCGCTGGTCGTCAAGGATGTGCCCGTAGACAAACATCACGATTACGACTATCTGCTCTCGATGCTCGACTGGGACGCCAACGTCGATCCCAATTTCAAGGCGACTCATTTCACCGCGCCGCGTCCCGTTCGTGACGAATCAGCCATGCGCGCTGACGGCTACGTCGAGAAGTGGATCACCTACGGCAGCGACTTCTACAGCGCCAAAGAATTGACGGTGCTGCCGGGGCGAACCGTTCGCATCCGTGACGCTGCCGCCTATGGACTCATCTGTTTGCAGGGCTACGGGCATTTCGGCAAGCACGCCATCTCTTCACCGTCGCTGATTCGCTACGGCGAGATGACCGAGGATGAATTTTTTGTCACTGCGTCAGCCGCCAGTGACGGCATTGAAATCAGCAACGCCAGCACCACCGAACCGCTGGTCATGCTCAAGCATTTCAACCCCGGCAACCCGGAAATGCCGCGCCGCTAACTCGGAGAGCGAGGAAGGAGTAGGGCGGGCATCTGACCTGCCCTTTGTCAACCTTCCCGCACCCAATATCCTCGCGCCCTAAATCCATAATCCGTAAAATTCGACAGGCGTTCCCTAACGAATATTTCATCTTTTGATAAACTATTAAGAAATGACATCGAGGAACAAGTCGATGAATATTGGCATTATCGGCACTGGAAAAGTTGCTTCTGGGCTGGCGCAGCGCTGGACAAGTCGAGGCCATGTGGTTTTCTTTGGCTCGTGCGACCCCGACAGAGCGATTGTGCTCGGACACGCGCTTGGCGTCATGGCAAGCGGCGGGACGATTGCGCAGGCCGCGAAATTCGGTAGCATCGTGCTGCTGGCGGTCGGCTGGGATGCCGTGCCAACCACGCTGCAACTGGTAGGCTCGCTTCGAGGCAGAATCCTGATCGACTGCACCAATCCTGTCCATTCCGATTGGACACAGGGTATCGCGCGGCTGACTGCATCGGGCGCGGAACGCATCGCTGAACTGGTGCCAGACGCCGCCGTCGTCAAAGCCTTTAACCACATCTGTGCCCATCTGTGTTCAGACGCTGCGGCAAATGAGACGCAGCCGATTGGCGTCCGCTATTGCGGTGATGATGACCGCGCGAAAGCAAAAGTCGCCTCCCTGATTATCGACGCTGGTTACGAACCCGTCGATGCCGGGGCGCTCAAAAATGCGCGCTGCCTTGAACCGTTAGGTGAACAGATGCTTCAGTTCACCCATATCATCAGCGCGGGGACGAATCACGCCTTCAGAATCGTCCGCGGCTGATTGCCCCGATATTCCTTTAATCGAACCCGACTAATCGCCAACCGCGATTTCTTCACTGCGCCGCACCTGAGCAGGCAGGAAGAACAGCACGAACAGTGCTGTTGCTATCAGCACTCCCGCGCCAACCAGCAGCGCCTGATTCATGCCCACCACATAGGCCTGATCCGCCACGCTGATCAGCGAATGGGCGGCGTCGGAGTTCGTCAGCGCGGCTGCGACGATGTGCGCGGCCTGAACGCTGTTTTCGCTCGATGCAAGCTGCGCCGGGGTGATCATGTGCTCAAGGCCGTTCAGGCGGCTGATATAAATCTGGTTGAGCACCGTCCCCAGAACCGCGACGCCCAGCGCGCCGCCAAGCTGGCGCGTCGTGTCGTTCATTGCCGAACCCACGCCCGCTTTGTCAATCGGCACCGCGCCCATAATCGAATTGGTCGCCGGGCTGAAGGCCATACCCACGCCAAAGCCGATGACGATTTGCGCGACCAGCACCGCCAGAAAATCGGTGTTGACCTGAAACGTCAGTCCCATGAACAGGTAGCCGACTGCGGTGATGCCGATGCCCAGCGCGACGGTTAATTTGGTGCCGATGCGCCGGCTAATCTGTGCCGAAAGCGTTGCCATGACGGTCAGCGTCATCGCCAGCGGCAGCACGCGCAGCCCAGATTCCAGCGTGCTGTAGCCCTGAATCGTTTGCAGGTAGGGAATCAGGAAGAACAGAATTGTGAACTGCCCGAACGAAATCAGCGACAGGGCAACGCTCGCGCTGGTAAACGACATATTCTTGAAAAAGCGCATCGGCAGCATCGCGTGCGCCGACCGCGACTCCCACCAGCCGAAGGCAGTCAGCAGCACCAGCCCTACTGCCAGCGCCGCCAGCACATGCGCGTCGCCCCAGCCGTAAACTCCCGCGTCGATGATGCCGAATATCAGCGCGAACAAGCCCGTCACCGAAAGGACGACACCAGGAACATCGACTTTCGGCGCGTGCTGGTCTTTCGAGTCATTCAGGAAGTACGCGCCCCCTGCGATTGCCAGCGCGCAAATCGGCACGTTGACCAGAAACACGGCATTCCAGGCAAATTTCTCCAGCAGAAACCCGCCGATCAGCGGGCCAAGCCCCACGCCGAACGCGAAAATGGCCGCCCACAGCGCAATCGCCTGTGCTCGTTCCTGAGCAGGAAAGGTCGCGGTGATAATCGAGAGCGTCGCCGGGAGAATCAGCGCGCTGCCGACCGCCAGCACGCCGCGCGTGAGGATCAGCATCCCGGTTGAAGTGGATGAGGCGGCGATGACCGAAACGATCATGAACCAGAGCAGCCCCAGTTGCAGCGCCTTTTTCCGCCCGATCCGGTCGCCAATCGATCCGGTTGTGAGCAGGAGCGCGGCAAACACCAGCACATAACCATCGACGATCCATTGCAGTTCGTTGGTGGTCGCGCCTAGGCTGCGCGAAATCGACGGTAGGGCGGTGTTGAGGATCGTATTATCCAGGCTGATGACGACAACCGAAATTCCAATAAAGATCAAGCCAATCCAGCGCTGGTTGAAACGCCGGGTTTCTGTAGATGTCATGCAAATGTCCTTCTCACGGGTGAATATGTATCATATTACGCGTAACTAATCGCCAGGTATAGGTCAATCGACGAGGTGGACTTATACGAAATGGGTTTCGGAGGGTCAGTTGGGGCGTTCAGGCAAATTTTGCTTGCACGAACGCCCCTGAATTAACTGTCTTGCAGCGTGAGCGCTTCGCTGGGAAGCGCGCGCGTAATTTCGAGCGGAACCTTGTTGTTCTGGTAGACCAGGCAGCGCCGCAGATAAACGAACGTCTCTGCGCCTTCCGCCAGATTGAAGGCTTTCGGCAGATAAATTTTGACTGAGCCGATTTGATCGACCTCAAGAATGGCGCGTCGATAATGTCCCAAATCGCTGATCTGTTCGACGACACCACGCAGTGCGCCTTCATGCGGGCCGGTCAGCAGGGCGAAGTCTTCAGGGCGAATCGCAACGGTGACGCTGCCATTGCTGATTTCGGCGGGCGCTTCAATTGTGACGCTGCCGACGCTGATTTGCCCTTCGCGTGACTGGGTTTCGATCAGGTTCATCGAGCCGATGAAATCCGCCACGAACAGCGTTTTCGGGTTGGCGTAAATGCTCGAAGGCGCGTCCAACTGCTCGACTTTTCCGGCGCTCATCACCGCTATGCGATCCGCTAGCGTCAGCGCTTCTTCCTGGTCATGCGTGACGAAGATCGCTGTGATATGCAGGCGGCGCTGAATTCGACGCAATTCTTCGCGCAAGTGAACGCGCAAGATGGCATCCAGGCTGCTGAAAGGCTCGTCCAGCAGCAGAATTTTCGGCTCCAGCACCAGCGCGCGCGCCAACGCCACACGCTGCTGCTGACCGCCGGAAAGCTGCGCCGGGAGCCGCTGGTCGTAACCTGCCAGACCCACCATCTCCAGCGAATCCTGCACTTTCCGCTGTATTTCGTCGCGCGACTTTTTGCGCAGTTGCAGACCGAAGGCGATGTTGTCGTAGACTTTCATGTGCGGCCAGAGCGTGTATTTCTGAAAGACCATCGCCGTCGGTCGCTTATTTGCGGGCAGCGCCACCACCGAGTCGCGGTCGATGCGAATATCGCCGGAGGTTGGCTGCTCGAAGCCAGCGATCATGCGCAGCAGCGTCGATTTACCGCAGCCCGACGGTCCCAGAATACAGACGAACTCGCCGTCGGCGACCGTCAGTTCAATTGAATCGACAGCCGTAACACCACCGAAGCGTTTGGTGAGATGATCAATTTCAAGAACAGCCATAAATCCACCCTTACACGCCAAAACCGGCGGTGAGATAGCCGCCGCGCAGCAGCCGCTGTGCAAACAGCAGCAGCAGCAGCGAAGGCAGCCACAGGACGACAGAGACAATCGCGCCGTACTGGACGACCAACTGGCTGTTAATCAGCGCATACATCAGTACAGGCATGGTTGTGACGCGCGGCAGGCCAATAATCAGCGCCCCCTGCGACTCGTAAAACGTATTGACGAACGTTAGCAGCAGCGCCGCGCTCAGGGCGGGCATGACCAGTGGCAGCGTGATCTGCACGAACACGCGCAGCGGACTTGCACCGACGTCCAACGCCGCTTCTTCCAGCGAGCGATCAATCCCCTGAAACGCCGCCGTCGGAATCCAGATCATCAGCAGCAGCGTATTGACCAATTGGATCAGAATCACGCCCGGTATCGTTCCAATCAGGTTCAGCCGGAAGAAAATCACCGCGATGCTGACGTACAGCCCAAAACGCGGAAAAGCGTTGGTTGCCAGGAACGACAGCAGCAGCGTCTGCCGCGCGCGAAATTGCAGGCGCGCGAAAGCGTAGGCAGCGGGCAGGCAGATCGCCGCCGAGATCAGCGTCACCGTCAGCGAAAGCACGACGCTCAGCGGCAGCGCCTTGAGAATGTCGGCGCGGGCAAAGGTCATCGACCAGAACTTGAAGCCAAACACCTGCGGAATCAGCGACGGATACTGCCACTTTTCGGCGAATGCCCACAAGACGACCGAATAGAGCGGGCCGAGGATCACGATTGCCAGCAGGATCAGTGCGACCACACCAAAGCCGTTTTTCCTGACCATCGCGGCGAAGCTCTGGCGCGTATTCTCGACAAAGCTTCCCGGAACTGCGACTTGTGTCGTGGTCATGAGTCCTCCTGTTGGAGTCGCTGACTGACGACGGTGCGCACGTAGAGCACGCCAACCACCGAGCAAATCAGGAAGGTGACGACCGCCTGCGTTTCAGCGGCGTCTGGCTGTTGATACTGTCCAAAGGTCTGCTGCATGAAGACGCCCATCATCTGCGGCGCAGCCGGGCCAAGCAGGTAGGGAATCGTATAACTGCCGAAAATCCCCAGGAAGCTGAGCGAAAACACGATCAGCACCGGGCGCTTGATCAGCGGCAGGATAATTCGCACGAAGATTTGCCAGTTGCTTGCGCCCACGTCACGCGCACATTCGATCAGTTCATCACCGACCTGACGCAGACCCGCGGTCAGAATCAGCACGGTAAACGGAATCGATTCCCAGACCAGACCGATAATAATTGCCTGAGGTTTGAGATAGGGTGTGTGGTAACCCGTCAGCCCTAGAATGTGCAGAATGCTGTCGAGCGTGCCGTGTGAACCCAGAAAGCGAATCAGCGCATAGGCCAGAATGATTCCCGGCACAAACAGCGGAAAGAGCGCCAGAATTTGGACTGCGCCCGCCAGCCGTCCATTGGCAAAGCGTAGGTAGAGTGCCAGCGGGAAACACACAACGAAGAGGACAATCAGTACCAAAACCGTAACTTCGAGCGTGAAAACCAGATTGGAAACACTGATCGGGTCGTTGAAGAAATTCACATACCGGGAAATAGAGAAACCGGACTGTCCCTCCGCGTTCACGGTCAACGTCCGAATGATCGATTGCAACGCCGGGAGAAAAATCAGCAGTGTCATTAGAAAAAGCGGCGGTGCGACCAGCAAATAGGGGAACAGTTGCGCACGCCGTGAGCGTGCTTTAGGTTGAATGATCTCGGTTGTCATGAGCCTCTGATCGCATAAAACGAGGGCAAGCATTTGTCGCTTGCCCTCGTTTAAACGGTATTCGCTTAGCTCGACGCAGTTGCTGTCGGCGCAGGGGTGGCCGTCGGGTCGCGTTGGATGTTGGTCGCGACATTATCGTACCAGCCCTGAACTTCGGCGGCACCATACGCGCCACCCGGCCAGGTTGGGACGACATCGGTGATCACATCGGTGTATTTCTGTTGTAGGTCAGCAGGCAGCATACTCCAGCTCACCGCCGGGAAACCGCCCAGGTCATTGACAACGTGTTCCTGAACATCGGTTGATAGTAGGTAGTTCGCCAGCTTCAGCGCTCCGTCCAGGTTAGCGGCGTTGCTCGGAATGCCAGAGTAGGCATAGCCGCCCGTGAACGGCAGGTCGGTCAACTGCGCCAGCTTGGTCGTATCCGGCAGCGTGCCCTGGCTGATCGCGGCCAGCGCCTGGTCAGACCATGCCGTGATCATGCTCACCGAACCGTTGGCAAGCAGTTCCAGCACCGGCGTATTGCCCGCTGGGTAGGAGCCATCTTCATAAATGTCGTGGTGAATGCTCGACAGCAGATCCCATGCCTTCGGGAACTGGTCAATCAGGGTCTGGTCAGATTCACCCGGCTTGAACAGGCTGGGATCTTTGCCCGTCACTTCGAAGATCGCGCGGGTCACCATCGCGTTACCGCTGCCGCCCTTGTCAGGACGGTTGTAAACAAACTGGCCGGGGTGATCTTTGATCCACTGGATCAGGTCAGCATAGGTCTTCGGCACTTCGTCTTCGGGAACCATATCGCTGTTGTAGGCCAGCAGCACCTGCGAACCACGATAGGGGATTTCATCTGGCAGGCGCTTGGTCGCGTCGATCACGTTGGCGATGTTTGGCACGTTTTCTTCGGTGATCGGCACGAACAGCTTCGCATCCTGCCACGTCTTCTTTTCGTCCGTGCTAACCGTCTCCAGGTAATCGACCTGCGGGTCGGAGTTGGTTGACATCGCCGCCAATGCGCGGTCGGCGATGTCACTGTTGCCGCCGCCCACGCCGCGCACGATGGTGATGATCACTTCCTGGTCTGGGTTCTCGGCTTCGAATCCGGGCTTGATCGTGTTCGTCCACCAGTCACTGATGTTGGTATCGCCATCGATATAGACGTACAGCGGTTTGCGATCCTGAGCATGGACGCTCAGGACGCCAATCACAAGCATAAGCACAGCAACAAACAACAAACGTAATTTCATTGCTAAAGCTCCTTTGATTAGAAAGCATCAAGGCGATGAGTCTAGTAGGCCACCTGATGTCAATGTTTAAAAATACTTTAAGATTTCTTTAAGGCCATGTATCTGATTATATACACAAATTTTTGAAAACGTATCTATACTCAGCACCTAATCTTCCCCTCTCGGAGACATAAACGATGAGCCTCATTCAGAATCCAATAATCGTGCATCATATGGCTGCTCTTGATGGCAGCCCTTACCCACAGAACTCGCTGGAAGCGATTCAAGCCTGCCTTGAAATCAGTGCCGCCTTCATCGAAATCGACGTGACCGCACTGGCAGTTGAGGATTACCTGCTTGTTCATGATGACCTGCTCGAACACGAAACCAACGGTGTGGGCGCTGTCGGCACGGCGCTGCCGGATGCGGTTAGCAACCTGTACATCAAAACGCGCAGCGGCACGGTGACCTCCTATCATCCGCCGCTGCTGAGTCAGGTTGTGGCGCTCTTTGAGCAGTATCCTGGCGCATCGCGTTTGCAGATTGACTTCAAGAATGTGCTGCCCATGCAGGACGATGAACCGCTGCGCCGCTTTATTCACTTGATTGAGCCGCTGGGCAGCCGCGTTCTCGTCAGCAGCGGGGCAGATTGGCAGTTGCGCTGGATGCATCAGCACGCGCCCTGGCTCGACCTCGGCTTTGACATTGGCTTCTATCTCGACTATGGAACGGGCGAGCGTGATCCGCGTCAGCCGCCTTTTACGCTCGGCGCGTATGGCTACTATGATGACCACATTCTCGCCAGACAAAAGCTGGTTTCGACGGCGCAGTATTTGGCTGAACGCTGCGAAATTATGCGCCTGATGACGCCGGGGATGAGCGTCTGGTATGTCGATCACCATCTCATCACGCACGCGCTTGACGAAGGTTTCAATATCGCGAACTGGCTGCATAAGGCTGACCTGAAACTGGACGCCTGGACACTCGATGTGGGCCGGGTCGCGGACGCCAAGCTGCTCCAGTTGCACGACGCGGGTATCGACCAGTTCACCACCAATACGCCAATGGCGCTGACCAAGCTGTTTGCGGGAGCCGTCTCTAAATGAAAATCCGTATCGATGGAACGCTCGATTATCGCCAGAACAAACAGCATCTGCCGCACGCTTTTAGCGTCCCTGATGGCGCAACCAGACTGATGATTCATTTTGATTACGAACCCAAAGTATCTGGCAGTCAGTCGCAGGACAATGCCCTCAGCCTGACCTTGTTCGACCCGGAATGGTCACGCGGTGCGCGCCACAATAATCGGGATCGTGATCTGACCATTACGGCTTATTCAGCGACGCCGGGCTATACGCCGGGTGCGCTCCAACCGGGTATCTGGACAGTCTGGATCGATACCCATCGTGTGCTGCCGCCAGACACGATCCACTATTTCTTCGAGATTGACATCACCAGCGAACCTGTCGAAATTACGGAAGGCTGGCAAAAAGGCACGACGGCACGGCATGGGGCGGGCTGGTATCGCGGTGATCTGCACGGGCATACCTTCCACTCGGACGGTCGCTGGGACGTGCCTGATCTCGTCCAGTACGCCCGTGATTACCAGCTTGATTTCGTCACCCTGAGCGATCACAACACCGTTTCGGGGCTGGCGCAGTTGGACAGTTACCGCAGCGACGATTTGCTCACGATTGGCGGCATGGAACTGACCACTTACGCGGGTCATGCGCTGGCGCTTGGCGTCCGCCAGTGGATCGAATGGCGCATCGGTGTCGGCGCAGCCACCATGCCCGAACTGGTTGTTCGGGCGCGGCAGGCGGGCGCGACCTTCATCATCGCCCATCCCATGAGCGTCGGTGACCCCTTCTGTACGGGCTGTGACTGGGCTTACGACGATATGTTGCCCGGAAATGCCCGCATCGTCGAAGTCTGGAACAGTGATTGGGGCGGCGACCGTCAGAATGAACTCTCGCTCCAGCTCTGGTATCGCTGGCTCAATCAGGGCTATCGCATGGTCGCCACGCGCGGCAGCGACATTCACCATGCCCTTAACTATACCAACGCAGGCTTTGACATTGTCTACGCCAGCGAACTGAGCGAGAACGCTATCCTGGAGGCTATCAGGGCAGGGCATCTCTACCTCAGTTCTGGGCCATGTCTCCAATTCACTGCACGCGGCAGTAATGGCGACTTCGGCATGATGGGCGATCTCGTTTCCGGTCGAACGCTTGAAGTGCAGCTTGTCTGGAGTAGTGTTTCGGCGGGTGATCACCTGCGCCTGATTGTCGATGGCAAGCGCGTCGAAGAATTTGAGGCTGAAGCGCAGGGCGAGCATCGCTGGACGCTCACGAGTGACCAGGCGCATTGGTGCGTCATCGAAATTCGTGCTGCTGATGGCGAGTTGCACGCCGTCACCAACCCGATTTTTATGAGCAGCGCCTCCGATTGGCGCTAGCACATCACGCGCTGTCGATTCTCGCGAATGTCTGTCACAGTACCGGAAGGGAAGCTTCCCTCAGTTTCCCTTCCGCTTTTTTCCGGCAGCGAAACGTTCTCTCAACCCTCGAATCACAATCCGGTAGCGAGCAGTTCCCCTCAATTCGCGCTGTTTCCCCTTCCGGTTTTACCCGGCGGAGAACAACGGATTTTTTCCGGATGGGGAGGGGAATGCGTATGTTGACAGATGCAGCGATGGCGCTATACTGTGCATAGATACTTTATTTACTGAATAAACTATGGCACACAGAGCATTACTAAAAGCGATTAATCGGTCGATTATCCTCAATGCCATCAAGAAGGGTGGCGCGATTGCGCGGGCGGATATTGCGCGGCTGACCGGGCTGAGTCCGGCGACGGTGACGATGCAGACCGCCGAACTGATTGAGGATGGGCTGATTTACGAGAAGCAGGAAGGCGACTCACGCGGCGGGCGTCCCCCCATCCTGCTGGCGCTGACGACCAGCGCCATCTACGTCATTGGTGTCAAGCTGACCGAAGCGCATATTGTCCTCGCGCTGACCGACCTGAACGCCGATATTGTCGCCCAGAATACCGTGCAGCTCCTCTCGACCGACCCGGTGGCTGTCGCCGATCAACTGGTTGGCAGCGTCAATGATTTGCTGGCGGAAGCCGGAGTTTCCCGTAAAAATCTACTTGGCGTTGGCGTGGGGACTGCCGGAATCATCGAAGCGACGACCGGGATTGTTCGCATGTCGCCGCACACCCACTGGCGCGATGTTCCCTTTGGCGAACTGGTCGCGGATCGCCTCGGTTGCCCTGTCTATCTCGACAACAACGTGAATACGCTGACGCTGCTGGAACGGCTCTACGGGCTAGGCCAGCGCGTCGATAACTTCCTCGTGATTACGGTTGGTCTCGGCATCGGTATGGGTATGGTTTGCAATGGACAGCTTTACCGGGGCGCGACCGGAAGCGGCGGCGAGTTCGGGCATACGGTGGTTGATCCTGATGGCTTGCGCTGTACCTGCGGCAATCAGGGTTGTTTAGAAACGTTTGTTGCTGATCCCTGGCTGGTCTATCGTGCCAAACAGGCGAAAATGGACGTGTCTGTCCCTCAGGATGTGGTTGATGCCGCCGAAGCCGGTGACGAAACGGCGCTGCGAATTTTGCGTGACGCTGGACTCGTGCTGGGGCAGAGCGTCGCCAATCTGGTCAACCTGTTTAACCCATCCATGATTATTCTGAGCGGGGAAGGGGTGCGCGCAGGCGATTTTCTGTTCGAGCCGATGCGCACGGCTGTCCGCCGCCACACGTTCTGGAAGCTCGATCAAGAGGTCGATTTCCGCGTCGAACCGCTCCGCGACGAAAGCTGGGCGCGCGGCGCTGCCAGTCTGGTGCTGAACAAAGTGTTCGACACCAAAGCATCGATTTACAGCACGACCGAATAGTTTTTTTGCCCGCACTTAATTCAGCGAGCGAACAAAGGAGGGCAGTTCGAGAGATTAAATCATGCGAAGTAGGCAAATTCTAACCTGTAAAACCGTGTAATTCAAACTGAAAACTGACTGAAAACCAACGCAGAACCAACGAAAATTATGAGCGAAACAAGGAGAAGACTTCAAAATGCGTAAACTGTTTTTGTTGATAACAATGACAGCGCTGCTGGTCGTGACCTCGGTCGCGATGGCGCAGGACACAACCACGATCACGATCTGGCACACCTACAATCAGGTCTCGCCGGAAAATGATATGCTGACCAAGACGCTGATCCCCGAATTTGAGGCGGCGCACCCCAATATCAAGGTCGAAGCGGTGCCTTATCCCTATGACGGCTTCCGGCAGGCACTGCTGACGGCGCTGGCAGGCGGCACCGGCCCTGATCTGGCGCGTCTCGACATCATCTGGTCGCCAGAATTTGCCGACCAGGGCGTGCTGGCTCAATTGGATACAGTGATGCCCGATTTCAAGGACTTTGCGGACAAGGTGTTCCCCGGTCCGCTTTCGACCAATGCCTATCAGGGACATTACTACGGCCTGCCGCTGGACACGAACACACGCATCCTGATTTACAACCAGGCGATGCTGACCAAGGCCGGGATTGATGCCGCGCCGACGACGATGGACGACCTGACGGCAGACTGCGACAAGGTGACCGCGCTCGGTGAAGGCAATTACCTGTTCAGCGACGGCGGAACCAGCGGTTGGAACCTGCTGCCTTGGATTTGGAGCTTCGGCGGCGACATCACCGACCCGACCATGACCAAAGCAACGGGTTACCTGAACGGCGAGAAATCGGTGGCGGCGCTGCAATTCCTGGCGGACAAGGTGCAGAGCGGCTGCTTCTCCGACGGCTTCATTGGCAGCGGGATCGATACATGGGGCGGCTACTTCGGCGGTACGATTGCCTCGATGCTGGAAGGCCCCTGGCTGTATCCAACAGCGGCTTCGCAGTATCCTGACTTCAAAGTAGATGCCGAAGTGATGCCTGCCGGCGACGGCGGCTCGGTGTCGGTCGTCGGCGGCGAGAATATCGTCATGTTCAACACGACTAAGAATCAGGACGCGGCGCTGGAATTCCTGCGCTTCACGCAGTCACAGGATTATCAACTGCAAATGAGCACGGTCGGTCAACTGACGGTGCAGCCTGATCTGGTGGCGACGGACTACTTCAAAAATCACCCGTACTACCCAACCTTCCTGGAGCAGCTTAAGACGGCGCGTGCTCGCACTCCGGTTCCGCAGTGGACGCAAATGGAGCAAATTCTGAGCGACGCCGGGACGCTGATCCTGAGCGGCGAATCGACGGCACAAGAGGCGCTCGACTCGGCTGCTGAGCAGATCGATGCGCTGCTGGCGTCGGCGGCAACGCCTGAGGCGAGCAGCTAAGCAACGTTAGGGTAGAAAAGCAGGGGCGCACGCGCAAACAAGTTTGCCTGGGTGCGCCCCAACAAAAGATTTGATGGTGGGCTAGAAGCAGTGTTGTGTTGGGCGATATGTTTGAAATACAGAAAAATTCTGAGAGCGGGAATTGATAGATGACAGTCCTGACACGGAGTGAGGCGGCACGCAAAACCAACGGACGAAGCAGGCTGCAATATCGCTGGTACGTGCCCTATCTGTTTCTGCTGCCCGGACTGATTCTGTACCTGGTCTGGACAGTGTATCCACTGACGTACCAGCTTTACATCAGCTTCTTCGACTGGCGCATCATGCCGGGGCAGGAGAGCAAATTCATCGGGCTGGCGAATTATCAGAAGGCCCTCGCCGACCCGATCTATCGGATGGCGCTCGGCAATACCGTGACCTACGCGATTATCACGGTGATCGGGCAGATGATTCTGGGGCTGGCGATTGCCGTGCTGGTGCATCGCGTCGTGATTGGCAAACGTGTCTTTCGGGCGATCTACTACCTGCCTGTCGTGACCTCGTGGGTGGTCGTCAGCTTCCTTTTTCAGTATCTGTTCAGTTCGAGCGCATCGGGGCTGGTGAATTTCTTCCTGCTGGATGTGCTGCATGTGATTGCCAAGCCAATCTCGTGGATGGCGAAAGCCGATACTTCGTGGGTCGTGATCGACGCGCTGGGTATCTGGAAAGGCGTCGGCTGGGCAATGGTGATTTTTCTGGCAGCGCTGCAAGGCATCCCGGTCGAGCTGTACGAGGCGGCAGCGATTGACGGGGCGAACGAGTGGCGGCAGCTTCGCTACCTGACGCTGCCGCTAATCCGGCGGACGACGGTGTTCGTGCTGGTCGCCCTGATGATCGGCGGCTTTCAGGTCTTCATTTCAGTGCTGCTGATCACAGGCGGCGGGCCGGTGCATCGAACGGAGGTTGCGCTCAGCTACATGACCGATCAGGCCTTTAACCAGTTGAATTTCGGCTATGGGGCGGCCTTAAGCTACATCCTCGCGGCGATCATCGTGTTCGTCAGCTACATGCAAATGCGCATTTTCAATCGACCGGAGCAGGATGTCGAATACTGAAACAAAGTGCTGAGTGCTGAGTACCGAGTGCTGAGTAAAAGATAGTAGCAAGTAAAAGCGGGAGTGGAGTAAAGCCATGATTTCGGCGTCGAGAAGTCAGCAGCGGTGGTTCAACCTGTCGATTGTGGTGGTGCTCTGCCTGGGTGCGGTGATCGCGTTGGGGCCGATGCTGTATATGGTCTCGACTGCCTTCAAGGCGAATGCCTTCGTGCAGGAATTTCCGCCGCGCCTGCTGCCAGAAAACCCCACGCTCGACAATTTCACGACCGCCTTCAGGAGTGCGAATTTCGGGCAGTCGTTCCTCAACAGCGTCTTGGTCGCCGGTACGACGACGCTAATCGTCACGGTGCTGACGACGATGATGGCGTATGCTTTCGCGCGCTACGAGTTTCGCGGCAAGAACCTCATTTTCTACTCAATGCTGGGCATGATGATGGTTCCCGGCGTGGTGCTGCTGATCCCGCAGTTCATTCTGGCGAAAAATCTGGGGCTGCTCAACAGTTTGCCAGGGCTGATTCTGGTCTACTCGGCGGGGCCGCTGGCCTTCAATACCTTTCTACTGCGGGGATTCTTTGAGAGCCTGCCGCGTGAACTGGAAGAATCGGCGGTGATTGACGGGGCGAATGCCTTCACGATTTTCTGGCGCATCATGGTTCCGCTGGCGGCTCCTGCTGTGAGCACGGTCGCGGTGTTCGCCTTTTTGGGGGCATGGGACGAGTACATTCTGGCGCTGAATTTTCTGACCGATCAGTCGAAGCGGACGCTGCCGATTGCGATTGCGAATTTTCGCGGCGTGCATACGACCGACTGGGGACTGGTGTTCGCCGGGTCGCTGACGGCGGTCATCCCGACGGTGCTCTTGTTCATTTTCTTCCAGCGTTACTTCATTCAGGGACTCACCAGCGGCGCTGTCAGAGGATAGGACTGAGAAAAAACAGGACTGAGGACTGAGCAAGGACAGAAAATATTGAACCACAGAGAACACAGAGGACACTGAGAGAAGAAGTAAGAGAAAACAAGAGAAGATGAGGATTTGGGTCTGCGTGGCGATTGCGATTGGGCTGCTGAGCTTGCGAGGGGGCGTTGTGACGGTTGGGGCTGTTGGAAGCGAATTTTCGATTGTGCCGGACAAGGCGTTTTATCGACCGGGGGAAAGTGTCACGCTTGACGTGATGGCGCAGACGGGGACGACGGTTGAAGCGACAGTCCTGTATCTCCATGAAACGGTGACGATGCTGAGCGAGACGCTGAGCGATGGCAGAGCGTCGCTGACGTGGACGCCGCCCTCTGAGACGCTCAAAGGCTACGGCGTCGATGCACGGGTGCTGGACGCTAACGGTCAGGTGCTTACCCGTGGATCGACGGCGTTCGACGTGCTGGACAAGTGGATTCAAGCGCCGCGTTACGGCTTTCTAAGCGATTTTCGGACGGAGCGACCGGATGAAGTAGCGACGATGGACGAAGCAGCAGCCTATCACGTCAACGGGCTGCAATTCTACGACTGGCAATATCGCCACGAGCAGCTTTTGCCGTCAGCCAATGACTTTATTGATGTGCAGAACGAAACCTATGCCGACGTGCTGGGCAAGGTCGAGTCGCTGACGACGATCAAGCGGCTGATTGAGGCGGCGCACGTGCACAACATCGCGGCGATGCCCTACAGCGCGATCTATGGGGCGTCGTATGCCTTTTACGCGCAGCATCCGGACTGGGCATTGTTCAGCGCGAAGGATCAGCCGTATGACTTCGCCGGATTCCTCAAAATTATGGACCCGACGCCGGGATCGGGCTGGGCGACACATTTGCTCAACGAATACGCCGATGTGCTGAAGCATACCGAGTTCGACGGGATTCACATCGACCAGTATGGCGCACCCATGCACGGATTAGATGCTGCGGGTGGCTTCGTGAAGCTGGAAGACTCGTTCCCGGCCTTCATCGACGCGACGGCAGAAGTGGTGCATCAGCTACGCGGCACGGACGGCGTGACGATCTTCAATCTGGTACGAAACTGGCCTTTGAAGACAGTCGCGCCTTCGGACGAGGACGCCGTCTATATTGAACTGTGGGATCCCTATACTCAGTTTATGGATTTACCGCGTGTGGTGGCACAGGCGCAGGTGCTCGGCGGTGGCAAACCCGTGATTATCGCGGCCTACATTCACGCGAATCACTATGAAAACGCCCGACTGGCGAACGCGCTGATTTTTGCAAGCGGCGGCTATCACCTTGAACTCGGTGAGCCGAGCGCCATGCTGGCTGATCCCTATTTCCCGAACTTTGAGTTGATGACCGCAGCGGATCAGGAAATCGAGCGACGCTATTACGATTTTCTCGTGCGCTATGAAAATGTGCTGGCGTTGGGGACGCACGACGGCGGCAAAGATCGCGCGGCGGCACTCACAATCGACAGCGTCAAAACGGTTGGTGCGCTCTCGACGGATCGGGTGGCGGTGGTTGTGCGCGCAGCCAACGATGCCAGCCGCGAAACTTTCAGCCTCGTGAATCTGATGGGGATCGACGATGGGCATTGGAACAGTACACAGACGAAAGCGCCTACCGCGCTAACCGATTTGAGCGTGCAGATTGTGGTGACGAAGCCTGCTGCGCGGGTGTGGCTGGCCTCACCTGATGGCGACAGTTCAGCCATGCAGCCCGTCGATTTCACGGCGGGGGATGGAGTGATTGCGTTCCGCGTGCCGAGTCTGGATTACTGGACGGTGGTGGTAGTGGAGTATCAATAACTCCGTATGTACACAACAGGTGCGCTACAAAGATGCTGTGTTGACGGAACGCTGGGAACATCATGAATGAGTGCGCAGAAAAATGCGGCGGATAGGTTGGGGGAGTGCTGAGCGTGACGTTGAATACACAGGTTGATTTGAGGGCACACAGCCTGCGCGTAATTCTGGACAATCAAACCGAGAATGGGGCGTATATCGCCTGCCCGAACATGCCCGATTACCAGTTCTCCTGGTTTCGCGATGGAGCCTATATCTCGTATGCGCTGGCGCTGGATGGCGAGGGCGTCAGCACGGTGCATGGCGGCAGCATGAGCGCGCAGTGGGAGAGCGTTTATCGCTTCCATAACTGGTGTGCGGCGCGCATCAACGAACGCACCGCGCGGATCGAACAGGTGATTGCTGGTAGGCGTACGGGCGGTCTGCCGAATATGCACAACGTCATCAATGCGCGCTACCGGGCAGACGGTGTTGAGGGGCCGGAGGATTGGCCGGAATTTCAATTGGACGGGGTTGGGACTTGGCTGTGGTCGCTGCAAGAATATATGGTGCGGGTCGGCTTTGATCCGCTGCCGGTGGCATGGGAAGGCGCGGTCGATTTGGCGGCGCGCTATCTGGCAGCGCTGTGGAATGTGCCGTGCTACGACTGCTGGGAAGAACGCAACAATTATTACCATGTGAGCACGTTGGCAGCAATTTATGCCGGACTGAATGCTGCGGAAATTCTGGTCACGGGGCTGGATTTCACGGAGACCAAATTGGCGATCCGGGCATTTGTGCTTGAACATGGGCTGACGCCGAATGGTGAACTGGCGAAATCAATCGGGCTGGATATGGTGGATGCTAATCTGCTCAGTGTAGCAACACCACATGGATTGTTTGCGCCCGATGATCCGATCCTGCAAAAGACCGTCGCACGCATCGAGCGGGAATTACACGCGAAAACCGGTGGGGTGCATCGCCATTTAGAGGACGTTTATTATGGCGGCGGCGCATGGGTGCTGCTGGCGCTGCATCTTGGCTGGTACTACGCCGAAGTGGGCGATTTAGAGAGAGCGCGAGCGGAACTGGCGTGGGTTGAAACGCAGGCGGACGCCGAGGGTAATCTACCAGAGCAGGTGATCAGCAGTATGCTTGCACCCGATCACTATGATCCCTGGGTGGCGCAGCGTGGCCCGATTGCGAGTCCACTGCTTTGGAGTCACGCCGAGTATCTGATACTGCGCAAGCTCCTGAAGATGTGAGGTTACCCCCGACCTCTCTCGTGCGAACAAGTTTGCGTTTCACAAGTGGGGTGAGGGAAGACGACTGTCGCGTTGGAACCACTCCCCATAAAACTGTCGGAGTCTAAATCCATTGCAAAGAGGGGCAAAGGACAAGGACGCACACAGGTGCGCCTCTGCGGAAGCGCGTCCTCGCTTCGTCGATATATGCCTTTTCAAACAAGGTCACGCCAAATAATGGCGGCAGACGGCATCGACATACTCGCCGTAGCGCTCGCCGAAGTGATTGAGATGGACGAGCAGCGAATATAATTGCAAGAGCGGGCGGCGCTCTTCGTAGCCTGCGTCGAGCGGATAAGCTTCGTCGTAAGCGTCCAGAAAGAAGGCAGCCGCACCAAATAACTGCGCGTAGGCGATCTCGATTTCGCGATTTGCATAATAGACGGCAGGGTCAAACAGCGCAGGTTGGTTGTCTGCCGCCGCGAAATAATTGCCGCTCCACAAATCCCCATGAATCAGCGCAGGCGAGTTGGATGCGCCGCCAAGAAGCGATTCGACTCGATCCAGTAGAGAATACAGCAGCATTTCACGGTACGGTGGGAGATGGTCGCGCTCGCGGGCAATCTCAATTTGCACGGCGAGCCGCTGATCGCGGTAGAACTGCGTCCAGTTCACCGATGGCGTGTTCCGCTGTGGCAGTTCGCCGATAAAGTTGTCGTGGTCGAGGCCGAAGGTGGGTGCGCTGATGCGATGCAGCGTCGCCAGTGCGTGACCGAAATTCGCCGCGTAAGTGGTTTCATCGACTGCGGAAGCGGGTTCGAGCCACTCTAGAATTAGATAGGCGGGTGCATCGGGCGCAGCTTCGGTGTGCGCCAGCACCTGCGGCACGCGAAAGCCGTTGGCCTCGCGCAGCAGGGCAAGGCCGCGCGCCTCGACCGCAAACAAACCGGGCGCGGCGCTGGTGTTCCACTTGACGAAAAAGCGCTGCCCCGCGACCTCGACTCGCGCCGATGGGTTGATCATGCCGCCGCTGACCAGTCGGGCATTGTCGGGCTGAAGCTCGACGTGCAGCAGATCGCGGAAGGCGGCGCGTAGAATCGCCGGAAGAATCACAAACTGCACCCTCGTCCGCTACGAGCGCACATGCTTGTAACCCGCATTGACCGCCGCCAGCATCAGGCGCAAGTCCGACCCCATGCCGACGAAGTTGAAGCCGTCGGCGAGGCGGGCTTTCGCGCCGTCCGGGTCAGGCGAGAGAATGCCGTAAGGCATCCCATGTGCTTTACAGGCGTCCACAACGGTTTTGAGCGCCGCTTGAAAGGTCGGGTTCTCGTCCCAGAGCGTCGAATCGAGGCCGAGCGAGACGTGCAGGTCGTTGGGGCCGATGAACACCATGTCGATGCCGGGGACGGCGAGAATCGCGTCGATGTTCTCGACTGACTCAACCGTCTCGACCTGAATTGCGACGAGGATTTCACCGTTGGCATTCTTGACGTACTCCGGCGCGCTGGTCGTGCCGAAGCCGAGGTGCGGGCTGATTCCGCCTGCGCCGCGTTCGCCGAGCGGTGGGTAGCGGGCGAAGCGAACGACATCAGCGGCATCTTCTGGCGTGTTGATCATGGGGACGAGGACGCCCTGCGCTCCGGCATCAAGCGCCTGTTTGATGTGAAACATGGAATTGTGGGCGACGCGGGCGAGTGGCGTGCAGTTGCCGCTGCTGACGTCGGCAATTGTCGCCAGCATCATCATGGTCATCGAGGGATCGACTGGGGAATGTTCCAGATCAACCATCAGCCAGTCGAAGTGTCCCTGCGCGGCGATCACGCGAGCAATGTGGAAATTCTGGCTTTGCAGCCACATGCCGACGGTTTGCTTGCCCTGGCGGATTTGCGCCAGCATATGATTTTGTCTCACGGTTATTCCTCGCTTCAAAGATGGCAAATTTTGCGCCTGAGTGTAGCCAAGATGCGGAAATGCACCAAAATACGAGTTCTGGCGGCGAGCGTACCCTTTTGCGCGTCGGCTTCGTTGTAGAAATGTAGACCGACTACAAACGAACACAGACAAGACGCAAAGGAACGTGACCATGATGAGCGAATTGAATCACAAAACGGCGCTGGTGACAGGCGGCAGTCGCGGGTTGGGGCGCGGGATTGTCGGGGCGCTGGCGGTACAGGGCGTCAAGGTGTGGGCGCTGGCGCGGGATGCTGAACGGCTGGCGGCGCTCAAAGACGAGATCGAGGGTGTCGAAATTGTCGCGGGGGACGTGACCGACGCTTCGCTAGCAGCCAAGACTCTGCGCGACATCCAACCGGATATACTCGTCCTGAATGCGGGCGCGACGCCGACGATGGCTCCCGTTTACGAGCAGTCGTGGGAGCAATTCAACGGGGTTTGGAATACCGATGTAAAGGCGACTTTCGAGTTTGGGCGGCAGGCGCTGCTGACGCCGCTCGCGCCGGGGAGCGTCGTTGTCATCGTGTCGAGCGGCGCGGCGTTGGGCGGTTCGCTGCGTTCAGGCAGCTACGCTGGAGCCAAGCGAACCCAGTGGTTTCTGGGTCAGTATTTGCAGCAGGAATCGGATAATCTCAAGCTGGGGATTCGTTTCGTCGTGCTGGTTCCCCGACAGATTGTTGATTCGACCGAGTTGGGTCATAAAGCAGCGACCCATTACGCGGCGCTGCAAGGCATCAGCAAAGAAGTATTTCTGGATCGCATGGGATCGCCGCGCCTGACGCCAGAAAAAGTCGGTGAAGGCGTCGTCTCGCTGCTGACGGATGCGGCTTATTCTGAAGGGCTGGCTTTTGGCGTCAGCGGCAGAGAATTGGTTTCACTCAACTGACGACCAGGGGAAAATCTACGGCGATGCCTGATCCAACCGACAACAACGCACTTCAACCTACGCTGACTCCGGCGGAATTTGAAGCGCTCGCGGAAGCGATTCGCCCGGAACTGCACCGCTACGCCACGCGCATGACGGGATCGATTTTCGATGGCGAGGACGTGGTGCAGGAGGCGCTGGTCAAAGCCTATGCATCGCTGCACCTACTGACGCACAACACGAATCTGCGCGGCTGGCTGTTCCGCATCACGCACAACAAGGCGATTGATCTGCTGCGGCGCGACAGCAATGAACCGCTCGAACTGCTGGACGAGCTGCCTATGAGCGACGAGAACGATCTGCCCTTTGACGAAAAAGAGCTGGCGCTGGCGACGTTTCTCCAACTTGCGCCGCGTCAACGAAGCTGCGTCATCCTCAAGGATGTGCTGGGTTATTCGCTGGCGGAAATTTCGGAACTGCTCAACGCGACCGTGCCGGAAATCAAGGCGCTGCTGCATCGCGGACGCACGCGCTTGCGCGAACTGGCGGACACGGTTGAGGCCAGTCCCGCGCAGTTGGACACCAACGAGCAGGCGCTGCTGGCGGAGTATGTCGAGCGCTTTAATTCCCGTGATTTCGACAGCTTGCGGCTGCTGCTAGCGGATGAAGCGCGGCTGGAACTCTACAATCGAGCGACGCTCAGGGGCGCGGCTGCTATCCGCGAGAATTACTTTCATCGCTATCAGGAGACGGACAACTGCCGCCTCGTGTTGGGGTGGGTCGAAGATCGTGCGGCGCTGCTGGCTTACGATCTGACCGAATCGACCAGCGAACCCGCTTACTTCATGCTGCTGAACTGGGAGAACGATCAGGTCACGCGCATTCGTGATTACCGCTACGTTCGCTACGTCATGCGCGACGCGGATGTTCGCCTGACCTAGAATCAAAACGGGGCGCTCAGGCAAACTTTGTTTGCACGAACACCCCGTTGCTTTTATTCTTGTTTTTGCCTACGCGCCGTAAAGATGGTCGTGCTTGTTGGCGAGGATCGTCTCGATCCGCGCCATCACCTCTGGCGTGAGTTTCGGCACAAACTCCAGCGCGCCGAAGTTTTCGACGACCTGCTCCTTTTTCGACGCC
>DAOUCB010000129.1:0-6183 GCA_034432495.1 Anaerolineae bacterium | reverse complement strand
GTGCGCAGCGCAAACGGTCTCACCGTTTTCTCAGACGGGCAAACGCCAAAGGTTATGCTATAATGTGATTCATTACATTTCGCATGAACAAAACCGGACGATGCCATGTCTCGATTGAAAAACATCTTCAATCTGCTGCGAGAAACCTTCAACGAGTGGAATGAGGACAAAGCGCCCCGGCTGGCGGCAGCACTGGCCTATTACACCGCCTTCTCCCTGGCTCCGCTGCTGGTCGTTGTGATCTCGATTGCCGGGCTAATCTACGGCAGAGATGCCGTCCAGGGGCAGGTGCAGTATCAGATTCAGGGGGCTGTTGGCGTCCAGGCCGCCAGCGCGATTCAGGACATGCTGGCAAACTTCAGCCATCCTTCCAGCGGCATTATCGCGACCGTTTTAGGCGTGGTCACGCTGGTGCTGGGTGCGGCGGGCTTGTTTGGTCAGCTTCAGGACGCGCTCAATACCATCTGGGAAGTCACGCCCAAACCGGGACAGGGCATCGTGGCGATGATACGCCAGCGCTTTCTCTCCTTTTCGATGGTGTTGGGCATATGTTTTGTGCTGCTGGTCTCACTGTTGCTGAGCGCAATCGTTTCAGCGCTCGGCAATGTGGTCGCCGTCCACATCCCGCAGCAGGGAACGCTGCTGCAAATCGTCAACGTCGTGATCTCTTTCGGCGTGATTACGCTGCTCTTCGCCGCTATCTACAAGGTGCTGCCCGATGTCGAAATCTCGTGGAAAGACGTGTGGATGGGTGCGGCGGTGACGGCGCTGCTCTTTACGATTGGCAAATATGCGCTGGGGCTGTATCTCGGTCAAAGCTCGGTTTCGTCCAGCTATGGCGCAGCGGGATCATTCGTGCTGCTCCTGCTCTGGATTTACTATTCAGCGCAGATTTTGCTGTTCGGGGCAGAATTCACGCAGGTTTACGCGCGCACCTATGGCTCGAAAATCGAGCCGAGCAAGAACGCCATTCGGCTGACCGAGCATGAGCGCATTCATCAGGGGATTCCGCACAACGAAACCAGGAACGCTGCCGCTGCTCAGGCAGGCGTGAAAGCGGCGAAACCAGCCTCATCCAGCGGATCAGGCGCTGTGCCGCTGCTGCCAGCGGGCAAGGTTGAGCCGGAATCGCATCTGGGCGCAGTCGTGCTGGGCATCTGCGCAGCGCTGGCAACATTCGTGATTGGGATGCTGATTGGCACGGATCAGAAGCAGTTGAAGTAATCCCGCTCCACGTAAACTTTCGCCGGGACGTACCGCACAAAAACGGCCTTTTCTTCTCCCCTCCTTGAATTCGGGAAGGTGAACCTGCTTTTGGTTCGCCAGGGGTGGGGTCAGGCACTTCGCCTTCGGACGCGTCTATCCGCGCGTGCGTCCGCACTGCTTCAGCACATGGCGGCTTGCGCCGTTGGCCTCGCATTGTTGGCCTTGCGTCAACGCATTATCCCTGCACACCCGAACGGCTGTCGTTGTGATCGACTATTTCAGACGCTGGCGTCATTTTTAGACGCGCCACAAACATCCATTGGAGGTGAACTATGGATCACGAAAAGAAATCGGGGTACATTCGCTTTGCAGCCATGATTGCCACTTCGACGGTGGTCATGTTTGCGCTGATGTATCTCAACAC
This sequence comes from Anaerolineae bacterium, assembly GCA_034432495.1. Lineage (GTDB taxonomy): Bacteria > Chloroflexota > Anaerolineae > Aggregatilineales > Phototrophicaceae > Flexifilum. The sequence continues at coordinate 4,553 of DAOUCB010000129.1, read as the reverse complement.
CTTTGAACTGGCACACGTTCGCTGGAGCGAAACGCGCCTGTTCATGACCCTGATTATGGGCGCGGCGATGACCGTGATTATGCTCAGCTTCATGCGCGGGATGTACACCAGCAGAAAGCTCAATCTCGCGATTTACGTGGGCAGCGTGGTGGTTTTTCTGGCAGCGCTGTTTCTCGTCCGCAGCCAGATTACCGTTGACGACTCAGCCTATATGAGCGCGATGATTCCGCACCACTCCATCGCCATTCTGACCAGTGAACGCGCCCAGATTGAAGATGTTCGCGTTCGGGCGCTTGCCGACGGCATCAGCGAAACCCAGCGCCGTGAGATCAAGGAAATGGACTGGCTGCTTCAGGATATTCGCGAAAACGGGGTCGCGTCCACGCAGGCAGAAGCAGATGCCCGTCCGGTTCCCACCTTCGAGGCCACACCCTAGCACCGTTCGCCAGCAGACAAGTGAGCGTCCACATGAAATTTCCCACTCAAATCCGCACCTTCAACAAGCATGTCCTCAACCCGCTGCTCGGCAGAATCGCGCGTTCGGCGCACGGCCCCTTCGCCATCATCCGCCACACCGGGCGGAAAAGCGGCAAAACTTACGAAACGCCTGTGATCGTCTTTCCCTTCGCGAGCGGCTTTGTCCTCGCGCTGACCTACGGCAAAGAAGTCGATTGGTATCGCAACGTGAGCGCGGCGGGTCGCTGCGTCGTGATCTATCACCAGCGCGATTACGCCATCGACAAAATCGAGCCGATCACGCTTGAAGCGGCGCAGCCCTTACTGCATCAGCCGGAAAAAACCATTCTCCGGCTCGTTCAAACCGAGAACTTCATCAGGATGACGTATTCATCTGCCCCGGTGTGAAGGTCAGCGTCGGATTCTTGAACGGGATCAGCGCCAGAATCACCGCCTGCACGTAATAGGCCGTCCGATCCACCACGTCGCCCGTCATCAAACCGACCGAGCCGTTCTGCTGCTTGGAATTTGAGCGCCCAAACACCTGATCATCCGCGTGACCGAGTTCAATGCCTGTGCGCACCAGCTTCGCCGTTTCTTCCGGCAGATAAAAAGTCGCCGTGCGGCTTTTGCCCGCGCGCCCATCACTGCTGAGGATCACTGCCCAGGCGAAGGCTTCCAGTTCTCCGGCGCGGTCTTCCACGCCGCCTTCAATCCCCACCCAGTAATCGCCTTCGGGCAGTTCCGCCTTCGCCTGCGCGGCCCGATTGCGCGCGCCTTGCAGCGTCTCGGCGTCGCTCATCGGCTGGTCGCTGACGCCGGAGGGAACGCCGATCCCCTTCGCCGTGAAGGCTTCCGTTGGAAACATGCGCTGAAAGCCGCCGAGCGCGGCCTGAATTTTGACGGGATTAATCGATGCGACCACGATGGTTTTCATAAAGCGAACCTTAAGCTTGTCCAGTGAGGGTAAGGAGTTTGACGACCGCGAACAGACCGAAGGCGATGTGTGCGGCAATCGCCGCCCGCGTCGAATGAGTCGAATTGCGCACCATGCCAAAAATGATCGCCTCAATGATCGGGATCAGCAGGCCGTACCACAGCGGCGTCAGCGGCGAAACCGAATTGATCGGATAGATCAGCATATGAAAGACGCCCGTGATGCCCGCCGTGACCAGAATGCTGCCCCACGCGCTGATCCGCGTGCGGATGGCGGGCAGCGTCATCCCGCGAAAGATCAGTTCCTCGGCAATCGGCTGGAGGATGATCATAAACAGGATGGCAAAGACCCATTCGAGAACGCCGAGCGCGTTCGGGTCGAGAAACTGAAGTTCCGGCCCCGCCGTGAATTCGTGCGTCACTGCCAGACTGACCAGATCGAGCGCAATCGCCACGCCCAGCGAAATAAACATCACGAACAAAATCGGTGAGGCCGACGCCGTCAGCCGGAGCGCCTCGCGTTCCTTGCGCCGCGTCTGCCAGACGAACATAATCACCAGCAGCCCGCCCAGCGACCAGCCTGCCAGTTCGGTGTAACCCTGCGTCGGTGCCCAGACAAAAACCACGCCCGTACCGATGATCATGGCGATGAAGGCGAACAAAATCGCCAGCGCTGCCGTCATCAGTGACCAGGGCGGGGCGTCCTCCGGGGCACTGACAGACGCCAGAAACAGACGGATGCGGTTCATACCTGCTCCAATGCTTTGTCGAATAAGCGCGCCATAATCAGCATATCCACCGGCGCGCCGTGCTGATAATACAGGCGGCGTTTGCAGCCTTCGCGTTCGAAGCCGAACTTTTCGTACAGGTGAATCGCGCGCGCGTTCTGAGCATACACTTCGAGTTCGACGCGCTCGACCAGCGGGCTGGCCTGCGCCCAGGCTGCGCAGCGCTGCATCAGCGCCGCGCCAATCCCCTGATCGCGCCAGTCCTTCGCGACGTAAATCCCCAGCGCCGTCATGTGCTGGTCAGCTTTGAGTGTGCCGCCGCCGCAGGTCAGCGTCCCCACGATTTTACGCTCAGCTTCCGCCACCAGAAACAGGCAGTTCTCAATCTGCGCCACGTCGCTGATGCGCTGGCGAATCCCTTCCAGCGGCGGATCGAATTCGTCGGGTGCGTAAGGGGTATCGACGGGCGGCTGTTCACGCAGAATGTTTTTGATCAGGGCGATATAGCCGCGCGCGTCGGCAGGGACGGCGCTGCGAATGCTGAAAACCATGTTGTATGTATCTCTCAGGCTCGTTTTTACAGCTTTTTTACCAGAGTTTACAAAGCTAAGTGACAGATTCCGCTAAGCTGAAAACTGAATAAGCGCCTCAAACTGCGCCCGTTCCTGTGTACTATTCTAGCGTCTTGAGGATAACCATGAAACGTTTTCGTTCATCCATAAATTTGTTGCTGTGTCTAGCCCTTTTCGCCAGCCTGTTTTCAGGATTTGCGGCGTCAGCCGCCCCGCTCAAACCGCAAGCTGTCGCTTGCCGGAGTAAAATCGCTAATCTCACCGTCGAAAGCGTCCCGGCAGAGAAAACCATCGACTGCTGTATCCTGCTGAAGACGCCTAAACTCGCCTCCCTGCCGCTCGGCAAAACGCTGCTCAGTGCCAGCCCGACTGTGACTGATCCCTGCGCGCCGGTCGTCGATGGAAGCTGCGGCATCACTTACCCGGCAGGCTCGGTTGTGGGCGAAATTCCCTTCGACCAGCAGGCGTATTATGCCCCCGGCAAAGCGGCTGAGGGTGTGACCGTCAATGCCGGGACGTACTGGGTGACCGGGCTGGGCGAAGACGATGACGGCAACGGCTTCTATCAGATTGTCGTCGCCTGCCAGTTCCTGTTCGTCCCCGAAAATGACGTCATTCCGAGCTATCAGGCACCCTGGAGCGGTCAGCCCCTGCCGACCACGCCTCCAGTCGAAAGCTAAGCGCTGCCAGCGCCTTCCACCAACGAGCGTCCCAGAGGGCGCTCGTTTTTGATTCTGTATCGCATCACAGACAAGCGTGAATTATTTATGAAAATCCACAATTCCCCAGGAGCTAAACGTTTTATGGATTTGACCGCATGGTACTCTGGTACTGTACACACTCGTCTAGGCAGCATCCTTCATTCCTCACAGGAGACTTCATGCACGCGCTTCGCCCTTCATTGATGAAAGTAATTTTACTCGTCCTCGCGGTCAGTCTGGCCTCGTCGGTGCTGGCTTCGGCAGCGCCGATAACTGACGATAGTTTATATCGGTGCAAAACTGAAAAAGTTCAGCCCGGTGTCGATAGCGGCTGCTGCGGTTCCGGCAAAATCCAGCCCGGCGTCGAAAGTCGCGGCTGCTGCGGTAGTGACAAGCCCGTCTCCATCCTCGATGGTCGCGGTCGTGGCTGCTGCGGGGAATCTTACAAAATCGCTGGTGATTTCAGCGGCGACTATGGTCGCGGCTGCTGCGGCTCCGGCAAAATCGCGGTTTCTGTTGATCATCATGACAAAGGGGAAAGCGAATGCTGTTCCACCTCCCCAGCCAAAATCGCGAGCCTCGTGCTCGGCGGTGGCAAGTACACACCAACTCCCTGCGAGACCCCGACGGTCGTCACCGCGACCTGCGGCCTCGACATGCCGGATGGCTCGGTCGTGGGCGATCTGCCGCTCGATACGCAGGCCGATTACGCCGCTGGCCTAATCGCAGACGGCGTGACCGTCAGCGCCGGGACGTACTGGGTGACGGGTGTCGCCAAAGCCGATAACGGCGATGCCTTCTACCGCATCATCGTCGCCTGCCAGTATCTGTACGTGCCAGTGGGTGCAATGCAGCCGAGCTTCCAGTCACCCTGGAATGGCGAACCGCTGCCGACCAACGAAGTCAGCTAGTTCATAAGCCACTCTATACAATCAAAAGGGCGCTCTCGTAAAGGAGCGCCCTTTTGATTTGTAAATTCAGTGCATCACGATTTTGCCCGCACCCTAAATCCCTCTCCCTCAAGGTTGAGGACAGGACAGTTTTAACAAAAGAGCCTTTTGTTTTAGGATAACGGTTACCACACCTATCCTAAACAAGAGGCTCAAAGCCATTGTACGCTCAATTTCTGCACCTGTTAGGGCATTTTCCCCATTTAGGCG
>DAOUCB010000128.1:0-14043 GCA_034432495.1 Anaerolineae bacterium | reverse complement strand
TACCGCCATCAGGGCTACGGCGATCAACTGATGCAAGCGGCGGAGGCGGAAGCGCGGCGCTTCGGTGCAGGCCACGCCTATCTCGAAACCTTCAGCTTTCAGGCGCGACCTTTCTACGAACGACACGGTTTTCAGGTCGTCGGCGCAATCAACGACTATCCGCCGGGGCAAACCTACTATCTGCTCTCTAAATCTCTGAGTGACGAGGAATAACTTATGGCGAAAATTCCGCTTTATCCGATGCTGCTCGAACCGACGCTGCACGTCAAAGTCTGGGGCGGGCGACGGCTGGAAACGGTCATGCACAAGCATCTGCCCACCAACGAACCCTACGGCGAAGCCTGGGAACTACACGACAGCGCCACCGTCGCCAACGGCGCGCTGAGCGGGCGCAGCCTGGGCGATCTGCTCAAGGCGTATGGGGCAGACCTGATCGGCAGCATCAGCGACCCCGGCGAAGGAATGCCGCTGCTGGTCAAGATTCTCGATGCGACCGACTGGCTTTCGGTGCAGGTTCACCCCAACGACGAACAGGCGCGTCAGCTTGAAGGCGAACCACGCGGCAAAACGGAAGCCTGGTACATCCTCGCCGCTGACGAAAAAGCCAAACTGGTGATTGGCGTTGCCCCGGATGCCAGCGCAGAAGAAGTCGCCGAGGCCATTCGCGACAACCGCCTCCAGGAAATGCTGGTTTACGAACCAGTCGAGGCTGGAAATGTGCTTTACATCCCCGCCGGGACGATTCACGCGCTCGGCCCCGGCCTGCTGGTCTACGAGATTCAGCAGTCGAGCGACACGACCTATCGCCTCTACGACTGGGGTCGGATGGGGCTGGACGGTCAGCCGCGCCCGCTGCACGTCGAGAAAAGTCTGGCGGTGGCGCGGCTTGGCAGGCTGCCATCAGTCACTTTTATTGCGGGCGAACGCGACACCGAGATCGAGGTCGTGCGCAGTCCGTTCTTTAAAACCGACATGCACCATCTGCACGGAACGTCGATTGATCTCGATACCGAGGGAAACGTCTTTCACGCGCTGACCTGCATCGAGGGCGAGGCGCAGATCAGCGCGGGTGAGGAAGCGCTCACGCTGCGCACTGGACGGACAGTGCTGATTCCGGCGCAAATCGGGCGCTACAACGTCAGAGGGACGGCGAAGATTCTACGCTCGTATCAGACTGTTTAAGCGGCAGCAGGATGCGGAAGGTGCTGCCCGCTCCGGTTGCGCTCTCAACTTCGATATTGCCTTCGTGCGCTTCGACGATCTTGGCGGCAATCGACAACCCTAAGCCCTGTCCGCCGACCGGACGGTGTTCTTCGCCCCGATAGAGCCGCTTGAAAATGTGTGGCAAATCGTCGGGGCGAATGCCGATTCCGGTATCCGTGACCGCAATCAAGACCTGATCCGTTTGCGCCTGGGTACGCAGAGTGATCAGGCCGCCTTCGGGCGTGTAGTGGATGGCGTTATCGACCAACTGGACGATGCAGTGGTAGAGCCAGCCTTCATCGCCGTCGATCAGCGGAAGCTGCCGATCAAGTTCCAGCTTCATCTCCAGGCGTTTCTGCGTGAGCTGTCCCCGTTCGCGCACCTCGATCTGCTGAACCATGCCATTGAGATCGACTGTCTTGAAGCGGAAGACATCGCCCCGGTCGAGACGCGACATGGTGAGCAGGCCATCGACCAACTGCTCGATGTGATAGGTCTGCTCCTGAATTTGCTTGAAATGGCGCTCGCGCTGCTCCGGCTCCGCGATGCGGTTGAGCAGGTAGGCGCTGGTGTTGATGACCGAGAGCGGCGTGCGAAAATCGTGCGAAGCCGCGACGATAAAATCCGCCAGGATTTCGACGCGCTCGCGTTCCAGTTCCATTGCCAGCCGCTGCTTTTCCAGTTCCTTGACTTCGGTGATGTCTTTGCCGACCGACTGATATTCGATCACCTGTCCATGTTCATCGGTGATGGCATGGTCGCGCCACTGATGCCAGCGCACCGAACCATCCGGCATATAGGCGCGGTTTTCCGACGTCACGACCGGATTAGCAGCCGTCAGCGAAGAGAGGAGATTCGTGACGACCGCTTGATCGTCCGTGTGAATCGACGGCATAAACGGCTTGCCGATCAAATCTTCGCGTTTGCGGTTGAAATAGTTGCAGTAGGCATCGTTGACGAACGTCAGGATGAAATCGGGCGTGAAGCGGCAGATCAGTTCGCTCTGGTCTTCGACAACTGCCCGGTAGCGGGCTTCGCTCTCGCGGAGCTGCTGCTCGGCCTGCTTACGCTCGGTCACATCGCGATCCACGCCCAGCACGGCTGGCTTGCCCTTGTAGCTGATCAGCTTGGTGCTCACGTCGAAGACGATTTCGCGCCCGTCTTTGGTGATCTGCCGCCCTTCGATATTGTTGAGGAAGCCCTGTGCAAGCTGCTGCTGAAGCCGTTCGGCAAAGCCCGCCGCGAATTCCGGCACGTCGAGGTCGGTGACTTTCATGCGCAGCAGTTCTTCGCGCGTATAGCCGAGGTGGCGCGTCGCGGCTTCGTTCACGTCGAGAATATTGGCTTCCAGGTCATGAACGAAGATGGTGTCGTCGATTCCTTCGAAGAGCTGGCGATAGCGCTCCTGACTGTCGCGCAGCGCTTCCTCAGTCTGAAAGCGCTCGGTCAGGTCGTGGAACATATTGAGCAGATGCGGTTCGCCGTCCAGTTCGATCATGTCCGTCGAGAGCAAGCCGTAGCGCCTCTCGCCCAACCGGGGGCGCAGGTGAATGTCTACCTGCGAGACTCGCCCCTGCATTTCCAGCACCGTCAGCAGACGCGTACGCACGTCGGGCGTTTCCCAGATATTCAGCGCCTGCGACGATTGACCAATCACCTCGTCGCGTTCGTAGCCCATCATCAGGCAGAATTCTTCGTTGACGTCGATGAACGTGCCTTCTTCGACCGTCGAAATCCAGATGGCGACCGGCGCGGCGTGAAAGGCTTTTGAGAAGCGCTGTTCCAGGCTGCGCACCGTCTGCTCGATCTGGCGGCGTTCTGCCAGCGTTGCCGCCAGCAGCATCGAGGTGATCGCCATCGTTGCAATGTACGCCCACAGGAACAGGATGCTGTTCCATATCATGCTCTGGTTGTAGTTTCCGAACTGCTGCCCGGTTTGCAGCACCGCGATCAGCGCCACCAGCAGCGTCAGCGAAACAACCATCCGCTGGTCGAAACGCAGCGCCGCCCAAATCAAAAACGGGAAGATCAGATAGGCCAGCGGGTAAAAGCTGCGCGGGGCCATCCCCTGACTGAAAATCAGGAAACAGACCCCCAGCAGCAGCAGGATCAGCCCGCTGGCCTCGATCAGCTTGCGGGTGTTGGAGAATTTGAGCGGGACGCGGCTCCAGATCAGCAGCACCGGGGTGACGACCAGGACGCCCATCGCATCGCCGATCCACCACGTAAACACGTCGAAGAGATAATTTTGCGGCGGAACCAGCCCCGCTAAATACAGACAGCCGACGCCGATGACCGCGCTGACCGTCGTCGCCAGAATCGCGCCGAAAGTCGCAAAGCCCAGCACATCGGTCGCACGCTCCAGCGACAGACGAAATCTCAAGCGCCGTTGCAGGAAATAGACGGCTACCAGGCAGGTCGCCGTCGAACCAATGGCAATCCCGACCGACGGCAGGATCGGCGTCTGGTTGATCAGATTGTGGGCCAGCACTGCCAGCGCCATGCTGGGCCAGTATTCCCAGCCGAGCAGCAGCAGCACCGCCAGCGCGACGCCCGTCATCGGCCAGACCAGCGAGACGTTGGCGCGCTCGAAGGCGAACAGCAGCCCCAACCGGGCGATTGGAAGGCAGACCAACGCCAGCAGAATATTTTTTAAGACATAGCTCAGGCGCGGTGAAATCCCTGTCATTCTGTTGATGTTCGCTGTCGTTATCGCTTTCATAGACTCATAAATCATAAGCCTGTTTTCATTTAGTATCACCCAGACTCGTGCGTACGGCGAATGAATATTTAGAGCGTGTTCGTAAAGGGAAATATTACCTCTGACGATCACCCCTCACCCCGTCCCTCTCCCACGCAAGCGGGGCGAGGGGAGAAAAACAACGGCGTGTCTGGATCGTCGCTGTCAAAAAACATCAAAGATTAAGCGATACAAGCATCATAAAAACATTCATATACACGTATACACGCTCTTACTCGTCGGCGACACCACATTATTTTCCAGCGTGCGCCCACCCGAGAGATAGACACACTCTCCTTCACTGAATGATCTGTGATGAGGACGGGGATTGCGGTATAATAGCACGATTGATACGAACAGGTTTTCTTGTGGACGACAGCACCCAGAGCCTCATTCGCAGCGCGATTGAGGCCACTCAGAACGCTTATATTCCCTATTCGCATTATCCGGTGGGGGCGGCGCTGCGCGCCCGTGATGGCAGCCTGTACCTGGGCTGCAACATCGAGAATGCCTCATATCCGGTCACGATTTGCGCCGAACGCGTCGCGCTGGTCAAAGCTGTCAGCGAAGGCCAGCGCCAGTTCGAGGCGATTGCCGTCGTCACCTCCAACGGCGGTTCGCCCTGCGGCATGTGCCGCCAGATGCTCTATGAATTCGCCCCTGACCTGCGCGTATTTCTGGCGCGGATGGACGGCACGCTCGTCTACGACGGCCTCCTTTCGGAACTGCTGCCGCGCGGCTTTGGCCCAGACTCCCTGCCTCATGACTCATCGTGAACGTCAGTTTCGCACCCCGGCGATCATTCTCAAGCGCTTCGACCTCGGCGAAGCGGATCGCCTGCTGACTCTGCTCACCCCTCGTCACGGCAAAATCGAAGTCGTCGCTAAAGGCGCGCGCAAACTGACCAGCGCCAAAACCGGGCATGTCGAATTGTTCACGCGCGCCGATATGCTGATTCATCGCGGGCGCGACCTCGGTATTGCCGTTCAGGCAGAGATGGAGAAACCGTATCTCGGCCTGCGCGAAAACCTGACGCTTGGTGCTTACGCGGGCTACGCCGCCGAACTCGCTGACCGCTTCACGACCTCTGGCGATGAAGACACCGGACAGCTTTTCAAACTGCTGGACGAAACCTTCGAGCGTCTGTGCAGCGAACCGGATGCGCGCCTGCCGCTGCGCTACTACGAAATTCACCTGCTCGGCATCGCTGGTTTCGGGCCAGAACTGAACGAGTGCGTGATCGGTCACGAGGACATTGAGCCGGAAGACCAGTATTTCAGCTATACCGAAGGCGGCGTCGTCTGCCCGAATGATGCTGCGCGCGGCACGTCGTTCATCCCGCTGCCGCTGCTCACGCTCAAACTAATGCGCCACATTCAGCGCAGTTCCTATGCCCATATCCAAACGCTCAGCCTGAACACCGCCCAGCACGACGACCTGGAGCGCGTACTGCAAGGCTACATCGCCTATCTGCTCGAACGCCGCCTGCAAACGGTCGATTTCATCCGTCGTTTACGTTATTGATGAAAATCGTGCTAAAATCTTCGCTGTCTGGTAGGAAATGCAATGTCTTTTACGCTTGAACATATCATCTACGGGACAACCGACTCATCGAGCGAGATGAGCATTCTGGCGATCAGCGATCATCTGACGCCGCAGGACGCGTCGCTCTGGCGCGGGATCACGTCGCTGCGCCCGATGGATGCGCCCGGCTTCAAAGCCTCGCGTGCCTTTGGCATTTTCGCCGGGCCAGGCGAGCGTTTTGTGATTGCCTGCGCCTATCTGCTGGACAAAAAGCCCTTCTACGAATATCTGGTTCTGCCGCGCGACCTGCTGACCACGCTGGCGGGCAATCTCGCGCCGCTGCTGGCGCTGTTCGACAAACCGTCGGACGCGATCCAGCACACCGCCCGTATCGCCCCGGTGCATCTCAACTCAACGGATCCCTGGACAGCGCAGCAGCGGCGCGCGCAGGTCGAAGCACTGCTCGGGCGCGGTCTGGAAATGCCACAGGCGCTGCGTTTACTCGGCGCGGCGCTGCACGAGCGCGGCCTGATGATCCACGATTTTCCGCCCGACACCGACGCGCGCATGACGATTATCAAGGGTTTGATGGCGCTGCTGCCCGCGCAGGCGCGCCCCGACCTGACTTTTTCGACCAACCGCCACGAAAAAACCATGACCCAGGCGCGCATCGTCTTTGCGCCGGGGAGCGCCGTCACCGGGCGCTGGATCGCCAACTGGCAGACGAAAGCCTTTGGCGACGACGAGGTGCTGGCCTCGACCTATATCAAGCGCCTGCTGGCGCTCTGGAAAGGCGACCTGAACGCTTTCCTGAACGCCATTGATCAGATGGGATCGGTCGCTGGCACGTTGATGAATACCCGCAATTTGCAGAACAGCCTGACCGTCATGGCGGAGCGCCACGCCCTCGACGCGCAGATCATCGCCGGGGAAGAAGTTCCGCCGGAAGCGCTCAAGACCGTCATGCGCGACATTCCGCCGGAAGGCGATTTGCAGATTCTCTATGCCCGCCGCCTGCTCGATCAGGCGCTGGATGCCCGCGATGCCGACGCCGCGCTGATCGTCGCCCGCGCAATGGATCAGGACCCGGTGCTGGATCGCGTGATTTACGCTGACCTCGAACGGGATTTGCGTTCGCGTCCCGATGCGGTCTATTCGTTTATGCGCACGCGGCTCGGCGCGGGGACGGATCTCGACGAGCGCTGGGCGGAGCGGCTCAAGGTCGCGGCGCTGACGTCGCTGCGCGTCGCCATCCTCGACGGCGACGCCGAAACAACGATCAACTGGCTGCGGCTGGTCGCGCGCGAACCTGCCAGCTACGGACTCGGCGATGTCGTGCATTATGGCATTCTCGCCGCGCAGGAACGCGCCCGCAGCGAACCCGATCTCGCGCAGGCGCTGGTGCTGCTGGCGGTCAAGCGTGACCAGGCCGCGCTCGATATTCTGCTGGCGGATGATGCGCTGCTGGCGGCGATTCCCAACGAACTTGGCAGCGCTTTGCGCAGCGGCGAAGGCGACCCCGCCTGGCTGCTGCAAACCTACGGCGTCGAAGTTTTTCTGGTGGCGCTCTCACGCGCGCTTGATGCCCAATGCCCGGATCTGTTCACTGCCGCGACGATGGATCAGGTCTGGTCGCTCTACACCAGCGGCGCAGGCAACCCTTCGTCCCTTGCTTCCGCACCGGCAGGCAGCGCCCAGACTGGCAATGGCAATGGCAATGGCAGCATCAGCGTCAGCCCCTACAGCGCCGAGCAGATTATCAAGCGCCTGACCACTGGCAGCACCACCTGGCTGCCGACCGCCGCGCTCGAAGCCCTGCTCAGCGGAATGCTGCGCGATAAGCGCGACGATTTGTCGCATCAGGTTATTCATCAGGCCAGCACGCGCTCGGATTTCCTGACGATTGTCGTCAGCGCGATCAGCCAGAGCGAGCGCAGCGATTCGGAGGCACTCGCCCTGATCGCGCAGATGATGGCCGTTGGCGACCTGTCTCAGCAGCAGTCGGTCGATGTCTATGTCGGCCTGCTCAACGCCTGGGACTGGCGACCCGAAGACCTCGGCATCATGGAGCAGTTGGCGCGCAGCGTCCAGCAGCACGCCAACGTTGAAATCTCCGCCGAAGTGCTCTGGAATTTGCTGGCTGTCGCGGGCGCGTTGAAGGAAAGCTTCATCACACGCGTCGCGCTGCGCCAGCTTACCAATGATCTCGAAACCGTCGAAGACGAAGAACTGCTGGTCGAGGATTTGCAGCGCGTCCTCCCGCTGGTCGCCTGGGATACCTCCGCTCGTGCGCAAATTCTGACCTGGTGGCGCGCCTTCGTCCGCGATCTGGCGACCGCTCGCCTCCAGCGCATCGACAAGGCGCTCTCGGACGGGCAGGGACAGGAAGCCAAGCGCCCGCTGGAAGACCTGCGCACCGTCGTCCAGACGATGATCGCCTTCCGGCGGATGCTCGGCAAACGCTCCTTCAGCCAGTTCGCCGAAGACGTGACCACGACTTACGCGCTTTTGCAGGGTATCGCCGAATCATTTGACCCTTCACCGAAGCGGCAGGCCGCCTTCGATCCCACAACTATCCGGCTGGAAATGGACGCGCGCGCCGAAGAACTTTCGCCGCACGAATTGAAAATCCTCGCGAACAACTTCAAGGAACTGGCGCAGTTGGTTTCGACGATGGCGGACAATCGCAGCAAAGCGACGCTCATGCGCCGGGGCGACGACGTGGATCGCCAGTTGATGACGGGCGAAACCCAACCGCACAGCGCCGTTGATGCCCTCAAGTGGATCGCGGGCTATCTGAGCGGCACACAGGAAAAATCCGACGAAACCACCGAGTAGCGCCGTTATCCGCGATCAGCACTCTGCCGCACCCCCCAAAGAATGAGTTGTTCAGTCTGCCGCGCCCAAAAGCACCATAGAATAAAGAAAAGCACCCTTGCTTTGTACTCATCAAGGAGACGGCTATGATCCGTAAAATTGTTTTTAGCGCGTTGATACTATTGAGTATCAGCGGCGCGGCGTTCGCCCAAACGACCGCGCCAACCTTCTGCGGGACGCTGTCACAGGCGGACTGCGCCATCCTCAGCCAATCGCAGCAGGCGATGGCCTCGCTCGATTCGGCCTCGTTCGATACGCAGATCGATCTCACCGTCAGCAATACGCCTGACTTGAAAGCCCCGATCAGTATCCACATCAGCGGGAACGGCGCTTATGGCGGCCTGAACAAGCTGCGCAGCGATCTCACCGCCGCTGCAACCGATCCCGGTCAACTGCTGGTCGCGCTCCTGACCGACCTCAAGGCCGACCTGACCATCACCATCGATCTGCCGCCCGATACGATGACGGCGTTGGGCGTGCAGACGCGCGACGGTCACATTACGGTGCAGGAACGGCTCGTCGATGGTTTCGGCTATCTCAACCTGGATACACTACAAAGCCTGATGTCCAATTCCCGGATGCACGGCTGGTATGGCCTTGATCTGGCGAGTTTTCTCAAGAGCGCGATGCAGCAAATGCCTGAACTGTTCAACAACTCGATGAGTAACCTGGGCAATTCGCAGGCGTATCAGAAAGACTTCAGCGACCCAGCTTTCATCAACCGTTTCCTCCAAATCGAGCGTACCGACGACGGCAGCACCAGCACCGCCACCTTTGAGATCGTCCTCGATCTGGGCAAGCTGATGGGCAGCCCGGAATTCCAAACCATTATGCGCCAGCAGATGGAGCGCCAGAACAGCGCCATGACCAGCGCCGAAATCGATCAGGCGCTGGCGGCTTCGTTGCAGATGTTCAAAGGCATGGATGTCACCCTCAGCGAAGACATCGACACCGACACGGGCTATCTTCAGGCCATCAGCGGCAGCTTCCTGTTCGACGCCAGCGGCATGATGGCGTCGATGGGTACGTCTGGCGGCAAGGCGACGCCCGCCCCACAGATCAAGCTCGATTTCGTCTACCGCTACAGTGATTTCAACGACGCGCCAGAAATCAGCGCGCCGCCGAACCCGGTTATCATCCCGTATCAATCGCTGCTGCGTGCCTCCGCCAGCGCCTAGCGCCCTCGCTCAATGCCGGGTGTTTGCCGCCGACCGATCAGGCCGGTATTCAAATCCCCTCACCCCGGACGCTGAGCGTCCTGCCCCTCTCCCACGCAAGCGGGGAGAGGGGCAAAAACAAGCTTCCCAATGCCCCCCACGCGACTCTCGTTTCCCTTTGCAGTACTCGCTACTCGTTTTATGCAATTTTTGCCGTAAAATTCATCTGTTATTAACATTGTTATAAAACCAACTACTCTATAATAGAAAGGGATTAGCGATTTAACGAAGGAGATTTTTACATGCGTAAACCTGGTTTGATTGCCCTGCTGCTGATTTTGTGTATCAGCGGCTCGGCCTTCGCACAATCATCCATGCCTGTTTTCTGCGGCGACCTGTCGTCAGCAGACTGCACGATTCTGACGAATGCCCGCACCGCGAGCCAGACGCTCGACTCGGCCTCGTTCAACCTGACGGTCAACACCACCGTCACCAACGTGCCCAACATGCAAGAACCCGTGACCATTGGCGTCACCGGGAGCGGCTCCTACGCTGGTCTGGCGGCGCTCCACAACAGCGACATGACGATGATGCAGACCAATCCTGGCGCGTTCATCAGCAACGTGCTGGCGAATTTTGATGGCGACCTGACCCTGACCGTCAACCTGCCGCCGGAAGTCGTCGCCGATGCTGGCGCGGGCACACCGAGCAGCATCACGCTGCAACTGCGCCTGGTTGATGGCTTCGGCTACATCAACTTTGATACGCTCAAAGCGCTGATGTCGGACATGGGCGGCATGAATTTGAGCGGCTGGGGTGGACTGGATCTGGCAAGTCTGCTCAAGGCCGCGCTTCAGCAAATGCCGGATATGTTCAGCAACATGGGCGGTATGAGCAGCGGCATGAATATGGGCAGCATGATGCAGCAGTTCACCGACCCGACTTTCATCGGCAAATTCGTGACCATCGCCCGCACGGATGCGGGTACAGGCGACACGGCGACCTTTGAGACGAAGGTTGACCTGAGCACGCTGATGGCACAGCCGGAATTCCAGGACATGATGCGCCAGCAAATGCAGGCGCAGAGCCAGACGATGACCGCCCAGGAAATCGATCAGGCCATATCGATGGTCGGGGAAATGTACAAGAATACGACCATCACCGTCGATGAGGAAATCGGCCTGAGCGACAGCTTCATCCACAGCATTCACGGCACCATCAACGTGGATACCAGCGCCATGATGACAGCGATGAACAGCATGGACAGCACCACGCCCACGCCCGCCATGCCCGAACCTGCGCCTGTCGTCAACGTTGACTTCAGCCTCACCTACAGCGATTTCAACAGCGCTCCGGCGATCACTGCCCCCGCCAACGCCGCGATTCTGCCCTGGCAGTCGCTGCTGGGCATGGAAGGCATGACCACGCCCGAAGCAACCGCCGAAATGATGACCCCGGAAGTCACCGCTGAAATGATGACTCCCACCATGACTGCCACGACCGAAACCGCGATGACCGCCGAGCCGACGATGGAATCGACCACCGAAATGACGATGGAACCGACGGCTGAGATGACTATGGAACCGACCGTCGAATTGACCGTCCCGACGCTCGAACCGACCGCCGAAGTCACCGTCGGCAGCTAAGTCAAGCAATTAAGCCGTAATTTTGTAGGGGCAGACCGACGGGTCTGCCCTTTTTATTGGGTTTACGGGTTACCGTTGTAGGTCGATGGGCTGAGGAGCAGATTTTCCATGACATACTGGCTTTGCGCACTGGGACGAAACCACTGCCCAGCGTCTGCCGTCGCCGATGCGCTCGAATCGAGCGTGCCGAGCGTTTCGACATAACCCCGTCCGCCGCGTGGATCGCGGTAGAAGCGCACCTGATCGTAAGGCTGGTCATCCACGTAGCGCGTGATCAGATAGCCCGCGCCCAAACCCTGTGGCGCGCGGCTGACCGTGAACGTTGGGTCTTCGAGGTTGCCCGCCGCCAGCGCGTTCAGGGTACACACGTCGGTCGTGATTTCGATGTCGTGGGGGAGACTGCCGCTGCTGATGACGGCCTTGTCCGGCGTGCCGGGGACAGGTTCCCCGATCAGCGAGGCGATGATGAAGGCCGTCTGCGGCGTCGGCTGGAACCATTCATCATCGTAGGCGGTATCACCGTAAAACGACTTCAGAAAGTGGACGTAGCCGAGTCCGCCAGCGGGATCGCTGTAGAACTCCACCTGATCGAAGGGGGAGTAGCTGTCGTCAAGGTTGCGGGTGTAGCGCGTGATGAGGTAGCGCTCACCGAGGGAGGCCGCCGGGGGCGCTTGCTCGAAGCGGGTCGTCAGGTCTTCGAGGTTGCTGTCCGAGAAGGCATTGAGGATGCAGGCGTTGTCGGTGACTTCGATGTCCTGAGCGAGCGCTTCTCCCGTGATGGTGACTTTATCACCGCCTTTGGCAGCGGCTGTGCTCACTGAAATCAACGCCAGAACTGCCACGAGCAGCAGGCTTAAAATCCGTTTCATGGTCATTTCTCCATACGTTCTCACTACGATCTATACACCACTGGGGAAAATCGCGTTCCCTACCGGATCAATGGCGAAACGGCGCGGTCTTCCCTTCCGGATGGAGCGGAAAATTATCCGTTGTTCCCTTCCGGCGCAATCCGGTCGGGTGGACAGGCGAGCGCCACGCAACCGGATTCGGGCGGCGAGTCGGAAACAGGGCGCACACACGGGTGCGCCCCTACAAAGGCAAGGGTGACGGGCGGGCAACAGGGCGCACACACAGGTGCGCCCCTACAAGGGCAAAGGGTGGCGGGCGGGCAACAGGGCGCACACACAGGTGCGCCCCTACAAAGGCAAGAGCGGCGGGTCGGAAACAGGGCGCACACACGGGTGCGCCCCTACAAGGGCAAGGGCGGCGGGTCGGAAACAGGGCGCACACACAGGTGCGCCCCTACGGAACGTGGGTAGCAGGCTTCAGGGGGCTGTGGGAATCGATTCGGCGATGCGGATGGCCTCAGCTTCCGAGCGCGTCGTCTCCAGACGGTAGGTGATGCCGTCGGCTGCTTGCCAGACCAGCGCGGGCGTCGTCACCTGACGCATGTCGAAGCGCTCGCCGCCGATGCGGAGCATATAGTAATGTTCAGTGGATAGCCAGACTGCCGCCTGCCCGTTGACGGTTGGCGTATCGGTCACGCCTTCGACCATTTTGAGGGCGTAGGCATTGGGCGGGAGCAGTTGCAGCCCAACATCGAGCGCGCCGCTGGCATCGAGCCAGAGCAGCGTCACCACCGGGCGATCTGTTTGCACCAGCGAGACTCGATCCGGCGCGGGCAGCGCAGCAGGGAGATGGAGCGCGTAACCCGCGTGCGCCTGCGCATCCTCAAGCGTGGTCATACCGGGGAAGTCGAGCAGCGAGGTGGGCAGATCGCCGCCGGAAAAGCGGGCGGGCGGAGTCGCCGTCGTGACGATCACCTCGACCGCGCCGAGGCGGAAGAAAGCCAGCACCTGCGCGCGAATCTGTGGGACGGCGAGCAGGCCGATCAGGATGAGCAGCAGAACCGCCGCCCCCTGTGCGAGTCTCAGCAGGGTCTGGCGGGGGCGGCGCTGACGGCTGCGGAAGGCAGCAGCCAGATCGGGCGTGGGCGGATAGGTGAAAGCCTGGGCTGTTTTTTGCACGCGCGTTTCCCAATCGTTCGGCGTCATGAGCGCCTTTCCTCCGCCAGCAGCGGAAAATCGCGCTCGATTACATCGCGCAGGCGACCGAGCGCCCGGCTCAGGCGCGACTTGACCGTGCCGGGTTCAACCTGCATGGCTTCCGCCGCTTCAGTGACGGACAGTTCGAGAAAGTAGCGCAGGTAAATCACCTCCTGATCGGCGGCGCTGAGGCGGCGGACGGCCTGCCAGAGCGCCTGCGCTTCGAGACGCGCATCGACCTGCGCCGCGATGCTCACCTCTGGCACGATCAGGCGGCGCAGCGCCGCGACGTAGCGCCCGAAAGCGCGGCGGCGGTTGCGCGCGGTGTTGGCGGTGATCGAGAGCAGCCAGGGACGCAAAGGCCGCGCCTCATCAAAGCGATCCAGCGCCTTGAGCGCCTTGATAAAAACTTCCTGCGCCACGTCCTCGGCATCGGCGGCACTGCCGACAAACAGGTAGGCGAGGCGAAAGACGGCCTGCTGATGCTCGCGCACAAGCTGCTCACAGGCCGCATCGTCGCCCGCGCGGGCGCGGCGGATAAGATCGGCTTCCAAGTGGTCAGCCTTTCCAGTGGATCGATCCATCAAAGATACACCGGACGGCGTGCAATGGTTCCCGAAGCGAGGTTTAGGATGGAGGATCGTGATTGCGTAGGGGCGCACCCGACCCCACCCCTGCGCCCAAAAGCAGGGCGCTTCCCCTCCCCGATTTCAACTGAGGAGAGGACACGTTTTACACGATGATGTGCATTCGGGGAAATTTCTCGCTCGACCCCACCCCCCGACCCCCTCCCCGAATTCAAGGAGGGGGCGAAAAACAAAACCGTTCACGGGAAGATTTTTGGCATTTTA
>DAOUCB010000127.1:0-31799 GCA_034432495.1 Anaerolineae bacterium | reverse complement strand
TCGTCTTTCCAATTCTGGATCAGCGGATTCAGAAGCAGGTGTTACGCATTCTGGCAACGGAACTGGGTGACAATCTCGACGGCTGGGAACTTACGGCGGGCGGCGAGTATCAGCGTATGCAGCCTGCGCCCGGCGAAGACGGTCTGCGCAGCCAGTCCGTCTTCATGGATGACAGCTTCGGCCTGCACGAACTGCCGTAGCCCGTCGCGAAAACGTCCAATCCTGAATTTGCCGCTATACTTTAGGGTAGGTCGGGCTAAGTCGGGTTATAGTGAGTACGCACGAAGGATTTGCCGAGCGCGCTTGTGCAAAGCGCCCGTATTGCTCGACAAAACTTTACAAACATGACAGAATAATCATGAAGATATTATAGGCGCACTTCAAGTCTACCTGCGGTCGCTGCCTCAAAAAGTACGTTTTTTCCAAGAATCCTTACCAAAAAATTCATCGCAACCGATCTTGGATTCCAGGATTACAGCGCAGCGGCTGACGAGAGGAGAAGTGCAATGGACCTATGTGTCATTGAAGGCGACGGAATTGGTCATGAAGTGATTCCGGCAGCCGTGCGCGTACTACAGGTGGTTGCCCCGGACATCGTGATTCGTACCGCCGAAGCGGGCTGGGATACCTTCGAACGGCAGGGAAATTCGCTCCCGGACGATACGCTCCGCCTGGCGCTGGAATGCAGCGCGGTTCTGTTCGGCGCAGCAGCGTCTCCGTCGTATCCGGTCGATGGCTATTATGTGCCTGTTGTCCGCCTGCGCCGCGAACTGCACACCTTTGCTACCCTGCGTCCTACGCGCTATCTGCCCGTGCCAACCGCCCGCGAAGGCGTGAATGTGCTGGTCGTGCGCGAATCGACCGAAGACCTCTACATTGGTCACGAGCATACAGAAGACGAAGGCCGCACCGGAATTTCCGAGAAGGTGATCACGCGCACGGCGACCGAAAACGTCGCGCGCAAGACCTACGAACTGGCAGTGCGCGATGGTCGTGGCAAAGTCACCATAGTTCACAAAGCCAGCGTCATGATGCAGTCAGATGGGCTGTTCCGGCGGGTGGCGCTCGAAGTCGCCGCGCACTTCCCGCAGATTATCACCGAAGAACTGCTGGTCGATACGGCAGCCTACTGGATGGTCAAAGACCCGACGCGCTTCGATGTGATCCTGACGCCCAACCTCTACGGCGACATCCTGTCGGACATGGCGGCGGCCTGGGGTGGCGGCTTAGGGCTTGCGCCCTCGCTCAGCATTGGCGAAGGCGTCGCGCTGGCAGAGCCGGTGCATGGCTGCGCGCCGGACATCGCCGGTAAGGGGATTGCCAATCCAACGGCATCAATTCTCAGCGGCGCGATGCTTCTGCGGCATCACTGGCAGCGCAATGATGCCGCGCTCAACATCGAGAACGCCGTGCGCGAAACGCTGCGCGAAGGCGCGCATACAGCAGACATCAACGTGGAAGGCGCAATTTCCACGACCGAGTTCACGGATAAAGTTTGTAAACATTTGAGGAATGTCTGAATTTAGTGTGAATATTAACACCAGACATAACTCTAGCCGTGTTTAATGCAGGAAGAACCTGTAGAATAAGGAATAATCCGCTTTTATTCTCTGATTTTTCAAGTGAACCCTCTGTATGAGTAGCGTTGTGCTTGTCGTCGATGATGATCCTATTTCAGTCCATCTGATCCAATTGATTCTCGAACGGAGTGGCTATGGTGTAGTCGTGGCTTATAACGCGACGGCTGGGTTGGAGCTAGCGGCTGAAGCGCTGCCTAACGCGGTCATCATCGACGATATGCTGCCCGGTATGAGCGGCGGCGAAATGTGCCGTCGCTTGAAGAACGACCCCAATTTGCAGGACATCCCGGTGGTGCTGATCAGCGCCGGGATGCGGGTGCAGGATGCCTCTTACGTAAAAAAATCAGGCGCGGATTACGCGCTCATCAAGCCGATCCTGCCCAAAGACCTGCTTCGAGCTTTGGATATTGTCTTCGGACGCCTCGCTTAGAACTTTAACCCCACCCCTTTCGTAATAGATTCAGGAACGAAAGGAATTCGAATGTCTCGACTTATCAAGGAAATGATCGTCATCGCGCTGGGTGTGCTGGCGGCGCTGTATCTGTTGAACCCGACGTTCGGCGTCTTTGAATTGATCCCGGACGCCATCCCCGTCATCGGCAATCTGGACGAAGCTGGAGCCACCCTGATTCTGTTGAACGTGTTTCGCTACTATGGCTTCGATTTGCAAAAACTGTTCGGCAAACGCTCAGACCCCCAGCTTCCAGCGGTTCGGCACGACCCACGCGAACTCAACGACCGAGGTTAATCCTATCCGTCTGACCCGACTCAACCAAGATCCCTGTTTTTCCCCTCTCTACGCAGTGGAGAGGGGGCAGGGGGTGAGGTAAGTATTTAGCCTCAGCGCCGCGACTGCTGCCGTTCATTTGCGGAATTGTCGGTGTCCTGCGGTTCGAGCAGTTCGTCGAGGCTCATGCGCTGCAAACGATTTTCCGCCATCATGGCGCGGACTTCGTTGCTCAGTTCGCCGTCTTCCTTCAGGTGGCGGCGAATGACCTTCGTCGTGCTTTCTTCCCACTCGAAACGATGTTCGGCAATCAGCACGCCGTCGGCGCTGACGCGCAGTTCCCAGGCGTCCTGAAGGGCGTGGGCGTCGTGGATCGGCAGGCGTGCCGCTGGCGTGACCAGATTGCGCCCGCGCTCGAATTCGTGATCTTCTTCGTGAACAAACAGGGTTTGCCCGTCACTGTCGATAATTTCGAAGCGAATTCGTCCGCGCGCTCGCGTCGGCAGGCGCAGTTGAACGAAGGGCTGTAAATAGTCGATGTCGTCCAGCACCGGGCGCGTCCGGTAGATGATCGGTTCCTGATCGCCGTTGAAGGCCATCACGCCGATGTCAATCGGCAGAACGTGGGTTTCGTTTGGGTCGAGGCCAGCGGCGCGCACCGCGTCGAGGGCGTGCGCGTAGACCTGATCGACGCGCGGCGGCGCGGTGATGACTTCGTCGTCTTCGTCAATATCTGGCAGATCACGAGCCAGCCGTACAGCGTTGCTGCTGCGGTCGAACTGGCGCAGTACCAGATACAGACCGACTACCCCCAGCCCCATCAGTAAAATCTGACTGCCGCCAAAGGCGATGATCCCGACCAGGATCAGCAGCAGGCCGAGCATGACCTCCGAAAAACGGCGATCTCCCTTGCGTGTGCGCATCAAATGGCTGGCTCCGCTTAATTACTGCGATTGCTGCGGCTGCGCAGGAGTTCTTCCAGGCTGAGCGGCTCGTCAGCGGCAGAATTATCGTTCAGGGTCAGGCGATCCCCCTCGTGCCGGGTGGCAGGGGTGCTGCTCGGCTGACTGGCTGCGGCTGCGCTCGTTCCCAGGTGACGGAAGCGATTGTTGAGCGACGGCGCAAGCGTGAACATATGCGCGCCGATCAGTTTGCCGTCGAGCGAGACGCGCAGATCCCAGTCGCCGGATTGCAGCGCGGCGTTTTCCGCCAGCGGCAGTTGATGATCCGCCAGAATATTCATTTCACCGTCGCGCAGATAGGCGCGCATCTCGTGGACGTACTGGGTCGCGCCGCTGCCGTCGATGATCTCGAAGCGAATCCGCGCCGTTTGATCGGCCTGCTCTGGCTGAACGTGCAGCGTGATGAAGGGGCGCACGCCGTCGTCGTCGAGCGAGACGCTGCGGGTGCGCCGCATGACCATGCCTTCGCGGTTCGACTGTGCCGTGATCAGGCCGATGTCGAGCAGAATCGGGCCGTCATCGCTGTACGCGCCGCGCCGCCGCGCCCGTTCGACCGCTTCACGGGCTTCGCTGCTCATGCGCATGTTCGTCAGCGACGAGCGTGAACGATCCAGCAGGCGTTCCGGCTGAAAGTCGATCACGGTGGCGAGAACCGCCAGTCCGTAGAGGCCAATCAGCGCTGCCGAGACAATCGGCGTCGTTCCCGCGAGAACCGCCACCGCGACCGCCGCGCCCAGTGCCGTCAGCCAGGCAAAATTACGTCGTTTTAAACGCATCAGCGTCCACTTTCAGAATGAGTCGTTATTGGAATTATACGCGAAAACCGGGGATCGGGTTGCATATCGCCTGCGGGGAGAGTGTCGAAAAACGTGAGCATTGGTAGGGGCAGACCAATGTGTCTGCCCAAAGCCAGGGCGAACACGGTGGTTCGCCCCTACAAAAACACCCAAAAATTTGGTACTCCCCGCACATCCTACGCGCCGCTGCGCCTACTCCGCTTTCGACGCCCGCACCAGCGCTGCCCATTCTTCGAGGCTGAGTGTTTCAGCACGCCGTTTGGGGTCGATATTGGCTTTCGTCAGCAGTGCTTCGCCGCCTTCGCCGAGCGAATTCTTCAACTGCTTGCGCTTCTGCGAGAAGCCTGCCCGGACAATGCGAAAGAAGGTCTGCTCATCCGGCACGTCGAGCAGCGGCGTCGCATAGGTGTCGAGCCGGACGACGGCGCTGTCCACTTCAGGACGAGGCCAGAAGGTCGCCGCTTTCAGGCGCGCGACGTTGCGCGTTTTGGCGTAGAACTGCGCGCTGACCGCCAGCACATTCATATCGCCCGGCTTCGCCACCAGCCGCTCGGCGACTTCAAGCTGCACCGTCAGCACGATTCGGCGCGGCCTGTGCCTGTTTTCGAGCAGGTGGCGCAAAATCGCGCTGGTGATGTAATAGGGGACGTTGGCGACGACGACGTAATCTCCTTCGCCGACCAGCGCTGGAACGTCGGTCGCCAGAATGTCGTCATAGATGATCTCGACGTTCGTCAGGTGGCTGAGCGCCGCGTTTAGGATCGGTTGCAAACGGGTATCGAGTTCGACGGCGATCACCCGCTTGACCAGCGGCGCGAGCTGTTCGGTCAGCGCACCCGTCCCCGGCCCAATCTCCAGCACGGTGTCGTCGGGCGAAAGCTCCGCCGCCGCGATGATCTTTTCGAGCGCGTGCGGGTCCTGGACAAAGTTCTGTCCCAGGCTCTTTTTCGGGTGAATTTGATAGTAGTCCAGCAGCATTTTGGGGTTCATGCCGCTATTGTACCGCAAAAGCGCCCGCCTTCTCACCGCCAATCTCTCACGAGTCTCTCACTGTTATTCAAAATGAAATAATGTATATTGTAATGAATTTGACGTGCGCAGTGATGCGTATAGGAGTTCGGAACATGGCTGAATATGAAGTGAGACGACGTGAACGGATTGTCCGCGAAGAACCTGTCGTGAGCGAGACGGTCGTTGAACGCGAACCGGTGGTGCAGGCCCAGCGTCAGGTGGTCGAAGACCCCAGCGCATCAGGTCGCGTGCTGGTCGCGCGCATCGCTGGCTTGATCTGGCTGCTGTTCGGCGTGCTCGACGTGCTGATCGTCCTGCGCGTGGTGCTCAAATTCATCGCCGCCAACCCCACCAACGGCTTTTCCAGCTTTATTTACAGCTTCACCGATATTTTCCTGTCGCCCTTCAATAATCTGATTGCCTCGCCGATTGTGGGCAGCGGCGTGTTCGAAATTTCGTCATTGGTCGCGCTGATCGTCTATACGCTGGTCGGCTGGCTGCTGGTGCGCCTGTTCCGCCTGATTTTCACCCCGGCGCGCACCAAGCAGAGCGTCACCACCTACCGCCGCGAACTTTAATCGCTTCATTTCCGGGTGTTGGCTCACCCGCACAATAAAAAGCGTGACCGCTATCTGGTCACGCTTTTTTGATTCTTCCTCGAAGTCCTTATCTGTTTACAAATCTGTTCGCCACATTAAATATTTCCGAATAGTTGTATGGTATATTATTATATGTAATATAGTAAAATGATAATTTCGTAGAAGAAGAAACATCTTCAACTAAGTCGCATTCAGGAGAGCCAATGATGGAATCAATCACCTGCTTGATAGATTCGGATATGGCGATGGACGACTGGATGGCGGCGCTCTTCTTATTGAAGAGTCCGTTTGTCAATGTGCGCGCCATCACGATTGCGGCAACAGGCGAGTCTCATGCCGGGCCTGGTGCGGATACGGCGCTCCGCTTGGCTGCGCTGACCAACGCTGCTCAGGTTGAAGTCGCCGCTGGTCGCTCCAAACCTTTGAAAGGGGATCACAGCTTTCCTGTTTTTGTTCGCCTCATGATGGATGCGCGCTTATTTCTGACACTTCCCCGGCCTGTGCATAAACCGTCAAACGAGTCCGCCGTTGCACTGCTGTCGCGCTGTCTGAATGAGTCCCCGGAGAAAGCCATCCTTGTCGCCCTGGGGCCGCTGACTAATCTGGCGGAAGTGCTGTCTGCATCACCGGAGCTTGTCGAAAAAATCGCGATGATCTATATCATGGGCGGCGCGGACAAAGTGCCAGGGAATATCCGGGAGATCAATCCACGCAGCAATAACCCCTATGCAGAGTGGAATATCTTCGTCGATCCTTACGCTGCCAATGTGGTGTTTCACTCCGGAGCGCCGATCACACTTGTGCCGCTCGACGCCGCCAACCAGGTGCCCTTGACTCCCGCCTATCTGGAACACTTCGGCGAACAGGCGGCAACCTCTGCTGCCCGCTTTGTCTCAAGCGTCTTACACCGGATTTATCCCCTGCTGCGCGACCGGCAGTTCTATTTCTGGGATCCGATTACCGCTGTGCTGGCGACTCACAATGAGCTTGGAACCTTTGAGCAGCGTCAGATGCGAATTGTACAGGAGGAAGGGCGTGAGTGCGGACGTTTGATCGACAGCGCCGACGGATCAAACATCCGCATCTGCACAAAAGTCGATAGCGCCGCGTTTGAGCAGCTTTTCCTGGAGACGCTAAACCGCGAAGTGGTACGACAATTCGCCTGAATTTTACGACCCCGGCAGCGTGTAGTCGATATTCGCTGGCACAGGCGTCAGCAGATAGACATCGTGATAACCGTACCAGCCGCGATAATCCTCGTTGGTGTAGCCGAGATCAAGCCAGAGCGGGTTGGCGCGGCTGGGGCCGGTATCCTGCACTTCGCCGACGCCGTAGCCCGCCACGTAGACCCGCGATCCATACGGCAGCAGATGAACATCCGCGCCGACGATCCCCCGTTGCAGCGTTTTTCCGGTCGCGGTCGTGTTGTCGCCTGCGACTGGATGATAGCTTGTGACGTACATGCGCAGGACGCGCCAGTAGGTCACCGTGCCGTCGGGCGTATCGAGCGTGTGGGTGACGATCTTCGTCCCGTAGCTGACGATTTTATTGACGGGAGCTTTGGTCACGACCGTTTCCGCCTGTGACCGTTCGACCGCGATCCCGTTTTCGTAGCGCACCCGAACCCGCGTCTCCTGCACTCCGTTCTGCCCCGCCTGCGCCACCTGCCGCTGATCGAGTTCGACATTCGCATCCGGCTGATAGACTGTCTCGAACGGCAGCGGCTCCTGCGTCGTTTCGATTTCCTCATGCACGCGAATCACGCGGATCGACATGCCCGGTTGCAGCGCCGTGCTTTCAGCCGGGATCGCGTAATCCATGCCCACCAGCGCGACTCCGGCATCGGTCAGCGCGGCGGCAACCGTGCTGCCGCGTGTCCGGGTCTCGATGGTCGAACCATCGGCCAGAATTTCGACCGGGCGTGCGCGCGTGATGGTGACGTCGAGGTTCGCAGTCAGCGGCGCATTCAAATCGGGGGTGGTGCTGTCGGTCAGGTAAAGCGTGATTCCCGCTTCGAACAGCGCTTCGCCGACGGTGCTGCTGGTCGTCTGGAGGGTGCGCGTGCTGTCCCCATCGTGGACGTGCAGCGTGACGGCGTGGCGTACCTCAATCGAACTCACAGGCACGGGCCACCGTGCCAGTTGATCGAGGGTCGCATTCGTGCCATCGATCAGGAGACGGTCGGTTGGGGTGAGGCTCACCCCGGCGCTGCCCAGAATCTCCGCTGGGTTGGTCAGTGGTGTCCAGAGCGGCGTCGTCTGGTTATCGACGGTCACAAAGACGCTGCGCGCCCGATCCACGCGCACCATCATGTCGGCTTCGAGCGTGCTTTCCGGCGCTGGCGAGACGCGATCCCCGTCGTTGAGGCTGACATTCGCCAGTTTCAGCAGTCCGGCGACGGTATCCGCGTGGGTTTCGAACTGGTGGGCTTCTCCATCGGCGACGATTGTTACTGGGAAGGTGCGCGTCAGCGGAAGCAGCACCAGCGCAATGCCGACCACCACCAGCGCGAGCATCACGCCGCTGCCGATCAACAGGGGGATGAGCCACGCGGGCTGGGTCGAGTTGCCAGATTGTGAAATCAAATGGGGTTGTTGTTCGGAACGTTCAGGTTCCAACATCACTGCTCGCAGAAAAGGGTGATTGGCATTCTGCTCACGCCGGGTAGACTTGCGGCACCCAGGAGAGATCTCTTAGTGCTGCTCCCTTCCGGTCCTGACACGGTTCGAGAGTCCTGCCGCGCAAGGCCCGACATGAGCGGATTGCCAACCACCCCATTTGGGCGTTTGTAGGTGAAAGTTTAGCAAAGTTGGGGTGCGAAGTCAATCTGAAACATGTCTGAGCGGCGACCGCTGCAAAAAGAAATTGTAGTTTGCTGCCACGCACCAAGCCCAAGTTTACATATTTGTTAGACGTAGCCGCTCATCTACGAAATTTACGTTTCCCTCACTGGAAACACGGTCTTTGCATCAAGCTTGTGTATAAAAGTATTGATGGAACAACTTAATTATCCAATTTAGTGGCACAGGCTACAATCCTATTGAAAATAAAATCATCCCTTTGACACCGTTGAGTACATCATTATGCCTAGACGATCCAAAGCTGAAAAAAAACGTCTCCTTGCCGTCGATATTGCATATCGAGTGGCAGGGTTAGCAGGCCTCGGAGTCTTCTTACTGATCTTGTTTAATAATCCGGGTGACAAGCCGGTTGAATTTCAAAATAATATTATAAGCGCTACGATTGTGTTTATGGTAGTCTTCGTGATTATCTATTTTCCACTCTATGCGATTTTAAAGTTTATTTTTGTTCCAAAAACAACACCAACATTCGATTTCAATGAATCGCCAGTCTCCAAACGTGGTCGCGCCTATGGAGTATCCGCCTCCAAACGTGAGCGTGCAACTGAATTTGAACATGACGTTGCTTCTCTTATTTACCAAATAACGGGGAGACGTACTGAAGTTGTTGGTGGTTCAGGGGATGGTGGGATCGATATTAAAGTCTACGAAAATGGAAAATGGATAGGTATTGTCCAGTGTAAAAATCTTGCGCCCGGAAAATTTGTCTATCCTTCTTACATTCGCGATTTAAACACAGTCAAACATTATCATCAGGTCAGGACTGCCTATCTGGTCTCGACGGGACTGTTCAGTGACAGTAGCCGACAACTTGCGAAGGATTTGGGAGTCCGTCTGATCGATGGCAACGAATTGAAACAACTCCGCCGCAAAGCCATCGCTAAATCTCAACGCCCGGATCCTTCGCAAGTTCCTGCCAATAGTCCGTAAGTTCTCTCAGTCCTCAGTCCTCAGTCCTGTTTTTACTCAGCACTCAGTACTCAGCACTCAGCACTTCTATTACTCAAGTACCTTGCACGGGTTCGTGACTTCGCCAATGCCCTCGACGCTGACCGTGACCGTATCGCCATCGGCGAGAAAACGCGGCGGCTTCATCCCCATGCCAACCCCGGAAGGTGTCCCCGTCATGATGATGTCGCCCGGTTCCAGCGTGAACATCTGCGAGCTGTAGGAGATCAGCGTCGGCACTTTGAAGATCATGTGCTTGGTATTGCTATCCTGCATCACCTCGCCGTTGACGGTCGTCTTGACGTTGAGGTTCTGCACGTCCTCGATTTCGTCACGGGTGACAATGTACGGCCCCAGCGGACAGAAGGTATCGAGGCTTTTGCCGCGTGTCCACTGGCTGTCGATGCGCAGTTGCAGGTCGCGCGCGCTCACGTCGTTGCCGACGCAGTAGCCGAAAACGTAGTCGAGCGCATCGGCTTCGCTCACGTCTTTGGCGCGCTTGCCAATCACGACCGCGAGTTCGACTTCCCAGTCCACTTCGCTCGTGATCGACGAGTGCCAGGTGATCGTTTCACCGGGGCCGATCACGGTGCTGGGGAATTTCGCGAAGATGATCGGCGCGGGCGGCAGGTCGTTGCCCAGTTCCGCCGCGTGTTCGGCGTAATTGCGTCCAATGGCGATAATTTTGCCGGGAATCAGCGGCGCTTTGAGGGTCGCTTCGGCGAGCGGAACGCGCTCATAGGTGGGGCTGGGCGTGATACCGCGCTTGAGCATCTGGCGCATGTTGTCGTCCCAGGCCAGAACCTGAATGCGATCACCTTCGATGGATCCGAGGCGTGTTCGACCATTATGGGAAAAGGTTGCTATTTTCATGGGTTTCTAACTCTTTTGCGAAGTCCAATACGGATTATTCGCGCAAGTGTGCCACGAAAATGCGAAATTGCCTAATCCACAGACGGCGTGTTGGTATTCAGTTCGTGAACAAAATCGTGGATGAACCCACCCTGATTCGAGGCGACCAGCACACCGCTCACCTTGTTGATCACCAGTTCGCCGAAGTGGCTCAGCACCCGGCTGACCTGTTCGCGCATGACCAGCATCAGGTCGTCCCAGTTGATCGTTTCAGGAAGCTGGGGTTCGCGTGTGGCGCGCGTGCTTTCGAGGTAAGCCATCACCGGTTCGACGCTCGGAAACACCAGCGTACTCGGCAGATCGTAGCGCACGACGCCGTAAAAATAGCGCGAGAGGATGCGCGTCCCGTTTTCGAGCGCGAAATTGGTCTGCGCGGGCAGGGGAGGTTGGCTGTAAATCTTGCCCGGTGAACTCAGCAGCAGCATTCCCCGTCGAAACAGCGCGTGAAATTCCGGCATCGACTGGATGCTGTTGGTCGCCGCCATGAACACACCATCCGGCTTGAGGATACGTCGTCCTTCAAGGATGGCCTGCTCGATGTCCGGTACGTGATAGAGCATGTGATTCGCCATGACGACGTCAAAACTGCCGTCACCGAAGGGGAGCGCCTGCGCGTCGGCAACCACTGACTTTTTGGGTGCGGGATGCGTGCGCAGAATCCCCGGCGATTGGTCGATGGCGCGGTAGGTGACGTCCGGCCACTTTTGCCGCAGCGCCTTGAAATAGTTGCCGCTGCCCGACCCCACGTCGAGGATCTGTTCATCCCCGTGCCATTGCAGTCGGCTCAGCACCCAGGCAGGAAAATCGACTTTAGGCACGGTATACTGCTCGTGCGTTTCCTGGCGAATGCGCAGAAAAACATCACTCGCGTACTGACGACGAACTGTTTTTGGATCATTCCCTGGAAACATGGGTATCCGTGCAGAAGTTGGGCGAAGTTTCTGAATTATACTCTAAATATTGCACAGATGAGACCCTGTTTCAAAATTACAGAGTAAATTTTAATGTGTGCTGGTGATCATCAACACGGTGAAGGGAAACAGACATGGTTCAACTGGCGGATGTGACACTGGCACGCTATCGACTCGCGCCCTATTTGCAGCCCACACCCCTCGAAGCCGCGCCATCGCTGGGCGCGAAGGTTTGGCTGAAGCTGGAAAATACAAACAAAACGCACTCGTTTAAGATTCGCGGCGCGCTCAATGCGCTGCTCTCGCTGCCTGCTGAAGCGCGGGCGCGTGGTGTCGTGACCGCCTCATCCGGCAATCACGCGCAGGGAATCGCTTATGCGGCGGGTTTGCTTGGCATCGAGGCGCGCGTCCTCATGCCGACCATGACCGCCAAACGCAAAATCGCCGGAGTCAAGCGCTACGGCGCGCAAGCCGTCCTTTTCAGCGACGATTATGGCGAAACCGAGCGCGAAGCCCTCCGTATTCAGCGTGACGAGGGGCTGACCTACATTTCTGCCTACAGCCACCCGCTCGTGATCGCTGGGCAGGGCACAATCGGCCTGGAAATCTTCGACGCCTTGCCGGATGTCGAGCGCGTGATCGTCCCCGTCGGCGGCGGCGGCCTGATTTCCGGCGTCGCGCTGGCGATCAAGAGTCTCAAGCCCTCGGTCGAAGTCATCGGCGTCAATGCGGCGGTCTCGCCGGATATGTATAATTTCTTCTATAAGCGAAGCCAGCCGCTTTCCCACGAGTCGCTGGCGGATGCGCTCCCCGGCGAAATCGAACCGGGATCGGTTACCTTTGAACTGGTGCCGCGCTGGGTGGATCGCATCGTCTGTGTGAGCGAGGACGCCATCGCCGCCGCCATGCGCTGGATGGTCGGCGAGCAGGGCTGGATGGCGGAAGGCGGCGGGCTGGTTGGCGTGGCGGCGCTGCAAAGCGGCGTCATCGAACCCGGCGGCGTGACGGCGCTTGTTATCAGCGGCGGCAACGTCGATGCCTCAGTGCTGGCGCGCGTGCTGGCGGGCTAAGTATCGCTCAATAACACGCAGTCTTTCTCCCCTCTCCCCGCTTGTGTTGGAGAGGGGACGACACTTGGAATGAATCGTCGTCCAGGAACTGTTTTTCTCCCCTCTCCCCGCTTGCGTGGGAGAGGGGTCGGGGGAGAGGGGTTGTAGGGGCGCTGCGCCCCGCTCAATCTAATACTGAAGGATGAGGACTTATGACTCAGCCGAATCTGACTCTGCCCATCGTCGATGGTCACCTCGACCTCGCCGAGAATGTCACCCTCTTCGGCTTCGATCTCACCCGCAGCGCGACAGAGCGCCGCCTCATCGAGAATCGTACCTCCCGTCAGGCAACCGTCTCGCTGCCGGATATGGAGCGCGGCGGCATTGCCGTTGCCTGCGCCACCGTGACGGCGGGCTTTCTGGCGCAGGATGTCGGCGGCGACCCCTTTGTGCCGCGCACGGCCTTTTACAGCACGGCGCAGCAAGCCGAAGCCCAGGCGCTCCGCCAGATCGATCTCTATGAATCATGGGAGGCGCAGGGGCGCGTCCGCCTGCTCAAATCCGCGAACGACCTCGATCATCATCTGTCTTTGTGGCAGCAGGATCGCAAACCCGGCCTTGTCCTGCTCATGGAAGGCGCTGACCCGATTGTCTGCGTCGCCGATTTACCCCGTTGGTGGGCGCGCGGCCTGCGTATGATCGGCCTGACCTTCGGCGACACGATCTATGGAGCGGGTGTCGCGGGTGGCAGCACCGCCGTCAAGCCCGGCGGCCTGAGCGCCGAAGGCGTCGCCCTGCTCGAAGACATGGCGGCGCTCGGCTTCATCTGGGATATTTCGCACCTGACCGAAGCGGGCATCTGGCAGGGTTTTGACCTGAAATTTCCCCGTGTCTGCGCCTCACATGCCAACGCCCAGGCGCTGACGCCGACCAATCGCCATCTCAGCGACACCGTGATTCGCGCGCTTGCCGAACGCGATGGTGTCATCGGGTTGGTGCTCTACAATGGCTTTCTGGAGCCGCGCTGGAAAACCGATCATGCCATCATCGTGACGCTGCAAGAACATCTGCGCCGCCACGCCGACCATATCGCCGCGCTCGTCGGCTGGGAACATATCGGCATCGGCTCGGATTTGGACGGCGGCCTCGGCCTCGAAGAAAGCCCGCTCGAAATCGACACCATCGCTGATCTGCGGCGGGTTGGCGACGCCCTGCCCGAAGCCGCCCGCGCCGCTGTCCTCAGCAGCAACTGGCTCAATTTCCTGCGCCGTTCGCTGCCCAAATCCTGATCATCTGTTGAATCTCAGCCGCCGGGGCGTCCGCCGCGCCGCGATCCGCGTGTCCCGTGCAGGCTGGCCTGGAGTCCCGCGATCAGGTCGGCTTTCTGCTCGTTCGTCAGGTTCGCCGAGGGGTGCATAATCGTATAGATGCTTTTCGGCATCGCACCGCGTTGAATCTGCTGGATCAATTCATTCGGATCGATCTGATCGGCGCTCTCGGTCGAGAAATTCAGGTTCTGCCGACCTTCGTTCACGTCATGCCCCAGCAGCCACGAGACCGGCGTGATTTTCGCATACCAGGGCCAGACCGTTTCGTTGCTGTGGCAGTCATAGCAGGCCATTTTGACAAGCTGTTCGGTTTTGGGGGAATCCCACTGAATCTGCGTTTCTACAGGCGGATTGGTCTGGGCAAAGGCCGGAATCACGCTGCCCCAGGGAATCACCTGCACGATAACAAAGCCCACGACCAGTACGCCAAGCACAATCAGAATGTTTCTTCGCTGTTGAGACACACCATGCTCCAAGGGTTAAGCCGCTTCCACAATCCATAAACCGGATATTAGCACTGTAGTCCAGGCTGCCAATCATGATTTCGCCCTGCACAACATCACGAAAACACCATTAAAATATGAATTGTAATACGGCCTTCGAGGAAAAAGGCGGCTGCACTGTGCAGCCGCCTTGCACCGTTCTTAGCTCGATGTCTGCCACGTCTCGTTGATCTCTTCATAGCGAATCGTCAGCGTTTCCTCGATCAAATCGCTGCTGGCGGAATTGAAATCGGAATAGCTGATTTCGCTGATCCACGCCCCCATGATCGTCCAGCGCCGAATTTCTTCCCCGTCGTCAATCGCGAGGATGGCGACCGTGCGCGTCGGGCGCACAATGTCATCTTTTGCTTCAACCGTTTCGCGCAGCCAGCGGTTGAAGGGGGTGTTTGGGTCGCGCTGCACCATCTTGGAAATCTTGAACGGCTCACGGACGAGTTTGGTCAGCGCGGGTTTAACGTCGAGCTTAAACGGCAGCAGCCCGCTCACCCGGAACACGCCCTTCACCGCTTCGCCAGCAATCTGCACTTCGAATTCGTTGGCGCTCAGGCTGTCAATGTGGATCGCCAGCGCATTTGTTTCGTCAGCCATGAGTTTTTATCCCTCTCTGTCCATTGCCGAACCATCGTAGCTTGAGTATACACCGCCTCAGAACGGAGCGTCGATCTTTACATGCGCTGCTTATTTATTTTCTTTGCGCCTTTGCGCCTTTGCGTTGAATCTTTTGCTTTTCTCCCCTCGCCTATGGAGAGGGGAAGCTGACCGATTGCGAACTTCTTTTGTTCGCACGGTCAGCAGGGGTGAGGTAAGGTTTTCTGCCCTCGCTACGCAGTGGAGACGGGGCAGGGGTGCGGTTTGTTTTCTCCCTTTCTCCCCGTTTACGTGGGAGAAAGGGTCGGGGATAGAGGGGTTTTGTAACACCCTCACGCCTCGCCCGATCCCCCGCACCGAATGTTGTTTCTCCCATCAACTGCCTTCCAGAAGCGTCACAGTTTCCCACCGTTTACAGACGTTATCCCAAACCTGGCTTATAATACGTGGGATATTTGACCGCTGATTGAAAAAGCCGTCCTTTATGTCTCGTATGCGTATCACCATTTGCATCCTGTTGATCGCCCTCGTCGGCTGCCGCCCGGAACGGCGCGCCGATGTTCCACTGCCCACCCGCGCTGTCTTGCCCTCCAACTATCAGCTCGAAGACGCCGAGCGCGTCGCCCGCGATTTTCTCACCAACTGGCACGACGCTAATCTGAGCGCCATGTACGCCGATTTGAGCTTTGCCAGCCAGGAAGCCAACCCGCTCGACAGCTTTACCGCCCTCTACACGACCGCGCAGGACACCATGACCCAGCAGAGCGTCGATGTGCAGGCCAATACCATCGTCCGCCAGCGCGACGAAGTGGCGGTCTTCAACTATGACGTGACTTTTCACACCCGCCTGCTTGGCGACTTTACCGACACCAACCGTAACCTGACGCTGGTCGTCGACGACAAGGCGCAGGCCTGGCGCGTCGCCTGGACGCCCGATGATCTGTTCGTCGGCATGGCGAGCGGCGCTGTGCTCCGCCTGGATGGAACCATTCCCAATCGCGCCAACATCTACGACAAAAATGGGCAGGTGCTTGCGGATCAGAACGGGCGCGTCGTGCGTTTGCAGGTCGTCCCGCAGCGCATCCCCGATTATTCCAACTGCCTCAATTCGCTTTCCGGCGCGCTCGATCAACCCGTCGCCGACGTGCAGACGCTGCTGTCCGCGCATCCCAGTTGGCTGCTCGATCTCGGCGAAATCGAAGCAGCGACCTACGAAACCACCCACGACGCGCTGGCGCAGTTTTGCGGCGTCAGCTTCAAGGAACAGCCGACCCGCCGCTACGAACAAGGCTCGGTCATGTCGCACATCATCGGCTACGTCGGCTACCCGGATGAAGCCGACATTGCCACCGTTGAAGCCGCTGGCTTCAATCAGGAATCGATCCTCGGTCGCAGCGGCGTCGAACTCACCTGGGATAGTACGCTGCGTGGTCAGCCCGGCGAAACCCTCACCCTCGTCGATTCGAACGGCGTTCAGCTTGCCCAGCTTGCTCAATCCGCCGCCAAACCCGGTCAGAGCCTCTGGCTGACGATTGACACCGATTTCCAGCGCAAAGTCCAGCAGATTGTCGCCGATGCCTATACCCAGGCGAAGGATAGCTGGGGGCCGACCTCGAAGGGCGCATCCGTCACCGTGATGAACCCCAATACCGGCGAAATTCTGGCGATGGTCAGCTACCCAACCTACGACGACAACGCCTATCTGCCGTTTCCGACGATGGGACATACGCAGGCGCAGCAGTTGATCGCCCAGTACACCACCGACCCGCGTAATCCTGAACTGAACCGCGTGACCCAGGGGCAGTATCCGCTCGGCTCGACCATGAAACCGCTCAGCGCCGCCGCCGTCACCGACAGCGGTGTCTACGCGCTCAACCAGCCCTATGTCTGTACCGGAACCTGGAACCGCGACATTCTGCGCCACGACTGGTACGCGCCGGGGCATGGGCGCGTCACGCTGGCGAGCGCGCTCACGCAAAGCTGCGACCCCTATTTCTACGAAGTCGGCTACCAGCTTTTCCAGGCCGATCCCTGGTTGCTGCCGAATTACATGCGCCGCGTCGGCTTCGGCGAACCGACCGGCCTGACCGATCTCTCTGAACAGACCGGGCTGGTCGGCGACCCCGACTGGTTCGAAACCAATTTTGGCGATGTCTGGCGCTTCTCCGAAGA
This sequence comes from Anaerolineae bacterium, assembly GCA_034432495.1. Taxonomy (GTDB): domain Bacteria; phylum Chloroflexota; class Anaerolineae; order Aggregatilineales; family Phototrophicaceae; genus Flexifilum. The sequence goes on along the minus strand of DAOUCB010000127.1, from coordinate 14,851 downwards.
AGTCAATATGTCGATTGGGCAGGGCTACGTCCTCGTGACGCCGCTGCAAGTGGCGCGCTGGTATTCCGCGATTGCCAACGGCGGCTCATTGCCGACGCCTTTCCTCGTCTCGAAATACGGTCTGCTCGGCGACGAACTGACCGATGCCCATCACCCGCAGATGACGCCGACCAACATCAAGCCGGAAGTCCTTGCCACCATTCAGGGGGGCATCTGCGCGGTCACCACCTCGCCCGTAGGCACGGCTGAATTCGTCTTCCGCAATTCGCCCCTGCAATCGCTCGGCGTCTGCGGCAAGACCGGGACAGCCCAGACCGGCGATGAAAACACCAACTCGGAAGCCTGGTTTGCCGCCTATGCCCCGCGCGAAAATCCGCAGGTCGTCGTCGTCGGCATGGTCGAAACGGCTGGCGAAGGCTCGGAAGTCGCCGCGCCGATTGTCCGTCAGGTGCTCGAAACCTACTTCGGCCTGACCAGGTGAGCATGTCGCTATCGTGATAAAATGGGGCTTTGCTGTGATGAGTTGTGATGGGGAGGCTATCTCATGTCCGACTTGTGGATAGAAGGCGAAGTTGCTGATCAACTGCGTGATTTGGCGCAGCGTGAGCAGCGCAGTGTCGAGTCCGTCTTAAAGACGCTTCTTGCGCGTTACATGGAAACAGAGGCTTCGCCCACGCTGGCGCAGTTGGCATTAGCATTAGCAGAGGTGGGTTTTCATTCAGGGCAAAAAGATACGGCAACACGCAGTCGCGAGATTATCGAGACAGAGTATGCCGATTATCTGATGCGCCGAAAACGTGGGCAGGAAGATGCCTAGCGTTCATATTCTCGTTGACAGCAGCTTCCTCTATGCGTTGTTTGACCATGATGACACTAAACATCAAATCGCTTTGAGTTGGGCGGCGCGACAGAATTTCCAGCTTCTTGTTCCCCAGGTTGTACTGAGCGAGGTCATGTTTCTGCTGGATCGGGCTGGTGGAGTGCCTGCCACACTTCAATTTCTGGATAGCTTTACATCAGCGAACTACGCATTGGAATCGATAACGATAGACGACTTGCTGCGGGTACGCGAGATCAGAGCGTCATACGCAAGTTCTCGGTTGGATTTTGTGGATTGCTGTATCATGGCGCTCTCAGAGCGACTTCAAATCACACAAGTCTGTACATTTGACCGCCGTGATTTCGTTATTTTTCGCCCTCGCCATTGTGATTATCTCGACTTGCTCCCTTGAGAATAGTATTTATCGTCATCATCGGCATCATCCTCCTGCTCGCTGTCAGCGTCAGCGCTCAGGAACGCGCCCTTGATCCCTCCGCCAACCCGGATCACGGTATCGTGGCGGGCGGTATTGGCTTCCAGCCCGATCCGTTTCGCGTCGAAAAGGTCATGGGCGGCGGCGAGGTCGATGCCAGCCAGCGCAATCTTGGTGCCGATTGCAGCGGGCATATCACCGTCCAGCCTGCCTTTCGCTTCACCGCCCTCGATCCGCTCGACGTGCTCCGCTTCATCTTCGTCGCTGACGCCGTGACCGCCGATGGCTCGCTCATCGTGGTCGATCCGCGCGGCAATTTCCACTGCAACAACGACTCCTATGGCGTTCGTAACCCCACCGTCGAGATCGATGGCGCGCTCGCGGGCGATTACAATGTCTGGGTCGGCGCGCTCACCGACCGTGTGTCCGGCAGTCTCTACGTCACCACCCGCACCGACATTACCCCCGGCTCGATTGGCCTCAACATCCCGCGCACAACCCCGGTGCCGACCCTCGCGCCCACATCGACGCCGATTCCCGCCGACGTCCTCAACCCCACCCTGATTTCCATTTATGGCGCGGAGTCGCTGACCGCCGGTTTCCTGCCCGATCCGTACTCGCGGGTGGTCATCGCGGGCGGCGCGCTCGATGTGCAGAAATCCGTCACCGACGACGACAACTGCGCAGGCTACACGACGAACGCGCCTTCGTTTCGCGTCAACTGGGCAGGGCAATCGACGCGCCTGCGTTTCCTGTTCGCACCCCTCGACGACAATCAGGATGCCGCGCTCATCGTGCAGGGCGCGGATGGCAGTTGGGTCTGCAACCGCGATTTTGCGGGCGGCTACAACCGCCCACAGGCCGAGTTCATCAATCCGGTCGCGGGCGATTACAACATCTGGGTCAGCAGCGAAACTGCTCCCGCTGAGCAGATCATCGGCGTCCTCTATGTCACCGAGAAGCAGTGGTCGCCGGAAACGGTGCCCTCTGCCGTCACCGCACCGACCGATCCGATCACCGGGCTGACGCCTGCCACCTCCGCCTTCGCCTTTGACGCTGCCGCGCCCGATCCCTACATCATTCCCGGTTCGCTCGGCGGCGGCGACATTGACGTCGGCGCGCAGAACAAAGCCTGCCCCGGTTCCTATGAATCCCAGCCCTCGTTTGGCTTCATTCTGCCGCAGCCGACGCCCTTCCTGCGTATCTTCTTTGTCTCGACCGAACCCAAAGCCGACGCCGCCCTCATCGTGCGAATGCCCGACGGAACGTGGTACTGCAACGATGACTCGTTCAACTCCAAGCAGCCCACCGTCGATGTCATCGGCAATTTCTCGACCGGCGGCGTCAGTGTCTGGATCGGCAGCCTCGACGCCACCACCATTCCCGGTACGCTCTATCTGACACACGGCGGCGCGAACCCGCGCAACCCAACTCGTCCGCCGCCGATCATCCTGCACCAGTGATCATGTGATCACGCAAACCCGTTGACCTGCAAATCCGAGAATTCGTGCGTATCTCGGTTGTACCAGGGGTTGAACAAACACTGCCCGCTAAGCGCTTCATCTCACAATATTCGTGGTATTTTCCTTCCCCCCTCGCCCCGCTTGCGTGGGAGAGGGGAAGCCGACCCGCTTTTGGTCGGCAGGGGTGAGGGGCATCCGCAAGAATTATGAGATCGAGCACTAAGTACAACCAAAAAATGAAAACGCGATGCTTTCGTAGGGGCGCACCCGTGTGTGCGCCCTTGTCCTCGAAGGGGCACGCCATGAGGTGTCAAAAAAGTGTCATGCTTGTGGACGGATGGTTTGTAGGGGCGAGGCACGAGACTATTTCAGAATTGTTGACGTTACCCAATGTGCGCAGGATACGGACAACTGTAGGGGCGCACCTGTGTGTGCGCCCTCCTTGCCTCCCCTTCCTTGAAATCGGGGAAATCGGGGTCGGAGGGTGGGGGCATTTTGTGCAAATTGCCAATTCTGAAATGACCTCACGCCTCGCCCTGCAAGAAGACCAGCAGCGTTGTTTTTCTCCCCTCTCTCCGCTTGCGTAACGCGAACTTGTTCGCGCGAGAGGGGGCGGGGGTGAGGGGCTTATCTCGGCAGATAATTCATCTTGTTAATCGAATCGTCGCCAATCGGGTTGCCCTGCTCATCGTAGAGGATGATCGGCAGCGCGTAGCGGTTCAGCGGCTGGAGCGGCACAGGTTGATACGCCGGAGTACAGCGTTCGCGCAGTTCCAGCACCGTTTGCGCGGTCGTGTGCGCCAGCAGCACGGGCAGCCACGCCAGCCCAACAAACATCATCGTCTGCCAGCGTGATGGATCGACCGTCAGCACGCCCAGCACCATCAGCGCGCCATACAGCGTGATATGCAGGGCGTACAGCAGGCGCAGGCGATAAATGCGCTCAATTCGTTTGATCAACCGGGATTGTAACAAGGCGATATTCCTCTCCTGAAGATTTTTATCACAGACGCGCTCGTCCACCGCTGCCTTACCGACCGGATCGCTTCTGCTTTTCCTCGTGGTTGATTTCCTCGACCATGCTCTCGGTGAACTCGCCGTCTTCGGTGAGTCGCACCTCAGGCGCGTCGTCCGAGCGCAGTGCGCGTTTCGGTTTTTCGCTTTCATCATACAACCGCTCGCGTTCCTGCTCAATAGCCCGCTGAACGGCGTTCTCGCGTGACGAGCCAGTCATGATGGCTTCTGCGCCGTGAAAGACCAGCCCAATCCCCCAGCCAAACATCACAATCAGCGGCCAGGGGAAGCCGCTGAGGATACCCGTTGTGCCGTAAATAATCCACAGCATGATGTTGATGCAGATGTACACCGCCAGATGATCGGCGAATTCGCGCCGCTTCGTGATCGGCTGCACGGCGCGGTCACGGATGCGCCGCAGTTCCTTGCGATCCGCCTGCGGCCAGTCCGGCCCAAACTGGCGATAAAACTCTCCCTGAATGATCCGCAGCCGTCGTGACGCGCGTTTGCCCGTCGCGTAGTAGGTTTCGATGGCGTGCGCGGCTAAGCCCGATCCCCAGCCGAACATCACGATCAACGGCCAGGGGAAGCCAGGGAAGCCGCCGCTCACCCCGTAGATGATCCACAGCACGATATTGACCATCACGAACGCGCTCAGGTTGCCGATGAATTCCTTGCGCTTGTTGAACTGCTGCTCGACCCGCATCCGAATCGCGCTTTCGTCATCGGCAGGCATCAAATCGGGATCGCGTGCGTTGCTAAACGAGGCGCTCGCTTCCTCGAATGCAGTCTTTGCGGCTGCGCCTGCCTGTCCCAGCGCGCGACCGACATCGGAAAAATCGAACTGCGCTTCGACCGTGCGCTTCATTTCCCGCTTGGCCTCGCGCCGGATTTCCCGCTTGGCTTTGCGAATATCGTGGCGCGTGGGCGGCCTCGAAAATCCACCCGGCGCGCCGAAACCGCGTCCGCGCCCATAACGGTTGCTTCGCTCGTCCTCATCGTCCTCATCATCCTCGTCCTCGAACGGCTCGGCGTTCGCTCGCGGCTGTGCTGGCGCGGGCGGCGGAACCGGCGGAACGGGAGCAGGCGGGGTCGGCACGGCGGGCGCGGGCGGCAGTGCTGCCTCAATCGGCGGCTGCGTTTGATTTTGCTGATCGCGCAGCTTGTCCAGCGATTTCGAGGCTGCGTTCCGGCGCTCCGGGTTGAGCGTCGTTAGCCCCGACGCCTCGACGGCGGCGCGGAACGCGGCGATCATCTCGCTGGCAGTCGCGTAGCGATCCGCAGGCGCTTTCGCCAGCGCTTTTTCCAGCACCGCATCGACCTGCGGCGGAATTTCCGGGTTAATGCTGCTTGGCTTGGGCAGCGGGCGGTAAATCTGGTCGTGAATCACTGCGAACGGCGTATCCGCGCTGAACGGCACGCGCCCGACCACCAGTTCGAACAGCACCACGCCCAGCGAGTACAGGTCGGTACGCGAATCGAGATCGCGGTTGCCCATCGCCTGTTCCGGCGAAATATAATGCGGTGTCCCCAGCAGTACATCCTGGCTCAGCGTGCTGTCGCCCAACTGCGCGATCCGCGCCAGCCCGAAATCCGTCAGATACGGCGTTCCGTTCGTATCGAGGATGATGTTCGACGGCTTGATGTCGCGGTGCAGTACCCCCTGACGGTGCGCGTAATCCAGCGCATCCCCAATCGGCGGCATAATCCGCAGAATTTCCTGAATCGTCAGCGGATGATCTTCGAGTTCAGCCTTCAGCGTGTGCCCCTCGATGTACTTCATCACCAGGTACGGACGCCCGTTGAATTCGTCGAAGTCGAACACTGGCACGATATGGGGATGTTCCAGCTTCGCCACGATCTGTGCCTCGCGCTCGAACCGCGCCAGGAAATTTTTGTCTTCCTGAAACGCCTCGTGCAGCATTTTGATCGCCACAGTGCGATCCAGACGCGGATGGTAGGCTTTGTAAACGGTCGCCATCCCGCCTGACCCCATCTGGCTGATCACTTTGTACTGACCGAGCGTTTGACCTTCGAGCGACGCCATGAGCAGTGCTCCGCTGCCGATTGATTTCCTCATTATAACGAATTACTCCGCCGTTTGACTGGTAATTCGTCTAGGTTGTCCTTCAGGTCGTCATCGACGCTGTCAGCGGGCGTTTCGTCCAGGCTGTCAATGTCGGTCAGTTCGCCATCGTCGGTCAGGCCGAGCCGCTTCGGCTTCTCGTAAATCGCCTCACGCAGCTTGGCGACTTCGCCGTCAATCGCTTCATCCCGGTTCTGCGTGATGTTCAGGTAAAACACGTGCAGCACCAGCACGCCCATCCAGGCCAGCGCGAAGAACGCACCCACGTTGCGCGGAATCCCGCTGTAAGCCGTAAACACGCCGAGGTACATCAGAAAGAAGAAAAAATTCACACCCAGCAACAGCCAGCGTCGATTTCTTCGGTCGATTCGCTTGCGGGCAATCTCGTATAGTTGATCTTCAGACATACTATCCCCTCATTGCACCACAGAAAAACGTGGAATGTTTTCGTAGGGGCACACCTGCGTGTCTGCCCTTTCCCTCGTAGGGGCGAGGCACGCCTCGCCCGTTCTGCCTCACTTGTTTGCCCGTGCGCCTTTGCTCTACTTGCGCTAACTTAATCACTTATCCGCCGTCACCTGCATGGAATCAGCCCCGTTCACGGGGCTTGGGTTTCCTAGCCGGATGCTTTGAGCATCCGGCGGCGGCAGCACCACACGCCTGCGCACTTTGGCGATTTCCCCGTCAATCCCGGCTTCTTCATCCTGCATCAGCACAATCGCGGTCGTGTGCAGCACCAGCGCCCCAAACCACGCTTGCAGCACCGTTTCACCCACGTTGCGCGGAATGCCGCTGTAGGCCGCCAACGCCCCCACGTACAGCAGAAACCCGATGAAGTTCACGCCCCACACCAGCCAGCGTCGATGATTGCGGTCAATTCGCTGCCGTGCCCGTTCGTAAAGCCGTTCCTCAGACATAACGCCCCTCAATTAATTCGAATTCCGGCTGACCCGCTGGACTTGCTCGTTCGGCGCGTCGATGCTTTCGCTCAACTCGCCGTCGTCGCTCAGTTCGAGCCGCTTCGGCTTTTCGTACAGGTTGCTTTCGGCGGCGGCTTTCCGCAGCCTGGCGACTTCGCGCTCGATGCTGCTTTCGCTCGATTCCGCAAACGCCGTGATGATCGTATGGACGACAAAGATCGCGCCCCATGTCAGGAAAATCGCGACCGTGATGTCGTTCCCCGCCATGATCATGGCCGCCAGTGTCACAATCAGCACGCCCAGGTCAAGCGCCCACAGCGACCAGCGTCGGTTGCGCTGCTGAATCCGCTGGCGTGCGATTTTGTACAACTGCTCGTCAGACATGGGCTTGCCTCCTTGAACTTAACGCTGCTTGCCGCGCTCGATAGACGCCGGATCGGCTGCGTCGTCAATCAATTCCAGCACCTCGCCGTCACGGGTCATCGTCAGCAGCCGGGGTTTCTCATCCTGAACTCGCGCGCTGTTTTTCCGCTTGCGCATCGGTGCGTGGTCGCGGATTTCGGCGTACAGCACCAGCAGTACGTGTGCCAGCCCGACGGCGGTCAGCGCCAGCCACAGCAGCGACAGCGGCGCAGCATATTCAATAATCGTGCTTTCGGGGATGACGCGGCTGGCGATCATCATCGTCAGCAGAATCCACACCAGCGCGTCAATCGCGATCAGCGTCCAGCGCCGTTCGCGCGGCTCGATCAATCGATGCAGCGCTTTGATCGGCAGGTCAGCCCGGTCGCGCCCATCGAGGACGACCAGCCCCACCGCATGGATCGCCACAACCAGCGCCCAGACTTCGAGCAGGTTGTAAATTGCTTCGGGCGGCATCTGGTTGATCGACCCTACCGCCAGCCGCGCCACCAGCCAGATCAGCAGATGAAAGCCGAACAGGTTCCGCCGCCAGCGAATATTCAGACGCCGCGCTTCGTCATTCATCGTTTGGCCTTCAATTCTGCTTCATTGCGGAAGGGGAAATCATCCCCTAGCTCACCGACCGGATCATCCCGGAAGGGAACAACGGTATATTCGCCGTCGTCTGCCGGAAGGGAAAACCACGTTTCATCCGGTAGGGAAGCCGAATCATCCCGTTTGCGCTTCTCTGGCAGCCCGTAACGCTGGTGTTCCTGCGCAATTGCCCGCCGCACCAGCCATTCCCGCCCCTCAACGTAGAAGGTTCGCAGGGCGTGCAGCCCCACCAGCGCCGCCCAACCCACCATGAACAGAATGCCAACATCTTCGGCCTTCCCCGAAAAACTGTATCTTTCGCTGATCACGTAGATCAGCTTTGCCGCGCCTACCCACAGAATCGCGTTCAGCGCCAGCAGCCCCCAGCGCCGCACTCGCCTTTCGACCTGCCTACGAATTTCGGCGTCGCTGCGCATAATCGCCTTCCTCAATCTCATCTTCAGGGAAGCTGATCAGTTCCCCATCCTCGCTGATACGAGGCCGTGATCCATATTCGTTAAGAGAGAACGAGTCATCTCGTTTGCGTTTCTCATAAGCCATTTTCAAAGCATAAAACTCACGTTCCCGTGTAATCGCTCTTTGTACCAGCCATTCGCGTGCCTCCACGTAGAGGACGTAGGCTGTATGCAGAATCCCGAAGGCGAACCACCCGAATATGAAGAGGAGAATCAGGCCTGCCCAGGGGTCACCAAAGGAACGGTAACGACTGAATTGATAAAGGAAAAAGACGACCAGCGCGCCTAGTCCGCCGTCGAGCAGCAGCAGGCCGCGCCGCTTCAGCCGTCCCTCAACCTCGCGGCGAATCTCTTGCTCACTCCGCATCATCCTATTCCTATTCCTCATTTTCATGATACGGGAACGTGATCAATTCACCATCCTCCGCGATACGAGGCGCTGATTGATGCATGAGACGAGAAGCCGAGTCATCCCATTTGCGTTTCTCGCTGTAGCGTACTCTGAAGAGGTGCAGCGCCAGCACGATTGTCCACACGAGCATGATTGCTGGGGAGTAGCCTTCCCACAGATCGTTGTGGCGGGAATAGGCGAACAAGGCAATCATCGTCAGCAGCCATAGGCCGCCGTCGAGCAGCAGCAGACCGCGCCGCTTCAGCCGTCCCTCAACCTCGCGGCGAATCTCTTGCTCACTCCGCATCGTCGTCGTCCGAGATCGAGCGCTCCATCATTTCTTCGAGCGTCAGCCGACCGTGAGTATCCCGCTGCGCCACCCACATCCCGGCGGACGTGCTGAACAGGAACATGCTGAGCAGGATCACTCCCATAAAGACCAAACCTATCATCAGGGCTGCGTGTGCTGCGATCATCTGCTGCTCCTTTCGCCTTCTCTTTACTGGTTATACGCATCGTGGTGGGGGATTGTTGCAAAAAAAAGAGAGAGCCGTGTGGCTCTCTCTCTATGTCGCATTAGACGTATTCTATGTCGTCGTCGCGCTTCGGCTTTTCGTCGTAGCGGGCGTGCGGGCCGTTATCCCAGTGGTGCCAGTCCCCGAACTGACGCTTGCGCTTCTCGCTGCCCCAGGAAACCGCCCACTGTGACCAGTCGCCGCCTTGCCAGTTGCCATCATGCATGTGATACATGATGCGCGGCAGCACGAAGCCGAAGAAGGCGAACGCCGCAAACATCATCAGCGGCAGAAACAGAATCCAGCCGTGCGTGAGAATGATCAATCCGAGGAAAATCAGCGGCGCGATCCAGAAACCGCCGTGATGCCGACGACCCTGCCAACGCTCATGCCAGCGGTCTGACGAATTCCAATACATGACCAAGCCATCCTTTCATGTGTCGATGACTTATAATACGCAGGCTGTGTTAGAAAAGTCGCTGAAGTGGGTGGCAAATCGATGGGGTTCGCGGCGCAGACAAACAAAAGGCTGCCCGTCCTCAGTAGTTTTGGTCGTCCGTCACGGGAGAAATTACCGTCGTTGACCGCAAAACCTAGCTCTAAGAACGGGCAGCCTAGACTTTCGTTTAGTAACCGCGTCCGCTGTTGTTGCCGCCGCCCGAACCGGGCAGGCTGTTGAGGAATTCCTCGTTGGTTTCGTACTGGCGGAATTGGTTGAGCAGTTGCTCGGTCGCACCGACGGCCTGCATTTCCGGGTCTTCGGCGAGGTGGCTCCACATGCGGCGCAGCGTGTAGACGCGCGCCAGCACGTCCGGCCCCAGCAGCAGTTCTTCACGCCGCGTCGAAGACTGTTCGATGTCGTAGGCCGGGAAGATACGGCGCTCCTGAAGCTTGCGGCTCAGGTGCAGTTCCATATTGCCCGTACCCTTGAATTCTTCGTAGATGCCGTCGTCCATCTTGCTGCCGGTGTTGACGAGGCAGGTCGCGATGATCGTCAGGCTGCCGCCTTCTTCAATATTACGAGCCGCACCGTACAGACGCTTCGGCGGGTGAATCGCCGACGGATCAAGACCACCGGTCAGCGTGCGCCCGCTCGGCGGAACGACCAGATTATAAGCGCGCGTCAGGCGCGTGATGCTGTCGAGCAGCAGCACGACGTGGCGCTTGATTTCGACCAGCCGCTTAGCCCGGTTGAGCGCCATTTCGGCGACGCGGACGTGATGCTGTACCGGGTCGTCAAATGTGGACGCGATCACTTCGGCATCCACCGAGCGATCCATGTCGGTGACTTCTTCTGGGCGCTCGCCGATCAGGGCGATCATCAGGTGAACGTCAGGATAATTTCGGCTAATGGCGTTGGCAATGTCCTTCAGGACGGTCGTCTTACCCGCTTTCGCAGGCGAGACGATCAAACCACGCTGTCCGCGCCCGATGGGAGCAATCAGGTTGAGTAATCGGGTCGAGATGATGCGTGGGTTGGTTTCTAAGTCAAAGCGTTCAAGCGGGAAAATCGGGGTCAGGTCTTCAAAATTCGGGCGGTTCTTGGCTTCTTCAGGGTTCTGCCCGTTGACCGATTCGACGCGGAGCAGACCATAGTATTTCTCCGAATCTTTGGGCGCTCGTACTTGCCCGACGACCATGTCGCCTGTGCGCAGGTTGAAGCGCTTGATCTGTGTCTGGCTGACGTAGATGTCCTCCGGCCCCGGCAGGTATTTCTCGGCGCGCAGGAAGCCGATGCCGTCGTCCACAATTTCGAGGACGCCACCGCGCAGTTTGTAACCCTGCTTTTCAGCATGGTCACGCAGCAGCGCCAGCATTAAATCCTGCTTCTTCATGCGGCTGTAGCCGCTCACGCTGGCTTCGCGCGCGATCTGGCGCAGTTCTTCTAGATTTTTAGGTTCGAGATAAGCAATATCCACGTTGATCTCCTATGGGCGAGGGATTGCATGTTCAGGAACGGCACGATAGGCATCGTCGTTCCCGGTGATATGTCGATGAATTCGAATTGCAGCGTTTACTTTTTTCATAACCCGGATGTGGACACAGCAAATGAGACGTTCGAGGGTAAAGGTGATGTCTCCTGAATGACAATTGAGTCTGGTGGAACACTGTTTACAGGTACTTCCCAACATCGCCAATCGTCGGCGGTTGAAAAGAAGGGTGTTCAGATTCAGGTGTTCGTTATGGAAAGGGAAGCGCGGTATTCCGACTTGCAATTAATATTAGCATACTTTTTTCGCAGGGTCAATTGTTTTTCGCCTAAAGCTGTAACGCCCACTCAATTTTGTCTCATTCTGTGGCTTGAACCGCCGTGCGCATGAGCATTTCACTCCCCGCGATTTTGTGGATCAGGTCGTCGCTCAGGCCGTGACGCTGCTGCAAATAAGCGAAACTGTTGTAGCTCAGCCAGACTTGCCCCGCGTCACTTTCCCACGCCAGCGCCTTCAGCGGCAGATCGAGCGCAATGCTCGGCGCGGCCTTCATCAGCGGCGTGCCTGCCTGCGGATTGCCAAACAGCAGCAGTTGCGTTGGCTTCATGTCCAGTCCAGCTTGTTGCGCTTCCGCCCGCTGATCAATCCGCGCGAAAACTTTGACACCCTTCGACTTGAGCAGCGCCTCCAGCCGATCCAGCGTCTCGGCGACCGAAAACGGGCTGGGTAGGTTGATAATGCCCTGATCGACTTCGTTCATTTCTGAATCCTTATCATGGATGCGTTTCGCGCAGAAACACCTTGATCCCCTGCCGATCCGCGAACAGGGCATCGGCAGGCTGGCGGCGTGTTCGATCTGCTACCACCAGGTCGCCAATCGAGGCGGCGGCATTCAGCAGCAGCGCGATCAGCACGATTTGCCCCACACTCACAGGCAAAAGCAGCAATACGATCCCGCCGCCGAACGTCATTAGCGTGATCGGCGTCAGCACCATCATCAGGTAATCGCGCCGTGTCAGAAAACCATCCGTCGTCGCGTAGAAATAGCCGCTGGCATAACGCAGCCGCGCCCGGTAGCCGAGGACGATCAGCGCCAGCGCGTGCAGCCATTCGTGCAGAATGATCGATCCCACGATGATCAGCGCGCCGACTATCCAGTGCTGCACCGGACTCCAGTTCGGGTCAGCGAACTGCGCCAGCGGCGTGCCCAGCGCCGTGTAAAACTGGTAGGGCAGCCACAGGATTAGCACTGCCAACCCCAACGGCAGCAGCGCCCATAAATTGCCGATCAGCAGCCACCGCCAGCGTCCGAGCCGATGATTCGGGTCATCGAAATCCTCAAATAAATCGCTGGCGAGACGATAGCCAGCCGGAATATCCGGCGTTGAGCTTTGCAGCGCAGGTTCAAGGGTGTCCAAAGCTGAACGACTCTCTCAATTCATCAGTAATCCAGTATAGCGATCTCTATTCGCTTTGATATGAGAGGAACCTGAAGATGCGTTTTTTGTGGATGATAATTTCGATGATGTTATTGATTCTGGCTGCGCCTGCCGCCGCGCAAAGCGATGATGTCGCCGCCCTGACCGACCAGCTTGATACGCTCGTGCCGACGCTGCTGACCCAGGCGCACGTCCCCGACGCGTCGCTGGCGCTGATCCACAACAACGAGATCGTCTGGTCACAGGGCTACGGCCTCGCCGATGAGGACACTCAGACACCCGTCACCGCCGACACCGTCTTCAGCGTCGAATCGATCTCGAAGGCGCTGACCGCCTGGGAGATTATGCGCATGGTCGAAGCTGGCACAATTGACCTCGATACGCCCGTCAACCAGTATCTGAAAAGCTGGCAGTTGACCGGGCTTGGTCGTAATGATCCCGAACAGGTGACGATCCGGCGTATCCTCAGTCACACGGCGGGGCTGAATGTCGATGGCTATCACGGCTTCAACGCTGACACAGGTTATCTCGCGCCGCTGCCCGACTTCCTCGACGGCAAAGGCGGGGCGGGGCAGGCCGTTCAGGTCATCATCACCCCTGGCAGGCGCTTCATGTATTCCGGTGGCGGCTACACGATTTTGCAGTTGATGATCGAGGACATCACGGGCGAAACGTTCACGGATGTCATGAAAACCGATTTGCTGGATCGGCTGGGCATGACGCGCAGCTTCTTTCAATGGCCTGCCGGATTGCCCGACATGGCGACCTCGTATACCGTTTCTGGCGGCGTCGATCACAACCTGATCCACGAAGATCAGGCGGCGGGCGGCCTCTTCACCAGCGCCAATGATCTGGCGCGCTTTTTCACACTGGGCATGACGGGCGACTGGCTCACACCGGAAAGCGTGGCGCTGATGCACACGCCCGCCGAAGCGACCAATGGCGAATACGGCTTTGGCAATTTCCTGTTTTCGCTCGCTGACGACACCCCGGTTGTCTGGCACGACGGCATTGGCGTCGGCCAGCGCTCGATCTTCCTGCTGCTGCCCGAAAGTGGCGATGGCCTGATCATTCTGACCAACAAGGCCAGCGGCAACCGCATTTTCAAGCAGATCGTCTGTGCGTGGGATACATGGCTGCACGGCGACGAAACTAAACTTTGCCAGGCCTACTGACTCAGGCGACGACAGATGGATCATGTAGTTTCGCGAGAACTTGCCTGGAGGAACTGCAATGACTGACCGGAAAACCGCTCTACTGAAGGAACTGGATGACGCGCGGGCTTACCTGAACGAGACGCTTGCCCGCCTCGATGACGACACCGAGATTTACCCCGGCTGGAAGAAACGCGAGTTCGTCGCGCATATCGGCGGCTGGGAGGCGATGTGCTACGAAGCCTTTCGCGATTATCGGGCAGGTGCGCCGCGCCGCAGCTATCCCTACGACAACGCAGATGCTGCCAACGCATATCTGATCGCTGTCCGCCAGAATATGCCGCTGGTCGATATGATGGTCGAATACGAGATCAACCGCCTGATCGTCAAGCAGTTCCTCAAGGAAATTCCGGTCGAGGATTATAATCAGCCTGTGTCCTTTGTGTGGTATCAGGACACGGTGGAGCAGTTCATTCACGACACGGTCAAGCACGAACGCGACCACGCCGCGGATATTCGCGCGCTGAAACCGTGACGAATACTTTCAATCCGATACAAGGAACAGGGATGAACGAGCGTAAAACGGCTTTACTGAAGGAACTTGATGACGCGCGGGCATACCTGAACGAGACGCTTGCCCGCCTCGACGCCGACGCCGAGATTTATCCCGGCTGGAAAAAACGCGAATTCATCGCCCATATCGCGGGTTGGGAAGCGATGTGCTATGAAGCCTTTCGCGATTATCGGGCAGGCGCGCCGCGCCGCAGCTATCCCTTTGCGGATACCGACGCCGCGAACGAGTATTTCGTCGCCATTCGCCAGAGCTTGCCCTTGCAGGATGTGACCGTCGAATACGAAATCAACCGTTTTGTCATCCGGCAGTTTTTGAAGGACATTCCGCTGGAGGAGTACGACCAGCCTGTGACCTTTGTCTGGTGGCAGGAGACAGTCGAGCAGTTTGTTCATGGGGCGGTCAAGCACGAGATGGATCACGCCGCCGACATCCGCGCCCTTTGATCTGAATCTTCCGATTTGTGGTGATATTGATCTGTTATTCGACCCCGTTGGGCGGCTTTTTCTCCCCTCTCCCCGCTTGCGTGGGCTGAGGGGGCGACAGTAAGTTTAGAGAGGAGGGCTAGCAGCGAGAAAAGCCTGACAGCCTTCGCGAAATAAACTCCAACGACGGACATAGGTGCCATCAGGTCGACGCTTG
>DAOUCB010000126.1:0-5309 GCA_034432495.1 Anaerolineae bacterium | reverse complement strand
GCCGCGGTGACCGCTTTCCTCTTTGGGGTGCGCGGTGGGCTGCTGGCGTCGCTGGGGGCGATTTGCCTCACTTGGTTTTTGATGTCTCTCAGCGGCGATCCCAGGTTGACTGAACCATCGCTTCAGGTCACACGCGTCTTTGGCTATGGGGTACTGCTGTTTTTGACGGTGACGCTCGGCTATGTCCATGAATTAAGTATGCGGCTTCAGGCTGAACTCCTGAAGCGCGAAGAAGCTGAACGCCTTCAGCACCAGCGCAACGCCGAACTGGAAGCTGTGCATCAGGCGAGTTTACAGCTTGCTTCCAGTCTGGAACTCA
This sequence comes from Anaerolineae bacterium, assembly GCA_034432495.1. GTDB lineage: Bacteria > Chloroflexota > Anaerolineae > Aggregatilineales > Phototrophicaceae > Flexifilum. The sequence continues at coordinate 4,990 of DAOUCB010000126.1, read as the reverse complement.
AACCCCTGCTGGAAACCATTCTGACACAGGTCACCAGCTTGTTTCATGCCTATAATGTCCACATTTTTCTCTATGATGGCGATAAGGTTACCTTTGGCGCGGCATTGATGGAAGGGCAGCATGTGGATCGACCAGTGCAGGAACCCCGTCCGACTGGGCTGACTTACACCGTTGCCCGCAGCGGACAGCGGCTCGTTATTCCCGATATTGCGCAGCATCCTCTGTTTAACAATACGAATTGGGGCGGGGCGATTGCTGGTTTCCCGTTGTCGATTGGCGCGCGCGTCTATGGCGTGATGAACGTCTCCTTTGCTCGACCGCACCCTTTTAGTGAGGGTGAACTGCGCATCATCGAACTGCTGGCGGATCAGGCAGCGGTGGCGATACGCAATGCCAACGATTACGAGCAAACCCGGCATCACGCCGGAGAACTGGAACAGGCCGTCGCGGAACGAACGGCAGAACTGCGGCGAGCGAAAGAAAGCGCCGAAGCCCTGATCAACAACAGCTTCGAAGTCATTCTGCTCCTGAGCGCAGACGGGTTGATCAAGCAGACCAACCCGGCCTTCGAGCGTGTCTTTGGCACAGCGCATGGCGAATCATTTGCCAGCCTGTTCAAAAACGTGGTGCTGCTCGAACTAACGCTCCAAAGTGTCGTCGCCCATCATTCAACCCAATCGTTGGAAGCGACCGTCTTGCGTGACGGCGGGGAATTCACGGTCGATCTCGTTTTTGTGCCGCTGGAGAGCATGGGCACAGGGGTCGAAATTCTGTGTAACCTGCGCGATGTAACTGAGCGCAAACGCGCCGAAATGCGCCAGCGAGCGCTTTCACACGGGCTGCGCAAAGTGCTGGCGCTGACCTATGAGTTGATTTCATGCGCCGATATAGACGAACTCTGGAAGCGGTCGATTGAAATGGCGCGAGAGGTGCTTGGCGTCGAGCGCTGCTCGATTTTCATTGAACGCGATAACTTCATGGAAGGAACCTACGGCACAAATTTACAGGGCGAAACCGTCATCGAGCGGGGGAATAATTTCATTAAAGGCGAACGGAACTGGGAGCGGCTTGAACACATCTTTTCGCTCGATACCCCTGTCTGGGAAGTCGAATATCATCCGCAGGTGGAATGGGACGGCGAGAAAGTGGTTGAGCTTAAACCTGGCTGGATCGCTGCCACCCCGATTCACTCAGCTTATCGCTTTATTGGTATTTTCTACAACGACACCGCCATCACCAACACACCGCTGGACGAGATTCAGCAGGAAATTATTTCGATGTACTGCTCATTCCTCGGCAGCCTCTACGAACATAAGCGTGTCGAGGAAGAAATTCGGCGCGCGCTCGGTCACGAGAAGGAATTAAGCGAACTCAAATCGCGCTTCACCTCAATGATCTCGCATGAACTGCGCACACCTCTGTCTTCTATTCAGCTCTCGACCGATTTCCTCAAACGCTATCCGGATCGCCTGACCGAAGTCACCAGTCTGCATCATATCGACAAAATTCAGGCGCAGGTCAGGCATTTGACGCACCTGCTGGAAGACGTGCTGATTTACACCAAAACTGAGCAGGTTGGTTTTCAGGCGCAGCCTAGAGTCGTCGATTTAAATGACTTTTGCAGCGAACTCGCCGCCGAAGTGCGCACGACCCACCCTACGCACGAAATAGAGTTCGTCGAATGTTCCGGTGATTGGTTGGCCTCCATCGATCCCCGTCTGTGTCGGCAGGCGCTCATGAACCTGCTGGCGAACGCCGTCAAATATTCACCGGAAGGCAGCACTGTGACCCTGACGCTGGCACGTGAGGAAATGGACGCCATCATCCGCGTGATTGACCGGGGCATTGGGATTCCTGAATCCGAGTTGCCCCGCATCTTTGAAGTGTTTTATCGCGCTAAAAATGTCGATACCGTCCCTGGTACAGGCTTGGGGCTGGCGATTGTCCGCCAGATCGCCGAAGCCCATCACGGCTTTGTCTACTGCGAAAGTCAGCCCGGCGTCGGTACAACTTTTACCCTCCAGTTACCCGTATTTGCCTGATCCGCGTTGCAGCATCACCCCCTCTCGATCTATCATCATAGAGGCCGCGTACCAATTAATCACGGAACTAGAATTATGACCGTCGAAATCCGTCAGGCAGGGCTGGATGATACAGGGGCAATCAGTGCGCTGTTCGGCGCGCGCATCCCTATCTGGCAGCGCATCAATCAACAGGGACAGGTCGAAGATGTCCCCTATGCATCATTGACCATCTACGAACGCTGGCTGCACGGCGGCCCCTGGATGAGTGTCGAGACCTGCGCCATTCTCCTCAATCATTTGCTGCTGGGCGCGGGAATTCCGCTGGTGGCAGTCACCAGCAAAGGCGTCGTCGGCTACCTTGAAGCCTATCACAGTGTCGAACAGGAGCCGTTTGGTAAGTCGCTCCATATCGCTCACCTGATCACCGACGACGTGGACATCGAACGCGCTTTGATCGAGGGGCTGGCGGCTCGTGCCAAAGCGCTGCGCTGCCAGAACATCACGATCACGCGCGTCGGCGGCGAAAACTCCTATGAGGAGCGTTATATCCTCAAACCGCTGAGCACGCTGCGCCGCTTTAACGTGCCTGCCCGACAGGGACAGATTTTTTATCGCGCCGTCGAACATCCCGATAGCGACGCCGCCCAGATTAACGGTTGGGTCATGCCCGTCGGTCGGCTGTCGTGTGCGCGCCAGCAGTGGGAAACGCTCTGGCCTCGGCAGTGGGATACGCTCCCCGAAATCGCCAAACGGCAGACGGCGCGCCGCCATTTCGCCGCAGCGGGGCAGGACGCACTTATGTTCTGCCGCGAGCATCTCTACGACCCGCGCCGCGCCGAAATCTCGCTCTGGTCGCCCAAGCCGCTCACTGCGCAGTTGGTTTCGGCGGTGCGCGACTGGGCGCATCGCGAAGGCTATCGCACGCTCGTGATGGCGGTCGAAGATGAATCGCAAGCCGTTCTGGGTGCAGAAGCCGAGGACGATGGCTATATGCAGGAGACCTGCGCGCTGACGCTGCCGCAGGAGTAGCGGTATAATAAAAGTGATGAGTGAAGAGTCGGTGTTTTTTACTCAGCACTCAGCTCTAAAACCCGAAGGGTCTGCTTATGCCCATCTACCAGCCGGATCGCGTCGAATATACGATTGTCAACGGTCGCGTCTCGATTGTGGCGGACGACGGGACGCAGCTTCCCGCCTACTGGTCGCACCCCGACATCGGTGGCAAGTTCCCGGCGATTGCCATCCTGCATGACTGGTGGGGCATCACCACCGTCGAACGGCGTATGGCGCACCTCTTTGCGCAGATGGGCTACTACGTCATCGTGCCGGATTTGTTCGACGGCGCGGTCGCCCATACCCCGGAAGAAGCCTATCAACTGGTCGAAAACAAAGGCGCGCGCGGCTATGGCTACGTCGATACCGCGCTTAGTGTGCTGGAAAACGACGGACGCACCAATGGACATACGGCGGCAGTCGGCCTCGGCATGGGCGGCAGCCTTGCCTATGAAGCGGCGCTCCAGCGCAGCGACATCGAGGCAGTCGTTTCATTTTACGGCTTTCCCCAGCGCTACATTGGCAGGTTTAAAGACGCCAAAACGCCGATTCTGGCGGTCTACGGCAGCAATGAGCCGTTCGTCGCCAGCAAAGTCATTGACGAGATGCGCCGCGAACTGGCACAGTCGCGTCTCGGTCACGAAATCGTTATTCTCGCTGGAGCGGGGCGCGATTTCCTCAGCGAAAACCTGATTCCCTCGTCTGCCAATCAGCCGGGATCAATCGCGTGGCAGACCATGATGAACTTCCTTGAAAAGCACCAGCTTGCCCCGAATCGCCGCGACGATGCCCCGATCCTGTGAAGTCTGGCAGCTTGGGCGCATCGCCTACGCGGATGCGCTCGACCTGCAAAATCGTCTCGCCGACGAACGCGGCAGCGACAGCGGCGTAGATCGCCTGCTTCTGCTCGAACACCCGCATACCTACACGTTGGGTTCATCCGCGAAGGATGAGCATTTGCTCATGCCGCCGGAAGAACGCGCCCGCCTCGGCATCGACGTCTTTCGGACGGATCGCGGTGGTGACATCACCTATCACGGGCCGGGGCAGTTGGTCGGCTACCCCATCATCCAGCTTAAACGTGAGACGCTGCGTACCGATTTCGTCGGCTACGTGCGCCGTCTGGAACAGGTCATCATTGCCACCCTGTCGGATTACGGTGTCCGCGCCTATCCGATTAAGGGGCTGACCGGCGTCTGGGTCGATACGCCGCACGGAGAAGCCAAAGTTGCCGCCATCGGCGTGCGTATCAATGTGCGCGCCGTGACTAAACACGGCTTCGCTCTTAACCTGAACACTGATCTCGCCTACTTTGACGGCATCATCCCCTGTGGCATCCGTGACAAAGGCGTCACCAGCCTCGCGGCGCTGCTCGCCGCTCCGGTGGATGAAGTGGAAGTCGCGCAGCGGCTGATCGCGCATTTCGGCGCGGTCTTTGGCTACAGTCAGATGATCGTTCAGGATAATATAATAAATACCCGATCTTAATAAAATCTCTATTCTTTCCAGAGAATCTCCTGTGCTAAGGTGATGTGGGTTTTCACATTGCACAGGGGGATTTTCAATGTCATTTTTCACCAAACGTCATTTTGCATACTTACTCGTCGTCGCGGCGTTGAGCGCGATCTTTACCGTCGGGCTGGCTGGCGCGCAGGACGCGACACCCACGCCCGCGCCGCTGCCGCACTGGACGTACGAAGGCGAAGAAGGCCCCGCCCACTGGGGCGAACTCGACAACCGTTTTGATCTGTGCGAGACGGGCAAATCGCAGTCGCCGATTGACATTCTCGCGCCTGCCAGCGAGAACCTGAGCGACATTCAGTTCAATTACCAGCCCAGCGCCCTGACCATCAAGAACAACGGGCACACCGTCCAGGTTGATTACGCCGCTGGCAGCAGCATCACTGTAGAGG